>JABURP010000092.1 GCA_014762645.1 Crocinitomicaceae bacterium
TGTTCCTTCAGCCTGCAACAACTGATTTTGCAACTGTGTTACTTCCAGCGAGCTAATTGCACCTGCAGATTTTTTCTTGAGAGCCTGAGAATAAATAAACTGTGCGAGGTCAACATTTTCTTTTTCTATCATCATTTGATCGTAAGCGTTTTGGAACTGCGCTTTCAGTTGCAATTCTTGAAACTCAAGTGTCCGTTCAAGATTTTTAATGGTATTTGCATCTTGCTCTACTTTTATTTCAGCCTGCTGAACCTGCATCATTTTTTGACCCGAAGTTGTGATTGGAATGTTAACACCTATCCCCCAAATGGTAGTCGGATACCAAGGCTCGTTGGCAAAGAAATTAAACTCGTTTCTGAAGGCATTTTGCGAATGAGAGAAAAAAGCAGATACCGAGGGGTAATAACCAGCCTTCTCATTTTGTACGTTATACCCGTCTAATACTTTTTGTTCAGTTAGACGTTGGTAATTACTATTGCTTTTTGGATCAAAGTCTTTGGTGACCGGTGAATCCTGTAAAATTTCAGCAAGAACATCATCCAGATTGTCTGTAATCTCTAATTCCTGATCAAAATCGTACCCCATGTGCAATTTCAGCATATTCTTCGCAATATCAACCTGACGTTCAGCCGTCGTTCTGGTATTTTTTATTCGATTCAAACTTAGCTTGATCTGATCAGCATCTTCTTTAAGGATAAAACCGTTCTCAAAAAGTACCTGTGTTTCTTTGTAGAGTTGCTCCGTTGATACAAGAATCGAATCCATCAACTCTACATTTTTTTGTGCCACTAATACGTTGTAATAAGCCTCACGTACATTGGCTTTGATCTCATATTTTGAGCGTTCAATGTTGTTTTCGTTCATCTCCATATAGAACTTGGAGAACTTCAACCCTACAAAATAAGAACCGTTAAAGATGAGCTGATTCACATTAAAAGTTAGTGAAGTAGAGTACTTTTGCCCCATTTGAAACTCCATAACATCTCCTTCTGATGCCATTGGATTAAATAGCGTTGCATCTACAACCTGAGTAGGAATATCAATAAGGTTTTGAAAGCTTCCATCTGCAGAAATTTGTGGTAATCCAATCGCTGTTGTTTCCCACACGCGCTTTCTAGCTGCCTCATAATCAAGGATGGAATTTTTCATTATTTCATTGTTGTTAATTCCATACTCTTCTGCTTCTGTGAGAGAAAATGTGGTTTTATCCTCCTGAGACATTACAGTAAATGTGAAGAAGATGAACGTAAGGGTTAAATATTTGTGCATATACATTTTACTTAGTTTCATTACATTCCGTATGAGAGTGATTTATCGTTTTTAATTAATTCTGCGAGGTATTCCAGGCCTTTTTCACTGGCAATACCACGAATATGATAGCGGAACATCTCAGAGTAGATTTCATCCGGCCTTAAATTGAGGTCATTAATAATCGTCCCCTGCATTACCAAATCAATCATGCCCACATAGATACTTGATATCACACGCGGATTCAAATTTTTTCTATAAAGCCCCTGTTTTATTCCAGCAATAAGGTTTTCTTCTATACAACCACAAACAAATTCATCTTTATGTCCTTCCATCATCTTCATCACGGAAGGATGGTATTTGGCAAGATCAAAAAATATGGATGGATGGATCTGGCGCAACTCGTCAATAATTATTCTGCTGATTTGAAGCATTTGCTCAATAGCATTATCAGTTGACTTTACTACCTCTTGTATCATTTGCTGTTCTTCCTCATGTTGAAGTAACACGCACTGCTGAACGAGATCATTTTTATCCTTTACATACTGGTACAATGTCTTCTTGGATACACCAAGTTGTCTGGCCATTTCGTCCATGGTCATACTTTTAATACCATAGCGCATATAGACCTCAGAAGCTTTTAAAACCAATTCCCTTTTCTTCTCTTCCATGGGGGCAAAGTTATAAACATAATTTACATTGGAAACATTTTTTGTATTTTTTGTTTCCTTGGTTTTCAAAGTTTAGTATTAAGTTCTTCGAAAAGTGTACATTTGAACGGTGTCAAAAAAACAGAAATATTATGTCGTTTGGGAAGGTCATACTCCAGGGATTTATAGTAGTTGGAGTGAATGTCAAGAACAAATAAAAGGCTTCCCAAATGCCAAATTCAAATCATTTGAATCCAAGGAATTAGCGGAAAAGGCTTTTAAAGATCCCGAGTCTTATTCAGGCTCAGATAAGAAAAAGACTTATTACTATGTGGTATGGCACGGAAAAAAACCCGGTATATATACAGAATGGGATGATGTACGCGAAAATATCAAAGGGGTCAAGGGACCCTTATACAAGACTTTTGGAAGCAAGAAGCTAGCAGAAAAAGCATTTTCAGAACATCCGGATAAATGGATGGAAGGAGATTACAAAAAGACAAAGGATTTAAGCCCGGAACAACTTGAGAGAATTGGTAAACCTATCGAACTTAGTTTAGCAGTTGATGCAGCTTGCAATAATAAAGGAGATTTTGAATACCAGGGCGTTTGGACGTTTAGTAAAGATGTTGTCTTCAGAGTTGGGCCGTACAAAAAGGGATCTAATAATATTGGTGAATTTTTGGCGCTCGTTCATGCCCTCGCCTATCTACAACAACATAAGGATCCAAAGATGAAGGAAATGCCCATTTATTCTGACTCAAGAATTGCAATGAGCTGGGTCAGAGCAAAAATGTGCCGTACTAAAAAAACACCTCCGGATGACGTGAAAAAGCTCATTTTTAGAGCAGAAAAATGGTTAAAAAACAACACCTATAAAAACCCCATTCTTAAATGGGAAACGAAAGTTTGGGGTGAAATACCAGCAGATTTTGGACGGAAATAAGTAGTGAATTGTGAATAAATATACTGGCTAATTTAGTCGTAATCTGTTCTTCAGTGGTGTTTTTTCTTACTTTTACTCCGACTAAAACCATCATCATGAAAAGAATTCTATCCTTTGCTATTGTTTTGTTTATCTCTGGATTAACATATGGTCAGACGCCATTTGAAAATCCTAGTTTTGAAACCTGGGATGGTTTCGGTACTCCTGAAGAAGAACCAACTCAATATAGCTCCCTCAAAACAGCGGATCAATTGGGCGGCTCAGCTCCGCAAGTATTGTGGCAATCTACAGATGCGCATAGCGGAAGCTACAGCGCTTATCTCAAAGTGGCACCATATAACTGGTTGGCGGGTGTCTCTCCGAATGGTATTATGACGAATGGCCAGGTTCATGCTGAGTTTGTAGCGGCTAATGGGTATGTTTTCACACACCCGGATTCTTCTAAATGGAACACCCCATGCACCAACAGACCAGATAGCCTGGTTGGTTGGTATAAATACGCTCCTCAAGGAGGAGATAAAGGAAAAGTTCAAATTCTCCTGCATGATGATACACAAGAAGGCAGATTACCTTCAAACGGAACCACTTCACATTGGGTAGGACATGCCAAGTATGAAATTACAGCCGCCCAAGCTAGTTGGACAAGATTTTCAATACCTGTTACTTATCTAAACAATAACTACCCTGATTACATTTTGCTAGTTGCCGCTGCTGGTGACAGCACCTTGTCCGTTGACGGAACAGAGCTTTGGCTGGATGATATTGAGTTGATCTATAATCCACTTTCGGTCACTATAAGTCCTGCAGCTACTCAGAATATTGATATTGGAGTCAATGGGACAACATTAACTGCTACCGAAACTACAAGTGCAAACGTTACTACTGCAATTACACGAGAATGGAAGTACAGTACTACTTCAGGAGGACCATATTCTTCGTTCGCACCAGCAGAAACCGGTACTACCTATACGCCAAATTTCGCTTCAGCAGGTATCTATTATGTTGTATGTGAAACAAATTTTGGCGTTTCTACGGAAATATCAAACGAAGTGGAAATTGTTGTGATAGACCCGAATGTTAATACGGTAACTATTTCACCATCTACGACACAAACACTGCTCTCCAATACAAATGGAAACGTACTTACAGCAAACGAAACACCTTCCGCTGCTACTTCGAGAGAATGGATGTATTCTACCACGTCAGGATCAGGTTACGTATCTTTTGCCCCGGCTGAGACAGGCACTACATACACACCAAATTTTGCAAATTTGGGAACGTACTATGTAATTTGTGAAAGCGACTTTGCCGGAGATGTTCAGACATCTAACGAAGTTGTGATCATTGTTAATGGTAACGCCGGAATCCAGCAAAACGGTATTGAATTCCATGTCTATTTTGACGGTGTATACATTAATATTCAACAAAGTGGACTAAGCGGTATTTCTCAATTTGAGCTATTCACACTGGACGGTAAGCAAGTGTTTACCCAAAACTTCAATGAAATCAATTCAAAACTACAGCCAGGAAATCTAAACGGAGTATATATTTATCGTGTAATCAGTGGTAATACCATTATTACAGGAAAACTTAAATTATAATATTGACCTATAGACATTTAGTTTTGACCTGCTCTCGAGTGGGTCAAACTTTTTTATAAATATGAAGTACATACTTTCATTCGCGTGTTTACTTATTTCAGCAAATGTTCTTTTTGGTCAGGGCACTGTGGCCGGTAAAATTACGGATGCTGCTAATTCAGATCCAATAATCGGCGCATACATCATCCTTTTGTCTGACCCCTCCATTGGCAGTGTTTCTGACCTAGATGGTAATTATTCGGTTGAATTGCCGGCGGGTCAGCATCAGTTACTCTTCAAATTTACTGGGATGAAAACTGACACCGTAGAAATCAATGTAAAAGATGGTGAGTTACTTAAATATGACCATCAAATGATTCCTAAAACCCTTGGTAAGGTAGATATTGTGGTGGGTAAGTTTGACCAAAAAGTGGAAGAACTTACGTTTTCAATGGAAGTAATCAAGCCCGACATTATTGAGAGTAAAAACACACGAAGTATTGAATCCATTCTGGACCAAACCCCCGGATTAAATATTATGGATGGCGAACCGCAGATTCGTGGAGGAAGTGGTTTTACTTTCGGTGTGGGTAGCAAGGTTGCTGTCCTTGTGGATGATATGCCTATGCTGTCTGGAGATGCCGGCAGACCGGAATGGGGATTTATTCCTGTTGAAAACATAGAACAAATTGAAGTAACCAAAGGCGCTTCTTCTGTCTTGTCAGGTTCTTCTGCTTTGAGTGGTGCCATTCACATACGTACAGCCTATCCCAAATCAGAACCGATCACCAAGGTCAATGTTTATTCAGGTTTTTACTCTTCTCCAAACTTAGATTCCGCCCAATGGTGGAGCGATTATCCATTTATTCATGGTATGAATTTTCTACACAGCAGGATTATTAAAAAGAACTTTGACCTGGTATTAGGTGGCAATTTAAATTGGGATCACGGTTATATTGGCGGACCTATCAAGGGACCGTTTGTAATAGACACCGTTTCAGAAGAATTCACAGATAAACAAATGCAACATCAACGTGCCCGGTTTAATTTCAATTTTCGTCACCGTTTGGAAAAAATTAAAGGGCTTTCTTATGGGGTGAATGGAAATTTCATGTATCAAAAAACTAATCTAACGTTGGCATGGTTAGACGATACATCAGGAATATACAGAGCTTATCCTGGTGCGGCAATTTTGCAGAATCAACTGATCTTTTATGTTGATCCATATATCACGTTTGCTTCTAAAATTGGCGTTCAACATAGTCTAAGAATGAGAATGATGTATACTGATAACGAAATGTCAGCCAATCAATCCAATCAATCACGTGTTTATTACGGCGATTATCAGTTTAAAAAAGAATTCACCTTTTTAAAAGACAAATCTTTTGATTTTATTGGTGGCGTTTCTGCGCAATTCAATGATTCAAACGCAGACCTATATGCCAACGACTCTAGTGATGGCACCAATCAGCTATTCAACCTCAGTGGTTATGCCGAAGTTCAAAAAGACTTCTTTAAAGTAGTAAACTTATCAGTTGGTGGAAGAGCCGAGTATTATGAACTCAATGATACCATAACCGAGTGGAATCCGATTTTCAGAGCAGGGATCAACTTAAAGTTAATGCAAGCTACTTTCTTAAGAGCATCTTATGGGCAGGGGTATCGTTTCCCAACCATTACAGAGCGATATATTTCAACGGCTGTCGGGTCATTTGGTGTTTATCAAAATCCTGATCTAAAACCTGAAAAAAGCTGGAACGCAGAAGTTGGTGTAAATCAAGGATTTAAAATCAAAGAATATTATGCACAATTAGATGTAGCGGCATTCTTACAAGAATATAGAAACACCATTGAATACCTGTTTGGATTCTGGGATCCCAGTCCGGACATTGCTGCAGGTGAACCGCTGGCTGGATTTAAATTTTTAAATACAGGTAGATCTAAAGTCACCGGATTTGACGTAACCTACAACGGGCAGGGGAAACTGGGTAAAAAAGTGAGCATCCAGCATACAATTGGATACAACTACATCAATCCGATCACATTAGAGCCGGACTATATTTATGCCGAGGACTTCAACCCTAATAATAATACTGGCTATTCCTTTTCCAACACAAGTTACGACACAACAACCAATGTCTTGAAATACCGCTTTAAGCATACAGTAAAAGGTGATGTTCAGGTAGATTTCTACGGCTTTAGTGTGGGATATACCATAAAATATTTCAGCAGATTAGAAAATCTTGATCGGGCTATAAGTGATTTTGAAAACGTGACTGTATCTACGGGAGGAACACTACAACCTATTTTATATACTGAATTTTACAATGAAAACAACAACGGCAATATAGTAATGGACCTTAGAGTTTCTTACGGATTTGGAAAGGATACAAAACACAAAATCGCAGTTGTGATGAAGAACATAGAAAACAAAGTGTATTCATTACGTCCGCTAAAGATTGAACCAATGCGTTCAACAGTATTTCAATATTCACTAAGCTTCTAGTGTTACTTTTTTCGATTCCTGTATTTCCAACATAAAAGGAAGTATGCGGTTATTGTTTTTTATCTTATCGATTCTGATGGTTCAAATAGGACTATCCAACAATGTTTCTCCCAAGAAACCACTCCCCCATTTAGTACTGAAAAATTTTCCTCCACCAACAAGTTCATATGATCTGCTGTTGGAAAAAATTGACAGTGATCGAAGAAGTTTGAAGAAACAGAATGTATCCCTTGATAGTTGTCGCCGCTATTTCCTGAAGATGTTTGAGTATGAAGTATTTCCTCATTGGGTTGGCACTACCTGGGATTACAATGGCTACACCAACAGGCCCGGTGAAGGCAAAATGATTGCTTGTGGATACTTTGTTTCAACTCCTTTAAAACACATGGGATTCAATTGGAACCGATTCAAACTGGCGCAGATGTACTCCAAAAATATTGTGGAAACACTTTGTACGGATATGGTAAAATACACCGACAAAAATGAAATGATACAGAAGTTAGAATCACGCGAAGAACATCTTTATATAGTAGGCTTGGACAATCACGTAGGTATGTTATTGAAAAGCAAAGGAAAAGTTTGGTTTGTGCATTCCAACTATATCAATATAAAAGGACCAGACAAGGAACTTGCTGCTCACAGTGAGGCGCTCTCCTATAGTGCCAGCTATTATGTTGGTACGTTTAGCACAAATGAAAACATGAAAAAATGGTTGAACGGAACACTTTACACTACAGAATGACCACTTTTACCTGGCCATTTTCAAAGTAGACAGCTACAAACACCAAAGAGGTAACATAGGTATCTTCTGTTACACCAGGCTTCCACTCTGACTTCCCCATAAGACTAGTAAGCCAATTTTGATTAGATTCCGAGATATTTCCGTTTTGATAGCGTATTTTTTCAAGATTCCCCTTGCAATCAACATAACATTTGTACTTAACATTAAAGGCACCTTTTTTCAATTCCTCTGGGAGATCTTCCTGGATTAGTTCAGCCATATCATTCGTCAATTCAGCTTTTTGATCAACTTTAGCATAAGGCAATTGATTACATGTCTTCAATTCCTTTTGACCAAATGTGGTTCCTAATCCCAGTAAAAAAGTAAAAACTAAAAAGTATCTCATACTTATGTGTTTTCTTATAAACGTCTCAATTTCTGTGAAGTTGTGCGACAAAAATAATGCCATTACTCGGATTTCAGTTCCAGTTCACATGAAATAGGTTTATGATCTGAAAAGCTGACCTGATGTGTTGTAAAGTTGGCTGATCTTAATTGTTCATCATAAAAGATATAATCAATCCTGTTGGAAGGAACTTTTCCTATATATGTCTGCCCGATTCCATTGCCAGACTGAACAAAAGCATCTTCCAGTATCCTGCTAAACTGTCGGTAACTGTAAGACACAGGAGTATCATTCAAATCCATACAGACGATTACCGGATGTGGTGAACGTTCTATTTCAGCAGCAACCTGTTCCGCCTGAACAGCTCTCTTTTCAAATGCAATTTTCAATCGTTTCATGATTCGTTGCCCCGCCTCCTTCTGTTCAGGGTATTCAGGACCATCAAGCTCACCAAAAAATTCATAATCATCATTTTGTAAACGAATTGACCCCAGGTGACCGTTGAATACGCGAAAAGTGTCTTGTCGAATAACCACATCAGAAAAAATGCAATAGTTGTTTGGATCATTTTCAAAAGGTATCTGTCCCTTGTTCACGATTGGATATTTAGAAAATGTTGCAACCCCGAAATAGCGTTTCCCTCTCATTTCGTGTGTATATCGCTCGTGATAATAATGAGTCCCCAACAAGTTGATCATGGTATCTTTGGTCGGAAATAGTGTAGGTTCTTCCTGATTATAAAATTCCTGAAAACACAATATATCAGCATTCTGTTCGGATAAAAAATCAAAGATCTTATTTCTGTTTTCAACTCTTCCTTCTTTGTTGTAAAGATCAAAAACACGAACATTAAACGATATTACTTTCAATGGCTGATTCAATTCAGCTTGCGACCAGTTCAGCGCATAAAAGTTTGTCAGGTGATTCCAACCTATCACAATTGTCAACAGAGATAGTAAGACATATCGGGGTTTTGCAAAGATCCATAACCCTATAAAAACAATTGCAATTAGCAGGAAAATTGGATATGCCAGACCGAGAAAAGCCAGATACGGAAAAGAATTTGGCGAAATATGCGTGTTTATATAAGCTCCTAGTAACAATACGGAGTTGAGAATATTGATCCAGAGCAGAATTCTCAAGGACCAGTGTAAGCCAGACTTACTTTCGCTTACTTTCATTGAAGAGTATTTCTTTTTCTTCTTTTGTCAGGGATTCGTATCCCTTTTTGGATATCTTCTCCAGTATATCGTCTATGCGTTCCTGCGCAACTTTTTTCTCTTCTCTATACTGATCATCATCCATTTGCTGGACTTCTTCCTGAGAATAGATTTTCATTTTAGGTTTGCGTTTGAACAAACCTTTCAATTTAAACCGCGATAACCACTTTTCAAATCGATTCATAAAGTTCGTAGGCGAATTTACATTAATCACTGAAATTACACCAAAAAGTGCGCCACCGATATGAGCTAGGTGCGCAATATGATCTTGTTTACCCACTGCAAAAACATCTCCTAACACAAATACCACTGCCAATACTACGATAGGCATTCTGATCATACCAAAAAGATAAACACTCAAACTTGGACGGTGATATGCTATGGCTGCAAAGATGGCATAGATGGCTCCTGATGCTCCAATTACTGCCCCGGAAACTTCTTCCTGGAAAGCAGGAATGCCGTAATAAAACCCAATATGCAAAAGGTAACCGCAAATTCCACCAAGAATATACGTAGTCAGCAACCGCTTCTCTCCAAAAAACTGCACAAAAATCTGTGCAGTAAAGAAGAGCATAATCATATTGAAGAGTAAGTGCAGGAAATCAACGTGTGTAAAAAGTTGGGTCACCAATGTCCAGGGTCTATACAGTAAATCCTCTGGATTGGCAGGACCCGCAAAAAAGTATCCCACATTGTCCACCAGCCCTTCTACCTTGAAAAGGAATTGGATCATTCCTAAAAGCCCAAAGAATATGAATACGCAAAGATTAATCGTGATCAGCTTGCTGATCATGCCATATCGTTTGTACAGGTTTTTAATATTCTGCCAGACGTCTTGCTGCATAACTAGTAAAAATGATTCTTATTCCGTTGCCAGATTTTGACAATAATGAATCCGAATAGCATACCTCCAAGATGGGCAAAATGAGCAACAGAATCACCTGCTGCATTTGCATACCCTTGATACAATGCCAAAGCTGCTAAGGCCAATGCTAACCATTTTGCTTTAATTGGAATTGGCGGAAATAGGAGCATGAGTTGGGTATTCGGAAAGAGCATAGCGAATGCTGCAATCAACCCATACACGGCACCTGACGCACCTAATGTAGGGGAAGCATAATATCTACCAATAGGTTGTAAACTTCTAGGTTCGATTTCAATATACCCCATACCGTTTACGTGGTCTGTAATCACCCAATATGCGTAATCCGCATGAGGAAATATCTCACCTGTAATCTGATAAATCTCAACTCCTTCCACAGCAAAGTGCAGTAATGCTGCGCCCATAGCCGTGGCAAAGTAAAAAATCAGAAATCGTTTCGGTCCCCACATGCGTTCTAAATGTGCACCGAACACAATAAGAGCGAACATATTAAAGAAAATATGCATGAAGTTCGCATGCATAAAAAAGTGTGTAGCAATTTGGTAAGGTCTGAAGTTAGGTGAGCTTGGATAATACATTCCTAGCAACTGATGTAGGTCTAAATCAATTTGGGGCCGCTGTAATACAATTGTAGCTAAAAAGAACAGTCCGTTAATAATGACCAAATTCTTAACTACACTAGGTAAATTTCTAAACAAAGCTCCAAACATCAATTAAATCTTTTTACTATCTCTTCTAACGTAAACGTTTCAATTATTTTCTTTCCTCTTGGCGAGTATTGCGGTGAAGTAGAAGCAAATAAAGCATCAATTAAGTGTTCCATTTCTTCAGTTGTCAGCACCGTCCCACCTTTTATTGCCATTCCTGAGGCAAGTGAGACTGCTAATTTAGTTTTAATTTCGACCGAATCATCCTGTTCACTGATCTTATATGCCTCCAGTATTCCTTCCAGCAAAGTAACCGGATTCTGATCCCCTGCCATCACTGGCTGACCTGAAATTATCAACTCACCTTTATCTAACACAACTTCAAACCCCAGATTGTTTATAGGCTCAAGAAGTTCATTCCAAATCGTTCTATCAACATCCTCGATTGGCATCCGTGTTTCAAAAAGCAATTTCTGCACCTGTGGTTGCTGATCTTCTTTTATCAATTCATCATACAAAACCCGCATGTGCGCCCTATACTGGTCGATTAAAATAAAGCCGTTTTTCACTGCACTCAGGATGTACTTCTGCTTGATTTGAAACGGCTTTTTCTGCTCTACTCCCGCAGAAACTTCCTGCTCATCAATGGAAGACGAAAAAGTCAGCTCATTATGCTGATCTTTTTTCAATTCTTCTGTTTTGGCTTCACCGTAAAAGTTCTCCCAATCTTCTTTTTGGGGTTTGATTTGACTAAACCCAGTTGTTTTTGTATTGCCCGTTACGCCAGTGCCTGAAGACTTTGTGCTTTTAAATGGATTGTAATCCGGATTCACTTTTATTTCAGGAATCTGAACCGTTTCATTTTTCCCCAGTTTAGGAGTATTAAAGCTATTCTCTTGTTCAAAGTCAATTGTAGGTGCTACGTTAAACTGCCCAAGTGCTTGCTTTATAGCACTTCTTAAAAACGCATATATCGCTTGATTTTCCTCGAATTTTATTTCTGTTTTTGTAGGATGAACATTGACATCAATAGATTTGGTAGGCACTTCAAAATAAATGAAATAAGGCGGGTATTTTCCAGACGGGATCAAGCCTTCATAAGCACTACTTATCGCATGATTGAGGTAACGATCCTTAAAAAATCTGTTGTTCACAAACAAAAAGCATTGATCCGGTTTAGATTTTGAATACTCAGGTTTGGTCACATATCCAGAAATTTTCACAATATCCGTTTCCTCATTTACAGGAACCAGTCTTTGATTATAGGCGTTTCCAAAAAGGTGTACAATCCGTTGCCTTCTGTTTGATTTTGGCAGATTGTATATTTCTTCATTGTCATGATGAAATTTGAACTCAATTTCAGGGTGAACCAGTGCTACTCTTAAGAATTCATCCAGTACCTTTCTATATTCAGTGGTGTTTTTACCTAGAAAATTTCTACGTGCCGGAACATTAAAGAACAAGTTTTTAACTGCGATTGATGTTCCGTTAGGACACATTACAGCTTCCTGGGAAACTACATCAGATCCTTCATTTACGATCTCTGTTCCCAGTTCGGCTTCGTGTAGTTTCGTTTTTAACTGTACATGAGCAATTGCGGCGATTGATGCCAGTGCTTCTCCTCTAAATCCTTTTGTCTGCAGCTTAAAAAGGTCATCTGCATTGGCAATTTTTGATGTAGCGTGCCTTTCGAATGACATTCGGGCATCTGTGTCAGACATTCCGCAACCGTTGTCCACCACCTGAACAAGGGTTTTTCCTCCATCTTTAGCAACGAGTTCAATTTTTGTAGCGCCCGCATCAATAGAATTCTCGATCAGTTCCTTAACTACCGAAGCAGGTCTTTGAACCACCTCACCGGCGGCAATTTGATTAGCTATGTGACTGGGGAGTAATTTTATGACGTCTGACATCCCAACTATTTTCCTGTTTTTTCATCCAGGAAATAAGCCCAACCGTCAAGGTGTTCAAATAAGAAATAAAAACCAATTAGTGCAATTCCCAGAATAACGATTAACCGAATATTGGTATTCATCATCTTTGATTTAAACTCAGAATTGCCCCAATGATCAGATGTGCGTTGCCTAAAGGAAATCTCACGACGCATTTCTACATCCTTGCCTTTGGTTAAATTTGCTTCTCTTTCAGCGGCTTTTATCTTTTTTTCCAGCTCTTCTTTCCTCGGATCGTAATACCTCGGTACATACTCAAACCGTCTGTGTTTGTTCGGAAGCTTAAATAAAGAATATTTATTCCAATTCATAATACTATTTTTGTTTCCCGCACAATAGCGGGATAAAATCAAATAATAAAGACGGTTTGCACAACAAATATAAGGAGATTAAATTCATCTCAGACGAGAAGTTTTACACCATTATTGACGAACCATCCACAGCTTAAAGTGGACAAAATGCATGCCATGGCAGGATTTCTGCTCTGTGTAATGTATAATTTCGTCAAATTATGTGATTCAGGGTATTAACACACTTTAACAACAGACCAAAAACGCTGACAATTTATGCTGAGACTACTCATTATTAGCATTTTATTAACTCTCCCTTTTATAGCAAGTTCGCAAAATGACAGTGTAGCGAATAATAAAATCCTGCCTGCTTTTTTAGAACAAAATGCTAGCTGGGCTGAAGCAACATTGCGACAAATGACACTTAGCGAAAAGATTGGCCAACTTTTTATGGTTGCCGCTCACCCAAAAAAGGGAGAAGAACATTATCACGAGTTAGAGGAACTTGTAACCAAATACCATATTGGAGGTGTTATATTTTTCAAAGGATCACCACATGAGCAAGTGAGTTTTAGCAATCGCCTGCAGGAAAAATCAAAAACACAGCTCTTTATTGCTATTGATGGCGAATGGGGACTTGCCATGCGTCTGGACTCAACGATTCGCTATCCGAAGCAAATGATGTTGGGCGCCTTGAAAGATTCATCCCTTATATATGAAATGGGTATTCAAATAGGTCGTCAATGCAAGCGCATGGGAATCCATATCAATTTTGCTCCTGTAATTGATGTCAATAACAATCCAAAAAATCCGGTCATCAACAATCGTTCTTTTGGAGAAATTAAAGAAAAGGTAGCCACTTTTGGGATAGCTTACATGCAGGGCATGCAGGAACAAAACGTTTTGGCTTGTGGCAAACATTTCCCGGGTCATGGTGATACCGATAAAGATTCTCACAAGGATCTGCCGGTTATCCTTCATAATTATGAGCGCCTGAGTACCGTTGAGTTGTATCCGTTTAAGGAATTAATAGAAGCCAAGCTTGCCAGTATTATGGTTGCGCACCTCTATATTCCGGAATTAGACAATACCGAAAATCAGGCATCCACCCTTTCACCAAAGATTGTAAATGGTTTGTTGAGAGATTCGCTCGGCTTTGAAGGTTTAGTATTTACGGACGCGTTGAACATGCGTGGCGTCACAGATTATTACGCTCCGGGTGAAGCAGATGTTCGGGCATTACTGGCAGGAAATGATGTCATCCTGTTTCCTTTAGACGTACCGGTTGCGATAAAGAAGATTGAAGAAGCACTGGAGCATGGAGAAATTACGGAAGAAGACATAGACGCCAAATGTTTGCGGATTTTGAAAGCAAAAGAATGGGCCGGTCTTGATACCCTACAATTTGTTGACCCTAAAAACTTGACGAGTGATTTGAATTCTGTGAAAGGAGAAGCCTTGATTCATAAAATGGCAAAGAAATCCATTACTCTTATTCAAAATCAAAATCATGCCCTACCGCTGATGGGATTGGACAGCATTTCTACTGTTTATCTCAATATAGGTGGAACCAAGTACAACAAATTCTATTCGACCATGAATCTGTATACTGAAATTCCTATGATACAGATTCCGCGATCATTAAGTGCGAAAGAGGAGAATATCCTGCTGGAAGAATTAAAAAAATATGACCGAATAATTATTGGTTTTCACAGAACCAACAACAATCCCCGAAGAAATTTTGGAATTACGCGTCAGGCGATTGGTATTCACGAAATGCTCAGCAAAAGGCAAGACGTTATCAGTGTGATTTTCGGAAACCCGTATGTGCTGGACAAGTTTGGAGATATATCTCAGACAAAAGCAATGGTAGTGGCCTATGAGGACAACGATTACACCAATGAAGCAGCTGCACAACTCGTCTTCGGTGGTATTGTTCCGGAAGGTCAGTTACCGGTAACAGCATCAGATGATTTCCCAGCTGGTCACGGATTAACTTTTGAGAAAAAGATTCGCCTGGCCCATGTAATTCCGGAGGAAATCGGAATAAGTAGTGAGACATTGTTTGAAATCGATCGTATTTGTGAGAGAGGCGTCCGTACTGAGATATTCCCGGGGTGTCAGGTTTTGGCTATTAAGGATGGAAATGTTTTTTATAACAAGGCCTTTGGGTATCATACATATGAACAAAAGCGCAAGGTCAAACGATCGGACATCTATGATTTGGCATCTATTACAAAGATTGCAGCCACTACGATAACGCTCATCAAGCTTCAGAATGAAGGCGTGATTGACATAGATGATCGCCTTACCGATTACCTGCCTTCAATCGTAGATTCGACACCTTATCAGAATATGAAAATAAGACACATGTTGTCACATCAAGCAGGTTTACAGGCCTGGATACCATTCTATCTGAAAACATTGGATCAGGGATATCCTGCAGCATCAATTTACAGTAAGGATTCCAACGCGGTTTTTAACCACAAAGTAGCAGAGCAGCTCTATATTTCATCCGCTTATGAAGACACCATTCTTGCCAGAATTTCCCGCACTTCATTACGCAGAAGACGGAACTACAAATATTCAGATTTGGGATATTATTTTTTAAAAAAGATCATTGAGCAAGAAACCCAAGTGCCTTTGGAAGATTACGTCCAAAATAATTTTTATGGTCCAATGGGGCTCAGCACCATGACGTATCATCCCCTATACAAATTTCCTTTAGAACGTATCACACCAACGGAAGATGACACCTTATTCAGACACCAGGTGATTTGGGGAAATGTACACGATCCCGGAGCAGCCATGCAGGGAGGAGTTGGTGGTCATGCCGGTTTATTTTCAAATGCCCTTGACCTGGGAACCCTCATGTACATGCTCATCAACGACGGAGAATATGGCGGAATACAATACCTGGACAAAGACACACTGGCCGATTTTACGAGGTGCCAATACCCCCCGAGAAACCGAAGAGGGGCCGGGTTTGACAAACCGGTAAGATCACTGGATGGTGGCCCAACCTGCGACAAGGTATCGCTCAGTAGTTTTGGACATTCAGGATTTACGGGCACCATTACCTGGGCTGATCCCGACAAGGGAATCGTCTATGTCTTCTTAAGCAACAGGGTTTATCCGGATGCTATGAACTGGAAGATTGTTAAAGAGAATGTCCGCACAGATATTCAGAATGTGATTTATACGGCATGCGCTGGAGCGCTGGTGAATTGAGCTACGAAAAAAATTAAATCTTCCCCGTAGTCATCATTCTGGCCGTACCTTTTCCTGGTAATTTCCAGTTCTGAATGATGATAAACACAAGCGCAGACATGGTTATTCCGAGAATGTTAGCATCCAATTCATAAGGTAAAGTAGTTTGCATGCGTTTGAGCATTTCAGTTGTAATAAGAGTAGTACTCCCTCCAATGATCATTGCCCAAATTGCAGCCCTGGGTGATGGCTTTTTCAGCACCAACATGCCTATTACCGGCACAAACAAGCCCGAAACCATGAATGCGTATGAATACAGCATTAAATCCAAAACATTGGTCATAATAGTGGCCAATAGAATAGCCAGTGCTCCAATGGCAAACGTTACCCATTGTGAGTAGCGAATATTAGTTTTGTGATCCGTTTTTCTAATTTCTTTCTCATCAAGAATTTCGTCTTGTCCTACATCTGCTGATGATCTTTTAATAATATCATTGGTTAAGTTTCCTGATGCCGCCATTAAACAGCTATCTGCTGTACTCATTATGGCTGAAAAGTAAGCCGACATCATTAAGCCCATGAGTCCTACGGGAAGAATACTTCTCAGCAAAAGCGGTAAACCTAGCTCAGCATCCATTTTACTGCCTGGTGCAAAGCCAATATCCGTAAACATTCCCTGTTCAAATGCTACACGCGCAAAGAGGCCAAGCAATACTCCCATAAACGCCATAATCGGCCATTCAAACAAACCGGCTACCCGCCAGGCTTTTTTAGCTGTCTTTTCATCCCTGCAGGCATATATTCTTTGATAGAGTGTCATCCCAACAAACCAAATGGGTACAATTGTTATCAACCAATTCACCAACTGTGACCAGGTAAGATTGTTTAACGACAAAAACTCATCCCCCACAGCATTTTGTATACCGGTCATTCCTCCAACAGCCTGATAACCCAATGGAATTCCAATAAAAATTAAACCCGCCATAAGAATGATCCATTGCACAGTATCCGTATAGATCACAGCTTTAATTCCACCCATTACCGTGTATACAACCGCAATCACCCCCATAATTAAAACGGCTTCTGTAATTCCAATTGAAGGAAATGTAGCAGAAGCCAATTTAGCTCCGGCAAGAATTTGAGAACTTGTAAATCCAATATATCCAATAAGAGATATAATACCTGCAACCAGTGCTACTCTTGCATTATAGTGGAATTTTAAAGCATCAGGAAAACTTAGGAATTTGTATTTACTTGCCAGTGGGTAAAGCTTGGGAATAAGCAGAACTGCACTGATCCACGCCCCTAAAAGACCGGTAAACAACATCCAGCTACCACTGATGCCCATAACAAAACCAAGACCGCCAAGGCCGATAGAAAATCCTCCGCCTACATCAGTGGCCACAACAGATAAACCAATATGACCGGCTCCCATACCTCTTCCCCCAACATAATAGTCTTCATCCGAAGTATTTTTTCTCAGAAAGTAAACTCCCACCAGTAGCATTGCAATGAGGTAAGCAATAAAAATTGTTAGATCGATCCAATGTATTTCCATATTCCAGTATAGCCTTGGCTGTTATTGAGTGATTTAATAAACCGGAATAAACTAAGAAAATTGATGAGTTTTCAAAATTTGAGGGCGCCTTTCCTCTAAAAAAAGTAGAATTTACATGATGCCTGATTTCCACGGTGCTATTTATACCTGAAAAGGAAAGAAATTTTATACCTGAAAAATATGTTTGTGATTATTATCTAAAGCTGTGTCGCAGTTAGTTAGAACGAAAAGCACTTACCGCTAATCATCAATAATAAATCTCCTGTAATAACTACGGACAAAATACGTCTGAGAAGTGTTAACTTTGCACACAATTAGTCATAGATGAAGATCGGAATAGTATTGTACCCAACATTTGGAGGTAGTGGCGTTGTAGCTACAGAGCTTGGTAAGGCACTGGCTAAAAAAGGGCATGAAGTACATTTCATTTCTTACAATCAGCCTGTTCGGTTGGATCATTTTCATCCGAATATCCGCTATCACGAAGTACGGCCATTTAATTATCCATTATTTGATTATCAACCTTATGAATTGGCCCTTACCAGTAAACTTGTAGATGTAGTTAGGTATGAAGGACTTGATTTACTTCACGTGCATTACGCTATCCCTCATGCTTCTGCCGCCTACTTTGCACAACAGATTCTTAAATCACATGGTGTTGAAATACCTTTCGTGACTACGTTGCACGGAACTGATATTACTTTAGTGGGAAAACATCCTGCATTTGAACCGGTAATTACATTCAGTATCAATCAATCTAATGCAGTAACTGTAGTATCCCAAAGTTTAAAGGACGATACTTACAAGCATTTCACGATTGATAATGGCATTGAAGTCATTCATAATTTTATTGAGCCCGAATCCTATTGCCATACGTTGGGTGAAGAAGAACTGAAGCTCAAGAACAAAGTTGCACCAAATGGTGAACGAATCATTACACACATTTCTAATTTTAGAAAAGTCAAGCGAATTCAGGACATAGTGAGGATCTTTAAAAAGGTTCGGGAAAAAATTCCAGCCAAGTTGATTTTAGCCGGTGATGGTCCTGAGCGGTTTAAGGTGGAGCAACTATGTGAAGAACTAGGTATTTGCGATCACGTAACTATGTTGGGCAATATCCAGTCGGCCAATGAAGTGCTGTGTATTTCAGATCTGTTTATGCTTCCTTCTGAAACGGAAAGTTTTGGTTTGGCAGCATTGGAAGCCTTAGCTTCAGGGGTACCTGTAATTTCTTCAAATGCAGGTGGGATACCCGAAGTAAATAAAGATGGTTATTCTGGATTTTTAAGTAATGTAGGCGATATTGATAAAATGGCGAAGGACACGTTGCGTATTTTGGAATCGGATGAGACGTTAAATAAATTCAAGAAGCAGGCTTTTGAACATTCCAAGAACTTCTCCATTGAAAAAATCTTACCTAAATACGAAGCAGTTTATGATAGGGTAATGGCTGCGGTAAAAAGGGAGGATTAACCCTTTTTCACTCTCTCCAGGTCTATATTCACCGAAAAGAATACTAATTCTTCAGAGACCTCTTCAGAGATATAATCAATTTCATTTTTAGACTTTAGAGACATGGTAATAAATCCAAGTCCTGCACCACCTTTATTAGACATTATTCCGTTAGATAGCACGTCCATATAAAGTTCTTTGACTTCAGCATTATCCATTTTATTCAAACTCTCAATTCGTTCAATAATTCCGTCGATATTGCTGCGTTTGATAAGATTGCCGAAAGTAACTTTATAATTGTCTTCGTTTTGTAGAACGATTAGGAAGGACACTTGATTACCATCTTCATCTCTTTCACCATGAATACGGATATTTTGAAGACCTTCAACCAGAATGCTAAACATCCTTTTTACGACGCCTTTCTTGTCGCCGGACTCGAGCATCATGTCTTCAATACTTGTAGAGAGTGAGTTTACTAGATCTTGAGAAAATTCACCGAAATGTGACACTATGATCTTACCAGAGGCTTTTTTGTTGTAATCTCCAAAAATTTCCTGGAAACGTTCGTTACACTTTTCAACAACTGGATTTCCTGCCAACATTGCGACTAATTCCTAATTTTATCTCCGAAAGATATAAAATAAATGATAAACCACCATTTTTCTACGACAAAAAAACAAAATGATTGTAAAATTAACGTGATTGCTTCTAAAATGTTGTCTTATAAACAAATAGAGGAGCATTTTTCAAATGATTCTGGAACAAACAAATACATGTTGAAATTCAACTGTTAAATGGCACTGTTTATGTTATCTAATTTACGATTTTTGTAAGCGAACACTTTTGATAAAATTAGTATATTCATCACCTTTAATAAGGAATTAATTAAATGAATCAGGGAAGATACGATCTTGCAGTTATTGGCGGCGGACCGGCAGGGTATGCTGCAGCTATGAGAGCGATTGATTTTGGCAAGCGTGTTTGCCTGATTGAAAAATCGAAAGTAGGTGGAGCTGGTGTTTACCATGGTGCTTTAAGTTCTAAAACGCTTTGGGAACTATCACAGAGGGTTAAAAACGTCAACGAGACCATAGTTTCTTTGGGGCGGGATAAGTTTGAACTATCCTGGCAGGAAGTCAAAAAAACCCTTGAAGAGGCAATCTTCGAACGAAAATTCCAGTATTCCTGTCATATCAAATTACTTAAAACCAATCGGGCTGACCTGTTTACCTATGTAAGAGGATTTGGTAAGCTCATAGACCCAAATACAATTGAAGTAACTAAAGATGATGGTGAATTAGAGCGGATTGAAACGGATTATGTAGTAATTGCAACAGGAAGCTCACCGCGAAAACTTCCAAATATTGAAGTAGATGAGAAAATAATCATGACCAGTGATGGCATTGATCAGATTGAAGACTATCCTAAAAGCTTAGTTATTGTAGGTGCTGGTGTTATTGGTTGTGAATACGCAACAATATTTTCCAATTTTGGAAAAACAAAGGTTTATCTGATCGATCGCGGCGACCATATTCTGCCGTTTGAAGATGATGACATTTCAAGAATTGTGGCACGTAATCTGGAGAAGCATGGTGTAACTATACATCACAAAGCATCACTGGACAGAATGGAGATTGTTGATGGAGAAGTTGAGTACGAGATCACCACAGACGGAAAAAAAGAGATTATCCGGGTAGAAAAAGCATTGCTTTCTGTTGGAAGAATTCCTACTTTGAAAGGGATTGGGATGGAAGAACTCGGTATTAAGATGGGTAAAACAGGACGACATATAGGAGATGATGACACGCAAACCAATATCCCGAATGTCTTTGCTGCAGGTGATGTTTCAGGTCGAATTGCCCTGGTGAACATGGGTGAGATTGAAGCGCGGCATGCTGTTGAACGTATCTTTGGAGGAAAGATGGACCGACTTTCATATGACAACGTTTGTACGATCATGTTCCTGGAGCCGGAGGTGGCTTCCGTAGGCATGAATGAAAAGCAGTGTATTGAGAAAAACGTCCCGGTTAAAGTCGTAAAACTAGATTATTCGGTCATGGCAAGGGCAATTGCCATGCGAAAGACACAGGGCTTTTTTAAGATCATAGTTACCAATGATGATGAAATGCGCATTCTGGGAATGCGAGCAGTAGGAGAACATGCTTCAAGTGCCATACAAGCAGTTGCCCTATTGATTAAAACAAGACAAAATATCTCTGAACTGGCAGAGCTGGTTCACCCCCACCCTTCTATCGTTGAAGGGGTTCAGGAATGTGTTAGAATGTTGCTGAACAAATCCATATTCAAGGCGTCAGTATTTAAGGACAAATTGGCTTGTTATAGCCTGGTAGATGGTGTAAAAACTCCGCTGCAACGTCTTTAAATCAATTAAACAAAGACATTATGAAAAGAATTGGAATTATCGGAATGTTTTTACTTTCCACGGTGGCGTTTGCACAAGGTGCAGATACCACACTTGAAGGACGCTGGGAGTTGTTTAAAATAATCGACAACATGACCGGAGATGAGATAAAACCCACCCACAAAAGTGCTGACAGCTACGTTTATTGGATTAGGTTTATGGATGGGCTAGTACGATATAACCTTGAGATAAATACTTGTTCAAACGAGGTGATTGTAGGAAAAGACAGAAGTATTGAGTTTAAGTATTTTTCTGAATGCACAGAGATTTGCTGTGATGCTGAGTTTTCGAAACTTCTCACCTATCCAGAATGTACCAAGTATTATATCAAGAATGACGAAACGCTCATCATGGTTTCAGAGGATCGGATATTTTACTTTAAGAAAAGTGAGGACAAATAAAAAACCCTGATGAAATTTCACCAGGGTCGTATTTTTTTCTGAGAGAATCGGAATTACTTTTTCGCTTTTCCGTTTTCTTCTCCCAATTGTCTTTTCTCTTTAATTTTCGCGGCTTTACCTCTCCTCTTTCTGAAGTAGTAAATTCTGGATCTTCTTACTGAACCAACTTTATTTACTTCAATTTTTTCAATAAAAGGAGATGCAATTGGAAAAATTCTTTCTACACCAATATTTCCAGACATTTTTCTTACGGTAAATGTCTCTGTTGCTCCTGAACCTTTTCTTTGGATAACAATTCCTTGAAACTGCTGGACCCTTTCTTTGTTCCCCTCTTTAATTTTGTAGTGAACGGTTACTGTTGCTCCTGCTTTAAACTTTGGAACCTCAGTACCTTCTACTAATTCGTTCTCAACTTCTTTTATAATGCTATCCATGACTGACAATTTTCTAATTCAACAATCTCTTATCGAAATTGGGGTGCAAACCTACGAATAATTCCGTAGAATTGCGGCGCAAAGTTAAGGATTTTTTTATCCAAATAAAACAACTGCCCTGATTTTCATCATGCTTTTTGCTAAACGGGTTAAATAAATTTGACGAACATGAATAAAAACGTCAAATACCTTGTTTATCCTTACCTACTCATGTGGATTGTCATATTCGTTCTACCCTACTTCAGTTTAGACAACTATTCTATAATCAAAAACACGACGAGCCATTTAGGAGCTCAAAGCACTCCAAACGCCTGGATTATGAATGTCGTATTCATCCTTCTAGGAGCAGGAAGTATATATTCAGGTTGGTCAATGCTTAAATATTTCTGGGTACAAAGGACACTCCTTCTCATCTTTGGATTGAGTTTGATTAGTGCGGCATTCTTTCGACATGCACCTATAGACCCTACTTTACCTTATATTCCCAGGTATGATGAATTGCACTCAATTTTTGCCAGTATCACAGGTTTCTCATTTACACTTTTTGCCATCTCAACGGCTTTTGTTTTAAAAACCAAAACACAAAAGATTTGTGCTGCCGGAATCGCTATTCTGGCCATGAGTCTTTCTATTCTCATGTTCACTGTTGGTGATTACATGGGAGTTTGGCAAAGAATGATATTTATATGTTCATTTGGATGGATGATCTATATCTTCAAAACAGAAAATCATTTTGTTTCATAGCGATTACTCCTAATCGCTTAACCTTCACATTTATAAGTTTTAGAGGGTGTAACCAAATCATTCTTCACCGTTAAGAAATTAAAACCAGAAGCATATTATGTATGGCAAGATGCATTGATATGTGCTTTCATCACAAACTAAAAACTTACCGTCATGACAAACAAAACCGTTAGCAAAAGCAGATTATTAGGAGTTTTATTTATTCTACTGGCATCCATTACGTATGCCGGACATCCCATTAACGATTTCTACAAAAAGCACAAGAACGACAAAGACATGGAAGCTAAGATTTTACCTCCCAAAGCGGCTTCGTTATTTGTAGATGAAGACTATCCGGAAGCGATAGATCTTTTACAATCGTTAACTACCCTCAAGTACCTCAATTATTACGGAGAAAAAACTAAAATTTCAGAATACGCACGAAAAGCAATCTCTGCAAAAGGCAGCTACGAATCCTTGCTGGATGATGTAGATGGTAACAGAGAAGTCAAGGTATTTGGAGAGCGTAAAAATGGTACTGTTCGAAAAGTAATTGCTGTCGTTGAAACAAAAACTCAGTTCGTATTACTGATTGCCAGGGGCAAGTTGTCGAATTCACAAATTGCCGGATTACCCGCACTCTCTAAAGAGATTCAGTGAAGGGGTTCAAAGCCTATGACGCAGACATCATCAATCTGTTCATAGCCTTCCATCCAGTCAATTAAATTATTTTCCAGTTCATCCTTTTGGGCCTCAAAATCTTTATCACAGACCTCAAGGATGAACTTTTTCATTGTCTTAACTTTGAGCTTTTTTCCCTTGTCACCACCAAACTGGTCAGCATAGCCATCTGAAGTCATATAGAACTTCATACCCGGTTTTAGCGTAATCACATGTTCTTCAAAAACCTGTGAATCAGGTGTAAATCCGGCAACAGCTACTTTGGTAGCCTTTATCTCTTCTATCTCCCCGTTTTCAACAATCCAAAGTGGTCGGTTAGCACCGGAATATCGCAGCTCTTTCTTTTTGAGATCAACTGTACAAATTGCAGCATCCATTCCATCTTTGGTAGACCCGGATTGCCCATCTTGCTTTAATGACTTTTTAATGGCCCTGTTCAGTTCTGATAAGATACCTCCGGGATTCATAATCTTTCGTTCTCCTACAATAATGTTCAAACGGTCGGATCCAATCATACTCATAAATGCACCAGGAACACCATGTCCCGTACAATCTGCACAAATAAACACAAGCTTACCTTCTTTTTCTGCGAACCAATAAAAATCACCCGAAACAATATCTTTCGGTCGGAATAACACGAAAGAATGTGGCAGCCAATGTTTCATCTCATTCTCTAAGGGAAGAATGGCTTCCTGAATACGTTGCGCATAATTTATACTATCCTCTATCTCTTGTTTTTGATGTTTGAGCACCGCATTTTTCTCGCGGATTTCTTTTGTACGTTCTGCTACAACTCCTTCAAGCCATTGATTTTTGCGTTTTAGTTGAAGAGAGAACAATTTGAATCCCACAAAGAAAATAATGATTGTACCTATACCATATAACAGAAAAGCCCAGGTTGTTCTGTACCATGGTGGTAAGATCAAAAATTTGAATGAAGCAATTTCTGACTCTGCACCGTAAACATTTCGAGCTTTGACCTGAAACACATATTCACCTTCATTCAGGTTCGTGAAATTTGCTTCTGTACGCTTGCTCCAGTCTGACCAGGTCTTATCATATCCCTCAAGGTAAAAGGAATACTCTAAGGCTTCGTGGTATTCAAAATAAGGAGCAGTAAAGGCAAATTTTACATCATTAAAATCATATTCTATCTCAAGCTGATAGTTCTGAGTTTGATCCACCTGAATATTTCCTTCTTTGCTAAATGCGCCATCAAAAACCAGAGAATCACCTCCCAGCACAAACTTGCGAATTAGGGTGTAGTATTGTGTATCGTAATTTGCTTTTTCGTTTCCTGTATAACTGATAAGTCCATCTGACCCACCTACCCAAAGTTTACCGTTATCCTCAAGATAAAATGTGTTGATCCGCCCCACGTCTACTCCTCTAAATGGTTTTCTGACAAATTCGGCTTTTGCGTGATCATAATATCCAATAGAATAATTATCATCACTAAACCAATCCCTGTCTTCACCTGTTTTCAGATAAAGAAATTGTCCTTCAGTAGTGTAGTTGTGAAAATCCTGAACCTGGAACATTCCCCGGTAATTCAAGGGATCCTCCAATTCTTCTTCCGTCAGTCCTTTTTTCATCTCTTCTTCATCCATGAAGTATGACAAACCTTCTTTACATCCAAAAACAAGGGAATCGTGATAAAACAGTGGTTTCCCGATATTGTCCAGCAACCCATCAAAATCTGTGTATTGATCAATTTCTATATCCTCCCCTATTGTCAATTTATATACACCATTTGCAACGGTTCCAAGCCAAACCCGATTCTCATATTCGGGATCCTTTTCAATTGCCAGGGTTAAAGAGAGGTTGTCCTCTTTGTGATAAATCTCCTGAAAATTCTTAGTATAAATAAAGATTCCTTTTGGTCCTCCTACAACAAAGACATTCAATTCGGGAAAATAATTAATGGCGTTTGCATCATTCCCGATTGACGTTTCGGCTACAAGCGAATTACCATCTGTAGTACTAAAAACACCGCGAGAAGAGGCAATATATAAGCGATCATCAACTACACAAAAATCCCACACCGGATCTTTCAGTAATTCCGTATTAATAAAGAGTTTATCCGGCTCTGTACTTTGCGCATACAGACCATCTGAAGTTCCAACAAAAAGCCTCTCCTTAAATCGTTGAACCGCCACTACGTTACCCGTGATTCCAGCTTTTTCTCCGTAATAAGAAAAAGGTGCAAAGTAATTCACTACAGCAACGCCATTCTCCATGGACAACCATAAATTTTTATCCCTGTCCTCAAAAACGTGTTTCACATCATTGGTTTGTAAACCAGATTGTTGATCGAAATGTTTAATGATCTCACCATGCTCATTCATCACGTATGCACCCGAACTAAATGTCCAGACCACAAAGTTTCCGTCACTTAGTTCTCTAGAACCGAAAATCCCCAATTCAATTAGCGGAACATCATTCTTTTCAGGCAGCATTCTGGCGGCGCCCTTTGCCCATTTCCACAAGCCAATTTCCTGGGTTACTATCAACAGAGAATCATCTGCAAGTTTGTGCAATCCAAAAACGCCGAGGCCTCTTACTATTTCAGTTCCTTTGAGTCGTTTCAGCTCACCATTCACATACTTCACAATCCCAATTTCTCGTGCTCGAAGGTAGAGTGTACCATCAATCATAAAGGAGGTGTGAAAGGAGGAGGTTTCTGTAGGATAAACAACCGTTACTTTTTCTGAGGCTAGGTCATATTCAAAGAATTGCTCCTGTGCCTGGAAATAGACTTTCTCTTTAGAGCAGTGTACATCCCATATATCACTGAAAAACTGATCTTCTAAGGGGACTTTTTCCAAGAGAGATATATATTCCAATTCACCTATATCATTAGGCGCCAGGTAACCGAAATCACCATTTGTACCTAAGAAAACAACTCCACTTGAGTCAACAGCTAAAGCCCTAACATAAGAGCCTGCCTGCACTTTAATATAGTTCCATTTTGACCCGTCAAACTCATGAACACCATTCCCGGAACCAAAGTACATAACCCCACGAGCATCCTGAACGGTGCAATAAATCTCCGGATTAAACTCTTTACCGTAATCTCTGGAAGTGAAGTTAACGACCGGAAGACTTTCACGTTGTCCAAAGCTCAGCAAGTAAGAAATTGTAAAAATTGTTAGTAAAAGAGATCTTATTTTTAACATTCGATCAGTGGACTAGGATTAACTTTAACCAAAAATAGTAAAAATGGCCAAAGAGATTACTTTAAAAGAAGTTATTGAACATGTTGCTAAGTTTCACGATTCATTTGGGATAGGAAATAATACAGAGCCTACCTCAAAACTTACGGATGATGAGATTCTATTACGGTACAAACTCATGCGTGAAGAGAATGAGGAATACCTTGAAGCTGCACGTGAAGGCGATTTGGTTGAGATTGCGGATGCATTGGGTGACCAGCTTTATATCCTTTGTGGCACCATATTACGTCATGGTTTACAGCATAAAATTGCTGAAGTATTTGAAGAGATACAACGCAGTAACATGAGCAAATTAGATAAAGACGGCAAACCTATTTACAGAGAAGATGGTAAAGTCTTAAAATCGGAGCTATACTTCAAGCCTGATATTAAAACTATATTGAACGAGAATTAATCGTAAAGAATACTTGTAGCTGACTTGTATTTTTTATGTTCAAAAGATCCGTACTGCCGCATGTCATAAAGCAGTGTGACCAAACCTATTAAAAACACCAAAAACAATACAATTGTTATAGCAAATATCTGTAATAGGTAATCCCCCCAAACCAAATGGGCGCATAATTCGATTACCGGAATCACGAATGATAATAAAATTGATCCTGTTCTAAATTTCTTTAAATCACGTTTAAAGACGCGTACTTCTTGTCTCCATTTAAGAAGTTGTTCTTTATTCGTTTCGTCTGGTTGATGAATTCTGGATTTGCGAATTAGGTACACCCGTTTCCTGTCGTATACCTGAGCAAGAAAGTATACATAGGCCATACCGGCTATTGCAAATATCCAAGAATGAGGTTCCATAATCCGGGGAGGATCAATTAATTAGGAGCAAATAACGTAAAAATAATTCAAAGAAAAAAGGGCCTGTTCTAAAAAATGAACAGACCCTTTTACATTTAACTTAAATTAAAAGCATTTTTAGGTGTCGATATTTGCATATTTTGCATTCTTCTCGATAAACTCTCTTCTTGGTGGAACATCATCCCCCATTAGCATAGAGAAAGTTTTATCTGTAGTCATATCATTTTCAATCTGCACCTGTCTTAGGGTTCTGTTTTCCGGATCCATTGTAGTTTCCCACAACTGTTCTGCGTTCATCTCTCCAAGACCTTTGTAGCGTTGAACACCAACAGATGAATCTGAACCTGATCCTCTGAAATCCATAATCAACCTATCTCTTTGATCATCATTCCATGCATAGGCTGCTTTTTTACCTTTCTTAACCTGGTAAAGCGGAGGTGTTGCAATATATACATACCCTCTTTCTACCAGTTCTCTCATGTGTCGGAAGAAAAATGTAAGAATAAGCGTTTCAATGTGCGCACCGTCTACGTCGGCATCACACATGATAATAATCTTGTGATACCTTAATTTTTCAACGTTGAGTGCTCGCTCATCTTCTTCTGTTCCTACTTTGACACCAAGAGCGGTATAGATATTTTTAATCTCTTCATTTTCGAAGATTTTGTGCTGCATGGCTTTCTCCACGTTCAGGATCTTACCTCTTAATGGCATGATCGCCTGGAAGTTTCGATCTCTTCCTTGTTTAGCCGTTCCTCCTGCCGAATCTCCCTCAACCAGGTAGATTTCACATTCAGCAGGATCTTTGGAAGAACAGTCTGCCAATTTACCCGGAAGTCCGGAACCCGTAAGCACATTTTTTCTTTGTACCATTTCACGCGCCTTACGAGCTGCGTGTCTTGCCTGAGCTGCAAGAATTACTTTCTGAACAATTGAACGCGCATCTTTTGGATGTTCTTCCAAATAGTTCGTTAACATTTCAGATACTGCCTGAGAGACCGGCGCATTAACTTCCCTGTTACCTAATTTGGTTTTGGTTTGTCCTTCAAACTGCGGTTCAGCAACTTTAACGGAAACTACAGCAGTAAGTCCTTCACGGAAATCATCACCGGAAATTTCAAACTTAAGCTTCTCCAGCATTCCCGATTCATCTGCATACTTCTTTAAGGTGTTTGTTAACCCTCTTCTAAACCCAGAGAGGTGCGTACCACCTTCATGCGTATTAATGTTGTTTACGTAAGAATGAAGGTTCTCAGCATATGAAGTGTTGTAAATCATAGCAACCTCAACCGGAACACCATTCTTTTCTCCTTCCACATGGATTACTTCTTCAATTAATGGCTCACGAGCTTCATCTAAAAATCGAACAAACTCGCTCAAACCTTCCTCTGAGAAAAAGTCTTCAGAGATAAAGTTTCCTTCCTCATCTGTATGTCGTTCATCAACAAGTTTAATTTTTAGCCCTTTATTGAGGTAGGCCAATTCTCTCATACGTGATGCAAGCGTATCATAATTGTATTCAAGAGAATCAAAAATATCCGGATCCGGATAGAATGTAACCGTTGTTCCGGTAAGATCAGACTTACCTTCTTCTTTAACCGGATAGAGCGATTTACCCCTTTCGTATTCTTGTCTCCAAACGCTTCCTTCACGGTGAACTTCAGCTTCGAGATGTCTGGAAAGTGCATTCACACAAGAAACACCGACACCGTGCAAACCACCGGAAACTTTATAGGAGTCTTTATCAAATTTACCACCGGCACCAATTTTGGTCATCACTACTTCCAAAGCAGATACGCCTTCTTTGGCGTGCATTCCAACCGGAATTCCACGTCCGTTATCGGTTACCCTAACCCCATCTCCTTCAAGAATATGCACTGTAATGGTATCACAGTGTCCAGCCATTGCTTCATCAATCGAGTTGTCGACAACTTCATAAACAAGATGGTGTAAACCACGGACACCTACATCACCAATATACATGGAAGGACGCATCCTCACATGTTCCATACCTTCGAGGGCCTGGATACTATCGGCGGAGTATCCACCTTTCTTCTTTTCTTCGCTCATAAAATTAGTTTATAAATATCGCTTGTGAACAGCCTAATTTGTACTGGTTTCAACAAGGCAAACAAAGATACTAAACGACAAGGTAAAAACCGGGGAAAATCGTGTGTTTTGATAGTAGTTATTAACACGTAATTAACACTTTGGTTAAATCGAGTCTAAAAATTAAAATAACGAGCTTAAAACCAACCTGAAATGGGTCTATTCGATTATTAGATTCATCTTCGTAAGCTCATCATAATACCTAAACGCATTAATCACTTCTTCTTTATTTTCAATGCTGTATCTGTGTTTTAGGTATTCCTGCCGTGCTATAACAGTTAACACATTCCCTTTTAATTCAACAGATACGGACATTAAGATATCATCCAGTGCCACATAATCTTCCGTTTGAAAAACTGACTCCAAATTGGTGATTTTTGCTCCTTCCGGCAAAGTGACAATAATGGTCCTTGATCTTTTCAATGGATTCCCAAAGACAAAATCATTCTTTTTCTTCTTCAATTCATTGATATCTGTATGTTCACCGAACAGATGACCCAATCTAAATATGGTTTTGGTATCTGCTACTTCAAACAACGGAACATACAACTCAGTCGCCTTACCTTTAATGATTAATGGCTTTGCGAAGGCATCTTCTGGTTCTACGTTGTGAATCTCCGTCATTTTGAATTTGGAATTATCCTTGAAAAAATTCAAAAGCTCCTCATGTTTATCCTTTTTCTTGTGGTTTGAATAAAGGTAATAGTAGGTCTGATATTCACCAGCTATGTAGCCATTCACGTGACGTTCAACTGTTAAATCGCAATCAATTCTGTTATCGTGTAAATTGATTCGGATAATCATACTGTCCTTGTTATCGTCAGCAGTTGTTCCGACTACCGGTCTCACCTCCCACTCTGTAGTAGGTTCCGGGATCTTTTTTTGTTTCAGGAAATAGCCATTGTTTGGCACCCAGTCTGCTTTCAGGTAACCTAAGCGTGTCGTAAAATCTAATGGTGCTAGATACTTCTTGACTTCTGGAAAATACATAAAGTAATTTTGCAGAAAATACATGGATTCAATTTCCGCACTTAATCCTGTATCATAGCGATCTGATATAAACCCGTACTGGTACTGAATATCGGCCTCTTCACACAGCCCCATGTACATCAAAATGCTTCCAATGCTATTGGCTTTTCTTGTCTCTTCAATTTCATCCATGGTCTGATCATGCATACCTGAAGTCACTACCAAACCTGTCTTTATAAAATTCTCGATTTTTCTGATTTTCTCCACTTTATCACGTGTATCGTATACGCCTATCTCCTCGTTGATTTTTTTGAGTGCTTTCACTTCTTTTTTATCAAACTCAACATTGTAGACACGATTGAGAATCTCGTTAAACTGCTCGTAAGGTGAATAACTTTTATCAGTTGGCGAATTAAACCCGCGAAGTGAGACATCCAACTTCATTGCAGTATTGTTGTACTCGGAAAAATATTCAGGTTCATACGCCGGAATGCTATCCATTTGAATGTACCATTGATGTTTTTGAAGAATCGTATCAATCAGAACAGGTTCCTTTAATCCGTTGTGTGCAAGGAAATCAAAATACGCATCATTGGGAGTGATAAAATAAAACTCAAAATCATAGATGGGAATATCACTCTGAAAAAAGAACTGATCGCCATCAAACTCTGGCTCTTTTTGAACGGTATAGATTACTTCTATCTCATCTCCTAATTCGAGCTGGGAAAGCGGAAAATAATAATACTGCTCATCTTTATCCTCACTGTAAAATTTTTCGACTTTTGGGTCTAATTCAACGATTCTATCTTTCTTAATTACTCGCGCATCCAGCCTGGCAATTCGTTCAACGTCCTCCATAGGAATATAAACTTTGTTAAACTCTTCAATTGCTGCATCTGTTGATAATTTTACTTTGTAATGTTCAGTTTCGTATTTGAAGTACTGTCCTTCATATCCATCATAAATGTATTCTGCACTCAGCAAATACTTTGTATAATAATACATTTCCTTCTCCAGGTCTTTAGTTTCCTGCACTGGTTTTTTCTCCCAGTTATGATTTTTGTGAAAGGGAAACAATTGTGCATTTGCTGTAACTGCCAATAAAAAAAACGGTATGATTACTAACTTATTCAAGGTCTTAAATTTTTTCGAGTATAATATTTTGAATGGTTGCTGTGTTGATACTTTTGGAAAATTCATTCCAATCTTCAAATAAACTTGGTGGAATCTCCAATAAGTGATATTGATATTTCATAGTAACGATCACTTTGTTCCCTTCAATGCGAAATTCTGCGTCAAAATGGAACTTATCGTGCTTATAGTGGACATCTTCCGGTAAATGCTTCACCCGATAGTTTTCAGGTATTTCCACTACATATTTGTAGTCAATTGTACGGTGTCTGGATTTTTTTCTGGCATATTCATAATCCTCGGTGTGATACTTTGTCACTCTTGGTTTAAATAAGCTAGGGTTCAGAATAATGTCATCCCCATCTTCAATACCTAAGTTGTCTACAGAAAAATCATAGTGTATCTCCAGGTCATCTTTCGCATGATTTAATCCTTCTATTTCGTACTCTTTTAACGTGTATCTGTTGGCACCACCCAGGACCATATCTTTTACGTATTCATCAAGGTCATCATGCTTGAGATTTTCGATATAATACGCCCTTGATTCACGTTCATACCCACCATAATAATCAGTTCCCGATCCGTATAACGAATCATCTTCTGTGAATTTGTAGTGAATCACTGAACGAATGTAATTTTTGTCAGCACTGGTTGGCGGAACCTTGTACAGGTCAAATTTACCTGTACCGTAATGGATCAACAGTTCTTTACCCTGTATAGGTTTAGGTGGCAATAGATACGAGCCTTCCGGGTTAGTGGCGTCCAGGTAATAATACTTGTGATCATTCTTTAGATCCTCAGGCCGTTCAACCACACAGATTACATGATTACACGTAAGCGGAGAAGGAATTTCAGACATTAGATAGGGTATATCTCTTGTTCCAACCCAAGCAACATAGGCATTTTTCACACCGGCGAAATTTAACATTTCCACCAGGAGATTCCCCATGTCTTTGCAGTCGCCATATCTGTTTTTCATAACCGCAGAACAAGCGCGAGGAACATAACCATTGATACCATCCTCAAATGCTAAATACTTAATATTAGCTTGCACCCAACGGAAAATTGTATCCATCTTCATCATTGGATTGTCCATATCTTTTGTAATATCCCGAACAACGTCATTCAGTTCTTTTCTGTTGGACTCATCACCTTTCAGTAGAAGAAATTCTTCAAAATAATCGTGAAGGTCAGACACATCTTTAATCAAATCTTTCGTTTCACCATTATACTGATAAGACTGAATTTGAGCTACTAAATGTGGAATGTGATTCTTAATATTTGTACTTCCTTCTTCTGTCTTATATTGCGGCAGGTCCCGAATAATCCATGACTTTATCGAAGCACCTTTTTTACCTTCTTCTGTCTTTCTTTCAACTTCAAAACCGTCCATAGCACGTTCATAAAACTTCATCTGCATCCCAGCAGGAATATTTATGGTCACGGATCCCTTCAACACAGGGTAACCATGGATGAAGTGAAAAACATCAAAGAATTCGGGGCGTTTAATCTTCATGGTATAGGTTAATTCACTGGTATACCCCTCTCCCAGTTCCTCATATTCAAATACCATTTCCTTATTATCATCATGAAAGACCCATGAACTTGGTTGTGAATCTACAATGCGAAAATCTTCTTCATCCACTTTCATTTTTTTTCCGGATGCCGTTCTTGAAAGTGCTTCCACCTCTACAATATCTTCAAAGAAATGGGAAAGTGAAATGCTTTCGTCTGTATAGAACTTTGCGGATTCTTTCAGATACAGGGTAACTTCTGTAGTAGTGACAAAAATTTCGAGATCACCTGTTTTCTTATCTACCTCCATTTCAACATTCTGATCATGCGATAATAAAACCGCTACCTGATCCGGATATTTTTTTTGCAATTCCTCCAGGTTATATTCGCCTTTTTGAGCAAATGAGGATGCGGTTAGGGTAATTGTAAAAAGAAGCGCTGACGCGAGTTTTTTCGGTCGGTTAGATAGTGTCATATTCAACTTACTTGCCTATTGTGAAAGACGATTTTGGGTTAAAAAAATTATACTATGTATAAAGATAATGAAAAGATCGAAATTTTCAGTTCAGACTGCATGGTTAAATTAATACCATTATTTTTACGCAAAATTTTGCCAGAATGAAGCCAACTTTTCATACACTCACAATAAGTGATATAAAAAAAGAAACAAAGGACACAGTATCGATTGCATTTGAAGTACCTAATGACTTATCGGAAGCATTTAAGTACATGCCGGGACAATACCTAACGCTTGTTGCCAACTTAAACGGTGATGAAGTAAGAAGGTCGTATTCCATTTCATCAGCACTTTCTGAAGGTGAACTGCGCGTTGCCGTAAAAGAAGTTGAAAACGGATTGTTCTCGACTTATGCTAATCAGGAACTTAAAAAAGGGGACACATTAAAGGTTATGACTCCTCAAGGAGGATTTATCGTTGAGCCTGCTTCTCAAAATGCCAACAATTACATTTTCTATGCTGCCGGGTCTGGAATCACACCCGTAAAATCTATGGTGCAAAGTATATTAGATAATGAGCCCAATAGTCAGGTATTTTTGTACTACGGAAACCGTACAGAGGCTGAGACCATCTTTAAAACTGAGCTAGATGCCCTGGCGAATAAATACGATAATTTCAAGCTTAGGTATATCCTGAGTCGTGAAGAAACGGGAGACACAAATACTTCCGGGCGAATTGATGAAGCCAAGTGCACGCACTATTATGATGCAGAACAGGCGGATATCAAGATAAAAGGAATTTACACGTGTGGACCTGAAGAGATGATCAATTGTATCAAAGATTTTTATACGCACAAGGGATTATTACACAAGGTACATTTTGAATTGTTCACAACTCCGGCTGGTGCACAGGAAGAGGCTAAAGTCAATACTGGTGAAAATGTCGTTGTTGACTCGGAAGTAACGGTGATCATAGATGATGAAGAATACAACTTTCACTTGAATTCTAACGGCAAGGATGTTTTGTCAGCTGCTCAGGATGCAAATGCAGATGTCCCTTTTTCTTGTAAAGGAGGAGTATGTTGTACCTGTAGAGCGAAAGTTTTGGAAGGAAAAGTAAAGATGACCTTGAATTTTGCGTTGGAAGATGACGAAGTAGAAGAAGGATTTGTACTTACTTGCCAATCTCATCCGATTACAGAAAAAGTCGTGATCTCGTACGACGAATTTTAATGTTGACAAAAAACATCATTATCATTGGTGCCAGCCGAGGTATAGGTTGGGAACTGGCAAAGCAACTAGCCGAGGACCACAATGTAATGGTGTTGTCAAGAAATCTTGAGCAGCTCAAGAAATTACAGCAGATCACACTTAATCCGGTTAAAATTGCGTCGGTGGATTTGAGTGCCGACAATGTCAGAGAATATCTTACCACTGTTATAGATGAGCAATTTGAACATGTGGATATCCTGATCAACAACGCAGGCTATCTTGTCAATAAGCCAATTCTTGAAATCACTGAGCAGGACATCAAAGATGTTTACGAAACAAATGTGGTTGGATTGATCTCAAGTTGTCAGGCCGTAATTCCTTTTATGAAAAACGGTGGTCATATAGTTAATATTGGCTCAATTGGTGGTGTACAGGGGTCTGTTAAATTTCCGGGCATAAGCATTTATAGTTCATCCAAAGCTGCTGTGGCTGGTTTTTCAGAATGTCTGGCGGAAGAATTGTTAGAAGAAAATATTCAAGTCAACTGTTTGGCGCTGGGGGCGGTACAAACTGAAATGCTTGAAGAAGCTTTTCCGGGATACACAACACCAATGGGGCCTGAAAAAATGGCTCAATTTATCGCAGATTTCGCTTTGAATTCTAATCAGTGGATGAATGGTAAAGTGATTCCGGTTTCTTTGAGCACACCGTAATGAAAGTGGTTTCAACCAATATTTCAGATGTTAGAACTGTCAACTGGCGTGGAAAACGGGTGCAAACAGGCATATTTAAAGAGCCTGTAAACGGGCCTATATTTCTTGGAGACACAGATGTCAAAGATGATCATGTTGTAGACAGAAAATACCACGGCGGCAAAGACAAAGCATGTTACATTTATTCGGCAGATTGCTATTCATTCTGGAAAAACAAATATCCACAACTTGAATTTAGCTACGGTATGTTTGGCGAGAACATCACTGTAGAGGGGTTGAATGATGCATTACTGCACATTGGAGATATTTACCAGTTGGGAGAATCACGTATCCAAATTGCACAACCTCGTCAGCCGTGTTTTAAACTAGGAATAAAATTTGGCACTCAAAAAGTATTGAAGGAGTTCATTCAAGCACCTTATCCGGGGGCGTATGTTCGCGTTCTAGACAGTGGATCCGTGAAAACGGGGGATACGCTGAAGTTAATCAGCAAACATCCTTCTGAAATTAACTTGCTTGAAGTATACAGGTTAATTTATCATTCCGATCAATCGGACGTAAACAAAATTACAAAACTCATCCAGGAAGAAGTTCTACCCAACGAAATGAAAGAAGGATTGAAGAAACGACTTAATAGTTAATCAAGCTCAACAACTTTTCTTCAAATCGATCTTTTGGCATAAAGTTCTTTTCAAGATTTTCGTCAAATGGAACAGGTGTATCCAAACTTGCTTCGCGCATTACCGGTGCATCCAGGTACTCAAAACACTCTTCCGAAATTCTGGCCGCTATCTCCCCTCCTATTCCTCCGGTGAGACAATCTTCGTGCAATATAATCACACGCCCGGTTTTCTTTGCTGTTTCATAAACTGCATCCATATCCAATGGAAGGAGTGTTCTCAAGTCAAGAATGTCTGCGTCCAAGTCGTGCTTTTCAACTATTTCTCGTGCCCAGTGTACACCCATCCCATAAGTAATAACAGATGCTTTACTTCCTTCTTTTACGAGATTGGCTTTACCAATTTCAAGGGTGTAGTAGTCATCCGGAACTTCTTCTTTCACTGATCGATATAGACCTTTATGTTCGAAAAATATTACAGGATTTGGGTCTTCTATTGAAGCTGCAAGCAGCCCTTTTGCCTCTGTTGGACTTGAAGGGTAAACCACCTTTAATCCCGGAGTATGTGTAAACCATGCCTCGTTACTTTGAGAATGGAACGGCCCGGCAGCAGATCCTCCACCTGTCGGCATCCTTACCACCACATCCGCTTTTTCACCCCATCTGTAATGAAGTTTGGCCAGGTTATTTACAATTTGATTAAAACCTACGGTTACGAAATCCGCGAATTGCATCTCCATCACAGCTTTCATACCATTTATTGATAACCCTAAAGCTGCTCCGACTATGGCAGATTCACAGATGGGTGTATTCCGTACGCGTTCTTTTCCAAATTCGTCTACAAACCCCTCGGTAACTTTAAAGACACCACCATATTCTGCAATGTCTTGTCCCATGATGATAAGGTCATCAAATCGTTGCATGGATTGCCTTAAACCATCCGAGATAGCGTCTACAAAACGTTTCTCTGTCTTTTTTTCCTCATTTGGAGCGATCAAAACCTGATCATAAGGTGCATAAATATCTGCTAATTCCGTTTCCGTATCCGGAGTGATTTTTGGCTGAGCATAAGCTACTTCCAGTTCCTTTTGAATTTCTTTCTTGATGTCTGATTTTATCTTGGCAACCTTTTTCTCGGATAGAATTTCTTCATTTAGCAAATATGCTTCATAGTTAGTTACCGGATCTTTCTTTTCCCATTCATCCTGCAGCCCTTCCGGATAGTATTTTGTTCCCGAAGCTTCTTCGTGACCGCGCATTCTGAAAGAGATGCATTCTAACAAAAACGGCCTTGGGTTATTCCTAAGAGATGCTGCAATCTTTTTAATAGAATGATAGACTTCCAGGATATTGTTCCCATCAATCTGAAAGGCATCAATTCCATAACCCGGTCCTTTATCAATGAACTGTTTGCATTTAAATTGTTCATTTGATGGTGTAGACAATCCCCATTGATTATTCTCAACCACGAAAATAACGGGCACATCCCAGACAGAAGCAACATTCAGTGCTTCATGAAAATCACCTTCACTTGCACCACCGTCACCGGTAACTGCCAGGGCTACTTTTTCTTCACCTCGCAACTTATGCGCTAATGCTACCCCCATTCCCAGTGCTAGTTGTGGCCCAAGGTGAGAGATCATTCCAACGATATGGTGATCCTTTGATCCAAAATGAAATGACCGGTCTCTTCCTTTGGTAAATCCAGTCATTTTACCTTGAAACTGAGCAAACAATCGGTTCAATGGAATATCTCTACCCGTGAATACACCCAGGTTCCGGTGCATTGGAAAAATATATTCATCATCATTCAAACCAAGAGAGATTCCAACTGAAATAGCTTCTTGTCCCCATCCTGAAAACCACTTAGAGATTTTACCTTGTCTTAAAAGGATCAGCATCTTCTCCTCTATCAGACGAGGCTTAACGAGTGCTTTGTAAATATTGACCAGTTCTTTGTCTGTTAATTTCTTTCGGTCAAATTCAATATGTTGTTTTAGCTTAACGGCCATTGATTATAATCTGCTTAAATATAACGGTTCAAAATTAGCAGATTTAGTGTTCTACTGTTGAAAGAGTTTACAGAAGTTATTCACGGATTTGTAGCGAAAGATTTCAAAGTAATCAATGAATGTATTTGTAATTAATACTCACACCTGCCTGAATATATGGAGCAGAGAAGGAAGTTTTAGCAAAATTCTTCATTTTTCCGTCGAGTCGCCACCGCTTACCAGAGATATCCAGATCGTAACCAGCTTTGAAATTGAAACTAATTATAGGTAAGGTTAATCTTAATTCTATGTTAGGATCAAAAACAAAACGATCATTCCTGTATATAATAACATTTCCTACCTCGGGTGATTGAATAAGATTTGGAACCGTATTGTCCAGGTCTTCAGTGAGAGATACTTGTCCGTAGCCATAATCCAGACCGAAAGAGGCTAGTAACCATTTATTACCATAAGCAAAATAGGAGCCCATTTTAACTGTCCAGGCCTTAATGTCAAATCGATCTCCGTTTGATATTTCAGGGAAATATGTAAAACCAAATCTGGTTCCGAAATCACCCACTGTAAACATATCAAAAGTAAAATCCCAACCAACCCATTTATTTGTAAAGCCATTAGCTCCGGCACTCAGCAATTCGTTATTCAGGGTTTTGATGCCAGTCATATAGTGATAACCGTAATAAGCACCCAGGTGAAACTCCTGAATGGTAGTATTCCAGGAAAAATCAAATTGTCCATCTCCTTCATCTGCTTCTTTATTAGAGATGATCACAAAAGGCAAGTGGTCGTAAAAACCTACAATAGGATGATCTCCTTCCTTGTATGCCAGATCAATTAAAAATGCTTTATCCTTTTCGTGAATTTCTTCATCAAAGCCTAGACTTTTTATAATGTCTCTGTCAAATTTTTCGTCTCCCTGAGAATAATAGATGGGGATAACGAGTACTTTGTTTTTCAGGGAAGGATCAACCTCATTGATTCGACTTGCTACTGAGTTCATATAATAATCATAACATCTTCTGGCAGATTTATCTTTATGTAAATGGCAACGTCCAAACTGTCCATAAAATTTATCATTGGGATATTTTTTATAGATACGTTCAAATTCATCTTTCATATAGCGTTCTCTGACAATTGGTGATTTCACATCCCCTTTCTTTTCGGAGAGATACCACTCACGACCTTTTTCCAGACTTGCAATAATTGCATAGTAAATCTCCTCTTTGTCACCTAGAGCAATTTTCAATGAGTCTCTATAATCATGGGATGATTGGATAATAGAACTCAGTGTTCCCCACGCACTGATCTGCCCGAAACCAAACCCAATCTCGTCTTCATCTCCATAAAAATCAGCTGCAGTACCGTATTCAAATTTTGAGGACCGTAGCGCCTGAATTTGCTCAAAAACTTCCCCTCCGAAAATGTGCTTATCCAGCGTATCTACAATTTGGTCCAAAGCATAAATTGAGAAATACGGAAAGCGCTCTACATCTATCCCGTGAATATGAATTTTATCTTCAAGAGCGAGCGTATCGTTGAACTTATTAATCTGTTTTACGAGATAATAAAAAGGATCATAAAAAACGTCTTTCAAAAAATGCATATTGCTTTTCTTGTCGTTAATAATGATCTCTTCAATGATATAACCTACGCCTGGACTTTGTTCAAAAATAAAGTGCCTTACTCCCTGTGTCTCATAGAGGTAAGAAAGTAGTTTGAATTCAAGTCGGGTATTAAAAGATGCGTAATTATGGTTTTCACCCGTAAAATAGACGGTATACTGGTCAAGTGAATCTTCAAAAACTTCAAATTCCTTGAAGTCATCACTATAGACATCAATTTCTGAATAATTAATTTGTGCCCAACTGGTTGATGCGAATATCAGCACCCAAACGCTCCAAATGTATTTCATTTACTTACTACTTTTTCCTTTCCCGGAAGGAGGTTTTTTCGGGTTTTTTCCGGTTTTCCCTTTTATTTCTCCCTCCCTATTTTCAATCATAACAGTAGATATAGCTCTTACACCTTCTGTTAATTTTTTCAACTGGGTCATAAAGTCGACATCATTTTTGGCACCAATACCAGAAAGTGTTTCATTTATGGATTCCATTTGAGATATAACCTGAACCATTTCATTGGTGTCACCATATCCCTTTAACTTTTGACGTTTCCGGTATTCTTTTTTAATCTCATCCCAGCGCTCCTGTTCTTCTGGAGCGATTTTTTCAATCAATTCCTTCAACTTCAAAAGGTTTGCTTCTGCTCCTGTTGTTAGGGTTTGTGCTTCGTTCTCATAATGAGACAAGAGCAAAGTATCTAACTCTTCGTCGTTCATCAGTGGATTTAATTTTTCCACAATCTTATTCATATCACGATAAGATCCCTGCAATTTGAACGGCGGCTCTGTTCTGAAGACATCTTCCTGACCGGCAGAATCAATATATTCCAAATTAACTTTCAGCACTACATCCCTGACTTTCAGACTCATTTTTAGCACCGCTAAAATGTCGGCTAATTCTTCAGATGTATATGCGTTTTCGAAAGTAATACTTTCCAGTGGCATTCCCTCCGCCACCTTGATAAGATTATACACATCTTTTTTGCCTTTGTCTTTTAATGAACCTAGTACAGCATTAGATGTCATAGAGTTCTCAAGGTAACTTAATTTGAACTGTTCTTCAGAATCGCCCAGGATATCTCCAAGGTTGTAGATATCCGCTCTGTTTGCCAACATATCTGGGATTGTAAACTTCTCACCACTCTCTGTGTAAGGGTTTCCAGCCATAACAACTACGACTTTCTTTCCCCTAAAATCATAGGTTTTGGTTTTACCATTATAAACACCCTCAATTTTTCGTTGACCATCAGCAAGGGAGATAAATTTTTGAAGGAATTCAGGATTACAGTGTTGTATATCATCCAGGTACAGCATGATATTATCCCCCATTTCAAGCCCAAGGTTCAATTTCATTATTTCTTCACGTGATGCAGCATTATCTGCATCTTCCGGATCAAGTGAAACAACATTATGTCCAAGCGCAGGACCATTGATCTTCATAAAAACCAGTCCTAGACGTGAAGCAATGTACTCCATTAAGGTTGTTTTACCGTACCCGGGAGGAGAGATAAGTAAGAGCATTCCCATGAGGTCGGTTCTCTTAGAGTCACCTGCTGTACCAATCTGCTTGGCCAGGTTATCACCTATAATGGACAGGTAAACTTTGTCTATCAACTGATTTCTAACAAAAGAGGATAGCACTCTTGGCATAAACTCATTCAGCCTTATGCGCTCCCTAAATTCATCTGTCAACTCTTTTTTGACGGCGTGATATTGGTTGTACAGCCTCACCTCATTCGCTTCAAATGCCATCAATCGATCCATAAAATCATTGTAATGAAAGTTATATTTGCCATCCTGGATAACGGGATGATCTCCTTTCATATTCTTTAGTTCTGTAGTAACGTCAACAGTAGATGAATAATAGCGATCCTTGTCATTGAGGAGCAAATAACAGGCTGCTTCATAAACAACGCGGTTTCTTACTTGTTTTTGGTCAACGCGTAAATACGAGCGTACCCATAAAACGATCTGATGGTACTGATCACTCCACTCAGCCTTGTCTTTAAACACGGCATCCTCATACACTTTTGATTTCTTATGATCCGAAAGGTATTTTTTAAAGCTATCTACTAACTGTTTTGCTTCGTGAGACAGAATATATTTTTCGTTGGTACTAACCTCCTCAACGAGGTAGTCGACTGCTCTTGCTGTGTTGGCCTCTACCTCGGTAAACTCCTTATACTGCTCCATCCACGTAATCAACTGTTCATCCAGGTAATCAGCTTCACTTTGATCTTTGAACACTGAACGTACAATACCATAGGATTTCAATTGCGCTAAAATTCGTTCTTTCACAAATTCATCCAGGCAAAACTCCCAGAACAATAGTGCTTTCACACGTTCATTGCTGGAGTATCGAAGAAGGCCAATTGCTTCTTCTTTCAAAATCATTTCACTTAAAATCTTCAATGCATCCTGATCGTGAATTCCCTTTACATATCCTTCATTAAATCGCTTTGATATAAATTGCTGTTCCCACTCTCGTTTTTCTTTTTCCGTTTTTTCAGCCCAGTGTAAAAGACCCATTCCGTTTGAAAGAATGGCTTTGTGCATTTGATATGCTAAGAATTCGGCCCGGTATATTTTCCTATTTTCCGAGGCCACATGCATATCCCAAACAGGTTTGGTTTCATTCAATGCATCATTTTCAATGCGCTCGTAAAAGTTGGTTCCGGTAAGATGAAAATACAGGTCATCATCCCTCAATACAGTCGTTACATCCAGCTTTTGTGTGTTCACCAGGAAAGTGTGGTTACCAAACCTGATTCCTTCCCCGCTTTCTGCAAAAAGTTCCTGTTTATCGGTTAACTGGCGAATGGCTTCTTCTTTAACAGATTTAAGCTTGGACTGTACATCATCTGCCTTGGTGGAATCACCCAGTTCAACGAGTTCCTTAATGATATCCCGCACTTTATCCACCATAAGGTCGGATGCAAAATATCCATTGATATCCACCACATTGTCAAAGCTTTCGGCTCTGTTTTTTACACCAGAAAGTATTCGCTCTGCACTACCATAAAGGTTTTGTGCTCTTTTGTTCTGCGCTTCAAGGAGGGCTATTTTTTTACTTTCAAAAGCATTGTAAATTTCCTCCCGTTTTTCTTCTATCTGTAGGCGATACTCATCAAATTCTGCGAATTTACCCTCTAACTCTTCGAGTTGGACAATGAGCTTATTGAGATATTCACCACATTTATCCGGTGTCTCGGCAAGGTCAATGTAATTGATAAATCCCTGATTGACTAGTCTTATTTGTGCATTGAATTCAGCCTTTCCTTCAACGAGAATAAGTTCTTTCCGTTTTTTTCTCAGGGTAGAATTGATCTGGTTGAAATGTGAGAACAGAGCAGTAATTGAATCAATGATCTGCGTGGTTTTAGTAGCGTCTAAAATCTTTAAATTAGATACAATCTCTATCAATAGTTCCAACTCGGCAGATACCTGTTCAATTTCTTTTTCAAGGTCATTTGCAACCACAACCTTTTTGAGGTCATTCACTTCTTTTTCAATGCTTGAGACTTTGTCCTTGTAAGGATCCAGAGCTTCGTCCTTCAACATGAAATTGACACAATTTTCAGAAGCAAAGTCAACGGCTTTTGAAATCTGATCCTCCAATCGTTCAACCCTGTTTAGGTCAACATACCGAATACTTTTGAGTCCAATAATCTCCCCTTTTGAATGCCGTAGTTCAGCCAGAAGTTGAACAATGTCGTTCACCTTGGCCACACGCATGTTTTTCGACTTACTGAGAAGGTCTTTGGCTTTCTTTTCAACTTCTTCGGTCTTTTCTTTGGCCGTACGTTTTAGTTGCAGGATCTTCTCAAACTCTTCAATAGCATTGGATGCAGTGGCCCTGATTTCTTTTAAAGGTTCTTCCAGATGGCCTGCATCTTTTTCAGTCAACCAATGATATGAATCAATAATGTCGGTTGATTTTTTGACGATATCTACATAAAGGTTGGAGAAAGAGTCTTCTTTATTAATCAGATTGATCAGCTCCTGACATTCTGAAAGAGCCAGAACGATCTCTTTATTTCCAACTTTGGTCAGGTAGTTATCCTTATCACCAGTACCTATTAACTCACGCTGCGAATAAACCGTTTGCATGATTTGGATTCCGTGATGTTTCTCCGGCTCTTCTTTGGCCTTGAACATGGCCAATTCTCCATTTTCAAACAAGGTAAATCCGTTACAGATAATTGGCGTTTCAACTTTCTGGGCAATAATGTTGTAAGAAAGCAGGAAATAAACACCTGAATCCCTGTTATAAAAGCAGTAGAGATAGTCCTCACCATTAGCCGCAGCAATTCGCTTTTCAAAAATCAATCCCTCCAGCTGGTTGTCAAAAAGTTTAAACTCTCCGGTATTTATATAGTACCCCTGTGGAAATATGATCCCCTGATCGTTAGGCAAAAGAATACAGGAATCTGCAATTGCATCAATGCGTTGAACTTCCTGAACTTTGTGATTATACACCAGATAACGGTAGTCATCTTCCTGGTAGGGTCTAATTTTCAATAGCACGAGGTTGCCAACACGCGAATAGAAGATATCCGCATCATCCAGCGTTTGGTCTTTATTTTTTACGGGTTCTGAATAAATTCCCCTACCGGTTGAAGTATTGTCCTCTACTTTTATTGTGAGATCACCACCGAGCGTCTCAACAAAAACTACATCATCTATGGAAATGTGCGGATGATCACCGGCTACATGATGGTCCCTTCCAACTTTTCTCCAGCGAAACTGATGTTGTTCGGGGTATTTATATTCATGATCCGATCGATTTCCTTCGTATTCAAGTTTTCCATCCTTATTTAACCACTTAAAAACCTTAACATCTGTAATACTCTTCCCGATCCTGAATACCATATAGAGGTAAGGACCGTTTTGCATAAATTTTACAAATACGGTTTCCCTGTAATACTTGTACAGATCTGCAAAATCTTTAAGGAAAGTTTCATCCTGAAAAGCATCAAGGTTCTCTTCCTGAAAAGAATAGGCCTCCGGGTCAAACTCGTAAACACCAAATACATCCTGGATGAATGTTTCTGATTTTAGACCAAAGTGTACGTTATACCCAAATAGAAACTTATGGCCGCCAATAGAAATAATATCCCTGGGTTGACAATTATTAGCTGTGGTAATACGCTCTGTAGACAATAATTTGGTTTCAACCGATCCAAATAGTTCTTTCCTGGAGGAGTTGAGATTGTTCATTCGCTTGAACAATTCATCACCATGTTTGGAAAGTCGTTTACGGATTATGTCATACGTACCGCCATCCAACGTTTGTTTGCCGTCTTCAGGGTTTTCCTCAGATGTTATTTTATCGTCTTCCTTACTCACTTTTGTTCATAGAAATTGATTACACCGGTTGCAGGTAGATGTCACCTTTCAACTCACACAAAAAGTGTTTGACACTAATTTATTATGTGGAAAGTGCACGACTGACCTACAGCCAACTATTAAAGTCCCAATTTACCTGCGTTAGAATCGGCAACACCGATTGACTCTGCGAGTTTCATCAACTGACCCAGGATACCCCGTTTGCCACTATCATTTGTTCCGGCCATCATTTTGGCTATTAACGCTGATATAGTAAGGTTTTTAATATCCTCTGATTTGACATTACTGTCCTTTACAAGAGTTCTGAGCTTATCAATAAACGTTTCGCCTTCTACATGCAAGAGTTGATTTTTAACTTCAGTCAGCAAATCCGAATTGTCAACCAATCGATCAACGCGCTTACCTTTGGTAATAGACGCCGTAATCTTATCGAAGAACTCCTGTTCTCCACCCACAATATCAATATTAGCAGATTTAAGTGCTTCAGCGAGCACTATAGCCTGAGCATCTGCGATATCTTTCTGAATTGCAATTTGTGCTAGTTCAACCTCTTTGTCTTTTTGTAAGTTGAGTTTGAATTCTTCGTGTTCTTTTCCAACACCATCCAGCTTTTTCATTGCATCTGCCTTCTTAGTAATTCCATCTGCTTCTGCCTTGAATTTTTCAGACGATACTTTAGCTTCTACTAAACCAGCTTTTTCGTTTGAAGCAGCTTTAGCGGCGATAACTTCCGCTTCTGCCAGACCTGTTCCTTTTAACACATCTGCTTTTGCTTCCCCTATTTTCAACTCTGACATAGCCTGTGCCTGTCCTTTCATCTCAATTCCCTTGGCTTCTGCTTCAGCTTTAGCCTCCAACACATTAGCATCTGCCTCACCTTGTTTCTCAACAGCAGCCGCTTTAGCTTCCATAACTTGTGCCTCTGCAATTCCGGTTGCAGCATGTTCTGATGCATGTGCGTCTGCTAAAGTTTTAATTGCGTCTGCTTTTTGAACGGATGCCAGTTGCTCAGCCTCTGCATCAATCAGCATTTGTTTTGCTTTAAATTCTGCAGCTTGTTTATCCGCTTCTGCTGATTTAATCTTTTGTACCAGTTGCTCTTCAGCCGCTTTTTCAGCATGTGTAATGGCAACTTTCTTAGCACGATCAGCTTCGGCAAACGCCCGGGTATCATTAATTCGCTCTTCTTCATCCACCACGGTTTTTTCAATGGCCACACGTTCGCGAATCACCTCCTGTATATTGCGTTTTTCAACTTCAATCGCTTTTTCTTTTTCGATTTGAGCCAGCGTTACAATACGTTCTCTTTCAGTTTGTTCAAGTGCACGCTCTTTCTCCACACGCTCCGTTTCAATCGCTTCGGTCTTCTCCTTATTTTTTGCAGCAACTATGATCTGGCGTTGTTTATTTTCCTCCATGACCATAATCTCTTCTTCTGTCTTTATTCGGGCTTCTTCTGCTTTTTTGCGCTCTTCTTCATTGACTTTTGAAATCTCTGCTTGTTCACGAGCCTGAATGTTGGCAATTTCTCTTCGGTTCTTTTCTTCTTTTTCAGCCAGCTGACGCTCCATTTCCAATATTGCTTCTCTTGCGTCAACGTCCTGTTGTTTAATTGTTTTCTCTTCTTCTCTGCGAATGAAATTGGCTTTCATGTGTTGCTGAGCAGTCAGGTCAGCAATCTTTTTGATACCCTCCGCATCCAGGATATTTCCATCATTTAAAAATTCCAGTTGAGTTTGTTCCAGGTAATCAATTGCAGCATCATCCAATACGTATCCGTTCAGGTCCGTTCCGATCACATTAACAATGGCTTCGCGGAATTCGTCTCTTTTATTGTAGAGATCTACAAAATCAAATTGTTTACCCACAGTTTTAAGTGCTTCAGAAAATTTAGCATCAAAGAGCGTTACAATAGCTTCCTGAGTAGCTGCACGTGCACAACCTACTGTTTGCGCCACCTTTTTTACATCATCTGCCAACTCGTTTACACGAACAAAGAAAGTCACTTTGATATCGGCCCTGACATTATCCTGACAAATCAAACCATCTTTGTGCATCCGAGCAATTTCAATCGTTTTCAGGGAAATATCCATGATTTCCAACTTATGGATTACAGGAAAAACGAATATTCCATTAAAACTAACTCGTACTCCACCAACTCCCGTTCTAACCAGGGCCTGTCCCTGATGAGCTTTTTTGTAGAAACGAGCGATTAAAAACAAAAGCCCGAATACCACTACCAATACCACCACGGTAACAACGAGACCGGTATTGGCTAATAATTCTTCAAAATTCATTTTTTTAATTTTAGGTTAAGATTAATACTATATATAAGGTTCTACCAGGTAATGATCATCTACTTTCTCAATTACCAGGACTTCCATATTTTTTTGCAAAATGATATCTTCAGTTGCCGGTTTAACATATAATGTAATTACTGAGCCGTCATAAGAGATTTCAATTTGACCTCTTTTCTTTCCGGTACCGGCTATTACTACACGCCCTACTCTTCCTATGAGTTCTTTTTTCTTATTGGTTTTATCCAAAACATCAAACATTTTAACAAAAGGCCAGGTTAGTGGTTTTGCCAATATGAGTGATCCAATTGCCAACGGAATAAAATACAACAGGCTAATGAGGAATGAGTAATTGTGTACTAAAAAAGAAACGATCAAACTCCCCACCCATAGTGGAATTGCAACAATTGTCAACCACACCATAAATGGCACACGCCCCAGGTTAAAAAACACTAACACTTTGTTCAACCAGGCAACGCTTGATTCACCAGCGCCTGAGGCATCCACATCTATGTCTACATCAGCATCCACATCAACATCCAGATCAAAGTCGAAAAAGTCAAAATCAATAGCTCCGACAATAACGATCAACCAATATACCAGGCAGAAACACAGTATAAAGGTTGCCAGTAAATTCTGGGGACTAAATACGTGGTTAAAAAATTCGGTCATTTCAATTTAAGTTTTGGGTAGCTCCAGGTCAAAATTTTCGACTTTGGAGCAAAAAAAGGGCTGTCTCAAAAATGTTTTGGGACCAAAAATTAGCAGTCAAACACGTTTAAGACAGCCTTATATCCTTTGCTTTAAGAGGGATTAAGCTTCTGAAGCAGAATCGGCTGATGATGAATCAGAACCTGATTCTGCGTTTTCTGTACCCATCCCCATTTTTGCTTTCAATGCTGCAAGGCTATCTGCAGCTTTTACTTCTGCAGAACCTGAATCAATGGCAGAATCGATCTCCTCATCAATTGATTTATTCTCTCCGGCAATTTCAGCATATGATTCAGCTAACGCTTCTTCTTCGGCTACTTTCTCTTTCATTCTTTCAAGCATAGCAACGGTACTGGAAGAATCCACCCCTGCCATTTGCTTGTTGATTTTTTTCGTAGCAGCAGATACTTTTGATCTAGCTTTTAACGTTTTTAACTCAACCTCAAATTTCTTGATATTT
>JABURP010000089.1 GCA_014762645.1 Crocinitomicaceae bacterium
CCTTCTTTTCCTTCACACATGTGTCGTATAAATACTTAATTTTACCAATACGTTAGGACGCAATTAAATGAAGCAATTAATTCTAATTTCTGCTGTAATTGTAAGCACTGTGAGTTGCGTTGAGCGGACAACTCCTAACGATTCTCTAGAAACAAAAGAGGTTGAATCGGATTCATCTTCTCTCGGCCAAACAGATCGAATTGAAGACTTGATTTCTAGATCATTTAAAGAAGATTCTATCGAAATAATTGAAATGAACCCATTTTTCTATTTCAAATCAGGAAACTTCATTAATTCGGAAGAAAATCATATTCTCTACTTCGAAGAAAATGGAGACCGATATGATCTCAATCTAAGAACTCAAATTGATGATGAACTTCCTAGTGTTGGAAAACTCGATTCTTTAGAAATCTCATTGGTTCAATTCGATATTAGATTTTTTGATTTCAATTTTGATGGAAATAATGACATTTTCATCAGAAAAAGTGCCTCTAATGGTTACGTCTTGGAAAGAGGATATCTAATCGAATTCAAACCTGAATTATGGAAGTTAGAAATACGAGAAGAAGTTTCGGAATATGCAAACTTCGCACCTCTTCCAGAATATAAAATGGTGTATGCTGAGAAATTACTTGAATCTGACTCAGGTGCATTCAATTTCATTGGTTGGACTTATTTTAAATGGGAATCTGGAAAGTTAGTACCTGCAGGGGAAGCACCTGATGAAAAACTGCGCCTAACACATTAGCTAAAGCTAAGCGTCCACCCTTGGCCGCCGCACATGCTCCCATTTGCTTGTCCAAAGTTCTGGTTTGGCCTAACTCGGTGGACAGCCACGATACGGGGTTTTGGCCTGCGCACTTTCGCACGTAATTTGTATTTGCTGCGCAAACAACAAATCACTAGCTTTAGCCAAACGTTAGGTACAATTACATGGACCACTTCAACCCTAATATTATTGCAGAATTGTATTTTCTTACAACGGAAGAAGGTGGAAGGAAAACACCATGTAGAAGTGGGTTTAGACCTATAATGAGAATTCCGGAATTAGACACTGCTACAACCGCATCCCCAAAATTTATAAATCAGGAAATTGTTTCTCCTGGAGAAACTGTAATAGCTTCAATTACTTTACTTGTTCCAGAAATGTTCAAAAATTACATGCAAACTGGAAAAGGGTTTGAATTATTTGAAGGACATAACCGAATTGCTAAAGGCAATGTTATTGAAGTCCTTTCAATGGAACCACATGCGGAATAAAAAACTGTACCTAACACAGTAGCTAAAGCAAAGCGTCCTCCCTTTTGGCCGGCGCGCTTTTCGCCCATTACGTGTACATAACCGGGCGTCCATCACGGTAGGACGCTCCCAGAGTCCGGGGTTTGGCCTGCGCACTCTCGCACGTAATTTGTATTTGCTGCGCAAACAACAAATCACTAGCTTTAGCCAAACGTTATGCTTAATTGCGATAATTGTAAACAGACATGAGATCAATTTATCAAGTTCCTATACTTATTTCAATTGTTTTGAATTTCTCTTGCCAAAAGACTCCTGATTTATTAATTGGCTCTTGGAAAACGGAATATTTAGAATTTCATGAGAATGAGAACGATACCACATATCGAATTCCTTTAGACGACTTGGAACCTACGCATATTACGTTTTTCGAAGATCGAATAGTAAAAACAAATTATCCATTTTTTTTAATTAGCACAGACAAATATTTAGCTTCAGAGGACAGCATTAATATTTTTCCTCTCGGCAGTGATGATTACAAATTTGATTTAGCCTACAAAATACAGTCTGACTCTCTAAAATTATATATTCCAAATTCTAATGGATATCGTATTTTTCATATGACCCGTACCACCATTGACAATGACCAAATTAGACTTCTAGAAAAAGAAACCGTCGACTGGAATCAGTTTCAAAAAAAATGGACCCCAATTGAATCTAAATATGGTACTTGTCAAAAGTGTCAATTAAAAGACATTGATCTCTCAAAAAAGGAAAATTATGACAAAAACGGAGGACAATTATTTTATAATAAAGAAGATTCGCTAAACCTCATTTATCATCCTAATTCCACGATAGATTCCCTAGTATTATTCCTTTATTGCCCACATGAAAATGGTACTGGACAACAGGTAACTTATATCAGCAAACAATAAGTTAAAATAAAAAAACAAAGCATAACATAATAAGTAAAATTCATGTCCGACTCTTGGCCAGCGCACTTTTCGCCCATTTGCGTGTTCAGTATCCGGGTAGCCCAGCACGCCAGACACAAGAGGATCGTGGTTTGGCCAGCGCGCTTCATGTCGCCATAAATGGCTAATTTTACTCAAACGTTAGGTGTAATTCTGATTGGTATAAAATTACGGACTTAATTATCTAATTACTTTGTTTCAAAGGTCACTTATTCGTAATTTTCAGCAACCCAAAACTGAAATGCGACTATTTAATGTCATAACTATATTGCAACTGTCTGTTATTTCCTACGGACAAGTACCTGATTATTTTGTTAATGATCCTAAATGGGTTTGTGGTCTATGGGATTCGGACCAATGGGGTCCGCCACCTGCTATTCCTACAACATCTACCTATGTTTATTACTTAAACGGAGACACAATAATCGGAACGGAAACCTTCCACCGTATTTTCTGGAGAGGAGAAACCTATGCAGGCGGACCAAATCCCACCAATACTTGGGACAGCCATTCAGGAACTTATCTCAGACAAGATGGAAAGAGTATTCGCTTCTATAATACCCAAATCGGAGTTGACAGCCTTTTAGTAAGTTATGATTACCAGGTCGGCGATACTGTGAAAGGTGACATTTTTCAAGAATGCGGTTACAGTCAAGATACAATACAAAAGATTGATTCGATCTTGATTAACTCTGAATACAGAAAAGTTTTCTATTTAGATTCTATCGCAGGTCCAGTTATTACGGAAGGAGTTGGACATCAAGTTGATTTAAATAGTCAAACAGGCGAGTTTATTAAACCTCTTTGCCAAGGAATCGGCTTCGACTACTATATACATTGCTTCGGGTTTGGAGATGTTCCATATTGGGACTCTCAAGGCACCAATGGAAACTGTTATCTAAATGTGAGTATTGAAGAACTTGATGATCTAAATTTTCTCCTGTATCCGAATCCCGCATCTGACTATCTCCTAGTTAAAATTGATCTGGACTACGAAAGCATTTCAGTAATTAGTCTAGATGGAAAAGTCTGTCTGACTGGCAACTCAACAATTCTTGAACTACAAAATCTAAAAGCTGGGAGCTATATTGTTGAAGTCAAGCTTTCTTCAGGCGGGGTTGCTAGAAAGAAAGTTATTCTGGAGTAGAAAACTACACCTAACACAGTAGGTAAAGCTCACGTCCGACCCTTTGGCCGCGCTTTTTCCACCCAGTGGCGTGTACATAACCGGGGGGGCATCACTGTCGGACAGCCAGAGTCCGGGGTTTTTTGCCTGCGCACTTCGCACGTGCTTTGTATTTGCTGCGCAAACAACAAATCACTAGCTTTACCCAAACGTTGTGCATAATTAACCCAGGACCACATGTGGAAACAAGATAGTATACTTGCAAACTATTCTGAACATACACCTTGTAAGGACATCTTTCAAGCTGTTTGTGATTTGATCGGAGATCATTATCAAAATCTTGATTGGAAGTATGCGAGATCCAGACCTAAAATCACTTTTAAAGACAAACAATTTAAAATGGAAGTTGCGTTCTGGTCAAGTGGTTATAATACTCCGGGAGATTATGTCAACTTAGAAATCATACCAGCAATTTGCTCATTGGAATTAATCAAACATTATAAAGAGCAAGGAGAAAGCACCAACGGATACATTCTTGGAATGATGGATTTTTATCATGAAAAATCTGAGGAAGTTCCGGCGGGAATCAGAAGAGTAATAAATATTGATGGGAAAACAACTGACCTTGAAGAGGGTCGCTGGCCGGAAGGAGTTCTTTCATTCAACAAGAACATCAACGTTTACGGAATCACTCCTGAACTTCTTGAAAAGATAATAAGCTTTATTGATCAAAGGATTGTGATTTGGCTAGAAGCTATGAATAATCTTGATTTATTGATTTCCCTTATTGATAAATTACCTGATTCATCCAAAAAGGAGCTGAAACAAGGTGCTTTCTATGAATTTCTGAAACTAGAATTCCCTGAAAATCTTTCTGATATTGACGAAGTATTGTGTTGAAAAACTATGCACAACATAATAGCTAAAGCTAAGCGCCCGACTCTTTGGCCTCACACCTTTACGCCCATTACGTGTACATAACCGGGTGGCCATCACGGTCGGACGCTCCCATTATCCGGGGTTTGGCCATCTCACTATCGCACGTAATTTGTATTTGCTGCGCAAACAACAAATCACTAGCTTTAGCCAAACGTTAGCATTAATTGTGGAAAGTAGCTCAATATCGCATCTAGAATAACAAGACACTATCTATGCGCTATTTGTTCACTTTTCTAATCCTATATGTTTCACTTCCATTGAATGGACAGGATGTTATCATTCCTGATTCAATACAGTCCATAACAATAAACTCCCTAATCGGGGCCTATCAATTTGATGACAAAGGAACAACGAAAGGAAAAAAGGATGAAATGAAAATTATCTTTCTGAAGTCCACCGGATATGCAATTGATTACTGGAAACACACTGAATATTCTGTGACCTACAAACCACAGTCTCATAATACGAAGGAAGTATATCTAAAAAAGTATTCTCAGAAACCAATTTCGAAAGATAAAATTACATCACTGATAGAATCTCTTCAGACGTATGAACATCCTAAAGAGAATATTCTTCTTAATGATTCAGATCGCCTAGAATCAAAAATTACTTGGAAATCGATTTTGAAAAGTGCCAAATTAAAAGAAATTGATTGGAGATTTAAAAAATCATATTCTTCGAAAGAGAAAAATAAAGAGTTCTTGAAAGCATGTCAATCCATTGATACGTTCCAAGTCTATCTCACTCATAAATTCGATACTACTTTTCGATCATTTGTTACTGATTACACCAATCGAATTACAATTAAAATTATTACTACTTACAGTGAATTCAATTATGTCGGCGAATACCCCAACCCTGCAAAACAACCTTGGTATAATCAATCTGACACTTCAAACTTTTTAGGATCTCCAGTTCTGAACTTCAATATAAACCAATGTCTATTGGAGTTACTACCAACTAACTTCCTACTCAGAAATTCGCTTTCTCTTGATGTTGTTTATTACGACTATATTAATTGGTATTTCGAAAGGCGCGGAATGACTTATTGAAAAACTAATGCTAACATAATAGCTAAAGTTCATGTCCGACACTTGGCCAGCCCGCTTTTCGCCCAGTTGCGTGTCCACTATGCTGGGGCCATCACGGTCGGACAATCCAGAGTCCGGGGTTTTGGCCAGCGCACATCAAGACGGCATAAATGCCTAACTTTAGCCAAACGTTAGCATTCATTAAAATGAAGCATTTGCTACTATTAATTTCATTGCTACCTCTACAGGTTCTTGCACAGGGCAAAGACTTGTCATGTGAAGATTGTTGGTTTGAATACAAAACTGAACCAGCTCAGAAAGAATTACCACCTGATTACTGTCCATTGGGTATTTGTGCAGACGGAAGTTTCTGTTGTATTCTTTGGGAAGAGAACGAAACTTATAAAAGTGTTCCGTGCTGGACTAAATTAAGTGACGACAGACTTCAATTTGACGGAGAAGAAGTTATGTATTTCAAGATTATTAAATGGACTGAATCAGAGATCATACTCGAACCTGAAAATGAACCATCATACAAATGGTATTTCAAAAAGGGGTGAAAAACGCATGCTAACATAGTAAGCAAAGAACTGAGTTAACATCAAAGCTTTTTCTTACCTTTTTTACTCACA
>JABURP010000079.1 GCA_014762645.1 Crocinitomicaceae bacterium
TACCATCTATAAGACTGATATTGAGTATAGATGTTAGCGTATTTCCATTCTTTTTTATCAACAACCTCTTAACAGTTGCCAACAGTACAAATATTTATTTCACCCAATATCCACCCAACTTGGGAAAAAGCCAATTCAATCAGCCGCAATTTTGTCCAGAACATTAAAAACAAATAGATATGGCAACAAGCATTATTACGCCTGATGATCTGGAACAATTCAAATGGGAACTACTTGCGGACATCAAACAATTACTAGACAAAAAACAAGACAAGCTTCCACCAGTTAAGGAAACTGAATGGCTCAAGTCTCATCAAGTGCAAAGGATGTTGGGAATCTCACCAGGCACACTTCAAAATTTGAGAATTAATGGAACCATTCCTTATTCAAAAGTAGGCGGGGTACTCTTTTACAAAAAGGCGGATATACAAAATATCCTCGAGCAGAATATGAGAAACCGTGATCAATCAATTACTAACCAATAAATCAGAAACATTATGTCAAAACACTGTCGAATTAAAACATCAGAAAACCAAAACAATGTCACCAACATCAGATCACTATGGATGAATGGATTGGAAGTAAGTCATGCACTTGGGATGTCGTACAAAACACTTTTACGCTTGCGCAAGAGTGGTGCGCTTCCATACAGTAAAGTGAATGGAAAGATCTATTTCAAAAGAGAAGATGTAGATAAGCTTTTGGACCAAAACTATCGCCTTTTTTTCTGTGAATGCTGCAATAAAAGATCAGCTTGAAACAATCAGTAAACTATATCAAACACCTTGAAGCATGGTCAGATATGATCTGCTGTGATAATCGGCTAACGCCTCATCACATCAGCTTGTACTACGCCATGTTTCACCAATGGAATTTAGCCAAGTTCCAGAATCCGATTTCCATTTGCAGGTCCGAGCTAATGCTCGCCTGCAAAATAGGGTCGGCTAATACTTACACTAAGTGCTTAAAGCAGTTGGATCATTGGGGTTATATAGAGTACAAACCTTCATACAATCCTATGCGAGGATCACTGGTTAACCTGTACAATTTTGATAATAGTACTGATAAAGGTAGTGATAAGGGTACTGTTAAAGGTGCTGTAATAGCAGTGCGACCTTCATTAAACAGTATAAACTATAAGAAACATTCTAAACCTATTAAACAAGAGAGAGTGAAAAGCAAGTTTTCACCTCCCTCAATTGATCAGGTAAAAGAATTCTTTTTGGAAATGAAAAGTACAGTAGTTGAAGCTGAAAAATTTCACAACCACTTTGAGTCCAATGGCTGGCTAGTTGGCGGAAAAGCAAAAATGAAAAATTGGCAAGCCGCCGCGCGAAATTGGATCAAACGATCAGAAAGTTTTAACCCGAGCTCCACAACAAAAGACAGATTACACATAAATGATGACAAAGATTACGCAACACCACTCTGATCCTCTGTGGTCATCTCGACCGAAGTGGAGAGATCTGATAAAACCAAATTACAACATGCACCAAAACATCCAACTTCCATATGATATTATTGACGGCTACCGTGTTTATGATTTCAAAAGATCATTGAGTTACCTGCAGCACATTGGTCAAAAACAGTTCGGTTCAAAATTCAAATTACACCCAGCAGATCGACAAATCATTTACAAATTGATCATCTACTTTATCCGGGATGAAAAGAATTGCAGAAAATACGGTTTAGATCTTCAAAAGGGAATACTGTTAAATGGACCTGTGGGCTCTGGTAAAACTACCTTGTTGAACTTGATGCGTTACTTCACTTATCCCGATCATCATTATGTGATCAAAACAACTCGGGACGTAGCTGCAGAATTCAATCAGGATGGTTACCAAGTCATTCAGAAATATGGAAAAACGCACCGTAAGATTTATTGCTTTGATGATCTCGGAGTAGAAAACAACATGAAGTATTACGGAACAGAATGCAACACCATCTCAGAAATTCTATTGCAACGCTATGATCTTATGATTATGGAAGGAACGGTAACTCATGCAACAACCAACCTCAACGCAGAAGAATTGGAAAAGCTATACGGTAACAGAGTTAGATCAAGAATGCGTGAACTCTTCAATCTCATCTCCTTTGACAGAACAACGCTAGATAAAAGAAAATAAAGGCTTTTTAGTTTTTTATCACGCTATTTACCATTATTTGGTATATTGTGCTACAAATAACTAAAGATTGAATATCTCAGAATACATAAAGCAATTGCAAAGCTTTGAAGAGTATGCATTTTCTTGGGAAGAAATTCAGCAGAACTGTGATTCTCCAGAGTCAACGCTTAGAAAGGAATTAACACGTCTAGCTTCCAGAAATGAAATTCTGAACTTAAGACAGGGATTTTATTTGATCATTCCTCCACGATATCAAAATTTCATGAAGCTTCCTGTGCAACTGTACATTGATAAATTGTTTAATCACCTAAACAAAAAGTACTACGTAGGTTTATATTCAGCTGCTGCACTTCACGGAGCTTCACATCAGCGAATTCAACAAGATTATATCATAACAGTTCCACCTGCAGTTCGATCAATTGATAAGGGCAAAACGAGAATTAAGTTTTTCAAAACAGAACATTGGCCGGACTTTAATCTTGTTGAGAAAAAATCAGATGCCGGACTTTACAAAGTATCGTCTCCAGCGCTAACAATGGTAGACTTAATTCATTATCATTCAAAGATTGGGGGTATTAACAGAATGCTGGCAAACATAGAAGAGTTGGCCGAACAGATTACAAAAGAGGATGTAAAAGATCTTACAAAATGGTATCCATATAAAAGCACGCTTCAGCGCTTAGGGTTTATCCTGGATGAATTGGAGGTACCATCATACTTACCAAATACCATATTTGACAGACTTCAAAAAGAACCATTTTATCCAGTATTACTCACAACAAAAAAGGGAGTGAAAGCAGGAAGTACTGGTAATAGATGGAAAGTTGATAAAAACATTGAATTAGAAAGCGATTTATGATCCCCAAGCCCCACATAGCAAAATGGCAGCTCAATGCTCCCTGGAGTTCATTTGATCAGGTAGAACAGGATCTTGTAATTAGTAGGGCTTTGGTGGCAATTTTCTCAGATGATTTTTTGAGGGAGCATCTTGCTTTTAGAGGTGGAACAGCATTACATAAACTATACTTGAACCCAGCGCCTAGATATTCGGAGGATATTGATTTGGTACAAATAAAATCTGGTGGAATAGGTCCCATAATGAAAAGAATTGGAGAAGTAATTACCTTCTTCGAGCAAAAGAGAAAAACAAAAGTCGGTGGCCATGGTGCAAAAGCGTGGTATTTATTTGATTCAGAATATGAAGGAACACCTCTGAAATTGAAAGTAGAGATTAACGGTAAAGAACACTTTAATGTTCAAGATTGGGTAGATTTTCCATTTGAAGTTGAAAGTGATTGGTTTTCAGGCAAAGCCAATATTAAAACTTATAATATTAATGAGTTGTTGGGAACCAAATTACGCGCACTCTATCAACGAAAAAAAGGACGCGACTTATTTGATCTTGATTATTCAAGATTAAATCAAGAGATCAATATTGATGAAATGATTGAAAGTTTCAATGAATACATGAAATTCTCAACTGGTAGTATACCAACAGCTCGTCAATTTGAATTGAATATTGAAGAAAAAGAAAAAGATCCTGATTTTACAGGAGATATGGAAGCACTATTACGATCAGGGGTAGAATATGATCAACCAGCTGCTTTTGAATGGATTAAAAATGAAGTTATTACAAAATTGCGATAAGAAGTTATGAGCAAAATACAGACACTTATTGATGATTTTTCAACCGATAATTTAATTGCTTTTTTGAGGGCAAATATTCCTTCATTTAAACCGGATGAAGAGGAGTTAGATCATTTATTTCCTGAAGAAATTTATGACAAATATGAGTCAATTGAAAAAATTGGCTTAGCTGAAATAGAAAATGATGAGTTGATTGTAATTGTTTCGAAAACAACAGACCCATTAACTGAGCGAACTGGTAAGAAGAATCAATATGAAATTGCAAAAAAGATTTTAAAGCATGAAGTCATGGATGCCGCATTGTTCGTGTTCCATGACGAAGATGGCAACTTCAGATTTAGTTTTGTTAAAGCCAATTATCTAGGTACAAAAAGAGACTTCACAGACTTTAAAAGGTACACCTATTTTGTAACTCCCAGTCAAACCAATAAAACGTTCATCAAACAGGTAGGTGGTTGCAATTTCAGTTCATTAGATGAAATTGTTGAGGCGTTTAGTGTAGAGCCACTAAACAAACAATTTTATCAGGACATTGCCAAGTCTTTTTACAGCTTAATTGGAGGTAAAGTCAAAGTAGGTAGTAAAAGTGCTTCTTACGAACCTACACTTGAATTGCCATCAACCCCTTATGATAAGAATAGAAAGGTTTATCAAGAATTTGGGGTGCGCCTTATTGGTAGAACGATCTTTTGTTGGTTTTTGAAAAACAAAAAGTCAGATGCTGGTATCCCATTAGTACCTGAAACATGGTTGTCTTCCAAATCTGTAAAAGAGATAAATAAAGAAGAACACAACTATTATCACCACATTCTTGAGAAACTGTTCTTTCTTGTTTTAAACAAAAAAGAAGATCAAAGAAAAGATTATGATCTGCCAAAAGATCATGAATTAATTCCTTTTTTGAACGGAGGGTTATTTGAAGCACATATTGATGATTTTTTTCCGGCTAACGGCAAAGGCATTCACAAAATAAATTATGCTTTAAAAATACCTAATGAGTGGTTCAAAGAATTGTTTGAAGTGTTGGAACAATACAACTTCACCATTGATGAAAATAGCATTTATGATGCAGAGGTCAGTATTGACCCAGAAATGTTGGGTACCATTTTTGAAAATCTATTAGCTGAGATTGACCCTGATACTGAAAAAAGTGCCAGAAAAGCAACAGGTAGTTTCTACACACCACGTGAAATAGTAGACTACATGGTTGAGCAATCTTTGATGCAATACTTAAAGACAAAAACAAAAATTGAAGATGAAGAATCATTGTTAGAGCTTTTCAAAGAAGGAGGAGAAAATAAATTTGACAAAAAGGAAACTGTAGCAATTCTTGAAGCCTTGAGTGATGTGAAGATAATAGATCCGGCTTGTGGTTCGGGGGCTTTCCCTATGGGGGCATTGCACAAGATTATTATTGCCTTGCACAAACTGGATCCGGATGCATCTTGGTGGAAAGAAAGGCAAATTGAAAACGTTCCAAATGCTCTGGCCAAGAAAATGCTCAAAGAAAAGTTGGACGGCGAAAGTGCAGATTATGTGCGTAAGCTCGGGATTATTCAAAACTCAATTTATGGGGTAGATATTCAACCAATTGCATCCGAGATTTCCAAGTTGCGTAGCTTTTTGTCCCTAGTAATTGATGAAACTATTAATGATAAGAACGAAAATAGAGGGATACAAGCATTACCAAACCTGGAGTTTAAGTTTGTTACAGCAAATACATTAATAGGTTTAGATGAAGGTAGCACTCACCAAACCATGTCAATGGATTTTGGTGAAACAGATGATTTACAAGTGGAGTTAAAATCGATCAGAGATCAATATTTACAAGCCTATGGCGAAGGAAAAGTAGATTTAAAAAAATCATTTCAAGAAATTCAGAATAAAATTTTAAAACAAGAAATTACAAGTGGTGGCAAAAATAAAAGAGCTTTGCAATTGTCAGAGTGGAATCCTTTCAGCAACAAGCCAAGTGATTGGTTCGATTCTTACTGGATGTTTGGTCTAGAAGAATTTGATATTGTACTTGGAAATCCGCCATATGTCCAAGTTAAGAAAGGGATTTACTCAGAACACAAATTTCCATACTCAGAAGGCAAAGATTCTGGTAAGCAAAACTTATATAAGTTATTTGTCGAGCA
>JABURP010000050.1 GCA_014762645.1 Crocinitomicaceae bacterium
GGGAGCAAGTGTTAGTGGATTTTCCAATAATACTACTGAAAATTACGACCTTGGGGCTGCAGAAGTTGTCAATCCGCCATCTTCAGGGATTTCAGAATGGGTGCTGGCATCGTGGCTGGCTCGTGTAAACTATTCTTTTGCCGATAAATATTTGATTACAGGGAGTATTCGTGCGGATGGCTCATCACGTTTTGGAGCCAACAATAAATGGGGTACTTTTCCATCAGCCGCTATTGCCTGGCGGGTGTCAGAAGAACCTTTTATGAGTGATGTTACAGTCATGAGCGATTTCAAACTCAGGGCAAGTTACGGAATAACTGGTAATACAGCCCTGAATCCCTACCAATCACTTGATCAGTTGGGCTCAGTGAAAGTAATTTTTGCCAATCAAACTGATGAAGTAGGTTTTGTGCCAACTGGTATTTCAAACAGTGATTTAAAATGGGAATCAACAGCGCAGGTTGACATTGGTTTTGATGTTAGTTTTTTGAATAACCGGCTACGTCTTACTGCAGATTACTATAAAAAGAATACCAATGATCTGTTGGCATCAGTACCACTTCCTCCATCGGTGGGCTTTGGTTCAACTTTGCAAAATATTGGTGAAATTGAAAACCAAGGTTTTGAGTTCACATTGAGTGCTGATTTGCTGAGAACCACTGAACTTAGCTGGGATGTCACCGCAAACTTCTCCACAAACAAAAACAAAGTAATTGAGATTGCGGGAGGAAGCGACATATTTGCCTCCGGACAAGGAGCAGCCTGGTCAAACACCAATATTGCACGCGAAGGGGAACCTTTAGGTAGCTTTTACGGTTATTTGGAAGATGGATTGACCGATAATGGATTTATACAATATAAAGATGTCAGCGGCCCTGATGGGACACCTGACGGAACAGTCAATGCTTTGGACCGGGTAATTCTTGGAAATCCTAGCCCCGATTTCTTTTATAGTTTTAATTCCAACCTTGCTTATAAAGCCTTTGAGTTAAACGTAATTTTGGAAGGTGCCTATGGAAATGAAATTTTTAATGCGACCAACGGTACACATCTGAATTCATTCCAACGTGGGAATAACCAATTTAAAGATATTATTGGAAACTATTGGACGGCTGAAAATCCTGATCCAAACGCCAAATATCCGAAAATCAGTTCGGCTACTCAAATTGACATTTCAGATCGTTTCATTGAAGATGGGAGTTACCTAAGAGTCAAATCCTTGCGACTGGCATACAACTTACCTGTAAGACAACTTGGTGTGCCATTCTTCGACTTTGCACAAATTTATTTATCGGGAACCAATTTATTTACTTTTACAAAATATGAAGGACTGGATCCTGAAGTAAATACGAAGGGTGTTGATGGCCAAAATATTGCCAATCGTCTAAACATGGGGCATGACCAAAGTGGTTATCCCAATGCGAAAACCTATGCTGTTGGTTTAAAACTTAATTTTTAAAAAGCCGATATTATGAAAAAAATAACATTATATATTTTAACTGTCTTACTTTTTTCATCATGCGAAAACATGTTGGATGAAGTTCCAAAAGACTTCGTTTCAAGGGCCAATTATTATCAAAACGAAACGGACGCCCAAGGAGCATTAAATGGTGCTTACGCGGCCACAGGGCCTGATTTTTACGGAATCACTTATTATTTGATGGTCGAACTTCATGGTGACTACCTGAACGGTCGTGGATCACAAGCGCCTATTTCAATCATGGACCAGGTATTGAATCAACAGAACATTGGTCGGGTGGCCTCAAACTGGTTGACGCTATACAGGGCCGTCAACCGGGCAAACGCTGTATTAAATAATGTTCCAGATATTGTTGATATTTCTGATGAAGCAAGGTCGCGGATTATGGCAGAAGCTTATTTCCTGCGCGCCATGGCTTATTTTGAGTTGGTGCGTGGCTGGGGACCGGTACCCATAAAAACAAAAGAAAGCACGGATTTAAGTGAGTTGGAAGCTCCTAGAATGCCGGAAAGTGATGTATATGATTTGATCATTGATGACTTGACTATTGCGGAAAATGATCTTCCTGAAGATGTTGGAGCAGAAACCGGGAAAGCCTCCAAATGGGCTGCTAAAATGCTGTTGTCCCACGTTTACCTGACCTTAGGAGATTGGACACAAGCAGCAACAAAAGCTGACGACGTGATTAAGAGTGGAAAATATTCGATGGTTCCGGTAGCTACAGCAAATGATTTCTACAAAATCTTTGCTGCTGAAACCAGTTCTGAAGACATTATGTCGATTCATCATTCCGAAACCAGCACTTCCACTATTCCAACTTATTTGCACCGTGGAAGCGCTTATCCGTACAACAACAGTAGTACAGGTTTCTTTGCATGGTTACCGGATATGAATTCGTGGATCGGAGATAGCTGGGATACAAACGACTTGCGTAAACAATTTAATTTCTATACGGAGTATCAAGATGCTGATGGCAATTGGGTATCACTTCCTTCAACTGTTCCTGTTTTGATGAAAAAGTTCATTAACAATGCAGATGGATTGAGCATTTATAGTGTTCCCATTTACCGCTTTACCGAAGCTTATTTATTTTACGCTGAAGCCGCGTGTCAAGCAGCAGGGAGCCCATCAGCTTTAGCACTGGAACGCTTGAACATGGTTAAAAGAAGGGCATATGGATATGATCCTGCAGTTGCTTCTCCTGTCGATTATCCCTCAGGTATGAGTAAAGAAGAGTTTATTGAAACAGTTTTACAGGAAAGGGCTTACGAATTCATGATCGAACGCCGGCGTTGGTTTGACCTGAAGCGCACTGGCAAAGTAAAAGAAGCTTTTGCAGCTGTCGGAAAGACTATTTTGGATGAGCGCTTTTTATGGCCAATTCCTGAAGATGAGCTAAATAACAATCCTGCAATTAATCAGGCAGATCAAAATCCGGGTTATTAGTTCAGTTAGAGATTAAATCCCGGTAGAAATTCTACCGGGATTTTTGTCTCCTTTTTTGTTCATTTTAAAAGCTACTACAATGAAGGTTTCACGTAGAAAAGCAATAGAAAAAGCTTTAATTGCTACAACCGGTGCAACATTATTCTCGGATCTGCCAAAATCTGCACAGAGTTCTGAAAGAAAAGCCTTAAAGCATACCTATTTGTTAAAAAGAGAAATTCCTGTTTCGAAGAAATACGATGTTGTTGTAGCGGGTGGAGGTCCGGCAGGAGTTGCCGCTGCTGTTTGCAGTTCACGACTCGGTGCAAAAGTACTACTGATCGAAAGCACAGGATGCCTGGGGGGCATGGGGACTTCGGGGCTGGTTACAGCTTTTGACCCTATGGCAAACGGAGAAGAATTGCTGGTCGGGGGTTTTATGAAAGAAGTACTTTTAGACATGTACAAACGTGGATTTCTTGGCCCTCAGGAAAAACCGGAAGTATTTACAAAAGCGTATCATCACTGGACTCCTTTCAACGCTGAAGGTTATAAATTACTTTTAGACGAAAAAGTGGTTGAAGCAGATGTGGAAGTTCGATTCTTTACTAAAGTAATTGATGCTGAAGCAAACAGTAAAAATGGTTCGATTGAGGGTGTCATTATTAATAATGTTGAAGGATACGAATTTATTCTTTCAAAAACGTTTATTGATTGTACCGGAGACGCTGTCTTAGCTGGTCTATGTGGAGCAACTTGTAGAGAAGCAGGAAGGGATACTTCCAATATTATGCCTGCAACACTTTGTTCCTATTTTGTAAACATTGATTTTAAGAATAGTATTAAAGTTGGAACTGAACACCCGATTTTGTTAAAAGCAATTGAGGATGGGCATTTTACGCATACCGACAGGCATTTACCAGGTTTGTCGCAGGTCGGTAATACAATTGGTTATCTGAATGGAGGACATGTCTATAACCTTAATTCATTAAGGTGTGAAAGTTTGACAAAAGGAATGATGTTGGGAAGAAAAGTAGCAAAGGAACATCTATCTTTTTTTAAAAACTATGTTCCTGGTTTCGAAAATGTAGAACATGCTACTACCGCTTCTGTTATGGGTGTTCGTGAATCACGGAGAATTCTTGGAGAGTATGAATTGAATTTCGATGATTATATCTCCAAACGCGAATTTCCGGATCAAATCGGGATATTTAATAAATCCGTTGATATTCATGCGTACGATGATTCTTTGAAAGAATTCAGTCGTTTTAAAAAAGAATATAACGAAACTGGAAGATTGAAGCAAGGAGAATATTTTGGCATTCCTTATTCAATTTTGGTCCCTAAAGGTTGGAAAAACCTTTGGGTTGCGGGTAGATGTAATTCAAGCGATGTAAGAGTGCATGGCTCAATCCGTGTACAGCCGGCTGCAAGTATGATGGGTCAGGCAGCAGGAACAGCAGCAGTTCAATCTATAAAAACCGGACAACCTGCAAACGACTTAAATACTGAAACTCTAATATCTACCTTGAGAACAGAAGGAGCTCAACTTCCTCAAAAGGAGTTATCAAAAGAAATGACAAGAGTGTAAAATCTTTTTTAGTAAAAATGAATTTGCCTGGTTATTGTATCAATGAAAAAGAAAGTATTATTCATATTAATTTCGGGACTAATATTTACTTCTTATCAATTAAAAGATGAAAATATAGTACGGTTTAATGAATTTTCAATTTCAAAAGAAATTCATGCGGAAGTTCCCATCATTATCGATTTTAAAGATACTTTATCGAATGATACACTTGTAGAATACCTTAGTGAGGAACAGATTCCGGTTATGTATTCACGAAAATTCCTAACAGGTGTCTGTATCGACGGAAAGTGCAGAATGTTAAACATTGAACTTTTTTGGAATATTACTGGCCGTTATTTGGGATTCAAATTACCGGAAGGAGAGTTTCTCAGTAAAACTGAACACGTAAAGTTCAATTCAAATGAATATGACATGTTGAACCATCTGTTGGCCAATCCTCTTTCTGAACTGGCAAACTATTCACTTAAAGAGCTTGTTCCTGAGGAAGATACAACTAAATATAAGGTAGATGCAGTATCGTCAGCTACAATTGCTGCTGTTCTCGATTATATTGTTCCTGGGGCAGTTTATACAACTTATACGCTTTGGCACTATGTATATGGGCCAACCAAACAGGAAATTGAAAAAATAACTTCTGAAAGGTTATCTACCGAAATAGCCTTAGAATTGCTGAACAGCCAAAATAAGGACGACCAGATTTGGACACTTAATCACATATCAGGGAAAGTGGAAATTTCGGTTTCACTTCAAAGCAAATTGATGGAAATAATTTCAGGAAATGATATTTACCTGGCTGAGCAGTCTTTACATACCTTGAAACCAGAAAATTTAACCAGTGAAATTCAAATAGAATTGATCAATATTTTCATTAAGGTCGGGTTTTTACAAAAAAGGCTAATTATTCAAAAATTAGAAGATTCTTCAAATTTGGATAATTATGTAATTAAAAAGTTTTCTTCTGAATTAAATGGCTTAAATGGAGTACTCGTAAAAACTATACTGGAGATGTTCACCATTCACAACGTTGAAGACGAAATGGTTACGGAGAATGTTTCTGAATTGCTTAAAGATGATAATCGATATATTGCCAAACAGGCCTTTAAGTATCTAGACAACATAGATAATCCGGACAAAAAAACAGTGAGAGACATTGAGAAATAAAAGACAAATAATATATAAACAATATGAATTATACAAGAAATAATTTTCATGGTATGCGATGGAAAATCATTCTGTGCTTTTTTTTTCTATCTCTATTG
>JABURP010000097.1 GCA_014762645.1 Crocinitomicaceae bacterium
AAAAAAATTAAAAAAAGCCCCAAGTGATGTCAATATAGTCCAACAATATCAATTATACCCCGATCAATGACAGCAGCAGCCCATTTTTTTATATGTGGTCCATAATGCCCTGACAGCGAATTAATATTCAATTGTAATAAACAGCCTCTGTCTTTAAAATCTTCCAATACATCCCACTTTTCAATGTAGTACGGATATCTTTCTATATGTGCCATAATGGGGTGATACCCTTCTGTCACCAGGCTAAATATAGTATCCTTGACACGGGGAGGTTCTTCTGCAAATGAAAGTTCAAACAGTACATGGTTGTCACCAAAGGTCAGAAGTTCATTCTTTTCAATTAATTCCCGAAAATATTCATCCAGATAATATTCAGCTGCAGCTTCTATTTCAATTTGAATCCCGGCTTCTTCTTTTGCTATTCTGACTTTTTCTAAACCGCCTAAAATTATTTCCGGATTATTCCGGTAAAAATCGCTCATGATATGCGGGGTCGTTATAACCTTTTTATAACCCAGTTCAGAGAATTTCCGCAACATATTGAGGGTGTCATCCATTGATTTAGATCCGTCATCTATTCCGGGAATTAAATGCGAATGCAGATCCGTTTTTAAAATGGAAAGATCTACTGGTTCTAATCGTTTTTTTTTATTAAAGATATTTCCAAAGATTCCCATTTGCTTCAATTAATTATTGTTCGCGGATTATTTAGTTTTACGTTGTTTGGATTATTGAAAAGGAATAGACAAAAGTAACATTTTTGACCGGACAGGTTTAAAATGCTTTGCTATTTTTAGGTTATGAAAAGATTGATAGTTACCGCTTTATTCCTTCCAATCATTTGCTTTGCTCAAGTGGATGAGTTATCCCTATCAGAAGATAAAGCAAATAAATTAGCACAAGTTCCCTTGGAATGCATTGAGAAAGAATATCCAAATAAACTCAATCAAACCCTGGCGGATTCTACACACCTTCAGTCTCCAAAAGAGCTGCACCCCATATTTTATGGTTGTTTCGATTGGCATTCCTCAGTGCATGGACATTGGCTAATGGCCAGCGTGATGAATATGTTTCCAGATTCAGAAATAGAAAAGGAGATAACGGCGGTATTTAATCAGCAATTTCAGGTGCCTAATGTGCAAATGGAACTGGCGTATTTTATGCCGAAAGTAAATAAATCATTTGAGCGCACGTACGGATGGGCGTGGTACATAAAGCTAGTAGCTGAGCTTGAACAGTCTCCACTGAATGAAACACATAAATGGACTGATCACCTGCAATCCTTGACCAATCAGATTGTTGATTTGTACAAAGCCTTTTTACCCAAGTTGGTGTATCCCATACGAGTAGGAGAGCATACGAATACAGCATTTGGCTTGTCCCTGGCATTAGATTATTGCCGTGTCGTCGGGGATGTTGAATTCGAACAGCTAATTATCCAAAGAAGTAAAGATTTTTACCTGAATGATCAGGGGTGTCCATTGAGTTGGGAGCCCAGCGGATTTGATTTTATTTCACCTTGCTTACAGGAGGCTGAATTAATGAGTAAGATTTTGGATAAAAAAGAGTTTAAAAAGTGGATGCAGGATTTTATACCGGAAATCTTTGAAAAAGAATTTACACTTGAGCCCGGGAAAGTGATTGATCGTACGGATGGCAAGTTAGTTCACCTGGATGGTTTGAACTTTTGTAGGGCATGGTGTTTTTATGGCCTTGCTAATGCGTTGCCAAAACAGGCAGAAATGCTAAATACGCTTGGTGACGTTCATGTAAAAGCATCTATGGAACATGTAATTGGGTCGGACTATATGGGCAGTCATTGGTTGGCGAGTTTTATGTTGAAAGCATTACAGGCGAGAAATGAGTAAAAATGGAATTGGAAAAATTAAAAAATAGCTTTCCTGAAGTATCCTGGCAGGATGGTGCTGTTGAATTGACCAAAGGTGTGATCTTCAAAAAGAAAATCAATGTTCCAATAAGTGAATTTGACGCCATTTCTATTGAAGACAGTTACCGCTCAGGTGGCGCCGACGGAGATTACACCGAAAGGGGCTATGAGCTGTGGCTGCATCATCCTGACAAGGAGAAAAGTGTACGGGTACTGGGATATCATCAGGGAGAAATTCAGGTAGGCACCAATGATAGCTTAATTTATGTCAGGAGCAAAGCGGAAGAACTGGCCGTATTATTGAACTTGCCGATTCAGTCCAGATCAGAATTTTCTTTGGTTGGAATTACAAATGCGTATGAAGTCAACACTCCCTACCATAAGAAAATTAACACCGCATTGCTGGCAGGGTATCAATTAAAGAATCGATTTCATCCCAAAATTAAAGTTCGTCAAATGAGTGATCACGTCAAACTGTCCCGTGACACAAGAACTGCGGCAACATTATGGGGAGCTGCTTTCTGGGTGGTGGCAATTGTATTGTACATCATTTTAGGATGGGATTATATTATGCTCTCAGGTGTGCTCGCCTGGATGGGACTAATTGTTGCCGTGTTATCTGGATTTGTTGAGCAACTGGAAATATACGAGGACAAGTTTGTTTACTCCTCCAAAGGACGTTTAGGATTTGTGAAATCAGACAAGGAAATACCTAAGTCAAGGCTTGAAATGATAGCTGTTATGGAAAACCCCGGATTGAACGGTCAGCGCGCACTCACTATGATATCAGATGATGAAGTGATTTATTTTGCTACAGGGTTTAAATCGGATGTTCTGAAAGATCTTCTGGTGTTTACAAGTTGGGCGGTATTGGACTGGGAGAGAGTGATGAATAAAGTCTGACTCATCCTTCAACCATAATTTTTAGCCCAACATTTCGTTATGCATTTTAACATTACTTAATAACTCGTATGTAACAAGGTTACCTTTTAGATTGTTCTACATTATAAATAAAGCGAGAGATTTTTTTAACCCAAAACTTATGTTTGAGATCTCAGCTCCAATTTGATAATTAAACCTTGTTACTATGAAACATATTGGTCTGTTACTTGGAATGGCACTTATAGCCATGAAAGCTTCTGCTATTAAAATCACCAGTTTATCTGAAATTAATGGAAATGAGTTGCTAATTACTGAGATTGATCTCAGCAACCGGGGTATTGTTGAGTTCCCTGAAATAATCTTACAATGTAAAAATCTGGAAACTCTTTCATTGAGAAAGAACGGGTTTGTTGAGTTGCCGTTAGAATTAGGTAAACTGGAGCATTTAAAGAAACTTGATCTTTCAGAGAATCAAAACATCAGTCCCTTACAACTGAATGATCTGTTTGATAGCTGTGTCTTTGAACTTGATGAACTATACCTGGAAGATTGTGCTTTGTTTTTTCTCCCGGAAGGAATTGCGAAGCAGGAAAGTATTGCTGTTTTAGATATTTCTGATAATTATATCCAAACCTTGCCATATGCCATGATGCACATGAATCGTCTGGAAAATGCAGATTTTTCAAACAATAAGTTAAGAGATATTTCATGGTTAAGTACCAAGTGGTGGGCGCTCAAAGAAATTGATGCATCCGGTAATGAAGATTTGGAGGCTGCAGGCTTGCTAATGAATTTAAGTTTCCAGGATAATATCGAAAAAATCACAGTATCTAACCTGTCCGTAATCCCTCAGGAATTCAAATACTTCACAGGCAAAGAAATTGTATTTAAAAACTGTGTTATACCTGATCTTCCAAGGCATAAATACTCCTCCAAAATAGCTAGGATATCTTTTGAAAACTGTGTCTTTCCTAAACCAGAGAAAATTGTAGAACGAATTAACAGTTATGCTAAGCCGGGTAAACTTACCTTCAGAAATACCGAGCATCATCAACTTTTACCATTTTTAAATGCAAATGTTGATTCACTGGATTTACGAGATAATCAATTAACATTAATTGATCCGGTAATTGAGATGGAAAAATTAAAGTGGTTGGATATCCGGTCCAACCCGGTATCCAACAAGAGCCTTGATTTTGTAAGTAACGAACGACCAGACATTACCTTGTTTGCATCAGAACCTATTCAGGAATCTGTTGGAATTTCTCCACCTTTTCCGGGACGCGAGCCTCAACCTGAGGTTGTGAAAATACAAGCTAAAAAACCACAAGTTGTTCCCATAGGTAAAACAATATTTAATATTCCTGAAAATGCATTTTTAACGCAAAGTGGGGAAGTGTATCAGGGACCTGTTGATATAGAATACACTGAATACAACACGCCTGAAGATATATTTCTATCGGGTATTTCTATGACAACGAATTTTGAAGGAGAACCCTATATGCTTTCTTCCGGTGGTATGTTCAGGTTTGAAGCGAAGGATCAAGATGGAAATGAATTACAGGCTAATCCATCTCAACCTATTCAGGCCAAAGTAATTTCTCAATCAAGCAGACCTAATATGCAAACCTGGCGGATGAATGATACTGGAGTATGGGTGGATTATGGGGAAGACAATATGGATGAAGTTTTCAAGCTTGATAAATCCAGATTGGATTCAATAATGAAGATTGATTTTGGTAGTTTGATAGAGACAAACGTAGAATATGTGCACAATAGATACGTCCCTATAATTAAAAAAGGAGATCGGTTAAAAGATTTTGAAATTAGCTTTGAATTGCTCAATACCGACTGGAGAACAAATAAAAAAATAAGACTTACTTCTGAGAATGATATTGAGGTATTCACACGAGATTATCATTCAGAATTCCTCTGTCATACCAACCTTGTATATGATGGTGACAGCTCAGCATATTATCAGGAAAAACTTGAAGCAATGCACGATTATTGCTCTAAAACATACAGTAAACTACGACTTAAACAGAGCAGGTACGAGTCATACACGAAACAAGGTCCAAACTTTATCACTGAGTTAAAACTTAGTCCTGATTACGAAAATGACAACTTCGACCTTACCTTTAAGTTTAAAGATTCTGTGGTAAATATACCAGTGGTTTTCAAAACAAGATCAGATCATTATTCATCCAAACCAAAAGAAATAAGCAGTTATTTTAACAGGTATCAATATAGTTTTAAAAAGTATGTCAAAGAAAAGCGTCGTAATTATTTCAAAATAGTTCCCTACATAAAAAAAGCGAAAAAGGCTATGCGTTTAAGAGCATTAAACGCAGAAAAAGCAAGACAACGCAATTTGTTTGATCAGAGAGGAAATAATAAACTTATGCTGAGCATTGGAAGTGTAGAAAGGTCCGTTTCCATGGATGGATTTGGACTATGGAATTGTGATGTACGATCCCGAATGGTAGCTCCAAGAAATATGGGAGATGAATTTTATAGTGTTGCCGGAGAAATGATTGATGACAAAGTGGAGAAAGTGACCGTAATTGATAAGTCACAAAACGGAGTAGTGAACTTTGATGGCAAAGAGAAAAAGTTTTTTGACAAAAATTCGAAAAATGTGATTATTGTATTTTTTGCAAGTGTTGGGGTCGGTATATTCAAATCCTGGATTGATAATATAAGAGGGAATAAGCTGGAATTGAAATTATTAGACCCAACTTCTGCTGAAAAAGAAATAGAATCCTTAATCAAAGAAGATTCATGAACAAGTGGTGGCTCGGCATATTGATTTTAATGCTCGGTTTTTCAGGTCAAGCACAGAATCGCAAGTTTCTGATTCATCTTAATAAACAGGACCCGTTTAAATATGATGAAATAGCGGCCGGTGCAGAGAGGCTGGATCTGATAAATCTCAACACACAGCAAGTTTGTGGTGTGGTGCTTAATGGGGTGAACAGCCAATTAAGCAAAAAACTCCGAGAACCATTGGTTCAGGACTCTCTGTTGAATAAGATTTGTTATTCCGGAGTTCAAACCTATTCAACTTCGAGGTATACAAAACGAAAAACCTGGAAAAAGGAAGAAAAGAATATCAATTACGCTCTCAAGTTAAATCATTCCAGACACAAAATGTTTGCGGCGTACGCGTTTAAGGTTGATTTGTTGGATTTACCTGGAAGGGATAAATTTTATTGTGATAAAAGGAATTTTGATTCGGACCTACATCTTTACGCAGGGCACCGACCGAAGATCAGGAATCCTGAGCATGAGGACTATGTTGAACCTGTACCCTTGTTTGCCAAGACTGAGCAGCAAATGGTTGAAACACTACTTGAGCTACTTGAAAGTAATGGGTGCATGCGAAATATAATGTCAAGAAAATTTACCCGGATTGGGATGGCTGTGCGAATGGAAGAGCGTTCACTGTACCGAACCAAAAGACCCTATATGTATGTTGTTATGATACTTTCCGGGAAGCAAAATTATCATACAAAAAAGAAAGATAAGTTGGAAAGGATGGTAGAGCTTGAAAAGACCTATGAATAGTGTTCCTTGTAGTATTTTTGGTAATCACCTGAGGTGACATCATTTATCCAGTCTTCGTTTTCAAGATACCAGTCAATGGTTTTATCAAGTCCTTCTTCGAATTCTAAGGAAGGAACCCATCCCAATTCATTTTTAATTTTTGTAGCATCAATGGCGTAGCGCATGTCATGTCCTGCTCGATCTTTTACAAACGTGATGAGCTTTTCAGAAGTTCCTGGTTCTCTCCCAAGTTTTTCATCCATAATCCGGCACATTTCTTTTACCAAATCTATATTGGTCCATTCATTCCAACCACCAATATTGTATGTTTCACCAATCCTTCCCTTATGAAAAATCACGTCAATAGCACGTGCATGATCCTCTACCCAAAGCCAATCCCGAACATTTTTGCCTGTTCCATATACCGGCAGGGGTTTATTGTGCTTAATATTATTGATCATTAATGGAATTAGCTTCTCTGGAAACTGGTGGGAACCGTAATTATTTGAGCAGTTTGAAATTTTGACCGGTAAATTATAGGTATGGTGATAGGCACGTACTAAATGGTCCGAGCTTGCTTTAGAAGCTGAGTATGGGCTCCTCGGATCATAAGCTGTGTCTTCCACAAAATAGCCTTCATCACCAAGTGAACCATAAACTTCATCCGTTGAGATATGATAGAAAATGTGACCATCATTCGTCCAAGAACTTCGTGCCACCTCCAATAAATTAGCTGTACCCACAATATTGGTCACAATAAACTCCATAGGTCCGGAAATTGACCGGTCAACATGAGATTCTGCTGCGAGATGGATCACATCTGTAATGGTTTCCTTCTCAAACAGGTTTTTCAGGAAGTCCTTATCCTGAATATCTCCTTTTACAAAAGAGTAATTTTTGGCATTTTCAACATCCTTAAGGTTTTCCAGATTTCCGGCATACGTCAGTTTATCTAGATTTATAATGTGATAATCTGGATATTTTTGAACAAATAAACGTACAACATGTGATCCTATAAATCCTGCGCCGCCTGTAATCAGTATTTTTTTCATGTTGATAATTGCTTCTTTGTCTCAGGTTTACCGGGGAATTTTACAACGACCAATAATCCGTGTCCTTGATTTTGTCTTTGTATATACCTTTCAAGTCCACGATAATCCCTTTGTCATCCGCTAACATTTTTTTGAAATCATCTTCACTTAGTGATGAATATTCCTTGTGATTAACAACGACAATGATTGCATCATAATCATTTGTTGGCGCATCTTTGATTTCAAATCCGTATTCTTCGTACACCTCTACAGAATCTGCGTGTGGGTCAATAACGTCAACTGTACATGCAAACGATTCCAATTCTTTTACAACGTCTACTACCTTTGAATTACGGATGTCAGAAACATCTTCTTTAAAGGTAGCACCCATAACCAAAACCTTTGATTCCATAGGGTTTTTCCCATGACCAATCATTTTCTTAACGGTTTGTTTACCGACATAAAATCCCATGGAGTCGTTAACGTATCTACCTGAATTAATGATCTTAGCGTGATAACCTAATTGCTTGGCTTTATGGGTCAGGTAATACGGGTCTACGCCTATGCAGTGTCCACCGACTAACCCTGGGCGGAAATTAAGAAAGTTCCATTTTGTTCCCGCAGCATCCAGGACATCATAGGTATTAATTCCCAATCGGTTAAAAATGATGGACAACTCATTGATGAGCGCGATATTTACATCCCGTTGCGTATTTTCAATAATCTTTGCTGCTTCGGCTACTTTTATGGAGGGAGCTCTGTGAACACCTGCAGATACGACTAATTCGTATGTTTTAGCAATATTTTCTGCAGATTCAGGGTCACAACCTGAAGACACTTTTACAATTGAAGCTAGTGTATTCACTTTATCACCCGGATTAATCCGCTCAGGAGAATATCCTACTTTAAAATCTTCAATGTATTTCAGACCTGATTCAGCTTCCAAAACCGGAATACAATCCTCTTCTGTACATCCTGGGTAAACAGTAGATTCGAATACTACATAATCACCTTTTTTCAAAACTTGCCCTACAGTGGAACTCGCAGAAAGTAATGGAGTCAAATCAGGCGTTCTGTTACTATCAATAGGTGTTGGGACAGCTACGATAAAAAATGTAGCTTCCTTAAGGTCTTCTAGCTTGTGGGTGAATTGTATATCACAGTTCTCAAAGGCTTCTGGTTCAAGCTCATCACTTGGATCCACATGATTTTGCATCATTTCTACCCGCTTTGCATTAATGTCAAAGCCAATAACGGGTAGCTTTCTAGCAAATTCAAGTGCTATTGGAAGGCCTACATAACCCAGACCAATAACGGCTAGTTTGGTTTCTTTGTCAACTAGTTTTTCGTAAATGGTTTTCATTTTGAGTTTTTTTCTTTAAAGTATGTATCCCGTACCTGGTAAATACGTTCAATAATTTCAACCACTTTCAAACCTTCTAAGGCATTTGTGGTTGGTTTGTTTCTTAGTTTAAGTGAATCAATAACATTCTCAAAAATGTAGCCGTGATTAGCGGCCGACCCTTTGTATGCACCGTAATCGTTTGCAGGGTTTGAAGGAGGAAGTTCAGGCATTTTATAATCTTTAATATGACAGACTTCTACTTCGTTCATGTATTGTCCACCAATTTTCACGCTTCCATTTTCACCAATTATGGTCATTGAACTTTCAAGATTTGTATCCCATACCGCAGTGGAATAATTTAAACAGCCCATGCCACCATTCATAAATTCAAATGTGACAAATCCCGAATCTTCAAAATCAGTACTTTCTGCGTGTGTAAAATCGGCAAATTTTCCTTCAATATTAGTGATATCACCAAAGAGCCAGTACATAATGTCCACAAAGTGGGAGAATTGCGTAAATAACGTACCTCCGTCCAGATCCTTTGTGCCTTTCCATCCATCTCTTTTATAGTATCGATCATCTCTGTTCCAATAACAGTTCAATTGTACCATAAAGATGTTACCCAACAGTTTTTTATCAATTACTTCTTTAATCCATAAAGAAGGAGGTGAATATCTGTTTTGCATTACGCAAAAAACCTGTTTGGAATGCTGCAATGCAGTATATATAACATTTTCGCAATTGTCTTTTGACAAGCCCATTGGTTTTTCACACACAACATGATGACCAGATTCGATTGCTTTTTTAGCTTGCTCGGCGTGCAGGCCGTTTGGAGTACAGATACAAACTACGTCATACTGTAGATCAGATGATATCAAATCATCCATATCTTGAAAAAATGGAACGTCCGAAAATTCTTCAAGGTTAAGGTTTTCCTTTTTATCTGTATCAACCAAAGCAATCAGTTGGGCTTCACTATTTCGCTGGATCATAGCTGCGTGTCGTTTACCAATATGGCCACAACCAACGATAGCAAATTTTATTATTTGATCTTCTCCCATTATTTCTTACTGACTTTGTTATTTACTAGGATATACACCTGTCCGCTTTCCGGACAAATAGCTTCGTTATTCTCAAAATTTAATCGGTGTCCATATTCACTGATCCAGCCCATTCGTTTGGCGGGGTTACCAAACCACAGCTCATAAGGTAAAACTTCTTTAGTAACAACAGATCCAGCTCCGATAAAGGCGTATTCACCAATTGGGTTTCCACAAACAATTGTGGCGTTGGCTCCAATTGAAGCTCCCTTACCAACTCTGGTTTCCATGTATTGATCCCGTCGTACAATTGCCGATCTGGGGTTCATAACATTTGTAAATACCATTGATGGACCAAGGAATACATCATCTTCACAAATAACACCAGTGTATATGGATACATTATTTTGCACTTTGACATTGTTGCCAAGCTTGACTTTTGGTGATACCACTACATTTTGTCCTATGTTGCAGTTTTCTCCTATTTCACAATCTGGCATAATATGAGAAAAATGCCAAATCTTAGTGCCTGTACCAATTGTACATCCTTCGTCTATTACGGCTGTTTCATGTGCAAAAAAATCAGACATTACTTAACAATATATTTATCAAAGTTATAGTGATCTTTCTCGTTAAGTTCTTCCGGCGTTAAAGATTTAAAGAAATCATACGTACGTTTAAGACCTTCCGATCTGCTCACTTTAGGTTCCCAGTCAAGAAGTTTTTTTGCGAGTGTAATATCAGGTTGTCTCTGTTGTGGATCATTAATCGGTAAGTCTTTAAAGACAATTTTCTGATCCGTCCCGGTTAACTCTATAATTTCTTCTGCGAATTCCTTTATAGATATTTCGTCTGGATTACCCAGGTTTACAGGTTTCACATAATCAGAATGTAGCAATCTGAAAATACCCTCTACCAGATCATCCACATAGCAAAACGAACGGGTCTGTGATCCGTCTCCAAAAACAGTGATATCCTCACCTCTCAGGGCCTGACCAATAAAAGCGGGTAATGCTCTTCCGTCATTTAACCGCATCCGTGGACCATAGGTATTAAATATTCGAACGATTCGAGTGTCAATTTTATGATAGTTGTGGTATGCCATGGTCATGGCTTCCTGAAATCTTTTTGCCTCATCATAAACACCTCTTGGACCAATGGGATTTACATGTCCCCAGTACTCTTCAGTTTGTGGGTGTATTTCCGGGTCACCATAAACTTCCGAAGTTGAAGCGATCATTAATGTGGCATTTTTTGCTTTAGCAAGCCCTAAACAGTTATGAATTCCCAAAGATCCCACTTTCAATGTTTGAATGGGAATCTTTAAGTAATCTATTGGACTGGCCGGTGAAGCAAAATGCAATATGTAGTCTAATTTCCCAGGGATATGAATGAATTTACTCACGTCGTGGTGATAAAATTCAAAATTCTCTAAAGGAAAATACTGTTCAATATTTTTTAAACGACCTGTGATCAGATTATCCATGGCAAAGACATGATAATCCTCTTTTATAAAACGGTCACAAAGGTGAGACCCAAGGAAACCGGCAGCCCCGGTGATCAATATGCGTTTTCGTTCTGCCATCAACCTAAAATAGTTCTGCGACCAATACTTTCATAGTAAAATCCAAGTCCTTCCATTTCGGGAAGATCAAACAAGTTTCTACCATCAAAAATTTTTGGTTCTTTTAACAACTCTTTAATTCTGTTGAAATCCGGATTCCTAAATGCACCCCATTCAGTTGCAATCAATAATGCGTCTTTGCCTTCGATAGCATCATACGCATGCTCTACTAAAGTAATCTTATCTCCGAACACCTCACGAATATTGTCCATTGCTTCAGGATCGTATGCCGTGACTTTGGCTCCTTCATTTAGAAGTTCCTGAATCATATATACTGCAGGTGCTTCACGAATATCATCTGTATCAGGTTTGAAGGCTAATCCCCAAAGACCAAGTTCTTTACCTTTCAAGTCACCGAAGTGATTTTTCACCTTCTCTATCAATTTGAGCTTTTGCTGATCATTGACTTTTAGTACTGCATCAATGATGGAGAATTTATATCCTACTTCGTTTCCGGAACGAACAAGTGCCTGAACATCTTTAGGGAAACAACTTCCTCCAAAACCAATACCTGGAAACAAAAATCGCTTTCCAATTCTGGTGTCCGACCCCATTCCGATTCGCACGTCATCAACGTTGGCACCAACCTGTTCACAGAAATTAGCAATTTCATTCATGAACGTAATTTTCGTTGCAAGAAATGAATTCGCGGCATATTTTGTTAGTTCCGCCGATTTTTCATCCATAAAAATGATTGGATTACCTTGTCGCACAAAAGGCTTGTACAATTCTTTCATGATTTTTCTAGCACGTTCTGAATTGGTACCAATCACTACGCGGTCTGGTTTAAGAAAATCATCTACGGCAAATCCTTCCCGTAAAAATTCAGGGTTTGAAACCACATCAAATTCAACGGTTGCATTTTTTGCAATGGCGGCATGTACTTTTTCAGCAGTACCAACCGGAACAGTTGATTTGTCAACAATTACTTTATAATCGTCAATAATTTTCCCAAGTTGTTCGGCAACACCAAGTACATAGCTTAAATCAGCAGAGCCGTCTTCACCTGGAGGTGTTGGCAAGGCCAAAAATATAATCTCAGATTCTTTTACGGCAGCTTCAAGGTCTGTGGTAAAATTTAATCGATCGTGCTTAATATTTCGTTCAAAAATGACATCCAGATGAGGTTCATATATGGGAACAACACCATCTTTCATTTGGTTGACCTTTTCTTCGTCAATATCGACACAGATAACACTATTCCCTGTTTCTGCGAAGCAAGTTCCGGTTACTAAACCTACGTATCCTGAGCCGATTACAGCAATTTTTTTCATATTGATTTATTGTCCTAAGTATTCCTTAACCGCAGTGCAAATGTAATTCAATTGTTCATTATCCAATTCTGTGTGCATGGGAAGTGAAATCACCGATTTACAAAGTTTATTCGTAACTGTAAAATCGTCATCATTATAGCGCTCAGCGTCATAAGCCTCCTGTGAATGTAGTGGAACAGGGTAGTAGATCATTGCTGGAACTCCTTTTTCCCGCAGAAAGTTTTGCATCACAAATTGGTTAACACCATCTATTTTAAGTGTATATTGATGAAATACATGGTCCGAATTTGGGTTCATAGCAGGTGTAATAACACCTTCTATTTGACTAAAAAACTCATTGTAATATTGTGCAGCAGCTTGTCGCTTAGCAATATATTCATCCAGTTTTCTCAGTTTTATTCTAAGCACCGCTGCCTGAACAGAGTCCAGTCTTGAATTTACGCCAATACGGTCGTAGTAATATCGTTCACCCATACCGTGATTTACAATTGACCTTATCTTTGTGGCAAGTGCATCATCATTTGTGAAGAGTGCACCTCCATCTCCATAGCATCCCAGGTTTTTTGATGGAAAAAAAGAAGTGGTACCAATAATTCCCATTGTACCATTCTTTTCCGTTTTTCCATTACTGAACGTATAAGATCCGCCAATAGCTTGCGCATTGTCTTCAACGACATGTATATGATGTTCATGAGCAATAGCTAGAATTTCTTCCATATTAGCTGCCTGACCAAAAAGGTGCACGGGAATAATAGCTTTTGTTTTAGGTGTGATTGCAGCTTTGATAGCTTCCACTGAAATGTTGAATGTATCGGGGTCAACATCCACTAAAACATGTTTTAAACCAAGTAAACCTACCACTTCAACTGTAGCAGCAAAAGTGAAGTCTGAAGTAATTACTTCGTCACCAGGCTTGAGGTCCAGCGCCATCAAAGCAATTTGAAGTGCATCCGTTCCATTTCCACAAGGAATAACGTGTTTAACACCCAGATATTTTTCCATTTCTTCTTGAAAAGCCTTGACATCAGGCCCATTTACAAAGGCAGATGATCCAATAACTTCTAAAACTGCGCGGTCTACTTCTTCTTTGATCTCCTCATATTGAGTTTTTAAGTCGACCATCTGAATTTGCTTCATTCTATTGTTCGTTTTAAATGGTGTAATGAGTGTGCGAATATAACCAATAATCTACTGTGTTGCGTGTTAGTTACGGGTGCATTTTGTAATTTTGTAAAATGAGATTTTTTTCAATCCTACTCTGTTTTATTTCCTTCGTTGGTTTTAGTCAACGTAATTTGAAGGATGCCAGTATTAACACTGTTATATCAGCGGTTAGTTATAAATTTAACTTCACTTCGGGTGATATCAGAGACCTGTGGGGATTTAATCACGAAATTGGCCTTAGTGTTGACAACAAGTTTAAGAACAATTTTACCCTGGGATTAACGTCTGGATTTATTTTTGGGAATCAATTCAAGAACTATAACATTTTTGAGGGGGTGATTAATGAATATGGAACTGTAACCAGTATGAATGGCAACCCTGCTGATGTACTTTTTCTAATGCGTGGAATGACTGCCAATATTAATGTGGGATTTGTGTGGAGTCGCCTGGGTAACAACCCGAATTCAGGCTTATGGATTCAGGCCGGTGCGGGTTTTTTAATGCATAAAATCAGAATAGAAAGTTTATATGATGATGTGCCGCAATTAGAAGGTGATTACAGAAAAGGTTATGACCGACTTCACATGGGATTTTCTACCCGTGAATTTATTGGTTATCTCTTTCAGGCGGACAGACGGTTTTTAAATTTTTATGCGGGATTTGAATTCATTCAAGGGTTCACAGAGAATCAACGAAACTATAACTTTGATCTTGAAGGCCCGGATCCTGGAATTAAACAAGATTTTATCTGGAGTGCGAAGGCAGGTTGGTTAATCCCAATTTATAAACGTAGAGCCAAACAGATTTATGTAGATTAGCGGGATGAAGTTTTTCTACACACTTGGCGTCAATTTTTACACCCTTGGAGTGCGTATTGCTTCTTTATGGAATCCCAAAGCTCGGAAATGGGTGGATGGGCGCAGAGATGTGTGGAAGAAACTTGAACAATTTCAACCGAAGAAAAATATCTATTGGTTCCATTGTGCAAGTCTTGGTGAATTTGAACAGGGTAGGCCCATCATTGAAGAGATTAAATCCCGTCAAAATTGCCAGATTGTTATCACCTTCTTTTCTCCCTCTGGTTATGAAGTTCGCAAAGGCTATCGCGAAGCTGATTTGGTTGTTTATTTACCCAAAGATTCAGCAAGTAACGCGCGTCGATTTATAGATGTCGTGCAACCGGATCATGTCTTCTTCATAAAATATGAATTTTGGGCGCACTATATTTTTGAATGTCGGGCAAGAAACATTCCTGTTTATTCAGTTTCAGCACTATTTAGAAGAGATCAGGTGTTTTTTACCGGTTACGGAGGGTTTATGCGAAAAGTCCTAAAAGAATTTACCAAAATTTTTGTTCAAAATGAATCGTCCAAAGCACTTTTGAATGAAATAGAAATAGAAGCTATTGTTTCCGGTGACACCAGGTATGATCGGGTAATGAAAAATGCAGAAAAAGTCGTTCAATATGAAGCCATAGAAACATTTTGTCGTGGCGGAAAAGTAATGATTTGCGGATCTATTTGGCAGGAAGATCTCGAAGTGATTAAGGATAAAATTGGTGAGTTGGAGGATTGGAAGGTTATTATCGCTCCGCATGAAATTTCTCCGCGGTTTATTGAAAAAATTAAGCGATCGATCAATTTGAAAAGTATTTGTTATTCGCAAATTGACTCATTTTCAGATGAACGACTATTGATCATTGATAATATCGGCATGTTGATGAACCTGTATCAATATGGTCAAATTGCATTTATCGGTGGTGCGTTTAGAACGGGATTACACAATATTCTTGAGCCTGCAGCATTTGGATTACCCGTAATTTTTGGGAATAAATACAGCAAATTTCCGGAAGCATACGAGTTCATTGAAAATGGTATTGGTTTTTCCGTAGCCAACAAAAGTCAATTTTCGGCAGTGCTAGATGAATTAATGAAATCAGATCTTAAGGAGAAGGTAAACCGTTTTATGCATTCCCACACTGGCGCTACTGAAATCGTGTTGAATGAGCTTTCTATTTCTGAATCTTAAACCTTTTCTGCTCGGTGAGTGTTGTGACACTAACAATATAAACACCGGATGCGAGTTGATCCAGATTGAGCCCAATTTCTGACATCTCTCGATCAAAATTCAGAGGCTCAACTGCCATCTTGCCGTTGAGGTCATAAATAAATATTTGACCCGATTTTTCTTCCAGACCCTTTATGATATGATTTCCGTCAGACCTGCTAAGATGAATAGAATGAAGATCGTTTTCTATTGTAATTGAACGCGAGTATTCATTCTTTCCATTCATATCTACACTCCGCAATCGATAGTAATTAATTTCACTTGATGTTTCGTGCATAAAGTTGTAATCAATGATATTATTCGAACTAAATGCCGCTTCAACTCTCCCAATATCTTTATAGCTGTGACCGTCAGTAGAATGTTCAATGATAAAGTGGCTGGAGTTTGCTTCAGAAATTGTACTCCAGGTCAAGGTGTTAATATTGTCTTCAGCTGTCCCATTAAAATCACTTAATTCTACAGCAAGAATGGTGGCGTACGTCAATGTAATATCATCTATTGCGACGGAAGGATCTGTTCCAAAACCGTTGCCATCATTTGACCAGTGAAATGCAATACGGACATTCGGGTTATTATCTGCTCCGGCTGGGAATATTAAGTTTTGTGCGGTCCAGTAGCCTTGTTCTCCTCCAGCACACGCTTGTTGAGTTTGAGGGCCGCAGCAAATGCCAAAAAAAGCACACCAAGAGGCGTCTAAACATGAACAACACTGAGATGCTGATACATTTCCTCCGGTAAACGTGGTCCAACTCGAACCATTGTCCAGACTATATTCTACCCAAAATCCATCATCTCCCTGAGCTGCTATATAGTTGAAATTTAATTCAATCATACTGTAGCCTGAACAGTCAATTGTGGGTGAAATTGCACGTTTATTTGTGCGGTTAGCAGTACCGGACTCATCATATGCAGCTCCGCAGTCTGGCGTACCACATAATCCTCCAATTGCTGAAACATGTAAGGAATTGTTGCCTCCAGGACAAGCGGATCCACAGTTACCTGCAGCATTTCCGCATTCTTCACCACTCACATACCAGTTATTAGCTGAAGAGCCATTAACACCAGTTGTAGCTTGGGTCCAGGTTCCTAAATCACCTGTAAAACCATTGACAGAAGTTCCCCTGGCAGCACCGGTACCAAATGTTTCACTGGCAAAAATAGTCTGTGCATGAGCATTTTGGATGCTAAACATCAAAAGGGACGATATGGTGATCATTTCGGCTAATCTCATGATTGATAAGGCCTTAATCACTATATAATACGAAAAAAAGGTGACCCTCGTTAGAGAATCACCTTTCCACTTATTATTTGGTTCTTTATTTTATTATCTGGTAAAAAATTACACCACTCCCTGATCGATCATGGAATCGGCAACTTTCACAAAACCAGCAATATTCGCTCCTTTTACGTAATTGATGTATTCACCTTCTTTTCCGAATTGAACACAAGCTGCGTGAATTGATTTCATAATGTTGTGAAGTCTTTCATCCACCTCTTCTCTCGTCCATGACAATCGAAGTGAGTTTTGTGACATTTCCAATCCTGAAGTTGCTACACCACCAGCATTTGAAGCTTTTCCTGGTGAAAATGGAATCTTCGCTTCGTGGAAAATTGCAATGGCTTCAGGTGTAGAAGGCATATTTGCCCCTTCGGCAACTAATTTAAGACCTTTTTCTACCAATTTTTTAGCATCATCACCATCAAGCTCGTTTTGCGTAGCACATGGCAAAGCAACATCTATATTACATGGTGCATTCCAAACGCGTTCTCCCTGGAAGAATTCAACATCACTAAACGCTTCAGCCATCTCTTTAATTCTACCACGTTTAACGTTTTTCAATTCTTTGATAAAATCGAGTTTATCTGTATGAATACCATCTGGCGCGTATATGTAACCAGAAGAATCGGAAGCGGTAACAACTTTTCCTCCTAATTGAAGAATTTTTTCAATCGCATACTGCGCAACGTTTCCTGAGCCGGAAACAGCACAAACTTTACCATGAATAGAATCGTTCTTTGTCTTGAACATTTCTTCTGCAAAATATACAGTACCATAACCAGTTGCTTCTGGTCGGATTAACGATCCACCCCAGTTAATTCCCTTACCAGTTAATACTCCGGTAAATTCATTACGAAGTCGCTTATATTGTCCGAATAAATAACCAATTTCTCGTCCGCCAACTCCTATATCACCAGCCGGCACATCTGTATCCGGGCCAATGTGTCTGGCTAATTCGGTCATAAACGATTGACAAAATCGCATTACTTCATTATCCGATTTACCTTTTGGGTCAAAATCTGACCCACCTTTACCACCACCCATTGGTAATGTGGTAAGCGAGTTTTTGAACAACTGCTCAAATCCTAAAAACTTAAGAATAGAGAGGTTTACTGAAGGGTGAAACCTCAATCCGCCTTTGTAGGGTCCAATTGCTGAGTTAAACTCAACACGATATCCTCTGTTTACCTGAGTTTTTCCTTCGTCGTCAATCCAAGGAACCCGAAACATAATAACTCTTTCAGGTTCTACGATTCGCTCCAGAAGACTGATACCCTGATATTTGGGGTGTTCTTCAATAAATGGGATAATTGCTTCTGCAACTTCCTCAACTGCCTGCAAAAACTCCGGTTCATGACCGTTTTTTGCCTTTACTGTGTCCATGAACTCACTGATCTGAGTTGCGTACTTTTCTGACATGGTCTGCATACTTGTATAGTCAATATAATAGGCGGTAAAATTAACTAATTTTTATTTAGAAAACCCGGCAGAATGATAAATGTTCGATTAATGTAAAAAATACCGGGTTAAATGGTTTGTAACTCAACTTTTTACTCGTTTGAAACGTCTTGTGTTTACTGGTGTTTAATGTTTTATTTTCTTATCTTGCAGTGATGCTTACAAAAATTACACGTTTAGCCATATTTTTAGTGGCAAGTCCGACTATTATGTTTGGGCAAGAGATGGGCCATGAGTCCGGAGTATATAAATTTCAGGAAAACAAAGGCCAATGGCCGGATCATGTCAACTTTAAAGCGGATGTGCAAGGCGGAAATATCTGGCTGGAGAAAAACCGCATTATCTACCATTTTTATCAAAGGGATGATTTTCACCATCACCTGGATGAAAACCTGAAACAATTTGATACCGAAATCAAAGAACATTTGATTTATGCGAGGTTTCTAGGGTCAGCGGAGAGCCCGGTAATTGAAAAACGCGACGAAAATTCAGAATATTACAACTATTTTAAAGGGAATGACCCTGCCAAATGGGCGAAAAATGTGAGGTCCTATGGTGCGGTGAATTATAAAGAGCTTTATCCCGGTGTTGATTTGAATTTCTATGAAAAAAACGGTCAGCTTAAGTACGAATATGAATTGGATCCAGGAGCAGATCCCTCACAAATTCAATTGAAGTATTACGGAGCACTTAGTGTTGAGCAGTTGGCAAATGGAGATGTTAAAATAAAAGGTCCCCTGGGCGAGATAATTGAAGAAAAACCATTCGCTTATCAGATTAAAGATGGAAATGTGCTACCTGTAAATTGTGATTTCAAGGTGTCTGATGATTATGTGCTAAGTTTTGAGCTTGGGGAGTATGACCCTACATTAAAATTAGTCATTGATCCCGTGCTGGTGTTTGCAACCTATAGTGGATCCGTTACAGATAACTTTGGAATGACAGCTACATATGCCTATGATGGATCTGCTTATAGTGCAGGAATGATTTACGGAAACGCTTATCCTGCACCGGCTGCTGCCTGGAACAATACGCCTAATATTACTGTGGCCAGTACTGGCGTTGCAACTACAGATGCATTCGTATCAAAATACTCTGCAGACGGTACAACTATGATTTGGACCAATTTTGTTGGCGGCGGAGATAATACACAAGGAACAGAAACTGTGAACTCAATGATCTGTGATTCACTGAACAATATATATTTGTTTGGAGTTACCTCTAGTCTGGATTTTCCGTTAATGAATGCTGTTCAAACTTCTCATGCTGGAGGATCAACCCTGAACGTGCAATTCAATGGAACTAATTTTGGGACTGTTGGAACTGACATTTATGTAACAAAAATCAGTGCAGATGGGTTAAGTTTAATGGGATCAACCTATATGGGTGGGGCAGAAAATGATGGCGTCAATTATAATATAAATGGCGGCATGTACAATTCAGTTAACTCGTACGATTCACTTACCTCGAATTACGGTGATCAATTTAGAGGGGAGATATATCTAGACAATAATAACAATGTGATAATTGCTTCCAGTACCCGGTCAACAGACTTCCCCATTGTAAACGGTTTTCAAAATAGCAATGCTGGACAGCAGGATGGGGTTGTATTTAAATTGACTAATGACCTGTCATCATTGCTTTGGTCCACTTATTTTGGTGGAGCAGAAAATGATGCTTTGTATGGGGTTACAGTAAATTCCATGAATGATGTGGTAGTTTCTGGCGGAACTTCTTCTTTGAATATTCCTGGGACAGTGGGCGCAGTTGCACCTAATTATTTGGGTGGGAAAACGGATGGTGTCATTGCCGTAATTTCTTCAAGCGGTACTAATTTGATGTCAGCAACGTATATAGGTTCTACAGGAGGTGATCAAACCTTTATGGTGAAGACAGACGATAATAACAACGTCTATATTGTCGGCCAAACAGGTCCAAATATGCCTGTCTTAAACGCTCCATATTTTAATGCGGGAAGTGGTCAGTTTATTACAAAATTTTCACCAGACTTATCAGGGATTTTGTATTCAACTGTTTTTGGAAGTGGTTCCGGTAATAGTGATATTTCTCCTGCAGCCTTTGCATTGGATCAATGTGAAAATGTGTATGTCAGTGGTTGGGGAGCTAATATTTTACAATCGACCCCTATGAGTGGTATGCCGGTTACTTCTAACGCTTATCAACCAACTCCTGCTAATGGGTTTGACTTTTATTTATTTGTACTGGAGAGAGATGCACAGGATATTATATACGGAAGTTATATTGGAGGGAGCCAGGCGAACGAACATGTTGATGGTGGAACGTCTAGGTTTGATGATAATGGTGTTTTATACCAATCCGTTTGTGGTGGCTGTGGTGGCAATAGTGATTTTCAGACTACTCCAGGAGCGTGGTCCAGTCAGAATTTAAGTACGAATTGTAACAATTTAGTTTTTAAGTTTGATTTTGAATCAGAAAAGGCCCTGTTTCAGATGAGTCAAAATGAAGGGTGTGCTCCAGTTGTTATTGATTTGACAAATCAAAGTAGTGATACATTGGGCTCTAGTTGGATTCTTCCACCTCAAGCCAATGTCATTACCGGTGGAATTCACCCACAAATTAGTTTTGATGTCCCGGGTACTTATGATATTTCACTTGTGGTTTCTGATCCTTATTGTAGCGTGGATGATACACTGACCCAAACAGTGAATATTTATCCACCACCACCCGTGGTCGCAGGTATTTCTGCAGATACTTCATTATTATCTTATGTTACGGTAAATCTTTGGGTAGATGCCGCAGGGTCTGCATCTAATTTCACCTGGGCGGATAATATTAATTTTACTAATCCCATTGCCTCTGGTCCGAATGATTCAACAATAGCAGTAAACCCTACAGTTACAACAACATACTACGTTTTAATTTCAAGTGGATCTTCGCTATGTGATGTGATTGATTCGGTTACTGTTTTTGTAGATCCTAATATTTCCATAGGTACAGATCAGAATTTGAACATGCTGGTTTATCCCAATCCGTTTAACGACAAAATTGTTGTTGAAAGTTCATTAGAAATTGAATCGATTCAAGTGCTTGACGAAATGGGTAGAGAGGTTCTAATAATTAATGAGGTTCAGGGTAAACAAGAGTTCCTCGATCTTTCTAAAATATCAAAAGGCGTGTATGTCGTAAGGGTAATCAACCATAACGGCAGCATACATGAGAAAAAAATTATTAAAAAATAATGGGTAGACAATTTAAAATAGGATGCGGTAGAATACAGGCAAGCTTAATGACAGCCTTGATCCTCTTTGTGTCTTCTTTTGTCTATTCTCAAGATATGAGTCATGAGCCAGGCATCTACAAATTTCAGGAAAACAAGGGGCAATGGCCCGGTCACGTGAATTTTAAAGCAGATGTCAGTGGTGGAAATATTTGGTTAGAACAAACCCGTATTATTTACCACTTCTATCAAAGAGACGACTTTCATCACCATTTGGGCGAAAATTTAAAAGAATTTGATGCTGAGGTTAAAGAACACTTGATTTATGCTAAGTTTCTTGGGTCCAACGAAAATCCATCATTGGAAAAACTATCCACATGCCCTGAATATTACAATTACTTTATTGGCAATGATAAATCCAGGTGGGCAAAGAACGTAAAGGCATATAAGGAAGTGGTGTATAAAGACCTTTATCCAGGTATACATCTAACATTTTTTGAGAAAGAAGGACAGCTAAAATATGAATATCAACTTGATCCGGGAGCTGACCCAAGCCAAATTCAATTAAAGTATTACGGAGCAATTAAAGTGAAGAAAACCAGAGAGGGGAGTATTGTTGTAAAAGGCCCTCTTGGAGAAATAATCGAAGAAAAACCTTATGTCTACCAAATAAAAAACGGAAAAGTAATAGAAGTTGAAAGCGAGTTTGAATTGTCAGATGATCAGGTCCTGTCTTTTAATATAGGAGAATATGACCCATCTCTGAAATTGGTCATTGATCCGGTGCTGGTATTCGCAACATATAGCGGTTCGGTTACAGATAATTTCGGGATGACAGCAACCTATGCGTATGACGGTAAAGCTTATAGTGCGGGTATGATTTACGGTAATGCATACCCTGCACCTGATACATCCTGGAACAATACGCCTAATATTACTGTGGCCAGCACTGGCGTTGCGACTACAGATGCATTCGTATCAAAATACTCTGCGGACGGCACAACTATGATTTGGACAAATTTTGTTGGTGGAGGAGATAACACTCAAGGGACTGAGACTGTTCATTCATTAATTTGTGATAAATCAGATAATATTTACATGTATGGTGTGACGTCGAGCTTGGATTTTCCATTGATGAATGCCTTTCAGTCTTCACATTCCGGGGGGGCTTCGCTCAATGTACAGTTTAACGGAACAAATTTTGGTTCTGTAGGAACAGACATATATGTAACAAAGATTAGTGCTGACGGGTTAAATTTAATGGGTTCAACCTATATAGGTGGTTCTCAAAATGATGGTGTAAATTATAAAGTAACATCTGGAAGTTATAACTCGGTAGCTGCATACGATTCTTTAACAACGAATTACGGAGATCAGTTCAGAGGGGAAATAATGTTAGATTCTTTAAATAACATCATGATTGCCTCTTGTACGCGTTCAACGGACTTTCCAACTCAAACCCCTTTTCAGGCAGCTAATGCTGGGCAACAGGATGGGGTAGTATTTAAACTTTCTTCGGATTTTTCCAGTCTACTTTGGTCCTCCTATTTTGGTGGGTCACAAAATGATGCTTGTTACTCGGTAAAAATTGATTCTAGTTATAATATTCTCATGGCAGGTGGAACCAGCTCAAGTAACCTACCTGCTACAATCGGGGCACTGACGCCTACTTATCAGGGCGGAAAAACAGATGGATTTGTCGCCAAAATCACTCCTGATGGAACCACGTTGATCAGAACAAGTTACATAGGTACGTCAGTTTACGATCAAACAATATTCGTAGAAACTGACCGCTGGAATAACGTTTATATTGTTGGTCAGTCTTTGGGGAGTATGCCCATATTTAATGCACCCTATTCAAATCCTGGAAGTAGTCAGTATATCATGAAATTGACGCCTGACTTAACGGCCATTGAATATTCAACGGTGTTTGGAAATGGTAATGGTCAGATTAACATATCGCCTTCTGCTTTTCTGGTTGATGTTTGCGGAAATGTTTATGTATCTGGTTGGGGAGCGAATATTCTACAAAGTGTTCCTTTAAACGGTATGCCAACAACTACAGATGCTTTTCAGCAAACATCTCCAAATGGGTTTGACTTCTACTTGTTTGTATTGGAGCGTGATGCCCAAAGTGTTTTGTATGCAAGTTATATGGGAGGAAATCAAGCTGATGAGCATGTGGATGGTGGAACTTCAAGGTTTGACAAATTTGGAGTAGTATATCAATCCGTATGTGGTGGCTGCGGTGGAATCAGTGATTTTCCAACAACGGCTGGTGCCTGGTCAAGTCAAAACCTAAGCTCCAATTGTAATAATCTCATATTTAAATATGATTTTGAAATTGTTCCGGTTGCTGAGTTCCTAATATCTGACCTTGAGGGCTGTGCCCCATTCACGTTTATTCTGGATAATGAAAGTAATGATACGATTAACTCTGTTTGGACATTTCCACCAGAAGCAATTGTTGTTCAGGGGGGCGTAAATCCTCAGATCATGTTCGAGTCACCCGGTCAGTACGAAATAATTCTTTCCATCACAGATACCATTTGTAATTTACAGGATACTGCCTTGAAGATTATTAATGTGTATGATTCGTTAAACCTTAATGTGTCTAATGATACGGTGTTGTGCAACAGCATCTCGATAGATATTTGGGCAAATTCTAACGGAACAGCCACTTCTTTTAACTGGTATGATGATCCTGGGCTTACCAATCAGATTAATGCAGGAGGTCTCGATTCAGCAATTACGGTTAATCCAGTAGTAACAACAACTTATTACGTGCAGGCTACGAATGGATGGTCATTATGTGATAAAATCGACTCAGTGACCATTTATATGTCGGATGGTGCCATGTCTATTGATCCCGCAGATAGTATTTGTGTGGGTGATACCACGCAGTTAATGGCTCATAACTTATTACCTTCGCAATCAATTACTTACACATGGTCGCCTACACAGGATATCGTTCAAACGGATGACTCCATTGCCTGGGTAAATCCACCATCATCACAGTATTTTTATGTGACTGGTGTAACAAGTTCAGGATGTGTTTTTACAGATTCAGTTTGGGTTCATGTGGATTGGATCGACCCTGCTACGGTATATGCGACTGCTACTCCGGATTCTATTCCGGAAGGCGGTAGCTCTGTACTTGAAGCCTTTCCAAATGATCCTTCATACACATATCTCTGGGCGCCTCCTTTAGGGCTTTCTTCAAATATAGGACAAACAGTCACTACCTCGGTAGAACAAACGACCACTTACACTATGCTAATGTCGGGAAATGGATGTACACGAACTGCTACGGTAACGGTGTATGTTCTGGAATTCATCTGTGGTGATATCTACATTTTTATCCCATCTGCTTTTACACCTAATGGAGACGGTGAAAATGACATGGTTTATGTTAGGGGACAAAATCTTGAAGAAATCGATCTCAAAATATTTGATCGTTGGGGAGAATTAGTTTTTGAAGCCACTGATCAGTCACAGGGTTGGGATGGGACATTCAAAGGAAAACCACTGGATCCGGATGTGTATGTTTATCACCTAAAAGCAGTCTGTTTTGATGGGCAGGAAACATTGATTAAAGGAAATATTACACTCTTGAGATAAGGTTTGCGGAAGTTAGTTTTTATATCGGTTATGCTGGTTTTGAGCAATAGTTTTGCTCAGGATGTACATTTCTCCCAGTTTTATATGAATCCCGTTTACCTGAACCCAGCATTGACAGGGAATCATGACTGCGATTACCGATTTTCTGCAAATCAACGAACGCAGTGGAAATCAGTTTCGAGGCCTTATAATACATTTGCCTTATCTGCTGAAAACAAATCTGGGTGGATCCTACCCAATCTATATCATGCGGTAAACTTGTTTCATGATGTTGCCGGAGATGGTGATTTTAGGACGTTAGAATTCAATATTTCTTCGGCGTATCAAATTTATTTGGATCACGATTCTGTCCATAGCGTAACACCGGGTATTCAAATTGGTGTTAATCATAGGAGCATTGATTTTACTGCATTGTCATGGGATAATCAGTATAACGGATATTATTATGATGCTGGGTTAGGTTCAGGAGAAAATTTTGGTGTTAGTAGGCGTACGGGATTTAATGCAGCAGTTGGTGCTATTTATGCCTGGAGACCTGAGTACAGGAAAGAAATTGTCGCAGGTGTGGGTTGGTTCAATATCCCCCAAATGAAACAAAGTTTTTATGGAGATGACCTAATTAAGAGGGATATGCGTTTTGTCATACACGCAAAAGGGGTTTGGCCGTTAAATTTTGAATGGGATCTTCAGCCCGGAATAATGACACAGTTTCAGGGGAAGTACAAGGAAATTATTTTTGGTGCAAACGCACGTTATTTGATCATAGATAAAAGGGGAGAATTTATTGCACCCTACGCCGGAGTGTGGATGCGAAATAAAGACGCAGCTTACTTGACAGCCGGAATCTATTATAACCGTTGGACGGCGGGAATATCTTATGATATTAACTTTTCAAAGTTGGTACCAGCAAGTAATTTGAGAGGTGGGTTGGAGTTTTCTGTTCAATACATTTTATGCATATTTAAACCTAAACAAATCACACACCGAATTTGCCCGGATTATTTATGATGCAAATGAAAAAAAAGAGATCAGGTTTTTCTGTGCATTTTGCTTTGCTAATCTTGCAAGCTTTTTTTGTTACTAATGTTGTTGGTCAGACCTATGATCAACTCGTGGAGTTTGCAGATCAAAAAATGCAGGAACGCGATTATTTCTATGCCATTAAGAATTATGAGCGCGCTATGAAGATCGACTCCAATTCGGTTGAAATTTTATGGAAATATGCGGAAGCATTGAGGCATTATAAAAATTATCCAAAAGCTGAACTTTATTATTCAAAGGTGTATAGCAGAGAAAATGCACGCATCTATAACCGAAGTGTTTTTTGGTTGGCAACCATGCAACAGTACAATGGTAAATATGACGAAGCTCTGGAGACATGGAAAACGGCGAAAAAGGTCTATAAAAAAGATCGGGATAGCTATGAATACCTGAAATCGAAACAAATGATTGTTTCTTGCCTTTGGGCCAGACGTGCAGTGCGAGACACATCTGATTATATTGTTGAACCATTACCACAACCAGTGAATACTAAGAATGCAGAATTTGCCGGTACAATTCATAATAACAAGCTTTATTTTAGTTCATTAAAGGCAGATTCTATCAACTTTTCTGAAGAGGTTTATACAGCGGATTATTCTATTCAAATCTACTCCGCCGATCAGGAAGACAGTGTTTTTAATAACGTAATGTTGGAGAAAGATGTGGCTAAAAAAGGGTGGAATAGTGCAAATGGTTCGTTTAGTCCGGATGGTAAACGCTTTTATTTTAGCAGATGTAATTCCGCTTATGAATGCAAAATATTTGTCGGAAAAGTTGAGGGAGATAGGATAACGGATATTGATAGCCTTGGAGAGATTATTAATGAACCAGGTTACATTAGTACTATGCCACATTGTACAAATGTTGGGGAATATGAGGTGTTGTTCTTTGCGTCCAATATCAACTTTAACTACGGGGGATTAGATATATGGTATAGTGTAATCAAGGATGGTAACCAATATATGTTACCTAAGAGCCTAGGATCAGATATTAATACACCAGACGACGAAATATGTCCCTTTTATGATACTATAGAAAACCGATTGTATTTTTCTTCAAGCTGGTTTCCTGGGTTCGGAGGACAGGATATCTTTTACGTCCAGAATTATAATTTCACTTTTAAGGATCCTGTAAACCTTGGGTTACCCATAAATTCGTCTAAAAATGATATCTATTATATTATTGATCAGGAAAATGATGTGAGTTATTTTTCATCTAATCGGGAAGGGGTTCAGTATGCGAAAAATCCTACCTGCTGTAGTGATATTTTTACAGCCCGTTTGCCAAAAGAACCTGATCCTCCTGATCGCTTTGAGTCATTGGCAGATTTGAATAAGAAACTACCTGTACGGCTTTACTTTCACAATGACAGACCGGATCCAGATACAAGGGATACGATTGCAAGTATTACCTACATGCAGAGTTATTATAATTATCTCAAGCTAAAAAAGAAATACAAGAAAGAGTATTCTTCTGGCTTGTCAGGAGATGATGCAGAAGAAGCAAAAGAAGATATTGATGACTTTTTTGTGGAATATGTACAACAAGGGGTCATAGATCTGGAAGAGTTCCTGAGGTTACTAGTGATTGAACTTGAAAAAGGATACGAAATTGAAATGTCCATTCAGGGATTTGCCAGCCCCCTTGCAAAAACGGATTATAATGTGCCTTTGACGAAGAGGCGAATCAGTAGTTTGATTAATTACTTGAGAGAATATCAAGGAGGAGTGTTGAGACCTTATCTAGATGGTACCGCTCAAAATGGCGGGAGACTCACCTTTGTTGGAAACCCTTATGGTGAGTATACCGCTGATCAACTTATTTCTGATAATCCAAATGATGCTAAGAATTCTATTTTTAGTAGAAAAGCAGGTATGGAACGGAGAATTGAGATACAATCGGTTAGCTTGATAACTAAAGATTCGAGTTACGCTAAAATGGATTTCTTAAAACAGACTCATGATTTTGGAGCTTCAAAGAAAGGCGATATTTTAACCTGGGAGTTCAAATTTACGAACACGGGTAAGGAGACACTTGAAGTTACAGATTTGGTTGAGAGTACGGATCACCTGACGTATGAACTGTCACAGTCTGTCTTTGAACCCGGAGAATCTGGCTCAATTCTATTGACCTGGGATACCAGTGAAGCATCCGGAATTACTTATTGTAGATTAACGATACATGCAAACATAAAAGGAGGCAAGCGTGAACTCACACTTACCTCCGAAGTACACTAATGTGTTATTAATGTTATTGCTTAATCAAAATTGACTCACAATCAAAGGATGTGATCAATTTTGGTTCTAAATCGGCAACAGCTTTTTCATCCAACTCTTCTCCTTCTTCTAATGCATCTTCCATTAAGTGCTTTTGCATTTCAACACTTAATGTATCACTAAACGGTGATCCGTAAAGAACTGCTTCGGTTCCCTGCGCAGTTTCAGTAGGTATTCCGAAGTGATCTTTGAAATAAACACGTACTTCTGCATCTTCATGATCCAAAAATGTTATCCAACATCCCATTTTCTTACATACCTCATTAATATTAACCTGGACTTTTCCTTTCCAGTTTTCGTCAGTTTCCCAACTTTTCATCATTTCTTCTGTAGTAACTGCACCTGCTGCATCAATTTCTGTATGTCCGTAAAGCACATAACCATCTTTTTCAACACCATCAAATGCAATTTCGGCCATTTCTTCTTCTTCAGTATCTTCAACCGCAGTTGTATCTGATTCTTCAGTATTGTTTTCAGTTTCTTCTTCTGCACCCCCACAAGACCCTAAAAATAAGGGAACGGGTAATAACATTAATAGTAATATTCTTTTCATAATTCTAATTTTGAGCAAAAATAGCTAATCTCTCAAATTTGACCTATATAATAATGTTTAAATCCTTTATTGTGAAATTTGCAACACTAGAATAAAACAGTTAATTTTACGGCTCGTAAACAAAACAAATAATTAATTATGAAAAAAATCTACTTTTTAGCTTCAATGCTATTGTTAGGTTCAGGCGTATCTGCGCAGGTTCAAACACAACCTGTTATGCGTGCTGATGCTCAAAACATTGACGCTTATAATAACGAAAGACCGGTAATCACTGGTCAGGATAGAGCACCTGGAGATGTAATTGGAACTTACCAGGATGATTTCTCAAACCCTGCTAACTGGACAGTTGCTAACAATAGTAACCCAAGTGGTGACTGGCAAATTAACAGTACTGGACCAGGTGTTGGAGCTGCATTCGCTTCTACAACTGCAGCTAATGGTTTTGCATGGTATGATGCAGATGCTATCGGTGTAGACTTGAGTTCAACTACTGATGCTCAATTGACTTACAACACAGTAATGGATTTCTCTGCAAACCCAGCTGTGGCAGTTAGTTTTGAGTCATATTACCAAGAGTACCAAACTTCAGTTTATGTTGAGGTAAGTACAAATGGTTTAGCAGGACCGTGGACACAGTATGAAGTACATACAGACATCACAGATAACAATGCTTCTGCAAATCCTACATTAGTTAACGTAAACGTTTCAGCTCAGGCTGGAGGTCAGTCAAACGTTGCTGTTCGATTTAATTATCAAGGAGGATGGGGATGGTTTTGGTCTATTGACGATTTCAAAATGATTGAGGCTTACGAGCACGAATTGGAAACTACTTGGGCTCACTTCTCATCAGGAACTGAAACTAATGAGTACTATGCAATTCCAACAACTCAGATCACTGAAATCACTTTCGGATCATTGGTAACTTCAAATGGTGTTACTACTCAAACAAATGTTCAGATGACAGCTGACGTAAATGCTGGTTCTGAGTATTCTGGTGTTTCTGGACAAGTAGTTACTTTGAACGAAGCTCAATCAGATTCTTTCTCAATTGAAACTCCTAACGGATGGACTCCATCTGGTGCTGGTGCATATGACCTTGTTGTTTCTGTAGGATCTGACCAAGGTGAGCAGTTACCTGGAAATAACGACTGGGCACCTGAGTCAATTACAGTAGGTGGAAACATTTACTCAAGAGATGATGGTATTATTACTGGAGGATTCTCAGGGTTCATTTCAACACAGGGAGATCCTATCGCAGTAGGTAATACTTTTGAGATTTTCGGCGACATGTCATTCGGACACATTGATATAGGATTGACTAGTGCAGCTGCATCAGAAGGTGAATTGATCTATGGAGCTGTTTACAAATGGAATGGTGTAGACAATTTTGACTGGGTTGTTCAAACAGAGGATTATTCTGTACAAAACGGAGACCTTGGTTCAATCGTATCACTTGAATTACCATTTAATGTTGATGTTTTTGCTGGTGAGCTTTACTTAATTGTTGCTGGACGTTACACTGATAACGCTTCTTTTGCACAAGCTCAACCAACTCAAGAACAAACAGTATTGGCTGTTCACACAAGTGGATTGCTTGCAGGTGCAGACCCAAGTGCTATTATCTGTAGAATCAATACTACACCTTCAACAGTTGGTATTGAGGATCCAATAAATGTAACAGGATTGAACATTTATCCTAACCCAGCTGATCAATCAACTTTGTTGTCATACAATGTTGTAAACGAAGCTAATGTTGCACTTACTTTGACAGATCTTTCTGGTAAAGTTGTTTACACAGAAAACTATGGTACACAAGCTGCTGGACAGTACAATGTAGATCTTTCTACTGCTGAATTGTCTAACGGAGTTTACTTCTACTCACTAACTGTAGGAGAAAGTACTGTAACGAAGAAATTCGTAGTATCTCACTAGGAGATAACTAATAATAATACAGATAGAACCCCTGGCCGCTGGCTGGGGGTTTTTATTTGATCTAAAGTGTATTGATTTAACCTACTTTCCAGCCATTTTGTACTGAACCAGAAGGTTGTAGTAGAATTACATCATTTCCTTCACCGTAAATTCCCAGTACCAGACACTCACTCATAAAGGGTCCGATTTGCTTCTTTGGAAAATTGACCACGGCAATAATTTGACGGCCTAAAAGATCTTCTTTTGAGTACAGTGAAGTGATTTGAGCCGAAGATTTTTTCTCACCTAAATCTCCAAAATCAATACGTAACTTGTAAGATGGATTTCTTGCTTCAGGAAAGTCGTCTACAGCAATAATGGTTCCTACACGCATGTCAACTTTTGTAAAGTCTTCCCAACTAATCGTGTCCATTAGTCAACTGTTAGTTTAAATCCGACTCCGTGTATGTTATTGATCTTTACAGATTCATCTTTCTTCAGATATTTCCGCAATTTCGTTATAAACACATCCAATGATCGTCCTACAAAGTAATCGTCCTGACCCCATACTGAGTTGAGCACCACATCTCTTGGCAATACCTTGTTGATGTTCTGAACGAGCAACAATAGGATCTTAGCCTCTTTTTTGGTGAGCTTCTTTTCCTCACCATCTGCATATTTCAACTGATAGTTTTCTGAATCAAATTCAATACTACCTAGTACGTAAGATGTTTGTGTAACTTCTCCCTCTATGAGGTTCACTCTTCTCAAAATTGCCTTAACACGTAACAGGAATTCTTCAGTAGAAAAAGGTTTGGTGAGATAATCATCTGCCCCCACTTTAAAACCTTCAATTTTATCCTCCGTTTGGTTTTTAGCAGTTAAAAACAATATAGGTACCTCCGTGTCCAGTTTTCGGATATCTTTTGCAAGTGTAAAGCCATCTTTTTTAGGCATCATCACATCCAAAATACACATGTTGATGCTGTGATCATTGAATTTTTTAAGTCCTTCTACACCGTCAGACGCGAATACCACGTCATATCCTTCTTCTTTTAGCTGATCCTGGACAACAAATCCCAGGTTATAATCATCTTCTACCAATAGAATTTTGACTTTATCACTCATTGTTTTTCAGATTTTACGGGAAGCGCAATCGTAAATTCGGATCCATTACCAATCGAGCTTTTTACAGTGATGCTTCCACCAAGTTCTTCAATTATTGTTTTTACATAATACAGTCCTAGCCCAAACCCTTTTACGTCGTGAACATTTCCAGTAGGAACACGATAGAATTTGTCAAAAATGAACTTAATATCTTCTTTAGAAATACCTTTACCGTTATCTGCAACTGTCAGCAAGCATTTCCCCTTCTGGTTTTTGGTACTTATTTCAATTTGAGGCACCTGCTCACAATATTTAATGGCATTGTCAATAAGGTTGTTAACTACATTCGTTACATGAACCATGTCAGCAATCACTATATGGTTTTCTGCTTGTAAATCTAAAGTAATCTTTCCGCCAACTTCTTCAAGCTGTGAAAACTCAAAATTTTCTTTGGCTTCTTCTACAATTTCATGAATATCTATGGATTCAAGTTTCAGTTTGAGTTCTTTTTTATCCAATTTGGCAATATTCAGTACGCGTTCTACTTGTTGCTCCAATCGTTTATTCTCTTTATAAATTATCCCTGCATAACGCAAACGTTTTTCAGGGTCTGTATTATCGTTAAAATTGAGCAGTGATTCACTGGATATGCGAATTGTAGCAATAGGTGTTTTCAACTCATGGGTCATATTGTTTATGAAGTCATTCTTTATTTCAGAAAGCTTATTTTGCCGGTAAATAATGCTGACGGCAAATGCAAAAAAGGCTATAACAAAGAGAATAATAAAGATGAGGTAAATCCAGGGGGTTACAGGGTTCGGCATTTTACGCAGCCCTGCATGACCACGAGAAGGGAAATACACACCGAAATAATGCATATCTGTATTCAAACGCAATTCTTCTTCATCTACAATAAAGCTGTTAAAATCAATACTGTGATCTACGGTGTAAATAGAATCAGCTTCGAAGTTCATATAATTCCCATAGATGATACTGTCACTCCAGCAATCGTAAATGCCAAATTGAAAGTCTTCTCGGAGGTTTTTTTCATCAAACTCCCACTTGAGCAGTTGCTCCAGCAAGAAAGGGTGTACCGTATCCATCATTTCAACGGTGAAATAATTAGATGACCTCTGCTGAACGTTTCCGTAAAGGTTCATGTCTGAATTATTTATGCGTTGAATATCGTCCGCAACCTTTTTGAGCGCAATGATTACTTTATCGTTGAACTGAGCAGTATTGAGGCTATCCTGTCTGTTTTGAATCTGAATGTTCGTCTCCTGAAATTCAATGTTCTTCTGTATCCAGAATATTTGAATGGTGAGGATAGATAGGATAGAGATAATCCCGAAAAAGATGACCGTTCTAATCCGTTTGTTACTCATAGCAGGCTAATTTACAGCTTATCCGAATATCAGCCTGTTAATTATTTGTGAAAAGACTTAATTGTAGACAACCGTCCACGTACCCTCACTCTCGTTCCCCTTACCGTCATTCGCCCAAATTTTGATGGTGTTATCTCCTTTTTTGAGCAATGGTTTGGAGTGTTCGGTGAAGTGAATGATATAGCGTTTTCGCCTGCGGTCAAATTCCATTAGCGCCCACTCACCATTAATAAACGCCTTGTATTTCCATACTCCGGCCAGGTTATCTTCAATGGTCAGTTGAAGGTTTCGGTAACGCGAAATATTTTTTCCATTGTTAAAATCTAGCGGTGTAATTTTCGGTGGAATTGTGTCAACCAGCAAGACAAATTTCCCAAAATCACGCGAAGTAGCTTCTACCCAACCACTGATATAATCTCCACCAATGAAACTCATCCACCCTGTATTAGAAATAACACCTATCCCTAATTTATTTACCGGAAAATGGTCATTTATCTCAGGAGTTTTGATTCTGACATCAAAGCGCTTTTGAACGGGTATTTCAGATTCTGAAAATTGATACCCGACACTGAGGTATTGCGTACTGGAGTCTATTCGAAAAATCCGTTGCAGGGGTTCATAAAATGTTCCGGGCTCCATTAATACCTGAAAATCTTCATATAATAATGTGTTCACAGAATCGGGAAAGAAATATTTTTGGGGCTTGTCAAAAGGGTTTTTAGCTTTCGATTTTGAATTGTTCTGAACTTTGAAATTTAATCTAATCCAATTGCCGTGAACATCTATTGCTTTAAAGCTATACGGCCCGTTACATTCCTCCCACTTTATTAATCCACCCGCTTTAGGGTAAATAGGCAAAGGGTTGATGACTGTTTTGAAGCTTTTGTGAATGTTTCTTCGGTTTTGCTTAAACTCGTAATAATCCTGATGGGAGTTCAAAAACCGATTGTGGTCAAAATTTATATAATCTGTTTTTTGTTCATGTAGTACTTCATCTCCTTTGTTGAGAAAAGTATGGTGGATGCCACAGACATTGCCTGCTCCATCTAATTTGTCTGTTACATGAAATGCAAAGGCGAGATAACTGTTCTCCGTTACCAGGTCCGAAACATCAATCGGGTTACCGTCGTTCACTTCGTGTTTACCGTCCTGATACCTTACGTAATAATAAGTTGATTTACCAGGAATCATATATCCTTTTTCTGTCACTGCATATACTTTGATCCCCTTTAAAGTAGGTTTGGTTTTATCCCGTATTAGTTTTCTGTAGCACCTAAACAGTAGTGGATTAATGGCGTGTTCAGTAACGGTTTCACGAATTTCAAAATGAAGGTGTGCTGCTGCTGAACTACCCGAGTTTCCAGATAGACCAATAAACTCGCCTCGGTTCACTTTTACACCTTGATTTAGGACTATTTCATCCACAATGTAGGTTTCTTGTTTCTTTTGGATGCTATAGACCAAAGAGTCAATTTCTGGTGAAAAAGATTGCATGTGTGCATATACAGATGTTAATCCATTTGGATGATCGATATACACAGCTAACCCATAACCCCAGGGTGAAACTCTTACTCTGGAAATAACGCCTTCTTCAATAGCGTATAATTTAATACCCTCAACTCCTCTGGTTTTTATATCTAATCCCGTATGAAAATGATTACTCCTCATCTCACCAAAATTTCCCGATAAAATCAATGGGATTTTCATGGGCGGATGCAAATCCATATTCTCAAAATCAAAATTTTTAGCTTGATAAGATTGTGCATTCACTGAAAGTGAAGTAATAATGAATATGGTTAAAAGTAATCTCATAAATAAGTCAGCCTTACTCGTAAAAAAATCTGATGTTTTGATTGTCAGGCGAAAATGCCTGTTATTCTTTAAACGAGCAAATTTAATGCCTTGAATTTATTGGTGATTTATTATTCGTTTATCTTCTCAAAGATGATATTGTTAATAAATAGAAGTACTTTGTTGGGATAATTACTCATGAATGCTAATTTTGTGTATTGAATCTTGACCGACTATTATGTCAGAAACTAAAAAACTCATTACTTCACTTGACGAGAAAGTAGAGCTTCTTTTAAAACATATAAAAGAACAACAGGCTAATCTCGAAAGTAAAAAGCGTGAATGTGAAGAGTTGAGTAAGACTGTGGCAACTAAAGAGTCAAAGATAAAGGAGTTGGAGGCTGAAAACGCAAGGTTGAAAAGTACTCCTTCTGAAAGCAATCAGGACTCTGATGATATGAAGGTCAGGATTAGTGAATTGGTGCAGGAGATCGATAAATGTATCTCACTACTAAAGGTTTAAAATAGATGGATAAGATTCCTTTGAAAATAATAATTGCAGGACGAACTTATCCTTTGACAATAAAAAAGGAAGAGGAAGCAGTAATAAAAGCTGCTGCTGATAGGATTAATTCCAATATCAAGAAGCTGCAGGGAAGTTATGCAGTAAAGGATATGCAGGATTTGTTAGCTATGACAGCTTTACAATTGGCAGTTCAAATGCAATCCGGAGGAAGTTCATCTTCTCCATCTGTCAATCAACCTGACCTTAGTGATGATATTAAAAAGATCATTGAGAAGTTGGATACAGCTCTTTAAGCACCTTCACAGTTAATTATATACGCTAGTCACGTGAGGTAATGTGTGCCATGCATGCATGGTTATAGGCTTCATTGATGATGGGTACAAAATAGGGAATTATGGATATAACAAGTATTATTATCGGAGGTGTGATTGGCCTTGTTGGAGGAGCGCTTATCATGCTGATCCTACAGAAAACAGTATTAAAATCAAAGACAGATAGTATTTTAAAAGAAGCAGAGGCAGAAGGGGAGGCAATTAAGAAGGATAAGATTATACAGGCGAAGGAAAAATTTCTCCAGCTTAAAGAAGAACACGAAAAAAAAGTACGTAATCGGGAAAGAAATATTCAAAGCCTGGAGGATAAAACCAAGAGCAAGGATAAAAGTCTCAATCAAAAACTGGGTGACGTTAACCGTAAAAATAAGGAGGTTGACCGACTTAAAAAGGAGCTGGAGGATCAAATGGAGGTGATTGAAAATAAGAAAAAAGAAATCGAAAAAATTCACCAAAAACAAGTAGTTGAGCTCTCTAATATTTCAGGATTACAGGCAGATGAGGCAAAGAAACAATTAATGGAAACCTTGAAAGAGGAAGCCAGAACAGATGCCATGGCCCATATCAAAGATATTGTGGATGAGGCCAAGATCAACGCTAACAAAGAAGCTAAGAAAATAGTAGTTCAATCCATTCAAAGAGTGGCTACCGAACAGGCGATTGAAAATTCGGTGTCTGTCTTTAACATTGAGTCGGATGAAATGAAAGGACGTATTATCGGGCGTGAGGGTCGAAATATTCGTGCGCTTGAAGCGGCAACAGGTGTTGAGATCATTGTAGATGATACACCTGAAGCAATTATTTTATCATGTTTTGATGCAGTAAGACGAGAAGTGGCAAGACTGGCACTTCACCAACTGGTGTCAGATGGTAGAATTCACCCGGCGCGAATTGAAGAAGTCGTAGCAAAAACGAAAAAATCCCTCAACGAAGAGATTATCGAAACCGGTAGAAGAACCTGTATTGATCTTGGTATTCATGGTTTGCACCCGGAGCTCATGAAAATGGTTGGACGAATGAAATACCGTTCGTCTTATGGGCAAAACCTATTGCAGCACTCAAGAGAAGTAGCTAACCTATGCGCAATTATGGCTTCAGAACTTGGCTTGAATGTTAAGTTAGCCAAACGCGCAGGATTGTTGCATGATATCGGAAAAGTTCCTGAAGATGAACCAGAGCTTCCTCACGCAATTTTAGGTATGAAGCTAGCTGAAAAGCATGGTGAAAAACCGGATATCTGCAATGCCATTGGTGCTCACCATGATGAAATTGAGATGACGACCATAATTTCACCAATTGTTCAGGTGTGTGATGCTATATCAGGGGCAAGACCCGGAGCACGACGAGAAATTGCGGAATCTTATATCAAGCGAATCAAAGAACTCGAAAGCACGGCACTTGGCTTTGACGGTGTAATTAAATCTTACGCCATACAGGCTGGTAGAGAGTTGCGTGTAATGGTAGAAGCTGAAAAAGTGAATGACCAGAGAGCAGATGAACTTTCATTTATTATCTCGCAAAAAATTCAGAACGAAATGACCTACCCAGGTCAGGTTAAAGTTACCGTAATTAGAGAAAAACGAGCGGTTCACTATGCCAAGTAAGCTTTCTAAAAAGGAGCTTAATGACATCATCCAGTGGGATGTTAAAACCTGGAGTAAAGCGCTTGACTTCTGGGAGAAATATATCACCCTTAAACCAGGAATGTCGGTTTTAACTATCGGCGAACGGGAAGGTGGCCTATCATTATGGTTAGCTCAAAAAGGCTTAGAGGTGACTTGTACCGATTATAAAGAGTTTCCGGATACTACGGCGTCAATGCATAATGAATATGGGGTAAGTGCAAATATCAAATGTGAGAGTGGGGTAGATGTAACAGACTTGTCCAGGTATTCGGATGAGCAGTTTGATGTGGTTGTTTTTAAAAGCGTAATCGGTGCGTTATCAGAAAAAGAAAGACAACAGCAAGCCATAAATGAAATAAGAAGGGTGCTCAAACCAGGCGGAAGTCTTTTGTTTGCAGAAAATCTTATTGGTACCCGATTGCATGTGGCATTAAGAAAAAGATTCATTCGTTGGAACACCTATTGGCGGTATCTCCATGTAAAAAAAGATATGGACTTATTTGAAGGATTTTCTAAAAAATTTTTCGAGACGAAAGGGTTTGCGGCAAATTTTGGTCGGTCTGAAGCTCAAAGAAGATTCCTGGCCACAATTGACGGGGTTGTTGTGTGGTTATTGCCCAAAAGCTGGAGATATGTCCTTTTTGGAGTTTTGATCAAGTAAATTTTTGGATTTCCACTTTTTTAGCTGAGTATAAAAACCGTATACCAAATCAGTAGTTGAAATGAGTTCAATACTCGGATCTAGATTGTTGATTAACTGGTGTTGTTGCCCATTGATATATGCCGTAGGAAAACGGTTTTTTTGGAAGTTCACTAGTTCATTAGATTTGGCCAGGTATCCTTTTTCAACTAAAAATGCTAAAATCTTTTCAGCAATTTGTTCATCACTTCCCCATTCTGAAATCGTTTTGTCAAATACACCTACCAGCAATACTGTTTCATTCTTGCGGGATTGAGACAGTTGATTGGTGATGTCACTGATCCTGTGAATATGACTATTATTTAATACCCTGATATAAGAAATTGGTTTAAGCAGATCTCCAGAAACAATTAAGTGGAAGTGACTGTAGGTAATATAACTGTGATTCAGCTCAAGAAGTTTGTTGTCATATGTAATGCGTTCAATGTTTGAAGTCGCCGTCAAAACAACATTTTTTGAACGTAAGATGATTCCGTCTTTATCAATAATTTCCCAATTGTCATCTGTATAATTAAGCTCAACAGCCTTTGTGTTTAGCTTAACGGTAACTTTAGAATCCCCAATCAAGGATTTTAGTTTGTCTTGAAATTCACGGGCACCTCCTTTAGGATATCTATACGCTCTTGGTATTATTGGCATACGTGCTGCTGGATGACGACGTAGTAAGAAATTACCTGCTGCTTTGAAATCTCCATAAAATACTTGCTTTAGTATGTATTTTGGAGTTAGATATAGGCTTTTATGATCGTAGATCATTTTACGGTTCCCTTTGAGAATGTATGGTTGTGGTCGCATGTTAACCATATCAAGATCTAAGAAACTGGTTAAAAATCGATAGACTTTTTTATTGTACGACCAAATGTGGCAGCCAATTTCTAAATTTCCATATTCTCCAACTGGGATTGCCACCCAGGCTCCTCCAATTTGTCCCCCAGCGTCAATAAGCGCAACCTTGTCCCCCCGCTCTGAATGTAAATAGGCATCAATTACATTAATAGGTCCTGAACCTATGTATACCTTGTCATAAACATCATCCATCTGGCGCAAAAATAGCCGCTTTGTAAAGAGAAGCCGTAAAAAAATCGAAAAATATTGTATCAGGTAAGCAATCCGCAGAAAATAACTTTAAACAATTCAACGTTTGTGTTATTCGTTAACAGTTACAATTACAGAAGAGTATTTGATATACCTTTGAACTGGAATAGGTTGATTGAATGTTTAAAAATCTGGTAAAATCTGAATTTGGTAAAAATGTCCTCACTCTAATGACAGGGACATCCATTGCTCAGTTGATTCCATTACTACTGACGCCGGTTCTCACACGACTTTTTTCTCCTGAGGAGTTTGGTATATTCAACTTTTTCATGCCACTTGTGACCTTTTTATCTGTTATAGGTGCAGGAAGGTATGAGCAGGCTATCGTTCTTCCAAAGAAAGACAAAGATGCCATTAATATTCTCGCACTCTGTTTGATTATTTTAACTGCTTATGTTGGCGTATTGAGTATTGTTTTTTTATTGTTTCGTAAAGATATTGCAACCCTTATTAATGTTGAAAGCATTAACGGTTGGCTATGGTTTATTCCTATTTGTGTGTTTCTTACAGTAGGATATAGAATCTTCACATACTGGAGCAACAGAAAAAAAAGGTTTTTGGGTACATCAGGTGCCGTCGTGTCATTGGCCACTGCCAGGGCTACGACTCAAATTTCTGGTGGATTGATTAAGTTTTCTGCACCAATTGAAAGTAAGGGATTTGTCGAGTTTTTTAAGTCTATTTTCAAAAAAACTTATGTTATTCCATCAGGTATTACAACGGTTGGAGTATCCAGTTTGATCTTAAGTTATGCTATTGGTTTATTGTTTGGAGTGCTGCTCTTGTTGTTTCCTTTTTTGAAGAAGGATAGAGCTCTATTCTCGAACGTGTCAAAATCCGGCATGAGGGAGCAGGCTAAAATCTATAAAAAATTTCCAAGAATTAATACCTGGCACGCCTTTGGAGATGAGTTGAAAAACATGGGAGTAAATTCAACATTAATTTACGGATTTGGAGAAGTTATTCTTGGTTTTTATGGGATGACTTACCGAATCTTAAGGGCACCCCTGGCCGTAATTGGCAATTCGTTTGCACAGGTATTCTTTCAAAAAGCTGCAGAGATGCATGCAAATGGACAAAATTTTGTAAAACTGGTTGATTCCACCGTAAAAAAACTCACCCTTGTGGCCGTGCCGATTTTTGCCACAATATTGATTTTCGGCCCGGATTTGTTTGATTTTGTATTGGGAGATAAATGGCGTGTTGCGGGAGTATATGCCCAATATTTGACACCCTGGTTGTTTCTAAGTTTTGTAGTGGCCCCTGTTCAACAGGCCGGAGTAATCCTCAATAAACAAGGACAACTATTCATGTTCTCGCTTTTGGGCAACTTCCTCATATTTGGTTCCATACTTATTGGTGCTTTTTTATTAGAAGATATTCTAAAAGGTTTTTTAATGTTGTCCATTCTGCAAATAGGTTATTACATTTGGGTGTTTTTATGGATTCGTTCAATATCGAAGAAGTTATCTGGTAAAGTTTAAATCAAAGTAGATGCTCAAATCATTGTTGTTAAAATTGAGAAGAAATAGGCATCTCAGGGGCCGACCTAAGATGGTATGGGGATATAAGCGTCTCTCTGATGGTGTTTATTTAAAGCGGACGCGTATCAGTAACTCAACCTTTCTGGATGCTCCTGAGGGCTTACAAATAGCCGACAACGTCTTTGTAGGACATTTTAATTACATAGAAGCAACAAATGGAGTAACGATTGAAGAAGGCTGCCAAATAACGAATTACGTCACTATCACCAGTCATTCAAGCCACAATTCAATTCGGTATTATGGGGACAGTTATACCGGACCTGAAATGAAAGGGTATGTCAAAGGGAAAATAAAGATAGGAAAGTTCACTTTTGTCGGTCCCCACACAACCATTATGCCAGGGACGGATATCGGGAAAGGATCAATAGTGGCAGCCTATAGTTATGTAAAAGGTGATTTCCCAGATTTTTCAATTATAGCCGGAAACCCAGCACAAATAGTTGGAGACACAAGAGACAAAGACAATGAATTTCTAAACGATAACCCTGAATTAAGGGAGCACTATGACAAGTGGGCATCATCCTAAGGGCGTTTTATGAGTACGAAATCAGAGAAAAAATTATTGTTAATAGGCCCATCTACTGGTGCAGTTCATCTTGAGAATTATTACAATTTAATTCGAGACTATTTTGATGATATCCTTGTCATAACTACAGACCCAATTGATTATTGTAAGTATGAAGTCATTAGTTTTTCTTTTCGTTCGCCTTTGAAAATAAGGTCACAGATTAAACAGTTCCGTGAAGTTATGGATAGGTTTGATCCAAGTGTGATCCACGTCCATCAGGCCAATACAGGAGGTTATCTAGCAGCAAAAGCAAATAAAAGAAAGTACCCAATGATAGTTACATGTTGGGGAAGTGATGTATTGGTTCTGCCTAATCAGGGTATTTTGAAGAGAATGGTGGTGAAAGGGGCGCTTAAAAATGCGGATTTCATTACAGCAGATGCACAATACATGGCTCAAGCCATTAGGGAATTGGGGATAAAGAATGAAGTGGTTTTGGCCAATTTTGGAATCAACCTTCGAGAAGATCTGGACCTGAATAAAGAGAAAATTATTTATTCTAATCGACTCCATAAAGAACTGTATAATATTGATGAAATAATCAAAGGTTTTTCTGAGTTCGTAAAAGAATTTAAAGACTGGAAATTGATTGTAGGTGCAAAGGGACCTAATACAACTGAACTTGAAAATTTAGCGAACGAACTTCTCCCAGAAAACACGTATGAGTTTATCGGATTTGTTGACCAGGAAGAAAATAATCGTCAGTATGCCAGAGCGCAAATATGGGTGTCTATACCGGATAGTGATGGAACGGCCATTAGCTTGCTGGAAGCAATGGGGTATGGGTGTATTCCTGTAGTTTCAGACCTTCCGGCGAACAAAGAATGGATTACGGATGGTGAAAACGGAATTATTATGGACGATAACTTGAAAAATGCCATTAAAAAAGCCGTTCAACTCAATCAGGATGCTGTAGCCCGGCAAAATAAAAAACTCATTCTGGAAAAAGGTACTAAAGAAGTAAACAAGTCAATTTTTGAACAGATTTATAATTCAATTCATTCTGAATGATAAAAGTTTGCCATATATCTACTGTCCATAAAATAAGTGACGTTCGCGTATTTCATAAGCAATGTGTCTCTTTGGCTAAACATTTTGACCTTTATCTCATAATAACACATGACAAAGAAGAAGTAAAAAATGGAGTAAAAGTGATTCCATTGAAGAAAAGCAAAGGTCGATTGTACCGTTTGGTTTTTAAAACAACTTCGGCGTTGATGAAGGCTTTACGAGTAAAAGCAAAAATTTATCACATACACGATCCAGAACTACTAATTGTTGGTCTTGTTTTAAGAATGTTTGGCAAAAAAGTCGTGTATGATATACATGAGCTGGTTTATTATCAAATAACGGATAAAAAATGGCTGGGTGGAATGTTTATTCGTAGAATCGTAGCTTTTTTTTATAAGGGTTTTGAGTCGTTAGGTGTAAGGTTTTTTAACAAGTTGGCACTTGCCGAAAAAGGGTATTATCCATATTTCGAAAAGCATTATGCTAAAAGGCTAGATAAAGTGATGTTTATTCGGAATTTTCCAATTTTAGATTTGATTAATGATCAACCGGCTACGGAAAAAATGTTTCCGGGTAAGGTTACGTTGGTATATGCTGGTGGGCTAACTAGGATACGTGGGATTAAAGAGTTGTGTGAAGGTGTTGAACGCGCAGAAACAGATGTCCGCTTGATTTTACTCGGCCCATGGGAATCCGAATCATTTGAAGAAGAGTGTCTTAAGGATAAAGCAAGAGTGAAATACGTTGGATTGAAACCATTAAATGAAGTGTTTCCAATTATGAAAAGTGCGGATATTGGAGCAGCTGTACTTCATCCACTTGAAAATCACATGAACAGCTCTCTCATTAAGACTTATGAATATATGGCCTGTTCCTTACCCATGCTCCTGTCTAATTTTGATAGTTGGAAAGAGGAATTTGGTCCTTACGCTATTTTTGCAAATCCATTATCGGTAGATGATATCGCTGAGAAGATTGATTGGGCTGCATTAAACATGGATCAAATGAAGGAAATGGGGGCTAAAGCCAGAGAAGTGGCACTTGCAAACTATAACTGGTCTGTTGAAGCAGAAAAGGTTCGGCGTATGTATGAGAGCTTAGTCAACAAAAAATAAATAAAGATAAATCCTAAATATCTTCAGGTGACTTATTTTTGACTTCACGTTTCCTTTGGGAATTTGAATAAATAGCCCAACCTGCACACGCTGCAAGTAATATCAGAATAGTTTGATGAATGAAGGGGTTATTTGTTAATCCTGAAATACCTAGCGTAATTGTAAAATACAATAGCATAGAACCGCCTAAAGAGTGCCTACCTTTTATACCTTTTATTAGCAGGTAGATAAGAATGGATAAATAAAGAATAAGGCCAATAAATCCATATCTCCAGGTAAACAGAATGTATTCATTTTCTGAATACAAGTCATTTGAGTAGAAATATTCCTTATAAGGACCATGCCCAAATACCGGTTTTTTCTTAATCATATTCCATAAATGCCTCCATATTTCCAATCTTTCTCTGAATGAGTTGGATTCAAATGCACTTCCATCCAGCATGGTTTCCATGTAACTATTTTTAGTTTTTCTGGCTTTTAATGAGTCTACAAATGAAGGATCAGATTTGCTGAAGTACGCCCTGAGATCTTCCACCAATATAATACTGTCCAAAACAATGGTATCGTAATCATTATACAACAGGGTAGTTGAATCCTGATAAATAATACCCTTGTATTTGAAAAGTTCCATATGCTCTGTTTTATTGTACTGGGCCAAACGATAATCAACGGATGCATTGCTGATGACCTTTGCTAAGAAAAATGACAGACCAACAGACATGATCAGGACGACTATCATTTCCCAGCTTTTTTTGATATAAATTGCGGTATGGACCATTACGATAACACCAATAATTGGCAGGGAGGTCCTTGACTGACACAAGAACACCATAAATACCGCAATAATAAAATAGACATATGCCCAGTTAGAAATCGGAATATTCTTTTCTTTTCTGGGGATAAATAAGATGGTAAAAAACAAGAAAACAATTGCATTGTAATTGGGATTGTTTGGGAATCCCAGCATCCGTTTATCTGTAGGTTGACCAATAGAGTTTTTCCCAAACTCAGGTATTCGTTCACCTGCCGGATAATAGTTTTCTAGAAGATCGTTGAAGTTAAACAACTCGAAATAATGGATGAGATTAAAAACTACGAGTGCTATAAATATTGGTCGACTCCATTTTTTGATAAAATTTTCTGCAGATGTGTGAGAAAACAACCAAATCACCAGAATGAATTTGACCATTTTGAATATTTCAAAGTAATCCCTTATTTGACCCCATCTCCCATTTACTAGAATTGTGATAAAAATGTAAACAGTAAATCCACCAAGTAATAAGTAAAGATTCCGTTCATTGAGTTCTTTTCGTTTAATGAAAAATGCAATAAAAAGAACCGGAACCAATAAATCAATGATTTCTATGCCGGGCCCGGGTTTAAACGGCTGAATGAGGGGTAAGAACAAAACAGTTACTAAAACAAAAACGCTGAAAATCTCCAGTGATTTGTTAGAAAGTGCTTGGGTTAGTTTTCGCATAGTCATTACACCACAGAATTTACCTAAATTCTGAATAGTTTATACAAAAATAGGTAGTATGGGGTTTTAACGTTATTATTAGTCCTTGTTTTATCCATATACGATTGTGAACGATAAACGGTTTGTCTTCTCTATTTAGAGCAAATAGATTTCATTATGAATGGGCTAGATTATTATAATTTTTGGTTTGATTAACTTTGGGGTCAAATTGCGAAGAACCTCTAAATAATACCATTGAAAACAACCGCTAAGAATAACCTCTCGCTAATTAACTTTAATGTTCTGCTGTTATCAATGGTCATTGTACTATTGCTATTTGCTCCGCGTTTTGTGCCAGTGGTATTGACAGGCTGGGCATTCTTCAGTTTTATTCATGCAGGCCTGAACCGAATTACGCCAAAGTTTGGTGCTGTGCAGATCTTTTTGATCATTCTCTACCTTTTTTATGTTGTCGGAGGAATATGGTCTGAGAATAAAGGAGCCTGGGCATTCCATTTGGAAGTAAAAATGACCATGCTAGTGGTGCCTGTTGTTTTCGCGTTCACACGGTTGTCATGGAAACACATTCGCTGGATCACTTATATTTTTTTAATTGGCCTGATGTCACATTTTTCGCTGCTTTTCATAAAGGCGGTAATTACTTTGATGCAAAATGGTACGACTGATGTTTTATTCTACACAACATTAAGCCCGGATATCCACCCTGCTTATTATGCCTTCTACATTAACATTGCTATTGCTCTAGTCCTGGTTGACATGTTTAACGATCAACTTAGGCTATTCCCTAATAAGTGGATGCCGTCTGTGTTAATTCTGTTAATGGCCGCTGCGAATATATTTCTTCTCTCGAAAATGGGTATTCTGACCGCTTTATTTCTTAGTCTAATGTTGTTAGTATACTGGATTCGTCGGAAAAAGTACTGGTTGGTAATTTTGGTTGTTTCTGCCTCATTGATTTTTGGGTTTGTAGTTTATAAAAAATCAGCTTATGTTCAATGGCGTGTAGTTGAAATGGTCGAAGCATTAAGTGGAGGCCATTCGGATAACTATATTTATTCAACATCACTGCGAATTGCAGTTTGGGAGACAGCAAGAGATAAATTTATGGAGCAACCTATTATCGGCTATGGACCAGGAGATGTTAAAGATGTGTTACATGCTGAGTACGTAGAAAGAGAGCTCAGAAAAGCTCCTGAACTCAACTTGAATGCACACAACCAATTTCTGGAGACTGGGCTGGGACTTGGGGTGATTGGTTTAATTTTACTCGGCCTTATACTTGTTTACCCCATTGTTAAATACCGGAAAAATCACTTGTTCGGTGCAGCCATAGGTTTGGTTACACTCTTATTCTTTTTATCCGAATCTGTATTGGAAACACAAGCGGGAGTAGTGGGAGGAATTGTTTTTCTATGTCTATTTAATTTACCTGCAACCACCTCGCAAAGAAAAGCAGATCATAAAACTGAAATTACTTCCTGAATATGGACTATCCAAAAGTTAGTATCGTAATACCGTGTAAAAATGAGGAGGCCTATATCCAAAAAAATATAGATTCGATTTTGTCACAGAATTACTCTGGTGAAATTGAGGTATTGGTAGTAGATGGTATGAGTACGGATAGGACAGTTGAGATTGTTCAGGATTACAATGATGACAATATAAAGCTGATAGAAAACCCGAGAATGTTTACGCCTTATGCATTGAATCTCGGGATAGAAAATAGTACAGGAGAGTACTTTATAATTCTTGGAGGACATGCATACCTTGAACCCGATTTCGTTAAGAATTGTATAGATAACTTTCTTCATGATAAAACGCTGGGATGTGTCGGTGGACAAATACTCAACAAACACATAAATGAACTTAGCGCGGCGGTGTCTGATGCTATGGCCTCAAAATTTGGTGTGGGTGGAGTAGTTTTTCGGACTGGAGGTAAAAAGCAATTTGTGGATACAGTAGCATTTGGTTGTTACCCCAAAAGTATCGTAGACGAAATCGGTTATTTTGACGAAGAACTCGTGCGAAATCAGGATGATGAGTTTAACTTTCGAGTTACGAAAAAAGGATATAAAATTCTTTTTGATCCTTCAATCATCTCACATTATTACGTCAGGGCTTCGCTTCAAAAATTATGGAAACAATATTATCAATATGGATATTGGAAAGTTTATGTAGGTAAAAAACATAAAGCAGTAACAACCATACGTCAATTAATACCATTTTTGTTTGTTTCTGGAATTATAACCGGCGCAGTGCTATGTGTTTTTATCCCCAAAATGTGGATTGTTTACCTGGCAGGAATTGGTTTATACTTTCTCCTCTCGTTCGTATTTGCCTATAGCACGGCATCTAAAAAAAGATATTTTCCAAAAATTGCATTAGTCTTTTGGATTCTCCATTTCTCGTATGGTTTAGGGTATTTGTTTGGAATAATCAATTTTATTTTTTTCAATAAAAAACCATCCGGTAGATCTAAACAGCTTTCAAGATAATACTCTTACTTACCTTTGCATAAATATTAAGCACATGCTCCCATTTTCACCACCAAGATTAGATCAAA
>JABURP010000053.1 GCA_014762645.1 Crocinitomicaceae bacterium
AGGATGGTGTCTATGTATGGCAAATAGAATTCAAGTCAAATACGACAGATAAACGGTATACCCACAGAGGGCATGTTACTGTGTTGAAGTAATCCCAAGTACATCAATTACAAAAAACAAAAAGTCCCATTTACCATAGGCAAATGGGACTTTCATATATCAATTAGTGTTGTCTAGTTACGCATTTACTTCAAGTAAACCATTGGTCTTCTTAACACCTTCTGCAGATTCTGCAAGTTTTGCTTTTTCCGCATCTGTAAGCGATACTTCAACAATTTTCTCAATTCCGTTCTTTCCTAATACGCAAGGCACACCGATTGAAAGATCATTTAATCCGTATTCTCCTTCGAGCAATGCTGAGCAAGGGAACATTTTCTGTGAATCAAGCGCAATTGCTTTTACCAATTCAGACACGGCTGCTCCAGGAGCGTACCATGCAGATGTTCCTAAAAGTCCGGTAAGCGTAGCTCCACCTACTTTTGTGTCTTCCACTACTTGTTGCATTCTTTCCTGAGAAAGGAATTCAGAAACGAGCACAGAATTTCTTGTTGCTTTTTCAATCAGAGGCACCATTCCTTTATCAGAATGTCCACCGATTACCATTCCGTTGACATCAGATGTTGGGCAATTCAGTGCTTCTCCCAATCTATATTTAAATCTGGCAGAATCCAATGCTCCTCCCATTCCGATAATTCGGTTTTTAGGAAGGTTAGTTGTTTTATGAACCAGGTAGGTCATGGTGTCCATTGGGTTAGACACAACTATGATGATTACGTTAGGTGAGTGTTGAATAAGGTTGGAAGAAACTTCCTTCACGATACCGGCGTTAATTCCGATCAATTCTTCACGTGTCATTCCTGGTTTTCTTGGAATACCAGAAGTAATTACTGCAACATCCGAATTGGCTGTTTTGCTGTAATCATTTGTAGTACCAGTGATCATTGTATCGAAACCATTGAGTGAAGATGTCTGCATCAGGTCCATTGCTTTTCCTTCCGCATATCCTTCTTTAATATCAAGAAGAACAACTTCATCAGCAAAATTCTTCATGGCAATGTACTCTGCACAGCTTGCTCCGACTGCTCCTGCGCCAACAACTGTAACTTTCATAGTGGTTTAATTGTTTTAGATTAATAAGAGAACTAAATGGGATTGCTTATATTCAGCAACCAGGCAACGAATTTAAGAATTTTTCACCGTTGCTAATCGGTGTTCGGGAATTATTTAACGTTGGATTCGTGTTGTTTGTCGAATCCACGATAATTTTTTATAATATTGGCAACCCTCACATTTATCATTCGTTTATCAATCAGTAGGCACAGTGGAAACTAAAGAAGAACTTCGGAAAATAGTTGAAGGCTGCATAAAAGGCAAGCGGAAGTATCAGAAGAAGTTATTCGAAATGTACTACGGTAAAATGATGGCGGTCTGCATGCGTTACGCGAAAGACAAAGACGAAGCGCAGGATATGGTCCAAAATGGTTTTATCAAAATATTTAAGAAGCTGGATGTTTACAATTTTGAAGGTTCTTTGGAAGGATGGATTAGACGAATCATGGTCAACACAGCGATCGACCAAATAAGGAAAAACAAACGTGATCCTTTTTCGATCGAAGATGACCAACGGGTTCAAAACATTGAGGAGGATGTACCATTTTCAGAGGAAGATGATTACGAAACCAAACTCAAAGCTGAAGTTGCGATAAAAGCAATCTCCAATTTGTCACCGGCCTATCGTACCGTATTTAACATGTACGTGATAGAAGGGTTTACACATAAAGAGATTGCAGAATATTTAGGCATCAGTGAGGGTACCTCAAAATCTAATCTTGCAAAAGCCAAGCAAAAATTAAAGGCAGAACTTACAGCAAAGTTTGCCGGACACGAATAGATAAATGGATAAATTTGAGAAAATAATCAAGCAAGCTGTTGAAGGGTATGAAGCCCCTTACAACCCGCAAGCATGGGACAATGTGAGCAACGAGCTGGGAGATTCTTTCGAACAACTGATGAAAGATTCTACTTCTGGTTACGAAGCGCCATATAACCCAGCTGCATGGGAAGCAGTAAGTTCACAGCTTGGTCCTACTTACTCAGCCTGGAAATGGATTGGTGGTTCAGCTGCCGTTATCGCCATTATTGCAGGTTCATCTTACTTTATTGACACCAATGAAGTAGACGATAATCAACTCACCAATCATCAATCTAAGGAAGTGACTGTTCATACCAATGATAACACTTCTGATGTTAGCAATACATATACTGCAGAAGAATTTGATCACAATAATACTATTGTAACTTCTGATGAAAATTCAGAAAATAATACTGATCTAAATAACGAAGACAATTCTGTAATTCACACAATTGATCCTGATCTAAATAATGATCAAATTACTGGTATTACTAATGAAGAAGATATAGTAGATGTACAAGATAACGGTACAGGAAATGACGACGGAACTGATGAAACAGTTCAAAACAATGGCGGAAATACTATAGATTCAGATTCTAACGTTAGTGACGTAACTATAAGTAATAACACAACACAAGCCTTTAAAGCTAGCGCTAAGTTTAATATGAGTGTGTCGGAAATCTGCCAAAATGGTAAATGTGAATTCACGCCTAAAAGAGTTAATGACAAGTTGAATTACTACTGGAATTTTGGTGATGGAGCGGCATCTGATTTAATTGAGCCTTCACATAAATTTAGTAAGGCCGGAGAGTTTACCATTACATTACAGGTAAAAGATCCAAGAACAAATAAGTTACTGGACAGCCATTCTGAAGTTATTACGGTACACGCATTACCAAACGTTGATTTCAGCTGGACACAATCTGCAGAAGCTATTCCAACATACACATTTGCGAATGATTCGTATAATTCAAGTGTAGTGATGTGGAACATTAAAGGATTGAAACAATCTACAAACAATCAGTTTGAGTACACGTTCAGAAAAGCTGGAAATTACGAAGTTGAGTTAACAGCCAAAAATGAATTTGGATGTACCAATACGGCGGTTAGAAAAATTGAAGTTGAAGAAGATTATAATTTATTAGCACCAACTGCTTTCTCACCAAACGGAGATGGAAACTATGACAAGTTCATCCCATTGGCATTGACAGTTCTGGATGTTGATTTTACCATGACCATATTTGATAAATCAGGTAAACAAGTTTATTGGACTCAGAATGCTTATGAGCCATGGGACGGTAAGTTTACTGAAGATAATGTACTTGCTCCGAATGAATCTTCATACATCTGGAGAGTTGAATTGATCAACAGCAACGGAGAAAAAGAATTCTACCAGGGACAAGTATTCGTGGTCTACTAATGAAAACTTTCGATAGATCAATAGGTTAATTGTTGATTTATTTTCTTTGCAAATAATAAAAACCCCGGGCTGCATCCCGGGTTTTTTATTGCTCAATACCTGCAAGTTTTTGTTTGAGTTCTGCTATATACTCTTCGTGCTTTCTTACCTCTTCAATGGTTGCGTTCAAAAACAAGTGATTCTCCGCTTTACGCAATTGCTCATGCAGGAAAAACTTTTGCTCCGTCGGTTCATCAAAGTTTGATTTTCTGAAATTTTCAAACACAAATTCAATTGCTTGTTGTGTAGGATGCACCAGGTCTTCTTTGTAAAACCTGTAATCCCTAAGTTCATCTACAACTAACTCATAGGATGGAAAGTAGTTGATTTGATCGAAAGATTCAGTCAATTGTTTACAGAACAGGTGTAAGACGCTTTTAGAGAGGTTATTCTCGTGTAAACCGTCTCTGCTATGTCTAACGGGACTCACTGTTAACACGATCTCAAGTTTAGGGTTTAATTCAAACAACTTTGAAAACAGGCGTTCAGAAAACTCCCTTAATTTATTCAAGTCAATCAATTCTTTGGTGAACAACTGCGAAGGCATCTTATGACAATTGGCAACAACTACCCCCTGTTCTACCAGGCGATACACCCAGGCAGATCCAAATGTCAGGAATAACCTATCTCCTTCCAATAATCGTTTTTGAACCGTAAAGTGAGTGGTTTCTATTTTATCTAGAATTTCTTCACGTGTAAAACCAAATAAGGAAGAATGGTAGCCATAATGGAAAAATTTCATGTCCCGTTCAAGCAATAAATTTTCTCTTGTCTCACCATCCAGAGCATTTTGAATGAGCTGCATTATGGAAACCGGATTAAAGATTACACCAAATGGATTCACTGAAATATCAAAACCAGATTCCTTTAAGCGTTTTCCAATTTCCTCAGAAAAGCATGAGCCAATGGATAATGAAACGTGTTCATATCTCAAAAAACCTTTGTTATCAGGTACTTTTACTTCTGTTCTCCACTTCATTTCGCATGATTTAGTTCAAATGCCTCATTAATATCTTTTTCAAATGTTTCTGGTTTATCGTTGTACTTCAATTTTTTATCATTGATCAGCAGCAAACCGTCACAATACTGCGAAAGGATCTCCACGTGATGCGTTGAAAAGATAATCAGCTTATTTTTTTCATCCGCTAATCTTTTCAAATGTCGTAACAAAACCGTCCGGTTGACAAGATCCAAAAATGCGGTAGGTTCATCCAAAAGCACGATTGGTGTATCCTGCACCATTGCCCGACCAACCATGATTAATTGTTTTTCCCCATCACTTAAGAGATTATAATCCCTCTTCAGTAGATTTTTTACGCCTAAACGATCACTGATTTCATCAATTATTTCATGGTCTTCAATTGATGGAATTGAGAGCATTTTTTGATATGGTAATCTTCCTAACATCAATATATCTCCCGCGCCGTAATCACCATATAGCAGAGGTTTAGAGCGTACAATACTTATCGTTTTCGACAATTCATTCAGTTCGAACTCATAAACATCTTTATGATTCACTTTGATCACACCATGTTTAAGTTCATGTTCACCTTGCAAACAATTCAAAAAGGTAGATTTTCCTGAACCATTTCTTCCCACTAAAGCAAACAACCCCTTTGTTAACTGCAAATTTTCACAGTCAAACAAATGCTTTTTACCTGCATAAATTGATATTTCTTTACACTCCAACAAAGCGCTTATTCATTTTAATAATTGTCCATATAATAATTGGCGCACCGATTAAGGCAGTAACGGTATTTAGCGGTAGTGTATTATCCGCCAAGCGGACTAACAAATCTGCGAAAATACCCAGCAATCCACCCCCTAAAAAGCACATAGGAATAAGCACTGCATGGTTTCTTGATTTTCCTATCACCCGAATTAGTTGAGGCACCGCAATTCCAATAAAACTTATGGGACCACAATACACGGTTACAACAGCTGCTAAAACACTGGTAATAATGATCATTAATACCTTTTGCACGCGAAGATTTATTCCTAATGACCGTGAATATTCCGTTCCCAGCACCATCCCATTAAGACCCTTTATCATAAATACAGTTGCTGAAATAAAAACCAAAATTACCAAAGAAAACAGTATCACTTCAGGCGTTTCTAATCCCTCAAAACTTCCCAGTCCCCATATTACAAACTCTCTGGTCGCGTTTTGATCGGCCCAAAGGAAAAGCATATTGACAAAGGCCGACGTAAAGTATCCCAACATCAAACCAATAACCAGCAGGGTGACCTGGTTACGAACAAACCGGGAAATAAACAGCAATAAAAACAACACTCCAATGGCTCCAATCGTTCCTGAAAAAATCACACTGACTCCACCCAACACATTTTGCACGGATATCCCACCTAACATAACCAAAGCTACACCCAATGATGCTCCTGAAGTTATTCCCAATACTCCCGGACCTGCTAATGGATTTCTAAAAAAGACCTGTAGTAAAAGTCCGGATACAGCTAAGGCTCCACCACCCAATACCGCAACTATTGAACGGTTTAATCGATATTCAACAATATAGGACCAGGAATCGTTCTCAGGTAGTTCACCGAATAGGATACTTATAAGATCACGCCAACTAATACTTGCGTCACCATAGGATAGGTTTATTGCGAACAGCAGCAAAATACCTACCATTAGAACAACAATCAATATGCCGTCAATCCCCCTTTTCAAGTGTTGAATTTTGTTTAAAGGTAACTATTTCAGGATTTGGAAATATTTTGCTTTCGTGTCTGTTTTTCCCTCCACCGTATTTTGGATTTCATTCAAGAGGACGTGAGGTTCGATTACGCCATACGTAAAATAATCTGTGACCATAGTATTACAGAAGATAACTTTCCCTTCTTTTACTGATCGGAAAGTGGCATAGACTTCCTCTTCTGCCAGTAGATCTTCCAAAGTAAAGCCTTCCGGACGATTGGCTACGATCACCCAATAAGGGACTTCCGCCCCAATTTGCCACATTTCTTCTTTGGAGTGGATAGTGTTTTCTGTTCCAGATTCATCCTGAAAGCAATAGTACAAGCCGGCATCCTGAAGCAAGGAAATAATTAATGAGTTAGTTGATGGTGCATGCCAGGAATCGCCAAATGGCAAGTTCATGATGAATTTTTTCTCTTTATCCGGTTGCGGTTTTACCAGTTGTAAATACTCTTTTTCTACTTCTTCAAAATATGCATTGGCTTTTTCAAATTCTCCGAACATCATCCCAAACACTTTGATCCACTCTAAACGGGCCAATGGATCTAGCTCCAGGTATTCCGCAATCATAAAGGTTTTCACACCTTTTTTCTCTAAACCAATTACTTCTTCTGATTGAAACGGATAGACAAAATAGATATCCGGATTTATATCTATGATCGTTTCGGTTTGAGTTTTTTCACCCAGGCATATTTCCCTGGCATTATTGGTGTCAAGATGTGCTGCAAGCTCTTTGTTGTTCAGATATTGCTTACCACACAGTCCCTTAACTGTTTCTATTTTCCCGAGAAATTCCAAAAAAGCTAAATAAGTACTGGATTGGCAGCATACACGGTTAATATTTACCGGTAAGAATTTAGCATTTTGAGAAAAGTTATGATCAGCTTTGTAGGGAGCCACAAATTTGTCTGACCATTCAGAATTGCCTGAATGGCTAAACGTCTCTATAACAAAACCATCTTCCCTTTGCTGTATATCAAACCCCTTGGCATATTTACGGGTAAATGCTACATCTTCTTTGGTTCGGTACGCCGCGTCATTTTCATTTTTATCGCCATGACGTATGCAGGACAAAAACAGGGCCGCAACACTCAGAATTACTATGCTTCTCTGCCCCATTCCACTGTTTTATCAAGTACTTGAGCCCAATTTTCCCATTCACCCTTATCGTTAATACTGTGATTATGCCAGATGCACATAAATAATCCACCAACATCTTTAACTTTTAGCATTAGCTCTTCCACCTCTTCAAGTGCCTCTTCAGGGCTTAATTTCATATAGTCTTTAAATGCACTATCCAAATAAGCAAAGGGGAATATCAGATAATCGTAGGCTTTATTCTTTTCTAAATCAAAGAAATGAAATGGAAAAGACGTTCCAGCACGAAATCCGATATGATCAGCATACCCCATGGAGTAATCTTTATTAAATCCTAAAGAGATCATTACCTGATAGGATTTTGGTAATTCCATTCGTAAAAAATGGAAGCGCGATTTATTCATTTCGTGTCCCAGGATTTCCTCAATTCTTCTTTTTTCTTCTTTAATGATTTCGGGATGGAGGTGCGATTGGTATCCGGGATGTAGTCCCATTCCCCCACTGGAATTTAACCCGCGAATTAAGGAGCGGTATGCTTCGTTTTTATGGGAGATATTTTTATCCCATTTTCCATAATCACTTACAGGGGCAAATGAAATAATGCGTTCTAACTTTGAAGACACTTCCATGATCTTACCATAGGTATCGTAAGGGTCCTTCCTTTTTTTCAAAAGAACAGCAATGCGTTCTGTAATTTTCCCTTTACTGAAAGCGCCAACTTTTCTCCAAAAAGGCCTGTGTTTATAGGCCCAGGCTACATCAATATCAAAAGAAGGTACTAGTTCAAAACGCTCCTTAACATCCTGATAATTTAAGCCTAATTTTCGCCAAAGCTTTTGTACGATTTGATCACAAACGGGGTCCTTCAATACGTTCAATATCTTTTGTGAGCTTTGTTCGGCTGTAAACCTGCCATGTACATCTTTTTCATGTGGTTGATACTCCTCATACCTGCTGAGAATATAAAAAATCACGGATAGCGGATCTGTATCTCCTCGCAATGCCAATTTATTGCTGATTTTTTCAAGTTTTAAGAGAGGATCAATAGTGTTTTCTGTTAATAGGCCAAGCGGTTCAATAGCATAATCACAATCCAACTGAAGATCCGAATAATTAAGTGTGGATTCTTCATTTGCGGTCCAATCTTCTTCATTTGCCACGATTACATAGTCATATCCTTTCTCCTTGAAGCAGAAATCAAGAACATAGATCAATCTTGGTGTTATATGTTTGGCAAAAACCGCTAACATGGAATATGTTTAAGAATTTCACTGCAAATAAATTCAGCCGCTTTACCATCACCATAAAAAGGAGGATATGTGAAATCTGAGCGATTCAACAGTTCATCTGTAGCATGGACGATTAGCTTCTCATCTGCACCACATAGTTTGGCATTTCCGTTTTCAACCAATTCCACCCATTCCGTTTCTTCTCGTAGTATAACACAAGGCTTCTTAAAAAAGAACGCCTCTTTCTGAACCCCTCCGCTATCTGTTAATATCAGGTCTGCATTGCTTTCCAAAGCTATAATATCCAGGTAAGATACCGGTGGAATGACTTTAAAATTAGAAGCTTGTTCTATTCGCTCCCTTAGATCTTTCGATAAGGCTGATTCGAGCTTACTCTTAGTGCGAGGATGAAGAGGAAGAACAAGCGTCCGGTCATTTCCTTCAATAAGTTGAAGTAATGCCTTGAAAATGGATTGCAATCGGTCAGGATTATCAGTATTGTGCTGTCGGTGAACAGTTGCCAGCACAAAGTTTTCATGAAGGTTGAGATCACTCAGGATGGTAGATTTTTGTTCGGCTAATTCCGCAAAGTACAAAGCATTATCCAACATGATATCACCACAATGGTAGACTTTTGGATTATCTATTGAATAGGGTGGCTGGCTGTTTAAATTAAACCCTTCTTTATTGAGGTTTGCCAAAGCGCTATCTGTAGGACAGAACAATAATGTAGAAACATGATCACAAACAATTCTGTTGATCTCTTCCGGCATAGCTTTATTAAAAGACCTCATTCCGGCTTCAATATGAATAATCGGTACACCCAGCTTTGACGCAGCCAATCCTCCGGCTACAGTTGAGTTTGTGTCTCCGTAAACCAATACGGCATCCGGTTTTTCATGTTGAATGGCACTCTCAATTCCTTCCAGCATTTTTGCGGTTTGCAGGCCTTGAGCATCAGAACCCACATTAAGATTTAAAGCTGGTTTTGGGACATTTAATTCATCAAAAAATACCCGAGACATATTGTCGTCATAGTGCTGTCCCGTATGGAGGATGATTTCATGAATTTTACCATCAAATTTGTCAGCAATGGCGCGACTTATTGCGGCTGCTTTAATAATTTGCGGTCTGGCTCCAATAACGGTAATTATCTTCATGAAAATGGCTTATCAACAAAAGTAGGAAATTCGTGCTACTTCTGTTGTAACTATATAATTACTTGTCTTTAACAGGAACAGACACTTCCTTCCGCCAATCCAAATAGAACTTTTTAAACTTTCTCCATCCTTTTCGGGTATTTAATTTTTGCGCTTTAAAGGCTTCTTTTTGGTAAACAATAGCTTGTTCAGGACTCATTTTAAAAACCCGTTTAGCCTCTCCGTGGATTCCTTCTACCACTACCCATTGTTTATTAATGAACATCATTGTATGAGCTGCATACTCTTCATTCGTAGGGCTTTGTAGATACACATGTACATGATTTTCAATATTGGCCAATTTCATTTGACAAGATTTATTCATCATGGGGTGTTTTAAAGCGGCTTTTACAAAAGGTGTGAATAAAACACTCATAATCTTGTATGATTCATATTCACCAATTTTGCCATCTTCACCATGTTTAGCCATATTCGAGATGTTTTCCTCCTTAAGAAACACATTATAGTCAACGTTATCTTCGTCCACCCCTTTCTTGAGATCAAAATGATCTCCCTGATGAAGGACAGTGATTTTCTCTCCGGTTTCTTTCACATTGATTCCGAGTGATTCCCACATGCCGGAAAAATAAGTTGCCAGTTTATCGTGTTTTAAAATAGGCTTCCACATATCTTCAACAGACTGCGAAAAACTAGTCATTGAAGTGAATACAAATAATGAAAATAGTAAGTGTCTCATGATTTTCGTTTGCTTTTTTTATTTAGCGAAGTTAATGGATAATCACTTATGGTCGAATGATTAATATCAGATATCCTACCGAATTTAAATCAGTCCTTCATCCGCAAAACTGAAGTAGTCACCATTCGTAATAATTAGATGGTCAAGTACTTTTAGGTCTATTAATCGTCCAAAATCACTCAGCTTTTTAGTGAGATCAAGATCGGATTGGCTCGGTTTAAGATTTCCGGAAGGATGATTGTGACATAATATTATGGCTGAAGCTGTCTGCTCCAATGCTTTCTTAAAAATGATCTTGCCATCTGCTACGGTTCCACTAACACCTCCTTTAGAGATAAGTTCAATCGCTTTAATTTGATTGGACCTGCTCAATAGAACAGCATAAAACTCTTCATGCTCTTTGTCCTGAAACAACGACACAACAGCATTGTAAACATCTTTAGAACTTTTTATAGCATTATTTTTATCGTAATTCTCTGGTTTCCTTCTTCTGCCCACCTCTAATGCAGCCGCTATCGAAATTGCTTTAGCTTCACCAATACCTTTAAATTTCATAAGATCTTTGACGGATAGCTTAGCCAGTTTATTAAGGTCATTATTTACATACAATAAAATTTCCTGACATAGTTGAACGGCCGACTTATCGGATGTACCAGAACCAATTAAAATGGCGAGCAGCTCAGCATTGGAAAGCGCATCTTTACCTTTACCCAACATTTTTTCTCTTGGGCGATCATCCGGAGCTAACTGCTTTATGGATATTGATTTACGCATTGACTAAAGGTAAATAAAAACAAAAAAGCTCCCCGCAATGCGGAGAGCTTTTTTTAAGTATTTAATAATTTATAGTGTTATATCTTCACTGAGATACCTGCTTCCATTATCTGGCCACCACCGATACCTAGTTCGAGGTGAAGACCTAACATTGGAATAAAGTAATATCTCATACCTAAAGCAGCTCTAAATGCTACAGGAATTAAGCTTGGATATGAATAACTTGCATCAACATCTCCGTCAATGTAAGCTGTTCTCTTTACATATTTGTATCCAACTCCTACTCCTGTGTAAACATCTACTGCTTCAGTTTGTACAAAGTGATAATTCAATCTTATCATGATTCTCAGCTTATTCGCTTCGTATCCGATTGTTTCATCTGTGTACATTTGAGTTGTAGTGTCCCAATCTCCACATTGCTCACAAGTATATTCATAACCTGTTTTCGCAAAGTTGACATCTAAACCTACCCCAAAGTTATCAGCTACCATGTACTCAAGTCTTCCACCATAACCTACAGGACCACCAACGGCTCTAAAATCAGTTTCGTTCTCAAAACTTTTCCACCAGACGTTGGCAGTTGGAGCTCCTACATAAGGGTCTATAATAAAAGTACCCTCTTCAACTTGTGCTGTGGCATTTGTTTGGGCTCCGAAAATCATTCCAAAAGCAGCTACTGCTGCAAAAATTGTTCTTTTCATAATTTAATTCGTTTGTAATCAAATATACTCTTTTATTTGATTAAAAGTTACATTGCACGCTTTTCGCAAAGGTCATGCCAAAAAAGTTAAATTTTGTTAAATCAATAATTCCGTACATTTGAGACATGAAAATAGGGACATTTTTTTTGTTGATTTTATTAAATTTTTTCTGTTTGGCGCAACCGTATAATAGAATGATTAAGGTCAACATGGGAATGAGTAGAGAAATGATTGATCACTACCGCATTCAAAAATCCATTAATGATACTGGTGATGTCAAATTAGATTTTTTATCCTGGAGCCCAACTGTTTCGTATTCTCACGAATTTATATTTGGGCAGGTAATTTCAGCTTCAGGAACAGTTGGTTTTCAGTATATGAACTTGTATTATGGATCCCGACATTATGGGGCACCGTTTTTTTACATTTCAGCTAATCCGCAGTTATCTATTTTTTATCGCAAAAATTTTGAATACTACATTAAATTGCAGATTGGAGGAACGTTTTACATTCATAACCCTGAAGTGATTCCCGAGCCTACACGAAGGCTATTACCCAAAAAGGCCAACTTGTTTACTGGTGTAACGCTGGGTGGATTTAATTTTTTCTTAACGGATAAGCTTGGATTGAATCTTGAGTTGTCGTTTTGGTCAGCCGAAATGGTTACATTTGGATTAACTTATCGTTTTTTCAGCGGAGATTTACCTGAAATACAAAACGGAGGTGAAGGAGTTAATGACCAATTACAAGATAAAGTACCATAAACAATGAAGAAATCTAAATTATTACTGGCGGCAATTTGCGTTTCCTTTCTATTTATTTCATGCAATAATTCTGAATCTACCGAAGATACTAATTCATCTACCGAAATTTCAGAAGAAGAGGAAGTTGTTGAGAACAATGAAGTGCAACAAATAGCAGAAGATTTGGACAATGCTACTTTTCAGAAGTATCTGGATGAAAAAGGGGGACTTCTTATTGATGTCAGAACACCCGAAGAAGTTGAAAACGGATCAATAGAAGGTGCCGTCAACATCAATTTCACGAATGGTGATTTTGAAACGGCTGTTGATACACTGGACAAATCAGTGCCCACATTTGTATACTGTCAAAGCGGAGGACGAAGTGGAAAAGCAAAAGACCTCTTGATAGAAAACGGTTTTCTGGAAGTCTATAATCTAGAAAACGGTTACGGTAACTGGGAAAAATAATTCTAACCCGACATAAAAAACATTTCTCGGATGTCCGATCGGATAACCTATTTTGTGGATGTGATTTTGCCGTTAAGTATTCCAAATACTTATACGTACAGGGTTCCGTATGAACTAAACGACGAAATAGATATTGGTAAACGGGTTATCGTTCCGTTTGGAAAAGCAAAGTATTACACGGCCATTGTTAAAGATGTGCACGAAGAAGTGCCACAAAATTATCAGGTTAAATACATAGAAACCATACTGGATGATCACCGAATAGTAACAGACAAACAACTACAGCTGTGGGATTGGATATCAGAGTACTATTTGGCCGATCTGGGGGATGTGATGAATGCGGCACTGCCGTCTAATTTTAAATTGGCCAGTGAAACAAAATTATCCCTTCATCCTGAATATGACCGTACCTCCGAAGGGCTCTCGGATAAAGAATTCTTAGTCCTTGAAGCATTACAGGTACAGGAAGAGTTAACATTAAAAGAAGTCTCTGAAATAGTTGGCATTAAGACCATTCAGCCCCTGATCAAATCCATGATCGAAAAGCGACTTGCTATTGTATCAGAAGAACTTCAGTTAAAATACACGCCTAAACACGCCACTTTTGTGGGCATTGATGAATCCATTAAAACGGAAGAAGAACTCAGTGAGATACTGAACGAACTGGAGAACCAACCGCGCACAGAGAAACAAGTGGCGGCTTTATTAAAAGCTGTTGAATTAACACGGTGGAATAACGGAGCGCAAAACCCCTTGATGAAAAAAGACCTGGTGGCGGAAGGAGCATCTGAGTCCTCTATCAACTCATTAGCGAAAAAAAACATTCTGGATGTTTACTCTGCAGAGATATCACGATTAGAATCTAATGAAGATGACATTACTTCGGTTAAAGAATTTTCAGATTTTCAGGAGGAAGCCTACCAGGACATTCAGGCACAGTTCAAAGAAAAAGATGTTGTACTTCTCCATGGCGTTACGTCATCCGGTAAAACAGAACTGTACGTAAAGAAGATTCAGGAAACGATTGATAACGGACATCAGGTATTGTTTTTATTACCGGAAATCGCCTTGACGACTCAGCTCATCAATCGGCTTAAAAAATATTTTGGCGACCTGGTTGGTGTTTATCACAGTAAATTCAATCAGAACGAACGCATTGAGATTTGGAACAAGGTTTTACAAAACGACCCGCAGCAATTTCGAATAATACTCGGAGCACGCTCCAGTATTTTCCTGCCCTTTCAGGACCTGGGATTGATCATAGTAGATGAGGAACACGAAAATTCGTTTAAGCAATATGATCCGGCTCCCCGTTACAATGCCCGGGACCTGGCCATAATATTGGCAAGATTACATAAATCCAATGTTTTGTTGGGGTCCGCTACTCCTTCAATTGAATCCTACTTTAATGCTCAGGAAGGTAGATATGGTCTGGTGGAAATGACCGAGCGATATGGCGGTGTGCAAATGCCGGAAATTCAATGTGCCGATCTGGAGAAAGAGACAAAACAGAGGACCATGAAATCGCACTTCTCCTCTTTTCTTATTTCAGAAATGGAAGAAGCTTTAAAAAGAGAAGAGCAGATTATTTTATTTCAGAACAGACGGGGCTACACCCCTATTTGGACCTGCGAAATGTGTGGATGGACGCCGCATTGTAAGAACTGTGATGTTTCCCTGACTTACCACAAATCTTCTAATGTTCTCAAGTGCCACTATTGTGGGTACTACATTTCTCCCCCATCCTCTTGTGGGGCATGTGGCAGTAGAAAATTAAAGATGTTAGGTTTTGGTACAGAGAAAATAGAAGATGAACTTAGCCTGTTCTTTCCTAAAGCGCGTTTGCAACGAATGGACCTGGATACCACCAGAGCCAAACATGCGTACTCCAAAATTATCTCTGATTTTGAAGATAGAGAGGTGGATATTCTTATCGGAACGCAAATGGTGACCAAAGGACTGGATTTTGACAATGTAGGACTCGTTGGCATATTAAGTGCTGATCAACTCCTCAATTTCCCGGATTTCAGATCTTTTGAACGATCATATCACCTGATGTCGCAAGTAGCAGGACGAGCTGGAAGGAAGAAAAAAAGAGGTAAAGTAATCGTTCAGACTTTTGAGCCAAATCACTGGATCATTCAAAAAGTAATGGCTCATGATTTTGAGGGATTTTATCGCCAGGAAATAGTAGAACGCCGGAACTTTAATTACCCTCCATTTTTCCGAATTATTGTTTTAAAACTGAAACACCGAAAGAGAGAGACACTGGAGGTGGGTGCAGCTGCACTTGCTAAATCATTACAGGCAGTATTTAAAGACCGGGTTTTAGGACCCGAAGCACCTATTGTTGGTAGGGTAAGGAATATGTATCTCAAAAACATCACTTTAAAATTTGAACGGAATGCCTCACCAAAAAAAGTAAAAGACATCATTAAAGAGAAAATTGACCTATTTTTGGCCGATCACGACTTTCGATCGATTCGAATTGATATAGATGTTGATCCACAATGATGCTGACCATTCTTTCCATAATCAAATTAATATTCATCCTGATATGGTCATTATTTGCAATCGTTGTGGCGACCATCACTTATGTATTTACGTGGAGCCCAAAAATCCCGGTTATTTTAGCAAAACACCTCTGGTCAAGGATTATGCTATTTTTTCTCGGCGCCAGGGTTCAGGTGACAGGGAAAGAAAATATTGACAAGGGAAAACATTATGTCATAATTGCTAATCACTCTTCATATGCCGATATTCCGACACTCTTTAGAACATTACCGCTATACCTGAGATTTATTGGGAAGGACGAACTTCGTAAAGTTCCATTTTTAGGGTTCTACATGAAATTGTCCGGTATGATTTTTATTAATCGACGGAATCCGCGGAAGGCCAGAGAGAGTATTATTGAAGCGGCAAAGATTGCCAAAAGCGGAGAAAATGTGGTGATATTTCCAGAGGGAACCACCATTGAGGAAGATACAATTGCTCCGTTTAAACGCGGAACCACCATCCTGGCCATGGAAGCAGAATCTGCCATTTTACCGGTAAGAATAAGAGGAACACATAAAGCGTGGCCTGGTACATCTAACCTAAAGATAAGAGGAGGCAGAATCAAGGTCAATATTGGGAAACCCATCCCTTTTGATCAGTTTAAGGATAAAAACAATACGGAATTGTTAAAAGAACTTCGAGAAACGATTGAAGCACTGTAATTAATAATTATCGATCAACATGGTGACAGAACCTCGGTAGACATGTTTCTTGGCGTCCCGGTCTTCAAAAGTGACCATATAGATATAGACCCCTTCCGAAACCAGACCGTTCCCTACTCCGGTACCGTTCCAACCTTCGTCCTTATCATTGGTGGTGAAAATCACTTGTCCCCAACGGTCATATATATCCAGCTGATAGGAATCAAACTCAAACAAGGAGATGACCGGTAAAAAAATCGGATTCTCACCGTTTACAATGAAAGCATTTGGAATGTATACCAATGGATCAAGTGTAGCGCATACGGTATTTGAAAAAGCACTTTCGGCAAAACCATAACTATTTACCGATTCGACGGCTTCTACCCGGTAACAAAATTGGCCTTCCGATTCCATTTGATCCGTTACATTATCTACGAATGATCTAACTCCCGGAAGTGTCGTAGCATAAGGTGTAGAAGGAAAAACACCATCAATGCCGCGGTAAATATTATACTGTACAATATTTCCGTCAAATCCGACATAGGATGACCAGCTTAATATTGTCTGCATACCTGCCTGATCAATCTCTACCTCTAAAAAGACTGTCCTGGCTACATTAGAAACCTGACCGATATTTCCACAAGAATCAATTAAAGATACTTTGTATTGATAAGGCCCTACATCTGGTTGAACATCTGTATCGGTGTACAGTATCCAGTCCGTTCCGTTGGGTTGTAGAATCTCTGCTAAATCAAACTGATTATCCAATGGTCCTTTTACTTCTAATTCATACGAATTCACTGCGGCCGATCCATCTGTATATGTTAAGACCTCAATTTCATTGGACAAATTATATGAAGCGGTGGCCAAATAATGGAAATTGGCCTCACTTGGACGATCTATAACCCTACAATCCCTGTTAGAATAACTAATCGAGTCATTTTCACCCACAGCTCGGACATAGTAACAATAATTCACGTCATACATGAGGTTGGTATGTACCCATGAGCTTGCGTTACCATCTACGGTGGCAATAACATCATAGGGTGAAGCTCCCACACTTACAATTATGTCGTAGTGATCCACGGGCCAACCTTCGTATGGCGTCCAATTCAAGGTAATATCCCGATCACAAATATTAATTACATCTTCAACGTATACAGTTGTATGTGGAGAACTCAATGCAGAGGTTTGAAATGTCGGTGGAACTGTCGCGGTTGCGCATGAATCAAATGCAGTAATCCTAAACGATTCCGGTTCATTCATTGAGTTGGTCAACATGTATTCATAACAGGTCGTTCCAATTCCCCAAACAGTATCTAACTCTATCCAAAAACCATTCACTAGTCCATAAATCACGTAGCCATAGGTATCTTCAGCTGCATTTTGATTCCAGCAAATATCTACATAATCTGTTACTGTATCAACCGAAACCCAGTGTATTACGGGAATATATGGATTGATGATATCCTGTAACATAGCTCCGTTATCGTTTGAAGTAGAAGTACATCCCTTACTATTCGGAATACGGATTTCGTAGGTGAGAAAATCATTGCAAACATCAATGGTATCAATTAATTCATTGGTGCCGTAGGGTACCGTTCCTCTCAAGGTCCAGGTTCCTGCAGGGTATTCTCGCCACACCTCTTCCATATTGTTGTCTCCTCCGTTGATTGGTGTGTGCATACTGTTCCAGGTTAGATGTACACGGCCATCTCCCAGGTCATTGACATTGAGAAAAATAGAGGATAATGTATCCGAAGAGGCCAGGTTATTTCCACCACAACCGTAGCGTGTTTGAATGTAATAGTCTTTTGAAGCGATATCTGCATTGGCCCCTACCACCGTAAAGTTCTCTGTTGTGATACCTGGAACCGAAGCAATAAATCCACTTTGCAATGACCACACTTGATATTCAACAAATGATCCACCAATATCTGTTGTTTGCGTCCAGGTCAGGTCAACGTCCCCATTGGGAAGCACATCCACGCAATGCAGATCCACCGGATCTATGGTAGGTTGGTTTTTTAAGGTAATGTTGATGGTTTCGTACGTCCTGCCCGGAACTGAACAGTAATCATCTTGAGCATTCAGTACAAAACTATAAGTCTGCTCATCTTGTTGTACGCCATTTGCATCCAGTAAATGATCACAGGACGTTTGCCAGTCAAAATTAACTGTAACACCCTGTACCCCCGAAATAACAGGTGATTGATCCAATGTTGCACAAGGAAGATAATCACATCCTGAATTGGCATCCGTAAGATTACTTCCGAAATAATTTCCTGTAGGCATCAAGGTAACTGTTTGCGGAGATCCATCCTGCAACAGTTCCATATCCGAAATGATAATGTCAAAGTTGATCAGGTCACCGGCAAATATTGTTGTATCAAAACTGGTATTAGCGTCAAAAGGTGGTGTAATACTCGGCGCAGTATTGTTGTACCCCGGACATGGAATCACAATCATTTGAAATTCCCTGTGGATGGTAGATATGAGTTGTCCATTTCGGTACGAATCAATTTTTTGAACAATACCAAAATTGCCTAAAGTGTTTGAAAGAAAGGTAATGTTACCGGTAGATGCATCCATTGATGCAGGAATATTTCCGGGATCAAAATTGGTATCAGGAGTAGGATTATTGTACGCAAAACCTGCCGCGAAAGGCACTGGTGCAGGATTGGTTGGTGGATCAAATGTCCCAGTCGGAAAATGATCCAAAGGAACGCCCCAACTATAAACCAGGGAATCATTATCCGGGTCAAAGGCATTGGCATTGTACTGAACATTTGTACCCTCACAAACCAGCATATAGGGGTCCTGCTCAAATTGAGGTGAAGAATCTGTACATGGATTTGCGTTTCCAGACGGTGTAGCAAACATATAAGCCGACAAGGTTATCCCGTAGGATTGTGGCGTCTGAATATTGGTGAGCCCCCAATTTCTGGAGAAAGAATCATAGGTAAAAGCCCAGCCACCTGCCGGTGGGGTTCCGGATAAAAGTACTGGAGCAGAGCGGTATGTGTATTTCTGAACTGCTCCGGGTCCATTACCACCTTGTGATCCTGCTCCACAATCCAACTCTGAGGGGCCTCCCGCAACTTCTGTACAGTTGGGTGATAGATCATCCGTCGTCAACAAATCACATTGAATAGTGGTTACTGTTGGGTGTCCCCAAACTTCTAAATCCAGTGATGGATCTACAATATCAAGGCCATTACAATCCCGGTAAAGTACCAGATCAAACTCATACATCCCAGAACCCAAACAGGTCCACGTGATTTCACCTCCCATAATATGAGAAGCCCTCCCGATATTGGAAAACATCAGGCTACAGAGCAGTATGAGTACTAAATATGTGCGCACTTATAGTATTAACGCAAAAAAAGCGTTTTTATTTAATACGTTAATACGTAGTATTAAGTTGCCATTTTCTCAGTGTTTTTCGGCGTTTTGGGATTATTGACCGGATTAAGGCAAACTTATGAAGGATCTAATGAGAAAATCGCAATTTTAAAGACACCATTATTGCAGTAAAGGTTGGTTTGAACAATCCTTATCATATTATCGATATTCCTTTGCGTCTTTGCGTGCAACATTATCTCGCAAAGCCATAGAAACGCAAAACTGTTACTCTATCACCAAACGTTTGACCAAATAATGATCATTCAATTCAATGCGCAGTAAATACATTCCTGCATCTAAATTGGACTGAATACTGTTCATTCCACCCATCCCCTGCCTGATCTACAATTTACAACATCTTTTTATAGAGATACAACTCACACCCAAATTCCTCATCCATCATCTCTTTAAAGGGTTTAAAACCAAGTTTTAACGCAAGGTTTTTGGAGGCTGTATGACCCGCTTCAAATATCCAGTGGACCTCTTTTAGTTGCCTTACCTGTACGGCATAGTCCAATATTTTTTGGCATAATTCATAACCATAGCCCTGCCCCCAATATTTTACAGTTAAATGGAGTCCGAGCTGATCAATATCGGTGCTTGCAAACTTGTTGAGATTTAATGTTCCTACAAAATCACCGTTTTCCAGGTGGTAAACTGACCAAATCTGAAGTAATTGTTGATTCTTGAATATGTTGCTACGCAATCGTTGCTCCCATTCCTGGGGTGTTTTGCCTTGCAAAGGACGAATAAATTTGTTGGAATCCGGCTCTTGAAACATCCTGATAATATCCGGAATGTGTTCTTCAGAATACGGTACAATTCGCGTGCGTTCGGTTAACATTTCATGCATCACTCCTTGCGTATAGCACGCACTTGTTTGGGTTCTGTTTTATCAATAGCCGTCCAGGTACTGTCCGAAAAATCAAAATGATATGCCTGATTCTCATCCACTTCAGTAGATGACCATAAATCATCTGAACTATTGAAGTTTCCGTATCCTTTTTGGTAAAGGTTTAAATGCATAAAATACACCTCTTCTGCTGAGGGTAGGAACCAATCCGTTCGTCCGCCTTCATTGGAATAAAAACACATACCAGCTGCCCCGTTCGGATCTCCACACTCGGCTATTATAGCATCTGTATTACTACTGCCGAACCCAACTCCTACATCATCTGCGCCAAGTATTTCATTTCCCGGGCAACTCCAATCTACTGAAGATCCTAAGGTGTTCGGAGATACGACCAGTGCCGATTCCTCGGTTTGATTGACGTAAAAAATATAGCCTCCGGCGTACATCTTTCCGTATAAACTATCTACTGGGTTATCAGCTAGAATGTCTGAAACTGAAGCCCCTTTATCCAATCGGTCCTGAACCGTCGGGTTATCATTCTTCTTACAGGAAAAGAATATTAGACCTAAAACGAATGGTATACTGATAAACTGCTTCATTATCCGCCAAAATCAATTGCTGTATAATACAATTCCACACCTTTTTGTACGTCCAGGGTGTCTTCGTTATCAATCTCCAGGTCTTTGTACACCATTTGGATGCGGCCAACATTAGCAGCATAAACATCATAAGACCTTTTGTATTCTATGAAGGAGAGAAAATCATTGCTCTCTACCACTACTGTTGAATCGTAATTTATTGTACCCACCAATTTGGGTTTGTAAATATCGCGGTAATAACATTGTTCGGGGTCATCACTGTTAAACGCATTACAATCCCAGTACTGATCATAAGATATAGAAAATGCCATTCGGATTACACGTTTATTTTCCTCCACCACTTCAACGGATGAGTTCGATTTTTTAACTACCCAGACATCTTTTAGCTGCCAAAGTAAGGTGTCTGATTCCCGTTTGTAACGGTACAGTTTATGAAAAGGCTCTCCTTCCAGATCGATATCTTCTTCTCCCATTACCTCCTTAATCTGGTAATAATCTGTGTCGTGTACCCCTGAAATATCATCATGTAAAATATCGATCACATCATAGACAACATACTTTCCTGTATCTACAGGGAAATATTGATACCCATAGATAATGGAAGTGTCCTGATCCTTGTTACATGCAACAAGCGTAATAACACTAATAAAGATGAAAGCAAGCTTTCTCATATCTAGTTAAACGAAAGACGGAGGTTTATCGTTTGCCTTACTCCATTCTTTTAAGTTGAACACCGTAAAGTACTAAAAATAGTATGGAGAAGAAACCTATGAAAAATGAAACGAATTTTGCGATTAAATTTCCCGGGAAAAGCGTGAGTTGCATAACAATGGGTAAAATGGAATAGGCAACATAGATGTAATATCCCGTTTTGTTTAATTTGTACATCATATACACCCCTAAAAAGCCAATAGCTGCAATTAACAGGGACAAACCATTTAATAAGAAGAACTTTTCATTTGCAAGCACGGCATATTCCATACTATCCATAACTATATCTACCGCCATTTGCGGCATATCTTCTTCCAGACTATCCATAGCCTGTACTCTTATTTCATCTACTTCAGCAGCAGATAATTTCCCTCTTGCAAACGCAAAAATTGAATTTATCGCCGTATAACCAATTGACACATATGAAAGTACACAAAGTACAGGGAGTGTTTTACCTCTTTTCTCTTTCATTTCAGCTTTTGGATCAACCAACTGTTCATCAAGTGGGTTGTAAAATGAGTCCTCTCTGTCGTGGTCCATAATTATAGATTTTGAATAAAAGTAATGGATTTTTCCATCTCAGGATGCATGTAGATGTCATCTTCTACAAACGGAATTTCAGCCCTATAAGCGGAAAGAATCTGCTCTACCTGCACGGAACTCTTTAATGGTCTGCGAAACTCCATTGCCTGTGCAGCACAGAATAGCTCTGTTCCAATAACTTTTTCAACATTTTCAACAATTCGGTATAGCTTGGTTGCAGCATTAGCCCCCATACTTACATGATCTTCCTGGCTGTTGGATGATTCAATTGAATCAATCGAAGCCGGTGTTGCTAATTGTTTATTCTGAGATACAACTGCCGCAGCAGCATACTGAACGATCATCAATCCTGAGTTCAACCCCGGATTACCGGATAAAAATGGTGGGAGTCCTCTTTTACCATTTATGAGCTGATAAATTCTGCGTTCGGAGATGTTTGCCAGTTCCGCTAATGCGATTCCCAAATGATCCAGAGTGATCGCTAAAGGTTGTCCGTGAAAATTACCTGCTGAAATAATCTCATCCGTATCCGGAAAAATTGTTGGATTATCTGTTACGGCGTTGATCTCCCGCTCAAAGATTTCTATGGCATAATGTACCGCATCTTTTGTTGCTCCGTGCACCTGCGGTATACACCTAAATGAATACGGATCCTGCACGTAGTTTTTATCTTGTTTCGCTATTTGGCTCCCTTCTAAAAATCCGCGAATAAATGCAGCCGTTTCAATTTGTCCTTTTTGATTTCTAATCTCATTAACATTCGCAAAAAATGGATTCAATCTTGCATCAAAAGCGTCTACCGAAATGGCTCCTACTTTATCCGCCGCTGACAACAAGTGTTTTGCTTTAATTAAACACCACACGCCATAGGCACTCATAAACTGCGTACCGTTGAGCAGTGCTAAGCCTTCCTTGGATTGAAGTTCAAGTGGCTCCCATCCCATTTCTTTGTGCATGTCTGCCGCAGACATAAGTTCACCTGCTACCCTAACCTCTCCTTCTCCTATCAACGCCAGTGACATGTGTGCCAATGGAGCTAAATCTCCGGAAGCACCAAGCGAGCCTTGTTGATACACAACAGGTAATACGTCATTGTTGTAAAAATCCAGTAACCGTTGAGCAGTGTTAAGGTGAATACCCGAATGTCCGTAGGACAGTCCCTGGACTTTTAAGAATAACATCAACTTCACGATTTCAGCCGGAACTTCTTCTCCTAAACCACATGCGTGTGATTTAACCAGGTTATGTTGCAAGGTTCTCAGGTCGGCTTTTGAAATTACTGTATCACAGAGCGAACCAAAACCAGTATTGATGCCATAAAAAACTTCATCTCCACCACTTAGTTTTTCATCCAGATATGCTCTGCATTTATTGATGCGTCCAATAGCATCATCTGATAACTTCAACTTGACATTCGTATCCAGGATTTCCTGAATTCGGTCAATGCTCAAATGTTCTGAACTTATTAAATGCTCACTCATGTACTTTTATTTAAACTGCGTCAGCAATTGCTTCAGGTCTCCTTCTTTTTGTTCACCTGAAACCATATTTTTAAATGTAATCCGACCTTCCTGTAACTCCTTTGAACCGATCATTACAACAAAAGGAATATTGCGGTCATTGGCGTATTTCATCTGTTTCTTCATCTTGGCATCTGTTGGGTACACTTCACAAGAAATGCCGTTTGATCTCAATTCTTTTGCGTAGATCATGGATTGTTTTTGCTCTTTCTCACCGAAATTGATGAACAACACCTGAGTAGCCGTTAAAGCCGATTCAGGAAAGAGGTTTAGTTCTGTCATCACATCAAAAATTCGGTCTGCTCCAAAAGATATTCCAACGCCTGACATTCCATCAAGGCCAAACAAAGAGGTCAGGTCATCATAGCGTCCACCGCCACAAATACTGCCAATTTTCACATTGTTGGCTGCAACTTCAAAAATAGCACCGGTATAGTAATTTAAACCTCTTGCCAGGGTAACTTCAAACTCGAGTTTGGCCTGACTTAATCCAAGATCTGTAGCTTCTTCAATCACATATTCCAACTCTTCAATTCCTGTCAATCCCACCTCTGATTCCTTCAAAAAATCCTTTAACTGATCTAATTTTTGCTGGTTTGATCCATTGAGTTGAAAAAGTGGATCAATTTTTTCGATTGCTGCTGAGGAAATACCTCTTTCCTTTAATTCACTGACAACACCGTCTTTGCCTATTTTATCCAATTTATCTATGGCTACAGTTATCGGGACAATCTTTTCAGATTCCCCACAAACCTCAGCAATTCCACTCAGTATTTTTCGGTTATTGATCTTAATGGAAAAATCTGTTAACCCTAAATTTGATAGTGCTTCATCAAATATCTGCACCAGTTCCACTTCATACAACAAAGAATCACTTCCTACCACATCAGCATCACATTGATAAAATTCACGATACCTCCCCTTTTGTGGTCGATCTGCACGCCAAACCGGTTGAATTTGATAGCGTTTAAACGGGAAAGACAAATCATTTTGGTTCATCACTACGAACCTTGCAAAGGGCACTGTCAAATCGTAACGAAGCGCTTTATCTGAAATTGAATTGGCAAACTTTGCCAGATTATCTTCCTTCAGTGCTGCCGCATCTGCTTTTCCAAGTTTATCTCCTGAATTTAAAATGCGAAAAATCAACCTGTCTCCTTCTTCACCATATTTCCCCATAAGCGTTTCTGTCGTCTCCATGGATGGCGTTTCTATAGGCAGGAAACCATATTTTTCGAATACAGATTTGATTGTACCGAAAATATAATTACGCTTTGCCATGACATCTGGAAGGAAGTCACGAGTACCTTTAACGATAGATGGTTTTTTACTCATAGGTTATCTACTTGGAGAGGCACAAATTTAATGTTTTGGCTGGGTTTATTGTGTGATTTAATCGCTATTCAATAAAATGTGCTGATTGTATAAATTTTTTAATTCCGAAGTATCTTATATATTTACTTTGCAACTCAATGGAAAAGAAACCCAAAAAGAAACCGAACCCTGCAACCCCATACATTGTAGCTGGCACTGCCGGCATATATGTTTTAGTTATGATCATCTTATATGGCCCTAAGAAAAGGCTAAATTATGGTTCAATCAATGATGTTTTTAGTGCAGAAAGTTTAGAAGCACCCTGGGACGTGTTAGCATATATCATATCGATAATAGTTGCTGGTTTTACTTTTTTCCTTACCTATAATTATGTAAACAGAAACAGAGATGATATAGACGATATCGAATAAGTCAATGTTACTTTTAAAATCAGTAATTTTGCCAACAAATTTCATCCATGTCCAAATTTAAGACGCGTCTACGGTATTACATGATTGGTTTTGGTTTAGGCCTCGTATTTATGTTCATGATCTTTGGTAACCGGGCCTGTTCATGGCTCCCCGAAAATCGTGTAAAAAATATGATCGCAGAAAAACAACTGATCGTTGGTGACAGTGTATGGGATTTAATGCAATGTCAGGGTGTTGATAGTGAGGATATCTATCGTTTTTTAAATGAGGATGGTGATGTTGATTTCAGTGACAGTAAAACAAGAAGTTATCCAAAAGAATATCTGTTCAAGGGGGATAAAAACAATGAGGATCTAAGTATAACATTTGCTTTGTATGATGAGTATTCTGAAGTGATTGATTTTGATTTTTCACAAAAGAACTGTGCTACAGATAAATCAAATACGGATAAAATGCCCGTACCGCTTCCCGCTTCTCAGGTAAGAAAGATAATTGAAGCCAAAGAAATGCGGATAAAGGAAAAAGCGCAGTGTGAGATGAAGTGTTACGGTTTAACTGAAAAACAAGTTTTGGCATTTCATACAGGTGCGGATGTCGTGATGGCTGAAACAAATCCTCATGCGGACCCCAACGGTTATTATACCATGAGAGGAAAAATAGCCGGGAAAGTTTATAGTGTCACCTACATAGATGGGGAAAACAGGACCCGTATATCTAGGATTAAAGGATCTACCGAATGTGATTGTAATGTAGAAGATTGATTGGTATTCTGAACCAAACCATAAGTAGTAAACAGATACCCTCTAGTGCTCTGTAGATTTTTGATCCGATAGAACAAGTATCAAATCCTTAAGCAGTTCTAATTTCTCAGATTTCACGTCAGAACTTTCAAAAATCAATTTTGATTGCAAGTAAAACTTTTCACGCTCCGCTACTTTTTCATTCACGAAGTTTCGCATCTTCTCCGGGTCATTTTTAAACGGAGCAATAAGCGGACGCACGGTTTTAGATTGCATTAATCTGGTAGTCAGAATACCGTTATCAACCTTTAAATATACCGGTACTCCTTTCTGTCTCAAAACCTTCATAACATCCTCCTGGCAGGGTGTTCCGCCACCTAGGGAGATAACGGCCTGCTTATCGTTTATTTTTTTGATCCAGTTCTTCTCTAATTCTCTGAAATAGTCTTCTCCTTTTTGCGCAAAAATTTCTTCCACACGCATTTTTTCCTCCTCTTCAATTGCCTTATCCATATCAACAAAAGTAGTGTCTAAACGTCCTGCTAAACGTTTGCCTAAAGTTGTTTTTCCGGCCCCCATAAATCCAATCAGGTACACTTGCATAGGGCAAATCTATTGAGATTTAACTGATCTCGTGACAAATACAAGAAAATTAAAATATTTACTTGTGGAATTAAATAAAGCCGCTATATTTGCACCCGCAAACGGGGAAAAAGTTCTCCAGGTATGCAAACTAGATCTGATAGCTCAGTTGGTAGAGCATCTCCCTTTTAAGGAGAGGGTCCTGGGTTCGAGCCCCAGTCAGATCACAGAAAGGTGACAGAGATGTCACCTTTTTTGTTCAAATGAGTAGTATATTTGGACAAAGCCCAGGTGCTGGAATTGGTAGACAGGCATGGTTGAGGGCCATGTGTCCGTTTGGGCGTGCGGGTTCGACTCCCGCTCTGGGCACCAGGAAATGAGAAACCGATATGCAATTGCAGGTCGGTTTTTTTCATAGTAGGTTCTGCCTGTAATTAATTATCACTCCTCCACCTGTTCCAAATCATATTTTCTCCAGGCCTGTCTGCCTAACTTTGTGAGATTATGGTTTACAGATATTTGATCAGTTTTACGGCATTGTTCATCCTGGCCGTTTCTTGCCAAAAAGAAGAGCCGGAACCTACCGTAGAAGACGGTCCTACACCCTATAATTTGCCGAACCCATTTAACAGTATCCCTGCAATGGAAGAGCCTGATTATAACCCAACCACGGTGGAGGGTGTCAAACTGGGTAGAAAACTATACTACGACAATATCCTTTCCATGAATGGCTTGTCTTGTTCCAGTTGTCATCTTCAGGGTTCATCCTTTACAAACTATGGAACAAGTCCGAACGGGTTGGAAATTCCACCACATGTTAATTTAGGCTGGAACAAGGCGTACGGTTGGACCGGTTCCGTAACGGCTTTGGATAGCGTTGCCCTGGCGGATCTTGAAGAAGGAAACATCTTTCTAAATGCCAACAACGACACGATCAAAGCCAGGTTATTAGCACATCCTGAATACCCGCAACTTTTTGAAGCAGCTTTTGGAGTAGATATAGCAGCTATTAGTGAAGATGAAAGAAAAATCTGTATCAGCTTTGCACTGGCACAATTCATCCGTACCTTGATTTCTTCTGATTCAAAGTTTGACAAATACTTGAGGGGAGAAACCACATTAACCGCTCAGGAACTGGGTGGCTTTGATATTTTCATGCAGGAAGATAAAGGTGATTGTTTCCATTGCCACGGTGATGTTTATAATCCACTCTGGACAGATGGTTTATTTCATAATAACGGTTTAAAAAGTACCCATACGGGAGATGACATGGGGCGTTATCTCGTTACTAATAACCCCGCAGATATTGGAAAATTCAAAACCCCTACCCTCAGAAATATTGAACTGACAGCTCCCTATATGCATGATGGTAGTTTGGGTACGTTAGAAGAGGTTGTTGCCTTTTACAGTTTTGGCCTACAGGATTCGCCAACAATTGATCCCCTGATGAAAAAAGTTCACAGTGGTGGAGCTCAGCTAAACCCTACCGAACAGGCTGCACTGGTTGCCTTCTTGAAAACATTAACAGATTACACTTTTATTTCCAACCCAGATCTGGGACCGCCATAAAATAAAAAGAGCGGAACAAGTTAGTTCCGCTCTTACTTTATTTAGTAGGTTAATTTTTCTAACCTAAAGTCTAATTTTTTCTCTTTCTTATAATACTCACCAATGGTCACAAAACCAGGTTTAGCTGCTTCAAACCAAAACCGTTTTGCGTCTGTATTTATAGGAATTCTCTGTGTTTCTATTTTACCATTTTCAATTTGAATGACACCAAGCATAACATCTGATTTTTCTTTTGCTTTGTCATCTTTTTCTTCTTTTCTGTTGGCATCAACATAGACAACGGTATGTTTGTTTTTCTCTTTGTCATTTGAAGTAAAGGAGTAATCAAACCCACCTGTGGATTTCACATAGTATCCTAAAAAGGCACTACTATAAAGCCCCATACCTTTTTGAAGGTAAACAGAAGTACGTTTTTTCTTCACAACCTTAAAATCAATTAGTTCATTGCTTTCATCTAACTCCATAACAATCATATTTGAAACGCGAATTTCAAAGGCAGCAGCATCTGAACTTCCTCCTGTGGCACCAGCCAATACGTTCATTGCAACTCCTCCGGCACTTACTTGTTTTCTAAATTGCTCTCCAATTAAAAAGTAATGTCCGTCAGATTTAATCACATCATGAAAGAAAATAGAAAAGCCGTCTTTTGCTTCTTTCTTATCTTCTTCTGTAAGATTTTCGTTTTTGAATTTTGCAATATCACCATCCCATGAAAATTTCTTCATGTCTTTTTCATTTCCAGACATATCAATTTCACGCACAAATAACCCCTGACTTTTATCTTTCAAGAAGTCGTCACCAGGCTTAAAGTACTCACCTATCAATATGATTTTATCAGACCCTTTGGCGAGGTATGTTTTTAACACGGTTAGTTTACCTTCTGAACCATTTCCCATTGGCACTTCCTTGATTAAAGTACCATCTTTTGGATTGATCAAGTGGAAAAAGGCATCCATTTTCTTTGACATAGCTCCCTTACGCTTGTATATTGTTGCTGTTATTACCTCATCAGAAATATTTGAAATTTCAGCTGATTCATATAGCTTAGAATCTTCAGCGGATCCATATCTCCACAACTCGTTCATTTTATTATCAAACGCAATCAGGTTATAACCGGTCTTTTTATTTTTGGTATAGGATGAACGTACAAACCCTTTAGATCCCAAAGGAAAAATAGTGACATTTTCAGTGCCTGAATTCAATGAACTCGCAGATAACGCCAAATCAGCCCGTGGAATTTCCTTTCTATCAACTTTGTGATTACCTAGTTGTTTTCCGTTTCTATCATAGGTAATAAACTCATACCCTGTTTTGCTGTCATAAAAGAAAAGAATAAATGCCTTTTCATTATAGACAATCTCCAAAAGATATGACCTCTTGGGTCTCGTAATTGCAATTTCTTTTACTGCATTAAGATTGTCATCAAAAATTTGAATTTCATAAGTTGAGTTTTTTCTGTCTTCCTTCTCTTTAAAGAAGAAAACGTAATACCCAACGAGTTTATCATTTTCAATTATTGCTCCTGAAGATTTTGCACTCCGAAGCTTAAGGACGTTTGGTATTGAGGTTGATTGACAAATGCCAATATTCGCCCACATGAACAAGGCAACAATTGCCAGCGGCATTTTAATTAAACGGTTACTTTTTGATGTATTCTTCATCTTTTATTTGATTTATAATTAACATGACATAATAATTCCTTGATCGCTCTCTTTCAATGTGATATCTGATCCAAAAATCGTCGTATCGTTCATTATAAACATCCATCATTATCATGGATGCGTTTGCTAAATCTAGGTTTGTTAAATCAGGATGGTTTTTATTCCAAACTTGTGCAATACTGAAACATTGATCTGGGCTTATTTCCCTAAGAAAGTACAGCATATAATTATAGAGGGAGTCGTAGTAGGGGCTTTGATTGGCAATTCTTTTACCAGCTCTCCGCTTCTTTTTTTCATACCCCAGATAAGCGAAACTGAATGGTATAGTTTTTCTGACAAACAGGTTTTCAGGCTCCCGTTCGTATAGCCTCAAAGAATAGAATATAGCTCGATCAAGGTTGCCTTTATACAGGGCGTTTACGATCAGCTCTCCTTCTGCCAATGAACGATACTTTAAAAAACGTTCCTCATTTTTATCTTCATTCGTTTTTGGAATTTCACTGATTCTTTCCAGAAATGCCGCTTTTCGTTCTTCATTGTGCGGATGAGTTCGTAGCAAATCTTCCAACGTATCTTTCTCTTCCTTGAAAATACCTAATGACGACTCAACTACTGTATCCAGTGCTTCTGAAAAATCCAGACCCGTTTGCTCAAGGTTTAATAAGTTAACCAAGTCCAGTGCTGTTGTATCCCTTTCTTTTAAGCTATTTTCAAAAATATCAAAAAGACCTGTTGCGCGCCACGGACTATATCCGCATTTCTCAAGTACATTGAAACCATAATCGTCTGCTTCCCGCTCCTGTAATCTCGATTTTTCTTTACTGGATAATAACCACGGGAGCATAATTTCATTTAGGGTAGATACAGTTCGATACTCCTGGTATTTGATTGCTTTGATACGCCTTTGTATAGAGTCATTCGTTACTAAATCCGCGTATCGTGTTATCGTACTGTCATAATGATTTAACTCATTGTGCCCTAATTCATGTGCTATTACAAAAACTAACTGGTCCTCATTCTCAACTCTGTATATTAGTCCTAAATGAATGTATAGTTGATCATCTCCAATGTTAAATGCATTAGGAGAATCGTCTCTAACGAGATAGAGTTTACGTTTTTCATTAATTTGAAGTGAATTTACTACAAGGTCTACCAAACTCTGCACATAGTCGTACAGTTCTCCATCTATAATCAGGTCTCCCGCTTCAAGCATAGAGAGAAAATGTCTCTCGCGCGCTTCATACTTCTCTTTTAGAGCCCTATAATATTTTCCAGAATAATGCTGCTTTGCCGCTTTACAAGAATTAGTGCAGATAAGCTTTGCCCGCTCTTCCAATCCTTCATGTTCAACAACTAGTCGGGATGGTTCAAAACAACGCACTTCTTCCTGCGCAATTAGTACTGAGAAGGAATTAATGCATACAAAGAATAAAAGGTAAAATATGCGTGAAGTCAGTCTGATGTCATAAGTTTTGGTACGCGCAAGATAATAAATTTTGTGTTTCACATATACAAATCAATTAAACTATTTAGTTAATCGATTAAATAAATTATACACACATTCTATCTTTCAAAACTGCCTTGAAATAATATCTTTATAGCTTCCTAAACAATTTTCGATTGAATGAAGTATTTACTCACTTTTTGCTTTAGTCTACTACTTATAACAGCCTATGGTAAACGTATCAAGCTATCTACCATAGCGTTAGACCTACCCGAAAAGGTAACCGTGGGCAACAAAACAACCAAAGCTGTTGATGGTTTTAGTACGTATTCCTTCACACGACTCAGAGCTGACAGTACGGCGTATTTCTATTATTACTCATTCAAATACGACAAAGCACTCTACGAATTCAGAGAAACTTGCAAGGCAGATATTTGGGAGTGGTTGGAAAACACCTACAAACCCAAGCGCTTCAGAAAAAAGGAATTCAAACATTATAAAATTGAAAATTTTGAAAACCTGGAAAATGATCTGCTCGATATGAAACTACAGAAGTTTCAAATCAAGTATGAAGATGGCAGGCGAAAGCTAACCTTGATCTATAAACTTGATGAAACTCGACAATTCATGGCTTCGGTTAAATCTGCGTTCCCGGCTAAGGATTTCATGGCGGCCCAGGATACACTGGTGAAGTTTCTGGAGTCCGCAACACAAGAAGTTCCGGAAATAAAAGAGCATGCAAAAATTGAGCAGGAAGGAGAAATTAAAGATCACATTAAGCACCACCTCGTTCAACTGCCCTTTGCTCTTTCAAATGACTTTGACAATCCGGTAGTGGCGGTTACAAAAAATGATGAGATCATTATTGCCTATGCCCACGCAGATGGGTCAGAGGTAATGATACTGGATAAAAATTTCAAGCTTAAAAAGACATTTCACTACGGCAGATTAATTCATGATATAGTCACTACCAGTAACGGCTTTTTCGCTATTTCATCTGACGATTATAACCTCCTGCGGTATGACATCTACCCGGCACTTTACCTCACCAAACACAAAGCCAACGGTGAACTGATCTTTACTCAAAGCTTCTTTAAAAAAGACAACACCACCTTCCCAGGGAACCAAACCTTTGATTATTACTCGAGAGACGGAGCCTGTCTGGAGATTGCTGATTCTATCGGAATCGTTTACACCACAGCTGAAAAACGCGTAGGAATGGCCAACGTTGTGCAACAAGGCGCCTACAAAACCTTCTCCGTTCAAACCGGCTTTCTCAAAAAAGGAAAAAAAGACCTTTGGCACGTAAGCCACTGCTTTGCCATGCAATCCGTAAGTCATAAAGATGATGCGTACCTGTTCAGTATTGGAGATAACGCACCAAGAGGATTAACACTTTCAAAGGTAGATCTGACCATTCACAAAGATTCAACCGACAGTACTTCGTTTTGGCATGAGGTGCTGGTTCCGTTTAAAGGAATTTTGGGTGATAATTACACGGCTGATAGTCATATATCCGATCCAATTGTTTGGAACGGCAATCTTTATATCGCACTGGAAACAGAAGAGAATGCAAAAACCAACCATGATCCAAATCCTTACTCTGCCAATCGCGGAATGAATGATATTTTCATTGTGAAATGTAATTTGGAGGGAGAAGAACAAGATGTCATTCAAATCACAAAAACCAAATATATTGAAGAGGCTAATCCAAAAATAGCGGTGGTAAATGGGCGTATGCTTATGATCTATAATGAAATTAATTACAACAACAACGGTTTGGTTACAGGCATAGATGAAAAGTACGTCTATCTTAACGAAAGGGGAATGCGGGAAACAAAAGCGGCTAAATTAAACACCTATTATGGCAGCTTGCCTCCGGAAGAATGGAAAATGCCTGATTCAGGTGTTAATAGAGATGGAAATGAATTTGTTCAACTGTCTAACGGAAACATTATTTGGGTGAGGCTGATGGGGAACACCAGGGAGTTGGAAGTGATTGAGATTGATGGGTGATTAGCGGTGAGTGAGGAGTTGTGAGTTATGAGTTGTGAGTGCAGTGTGAGCGGTGAGTGGTGAGTTATGAGTTATGAGTTATGAGTTATGAGTTGTGAGTTGTCAGTGAAGTGTTAGAAGTTGGTGCAATTTTATTCAGTGGGGCTTCTTCACCGCCTGGTTGCAGAGCAACTGCGGCTTGTGAAGCCGGGCTTTCATTAGTCGTGAAATAAAATAACGTCGCAACGCTCCGTATTTTATTTGCACTCCAACAGGCCATTCAATCCCTAAGCCAATTTAGCGGGCATCAAAGTAAATAATCAGGGAATATACTTCTTATCAAAATTTGGTTTTCGTTTTTCCAGGAAGGCATCTCTGCCCTCTTTTGCTTCATCAGTCATGTATGCCAGGCGGGTTGCTTCACCAGCAAATACCTGTTGTCCAACCATTCCGTCATCTGTCAGGTTCATGGCAAACTTGAGCATTTTAATTGAAATCGGAGATTTAGCCAGAATTTCCAGTGCCCATTGGTAAGCAGTATCTTCTAATTCGTCATGTGGAATTACTGCGTTCACCATACCCATTTGGAATGCTTCATCTGCCGAATAATTTCTTCCTAAAAAGAAAATCTCACGGGCCTTTTTTTGACCTACCATTTTTGCCAGATATGCAGAACCATATCCACCATCAAAGCTTGTCACGTCGGCATCTGTTTGTTTGAAAATGGCATGTTCCTTACTGGCTAAAGTCAAATCACAGACAACGTGCAAAGAGTGACCTCCGCCAACGGCCCATCCGGGAACCACTGCAATTACTGCTTTTGGCATAAATCTTATTTGCCGTTGTACATCCAATATATTCAAGCGGTGATAACCATCTTCTCCAACATAACCTTCTTTGCCTCTTGCTTTTTGATCACCTCCTGAACAAAATGACCAAACGCCATCTTTAGCTGAAGGGCCTTCAGCAGAAAGTAAAATAACTCCTATTGAAGTATCCTCCTGTGCATCATGAAACGCCTTAAGTAACTCACTGGTAGTATGTGGTCTGAATGCATTTCGAACCTCCGGTCGGTTGAAAGCAATTCGCGCTACGCCATCCTTTGATTTCTTATAAGTAATGTCTTCAAATTCTATTGCGGTGGTCCATCTGTTGTCTGACATACAATCCTTTTTGGTTCAGACAAAGTTAGCATTATCCCTGTTTCCAAGCATTGGAATAGAACTCAAAATGATCACAGTTCAACAGTTTTTTGGCGTGGTTCGGGTATTTATTGGCAAATAATTTCCAATCCTTTTCAACTTTTTCGCTCCAGGAATCCAACTTATAATATGAGTCCCGTTTGCACTTTAACTGCATGCGGTGACAAAAAGCAGCATACGCCTCATTCGGAGCGAGTTCTTCCGCCAGCTTATAGTATTTCAAGGCGCGTTCAGACGTGTAATAGTACGATTGATCTCTCGGGTAATCATCCGATTCATAGGAGCTCCAAGAATACTCGGTGTAGTAATACGAATTCCCGTGATAACTCATGTTGTAATACGCATTCCCAAGTAAAAGTGCATTATACGCCTTATCCTTGTCTGAATTCTCCAGCAAATCTCTTAACCGAATTATCTCCGTCACAAATTCAGGTTTTGTATACGTTCTACCCCAGTTGCTATCATAACTTCTGCCATAAAGATTTGTCTCAAACGGGTCATTGGTCAGTTCATAATCGTAGAAATAATGTAATTCTGAATTACCTATGTGCCATATACTATCTGGAATCGTTTCATAAATCTCCAGGGCTTTTTCAAGATTATCTTCTCTGAAATAGGCAGTTGCCCAAAGGTCTGTCATGCGCCACTTCCATTTACCCATATCAGAGAACAACCATTTTTCCAAATCTGTTTTGTCTGATTTGTTCCACCAGGTAAAAAACTCGTCCATATCCGCTGAGCTAGCATTTTCGTTCAGTAAATCAAATGCCTGGTATCCGGAGTTTGAGGGCTCCCAGCCACTGTATGTTTCATAAACATCCGAACTTTTTACTTTGGTTTCAAAAAGAGCGGCCAACGTCAGGTTTTCTTCTTCAAGATATTTTCTTGAAACGGCCAGCATCAATTGTGAGTGGAAACGATCGTACCGGTATACATGCTCCCTAAACGTCTCCACAACCTTTACACCGGTCATAAGTTTCTTCTGAAACTTTTCACTCCATTCGTTTTCATGTTTTACAAGATGGAGCAACTCTATGACTGCCAATTGACCTTTGACTTCTTCTCTGTCCGCAAATTTGTCAGCGAGTTTCAGGTATTTATCGGTTTCTTTTTCGTCATCCAGCATATACGCCATATATGCTATTGATGTATACCATAATCCTTTGTTTGAAATCTCTTGTTTTTTGACAATACCTTCACACATTGACTTAAAATCCTTGAGGTAGGCCTTATCCGACTGAAAATTCTTCTCTTTGATAAAATCGAACAGCCCTTCATCACTCCACCAATTGCCAATGGCTGTTCCGTATCCCGTGTAACGATCTGTAAAGTACCAATCTTCCATTTTGTTAATTTCCCGGATCAACAGAATGTCCATTAGCTCATCATTCGGATTTAAAGCAGCAATTTCTTTGATCTGTTTTTGGGCCCTGCCTGGATTTTTAAAAGCAAGTATGCTGAGTATCGCACCTTTTTCCGCATCATTTTTACAGAGGTTTAAGGCGCCCTCTACCTCACTTTTATCTGAGGGATAATGCTGATAAATAAATTTACATTTAGACTTTGATTCATCAAAAACGCGCGACCATTCATAAAATTTTTCATCCTTTGAAGCCAGTGAAGCAGCATAGTAGAACTGACTCCAGGATTTTAGCACACTATTTACAGGAGAGGTCACAACGTGCTCTTTGTAACAATACGCCACTTTTTCTGGCCTGCGCAGATAATAAGACATCACCACCAGTTGATAAGCATAGCGTAGTTTAATATACTCATCTTTTACCTGATCCATTTTTTTTGCTGCATAACCCAGGGACTTTTCCACTTCATCATAATTAATGTCCTTATCTCCCCAAACATCTCTTTGCAAGTGTTCTTCCAGTTGAATAGCAAACTTGAGGTATTCCGCAGCTTCCGGGTTTTTTCCGTTTTTGAGATGAATCATCAGCCGGTTTTTTGAAAGATCAATTTTTGACTTTTCAGTTGATCCCCAGGAGTATTTAGGATAGTTATAACGATAAATGACCTGATCAATCTCGTCGATTGTAAACTCGCCACCAAAATAATTGTACCATTCGGTAAGGTTTTCCATGGGGCCGTTATACTCATCTACTTCATACGTATTAAATAAGTGAGCACTATAGAAAAGTGGACTAATGTCATCCCCTTCAGCAAGGTGAGATGAAAACAGGGAGAAACGAATCTCTTCGCCCATGGGCCACCAGCTACATGCTATTAAACGGTTGGTGCTAATTAAAAGCGCTAAAAACAGCATCCAATTTTTCATAATCTTTCGGTGTGTCAGGTTGTAAATCATAAATTAAAACGCGTGTATTTTCCTGATTTATTTCTTCTTTCAACAACTCCGCCGCCTTTAACAATTCATCTTCAGAGCAATACTCAAAACGCAATTCATCTCCAAATCTAAAATAAGTATTATTCAAAACAGTATCTTTTTTAAATGCATACCAATTACCTCTTGTATTTGTAAACAACTCCTTGTTTTTCAATTGTTCAAGAGTGATATTTGGACAAATCTGTTCAAAATTTCCTTGCCTGAATAACAAGGTCCATTTAAAATTTGGTATAGCGATATCCAATGGTAAGGAGTACTCATTAAAACCTAAAAATTGTCGGCCAATATCATTATTCAAAATTGAATTGGATTCGTCATACATGCGCAGGTTTCCCATATTATAATACATCAGTAACCCTTTATCTACCGGTGGTACACCTGTAATATCAGGATATTTGTACTGGTATAATCTGATGGTTGCAGAAATTGTCGTTTCAGGAAAATGTTCTTTGATCACTTCTAAGAAAGAGAAATAACTGCCTTGAATATCCCTGTTCCAGTCACAATCAAATTGCAGTTCTGTTATTTTCTTATTTAGAGGATGAATAGCTTTAATCTTGGTGGCAACATTTTCTGCCAACACCCTGATTGAATAACCGTCCAAATTGTAGAAAACATTTGGTGTAATGTACACCACCGGAACTATCGGTATATCGGTATCAGAAATGTAATCTAGTTCTGCTGTTGGGAAATAAGAATACGACCACCTTGTTTTGATCACATCAAAGTACTTTATATACAGAACTTGTGCATCTATGTCATCCAAAAATTTGTTCTGATTATCATTCAGTTGAAAATCACTCTTCCAGTAATATAACCCACGTTGAATGGAATTCTCAGAACCCGACGAACAGGAATACAACAGTATGAATATGAAAGCAATTAAAAGGTAGCGCATAAGTGCTTCCAATAGTACCAATTTTTTGCATCAGTCAAAATGAAAAAAAGATGAGATTTAAATGGCCTTTATTATTCGTGAATAATGGGGAATTATTTAATCTATTACGTAATAATCGCCACTAGCATCAATACCAATTCTTGGTTGAGATCTCGAGTCTTCAAACTTTTTTTCGATCTCGTAAATATTGGTCCAAAATTCTTCGTGCTCTGGATACAACTTAATCGCCGAATTAAACTTTGATTCCGAATACTCAAAGGGAAAAATATGTATTGGAATTTTTCCCTGGCCATTATTCTTTGCCAGAACGGAAAGCACATAAACTTCCTTTATGGGTTCATCTTCAATAGGGATACAACCAATAGATGCACAGCCACCATGCATATATATTGCCCCACCCTTCTTTGCCGCAGTGCTTTTAATCTTATCTGCTTTGTTGGGATATGACACACCGAGGGACAAGTGAAATGTACTGTAGGGATTAAAATGATTGACGTGGTAATACCCTTCTGGAATCTGAAAATCGCCTTCTTGTCTTTTAGGACCGAGATCACCACTTGTGCAATTAAAAGGGAATTCTTTGTACACCCTCCAGGTAGTCTCATCTTTTGATTTCACATAAATTCTGACATTTTGTTCATATTTATAAGCCTTGATCATGACGTTAACATTTTTTAACGACAGGTCCATAGAAGTGAGCTTTTCAGTGATAACCGGTTTTTTGGCTTTGTAAGCTGCTCTCACCCGTGAATACTGGAGCTGTTCATCCAGAAAAGAGGCATAATTATTGAGGTTGCTCAACAAGAAAAAGGAAAAAAATCCTAATTTTATGAGTAGTTTCGTCGTTACTGTCATAGCAATGATTTTAAAGGGTAACCGACTACATTAATACAACAATTTAATAAAAGTAACACACAAAATGAAGAAAGTATTTTTAGCACTCCTGGTGGCAACGTCTTTTACGGTTTTTGGTCAACATACCGAAGAGGAAACTACCGGGAAATTTGAAGAGGTGTTTGGATATCTAGATTCTTATTATGTAGATGAGTTTGATGGCGCTAAAATTTCTGATGCAGCAATTGTGGCAATGCTCAAAGAGCTTGATCCGCATACTTATCTCATTCCAAAAGAAGAAGTTCAACGTTCAAATGAACGCATAAACGGAAGCTTTGTTGGGGTAGGAATTCGGTTTCAAATTATGAATGATACGCTGACAGTGGTGAATACGATTGAAGGTGGACCATGTGAAAAAGTGGGGGTGCAAGCCGGAGATAAAATTGTTGTTATTGATGGTGAAAATGTCGCTGGCATTGGCCTGCAAAACTCAGGTGTTAGAAAGCGACTTTTAGGTGACAAAGGAAGCCTTGTTGTGTTGGGTATTAAGCGAAGAAAAGAGAAAGAAATTCTTTCTTTTGATGTAAGAAGAGATAAGATTCCCCTGTTTAGTGTAGCAGCATCCTATATGGCTACTAAAAAAACGGGGTACATTAAAGTAACAAGTTTTGCAAGAACCACTCCGGAAGAACTTTCAAAGGCAATTGATGAATTGAAGGCACAAGGGATGAAAAACCTGATTTTGGACTTGCAAGGAAACGGTGGTGGATTATTGCACGTAGCTAAGCAAATGGCAGATGAATTTTTGGACGAATCTAAGCTTATTGTTTATTCAGAGGGCCGGTCTCAACCCCGAAGAGATTTAATTGCTGATGATAAGGACAGTTATGGAAGATACTATCACAATTCTAAGAAAGGTGAATTTGAAAAGGGTAAACTCGTAGTACTGGTAGATGAAAATTCGGCTTCTGCATCTGAAATTGTATCAGGAGCATTGCAGGATTGGGATCGCGCACTAATTGTGGGTAGAAGAACTTTTGGTAAAGGACTGGTACAACGACCTTATAATTTGTCGGATGGATCCATTATCCGAATTACTATTGCCAGATATTATACTCCTTGCGGAAGATTTATCCAAAAACCTTACACGGAGGGATATGATGCATACCGAGATGATTATTTAAACAGGTATTTGCACGGAGAATTCATGCACCAGGACAGTATTAAACTACCCGATTCATTACAATTTAAAACACTAAAACTCGGAAGAACTGTATATGGTGGTGGCGGAATCATGCCGGATGTGTTTGTTCCTCTGGATACCACTGAACTTTCTGATATGTACAGAAAAATAAGCCGAAAAGGTATCTTCAATACATTTACCTTTCATTATGTAGATGAAAACAGAGAGGCTCTGAATAAAGCTTATCCTGATTTTGAAACTTTTGAAAGTGAATTTGATGTGGAAGAAGAAATCCTTGATGATTTTATGGCTGCCATAAAGGATGAAGACATTGAATTTGTTGAAGAGGATTATCAAACTTCTAAAAAACTTATCCACACTATTCTCAAAGCAAGAATTGCTTCCAACTTGTGGGATTTCTCTAAGTTCTACAAGATCTACAATGAAAAAGAGAATGAAATTTTCATCAAAGGTCTGGAAATTATTGAGGGTAAAACCATTAATGATTTAGGATTAGATTATTAATTTTAACAACAAACTTATTGCAATGAAAAAAGGATTCGTTTACATCTTTTCTGCAGCATTATTAGTAGCGTGCGGTGGAGAAGAAGACTCAACTTCTACTTCAGATAATACAGGGAATTCTATCATAGGAAACACAAACCCTAAGGATGGAAATAATATAACTACCAATTCGGAAAATAATGATTCCGAAATTGCTGCCATTGAGTTTTTTGAAATGAAGCATGACTTTGGTGATGTGTTCTATCCAAGCGATAACAAGTATACCTTCAAATTCAAAAACACGGGTAATGTACCGTTGGTCATTGATGACGCAAAAGCATCTTGCGGATGTACTATTCCTAACAAGCCAGAGGAGCCGATTGCTCCGGGAGGAATTGGAGAATTGGATGTGATCTTCCGTCCAAAAAGTGGTCAGGTGGGTCAACCAGTGACCAAACGAATCACGGTTACGGCTAATACCAATCCAAAAGAGACGTATTTAGAGATTACGGCCAATGTTAAGGAAGCCATGTAGAAATGCTTAGGGATTGACGATTCCCATTTTTTTCAGTAGAAAAGAAGCATTCATATTCTGACAGACGCCTTCTTTAAACTTGTAGTCAAAGAAAAGTTCATCATCAATAATTTGTGCATCAAAATAGTGGTTTTCCACCTCATTTGATTGATCTGCAATCACACATAAACTCAAGTCGTGTGTAGCAATTAACCCCGTTGAATGCGAGGCCACCAATCGTTCAACAAATTGTTGTGATCCTTCCGCTTTGTCCTTACTATTGGTACCTTTAAGAATCTCATCAAGAATAATGAAGTAGGTATCTTTTTCTATTTCATCTACAATAAATTTCAGTCGTTTTAACTCAGAGAAGAAATACGATTCATCATCCTTTAAAGAATCAGAGGTACGCATACTTGATATCAACTTGATAGGTTGGTACGTAAATGTTCCTGCGCACACCGGGAGGCCGCAATTAGCCATGACCAGATTGAGTGCTACAGTCCTTAAAAAGGTACTTTTCCCGGCCATATTAGCCCCGGTGATAATAAAAAAGCTTCCTTTATCAATTGCAATATCATTGTCTACTCTTTTCTCAGGATCGAGCAATGGGTGTCCCAGGGCTTTTGCGTGCAATACCGTATCTCCGTCGCCAATCTTTGGATACAGATATAACGGTCGTATAAATGCATAATTTGCCAGACTGTTCCAGGCATCAAATTCAGCCACTGCTTCGAACCACTTCTCAATATTTGCTTCATTCTCTCTGATCCATTTCTCAATGCGATAAGCATACCGAAGGTCCCACAACAAAAATCCATTTGCCAGAAATGCAAAAAATATGTTGTTCCGTTGATCCAGATTATTAATTTCTTTGGATAAGGTTCTCAATACCTCAGACGCGTCTTTGTCATTGGTCACGAGCATTGCCTGAAGTGCTGTGAGTTTCTCACTTCGAAACGCTTTATTTTCAATGGCATGAATTAATTTACTGTACTGCGAAAAAGTTTCCTTCATGCGTCCGGCTTCAGCATAGAGTCCGGTTACTTTCTTGACATACAAACCGCTAATTGCAATTCCTAAAAAGAATTCCAAAAGAACCAATCTTCCCGGAACAATTCCGATACCATAAAGCACGATTATAGTCAAAGAAAGTAATCCAAAAAATAATGGTACCCATGAAAACATTTTGGGAATAACCGCTTTATGGTTTTTCATCCAATCCACCATATCTTGAGTGGCCACCTCGTTTTGAATCATAGATGCTGTCACCTGATAATGCTGGCGCCAGTCAGGATCTTCACTTAGCTCTTTGACAGCCTCCTGACGTCCGGAAATATCTTCTATATCATTTGAATTTAATTTAGCAGCAAGCACTTCTTTACCTGCAGCCGTTCCCGTTCGATTAATAATCTGAAAAAGGGATGCTTCACCAAATAAATCAATGTCCTGATTGTAGTGATGTTGACCGGACAAGAATTCGTTTCCGGTTTCCAAACCTTCCAGATGCCCCAACATTACACGCAGCTCAAGGTCATTGATATCTTTAATCTTCTGATGAAAATCGCGTTTTGCTTTGACATCTGTATACCTGGCCACCAGGAACAAAAAACCACCAAAACCAACAATTGCCGCGGTAGCTGTCACTGTTGTATTGCCCCAGAAAAAGTAAATAACAAGTATGGCAGCTATGAATACGATCAAGCGCGCCATTGAAAGTACCAGGGAGGTTTTTTTCAATCTGCTGAGTACGGAAGCATTTCTATCAATGGTAGATTCAAAATAACTCTTAGGGTCCATCAAACGGGTTTCTGTTTTTTTATGATCTTCCAGAATAGACGAGGAAAGTAACGTTTTATACGAACTGCCTGAATCTCTTTATTTCCAATTAGCACGGATTTCTTCTTTTTGCGAATAGCCGTAATTAACTTCTTCACACAGTCTTCAACCGGCATTCCGGTTGCCTGATTATGGTCCATTTTATTATGCGGTTCCCCATCTGAATTAAGTGCTGACATTGAAATTTCAGTATATATTTTACCTGGGTAGGCTATGGTCACAAAAATATTGTTCTTCGCTTCCTCAAGTAGCAAACTTTCAAAAAATCCCTGCAGAGCATGTTTTGAAGCGGAATATGCCGACCTCCAATAAAACCCGAATTTTCCGGCAATGCTCGAAATGGCAACTATATGCCCCGATTGCTGTTTTTGCATAACAGGTAAAACAGCCTTTGTTAACGCTACCGTTCCAAAGTAGTTGATTTCCATGATACGTCTATCAATCTCAATGGGTGTAGCGTGAGCTTCCCCTCTTTGACTTAATCCACCATTATTAATGAGATAGTCTATTTTACCAAACTTTTCAACAACGGTATTAACAAGCTCACTGAAATTAGCACTATTCTCCAGGTCAAGTGGAAGTACCAGGTGCTGATCCGGATTAATTAATTGATTGCGAACTTGTTCTAACTTCTCTACGTTCCGGGCAGATAAAACAACGACCGCACCCAATTTTGAAAATTGCTTTGCCGCCTCTGCCCCAATGCCGGAAGAAGCCCCTGTAATCCATACTACCGAATCCTGAAACGAACTCATTTTTTAATACTTTAGTGCGAAAATAGTCATTATCTACACTACTTTGATTCAATGAATCTATTTGCGCCCCCGCTATCGAAATATAAGGACCACTTCAACAGGGAGAAGTTCGCATTTACATGGACTGTTTTTATTACGCTTGTCTTTGTTTTTTCTGGTTTACTCATCTGGCATACCATACGAATGGATGAGAACATACCTGTTGCCATTTGGGCGTTGACTACTGCGCTGGCCTGTTTACTTATTCTTAAAATCACCGGAAAATATAAAGCGGCGGCCGTGTTTGTTGGAATTGCAGGTACCTTGATTAATCAGTACGACTTGTTTTTTGTCATGACCTCATCCCGCCTTGTGACTATGTTTTGGATAACTGCAGTAGCGCTTTATGTATTTTATTTACTCGGAGCTAAATGGGGAATTGGAACATTTGCTGTTAATATTTTTGGCGTAGCGCTTTCTACTTACTTTATGGATACCGATCGGCTTGCTGAAGTTATATCAGACAGAAATTTATCGGATACCATTTCCATCATGGTCAACTTACTCACGGTACTTTTTGTTATTTCTTATCTAATGAACAAAATCATCCAGGCAGCAACTAAAGCCGAAAGACTATCCATACAAGCGCAACAAGAGCTGAGAAAACAATATACTGTCGTAAAAACACAGAATAAAGAAAAAACAGTGATGCTTAAGGAGATTCACCACAGAGTGAAAAACAACTTACAAGTCATCACAAGTTTACTAAGATTACAACAAAAGGAAATTAAAGATCCAAAGGTAATAGAGCACTTTGATGATGCCATTCAACGCGTACTCTCCATGGCACTTATACATGAAAGAATGTATCAAAGTAAAGATCTCTCCAAAATAGATCTTGAAGAATATTTACGGACACTTTCTCAGGAGCTAATAGACTCTTATAACATTCAAAAGCCAATAGAACTAAACGTTAGGTGTGAACTTGAATACATACAACCCAAATCACTTGTTTCATTTGCACTCATGTTTAACGAACTCATCTCAAATACACTTAAACACGCCTTTACGGATGAAGACAAGGGGGAAATTAGTATCGAAATCACCCATCCTAAAAAAGGCATGATTGAATGTATTTATCGCGATTCAGGAACATGGAAACCTATTAAAAGAGAAGGATCTTTTGGTACGGAACTCATTGAAGTTTTATGTGAAGAACTGGATGGTGAGTACGAGCGAATCATTAAAAACGGAACTACATACAAGTTCAAATTTGAGTATTCAAATTTGGAGTAATTCGTAACTTTGCATTAGTGTCTGAAATAACCATAGCAATAGATGGATATTCTTCCTGCGGGAAGAGTACACTGGCCAAAGCTTTGGCAAATCACCTTAATTATATTTATGTGGATAGTGGTGCTATGTATCGTGCTGTGACCTTACATTTAATGAATACTGGTCTATTAAAGGATGGACACTTCATTCATCAGCAGGTAATTGATGAGTTATCCCGCGTAGATATACGTTTTCAGTATAACAAAGAACAGGGAAAATCAGAAACATATCTCAACGGCGAAAATGTAGAGAAAGATATTCGAACACTTGAAATCTCCAGACAGGTAAGTGCCATTTCAGCCATTAAAGAAGTGCGTGACAAACTGGTTTCAATTCAACAGGAAATGGGTGCGCAAGGTGGCGTTGTTATGGATGGTAGAGATATTGGAACGGTTGTGTTTCCCAATGCTGAAGTCAAACTTTTTATGGTGGCCGGTAAAACCATAAGAGCGAAACGCAGATACATGGAGTTGAAGGAGAAAGGTGAAAATTTAACCCTGGAAGAAGTTAAAAAAAGTATTGCCAGAAGAGATAATCTGGATATGAATCGGGAAATCAGCCCACTGCAAAAGGCTCAAGATGCTGTTGAGATCGACAATACAGAACTTGACGAGAAAGAACAATTTGAGCTTGCGCTTAAAATCATTAATGAAAAAGTGAGGTCACTACAAACGACCAATACATAAGACTGTTTTAAACCGAAAGTTTTATTAATTTTGGCCTCCCATTACAATCTAGCAAATATGCCAACAATGACAAGTAAAATACAGGAGTTATTGGGTGCTGAGGCGGATAGCCTAATGAACCACACCTGTAACACTATTTCAAAAGACATGCTTCACCTTCCGGGTGCAGATTTTGTCGATAGGAGTTTCGGAAGTACAAACCGCAGCCCACAAGTGTTAAGAAATCTTCAGGCCCTTTATGGTCACGGCCGTTTAGGAGGAACCGGATATATTTCAATCCTTCCGGTTGATCAGGGAATTGAGCACTCTGCGGGAGCTTCGTTTGCACCAAATCCTATTTATATGGATCCTGAAAACATTATTAAGCTTGCAGTAGAAGCTGATTGTAATGGTGTTGCAACAACATTTGGAGTGTTGGCAGCAAATTCAAGGAAATACGCTCACAAAATTCCGTTCATTGTAAAGATTAATCACAATGAACTTCTCTCCTACCCAAATAGTTTTAATCAAATTCCTTTTGGGACAGTTGAAGAGGCCTGGAATCTAGGTGCGGCTGCCGTTGGTGCTACTATTTATTTCGGATCACCTGAGTCTGAAAGACAAATTGTGGAGATAGCAGAAGCATTTGAAAGAGCACACGAATTAGGGATGGCTACAATTCTTTGGTGCTATTTGAGAAATAATGATTTTAAAAAAGATGGGGTTGATTATCACACTTCAACGGATATGTCATCTCAAGCTACACACATTGGAGTCACCATTCAGGCTGACATTATCAAACAAAAGCTACCAACCTTAAATGGTGGCTATAAAGCACTTTCATTTGGGAAAACGCACGAAAAAGTGTATACTGAATTAACAACGGATAATCCAATCGACCTCACAAGGTACATGGTAGCAAATTGCTATATGGGTAGAAATGGATTAATCAATTCCGGAGGTGCTTCTACAGGTTCAGGTTCTTCTGACTTGTCAGATGCTGTACGAACTGCGGTTATCAATAAAAGAGCCGGAGGACACGGATTGATCTTAGGAAGAAAAGCCTTCCAGAAAGAAATGAGCGAAGGAGTTGCGTTGATCCAGTCAGTTCAGGATGTTTATCTTGATGAGTCGATCACAATTGCTTAACAACAAAGAGAGATCAGAATATTGATCCTGAAAATAAAAGAGATTTAAGATGGGATGGTTTAAAAGGCAAAAAGAGGGTATTACAACCTCAACGACCGAGAAGAAAGAAACACCAGAAGGTTTATGGTATCAGTGTCCTAAATGTAAGACAGTGGCATCTTCAGAAGATCACAAAGCCAACTTATGGGTTTGTGGAACCTGTGCGCATCATGAGCGAATTGCTGCCAAAGATTATTTCGAGATACTTTTTGACAGTAAAAAAGGTACTGAATTTGCTCGTGGAATTGAATCGGCGGATCCACTTAAGTTTGTAGACACAAAAAAATATACGGACAGGATAAAAGCCATGCAAAAGAAAACAGGTAACAAAGATGCTATCCGTACGGCCTATGGTAAAATGAATGGTGAACAAATCGTAATTGCTGCCATGGACTTTGCTTTTATTGGCGGATCAATGGGTTCTGTAGTTGGTGAAAAAATTGCGAGAGCCGTTGACAAAGCAATCGAATTGCAATGTCCATTGATGATTATCTCTAAATCAGGAGGTGCCCGAATGATGGAAGCAGGGCTATCCTTAATGCAAATGGCCAAAACATCTGCGAAGCTGAATCAATTATCTGAAGCAAAACTTCCGTATATATCTTTCCTTACAGACCCAACAACTGGAGGTGTAACTGCTTCTTTTGCCATGTTAGGTGATGTGAACATTGCTGAACCGGATGCCTTAATTGCATTTGCCGGACCACGGGTTGTTAAAGAAACAATTGGACGTGATCTTCCGGAAGGTTTCCAACGCTCAGAGTTTGTTCTGGAGCATGGCTTCCTTGATATGATCGTGGAACGCAAAGACTTAAAAAATAAGTTAGAGCAATTAATTGGGATGTTTAAGAACTAGTATTTTTTTGAAGGATTAGAAAAGATATGGCATTTTTTAAAATGCATGTCTAATAAATATACTATCTTTGCAGCGTCCAACGAGGGAC
>JABURP010000044.1 GCA_014762645.1 Crocinitomicaceae bacterium
ATGCTCCCATTGGCGTGTACAAAGTCCGGGCGGCCACCCACGGTCGGACAGCCAGTATCCGAGGCTTTTTTGCCAGCGCACTCGCGTCGCAATAAATTGCTAATTTTATTCAAACGTTAGGTGTTATTCAATTGTAACAGACCAATCTTATTTCGTTTAATCATTATGTCTATTAAACCCAATATTCTTTTTTTGATTTTGACGTTTTATACCTGTGGTGTGAATGCTCAAAAATTAAATGAGAAATATGGCTCATGGATAAAAACAAATGGATATTCTTTAGAAATATCTTTTCATAATGACACCCTTGCTCGATTTTCATATAATTCGTATAACGGTGGTTCTTCGATCCCTGTAAAATATATTCAAACTGAAGATTCATTATTTTTTTTCAATCCATTACCTCAAGAGCAATCGGAAACAATGATTGAATATGATTCTATAAAAACAGATACTATTTGCATTAGTGTGTCAGCATATTCATATTATGACAACGGAACCGGTATGTCCATTTACAATGTAATTTCAAAAGATCAAGTTCACTTTGACACTCTTAAACCTTACGAGATATTTGCACTAGGTGAATTAGAGAAAATTCCAGATTCAATACTAGTCAATTCGGAATGGATACAACTCGAAAAGGAGAAAATTTCTTCTACAATATATATTGATCAATACACCTATTACCCTCCGAGTAACTCTGATATTTATGGTTTTCCTGAATTTTTTGATACTTTAGTTTTGATTCGAAATTCGGATTTTTGGCAAGTTCAAGAATCAAAAGAACTAAACCAATTTGACCTATCTCTTTTTCAAGAAATTCGTCCTGTAACATGGCAGTGGTCAAAAGATGACATAGTTGTTTATGAAAATGTCAACCATGATTTTATTCCTTCCAATTCAATACGCAGGCTGATAGTTGACAGCATTCCTTCAGGCCAATTAGACCTTTCAAAATACGTTAATCTGCAACATCTAACAGTTAATCACAGTCCTGAACATCTTACAATAAAATCTTCGTTTCTCACATCATTAAACGTTAATTGTGATAGTTCAGTATCAAAATTGGATTTACAACTCAGTCAATCTAAAATTGAATCCCTTCTCACAAGCGTTCCTCTAAAAAATTCAAATATCAAATCAGTAGGCTACCTAACTTGTAATATAAGTTCTGAGGAAGAGCAAGATATCCTTAATTCATACCCTGTAAATACCTCCCATCTCTGCTTGAATTATCAGAAGAACAACGTCAAAATTCAAATTTCTGAAAACTGGAAAAGTGTAAACTATTTATTTCTTTCAAAAGATACAATTGATTTGAACTGTGATTTTTCAATGCTACGTCAAATTGACACTCTTGTTTTATACGGACACGCAAATCAATTCTCTTTTTTAGATTGCCAACACAATCTTAAATACCTGGGAATTTTTTATTCGAACGAATCCCAATCAAATGCCATCAAAGCTACTCATCCCGAATTAGATCAGCAGATTTGGTGTTTTCCAATCTATACGAACGTTTGTTTGGTTTCGGGAAAAAATATCGGCATTGAAAAACTAATCATTGGAGATACGATCATGTCCGTAGATAAATACCAAAATAAAGTGCCTTCCAGAATTAACTGTATCGAGTATCACTTTGATGTGGACACTACTTTATTTAACCTAAATTCGAATATACTCCTAGCCTCCTCAGAAGAAATTCCGATTTACAACTACTCAACATACTTCACCAAAGAACACCCACTTTACGTGAACGACTCACCAATATGTGTTGAATTAATTGAAACTGATCAAGATTTATTGACTCTTACTGGATTGATTTCATATTACTATTTTGAGCTAAGGGAAGAACCTTTTAACGGCACTTTGATTAACATTAGAACAGACGCAGGTAACTTTTTCATAAACGGAATCTGTTTTATGAATAAATAAAAGAAAACAACACCTAACATAATAAATAAAAATTACTGCTTGCGCAGCACGCACTCAAGTGCTATTTTTATTCAAACGTTAGCTGTAATTAACTGTCTGTCAATGAAATTAATTTATACCATAATAACACTCATTGCTGTTTCTACTTCATTTGGACAGTTTAAAAATCTATTCTATATAGACACTACTAGTGGAATGGTTTTACCACAATCTCGACTAGGAAATTTGGCGAGCAAATACTTTTGGGACGGTAAATATGATTCATCTCTGTTCTATTTAGACTCACTGGAGAAAGTTCAACCTTATAAAGACTATTATGATGAGCCTTTACAAATAAACAAAATGCTTGTCTATGCTAGACTTGGGAATACAAATGAATTTAAACCAAGAGTACAAAGTTGGATAGCTTCACAAGATACAAATGCTATTTGTACTTGTTTGGAAGAATCTCCAATTTTCTCATTGTACTACAATCAAGGTTGGTACAAAAAACTAATCTCGAATTGCTGGAAATTAAAACGTAATGTCAGCTACTCGAATGTAGAACTTACTGATCGACTTGGATATTTGGGAATGATTGATCAAAATTCATTGATTTGTAAAACCTCTTATGGTGAAAGGTGTGGAGAGATAACAGACAGTTTATTGGAGATTAATGTCAAAACTCTTGCATCATTGATTGACACATTAAACTTACCGTCAAAAAGTGAAATTGGACATATTGGTCGGGCAGCGATCTTTATGGTAATACTACATGCCGACTTTAATCCTGAATTGCAATTACGAATCGCCGAAAGAATGCTTGCACAACTTGAAAGTTACCCCCCAGATTGGGTCGCATTCATAACAGACCGAGCATTGTCTTATAACGGGAAACCACAGCGCTACGGATTCTATCGCTCTAAATTGCATGAAGACGAAATTGAAAGAATTAATAAAAACAGAATTGCAATAGGACTGGAACCAATTTCACCAGAGTAGAAAACTACAGCTAACACATTAGGTAAAGTTCATGTCCGACACTCTGGCCACGCTTTTCCCTCCCAGTACGTGTACATATCCGGGCTTCCATCACTCGGTCGGACAAACCAAAGTCCGGGGTTCTTTCCCACCGCACATCAAGACGGCATAAATGCCTAACTTTACCCAAACGTTATGCGTCATTGCAATTTGACAATTGCAGCTTTCTGTAACTTCTAGACAGTCTCAAATGTTTAATCTATATGCAAGGTATTTGCTAAACCCAACGGACTCATGCGATCTATTCTTCTCACTCTTCTGATTTTAATTTCGACTGTTGCAAAGTCAAATGACACATTGAACGTTAAAAGCAATCAAGGTTTGGTATTTGCCCAATTCGGAGGAGTGCAATCAATATTCCATGTCGGTTACGGTCATGAATTCCGCAAGGACAAGAAATTCACGATTGGAATTCTCGGTGGAATCGGAATGGATTTTATTCGGTTTAGACCACATTACAATATTGAAACCATTGTTAAAGCAAGACTTCAATACAACATTAATATTAAAAATGCGCTCATACTTGAATTAGGAACCCAGTATATTTTCAATCCTTGGTACGAAAGTGATCCGGACAAATATTTTCCTGATTGTTCTTCTCAGAGATGTCCAGAAGCATATTTTACTCAATTTATAAATGTTGGGTACAGGCATTCATTCAAAAATGGACTGTCTCTCATTGGGCAAGTTTATCTGAACTATTATGATAACAGGTTCTTTTACGTCTACCCAGGATTTGAAATAGACTATTCTTTTGGTAGAAAACGCCGCATAACACAGTAGGTAAAGTTCATGTCCGACACTCTGGCCACGCTTTTCCCTCCCAGTACGTGTACATATCCGGGCTGCCATCACTCGGTCGGACAAACCAAAGTCCGGGGTTTGGCCAGCGCACATCCTGTCTGCCGGCAGGCAGGCAAGACGGCATAAATGCCTAACTTTACCCAAACGTTATGTTTTATTGACAGTTTGATCAATAAATCATCCGTAATTATGGTTTTGAGATATCAAATTTGTAATTTGAAGGAAATGCCAAAACTTATACCCATACTAATTGGACTGCTAGTACTTGTATCAAGTTGTCGTAAAGATCCAATAGTTCAGCAAGATCCACCTGGACCTGTTCATTTTCTAGACCCTTTCATGGGTGACTACCAAGGAACAATGAATTACTTTGAATTTTCTGAACAATATTCAATGGGATGGGATTTGAATTGTGATTACAATTTTGTTTGGATAACAGATACAACGTATCAGGAATCTGTCTCACTCAATGTCATGAGAGATAGCGGAATGTATGTTACCGTTGATGATGCACTTGACGAAGCGGATAGATCATTTGAATTAGATTCGAATTTATCATACCAGACATACATTAGCGCAAATCCAGTTTCGAAAATATACTACTTCAATTTTGTTCCAAATAAAGATTCACTGTATATAATTATTGATCAAGATGGCTGGTCTCAGCAGAACTGTCTGGATTATGAAGTGGTACTGACTTATTCCCTGAAGAAAGTGAATTAATAGGGGTAGAAAACAAAACATAACATAATAGCTAAAGCTAAGCGCCCGACTCTTTGGCCACGCGCCTTTACGCCCATAGCGCGTACATAACCGGGCAGCCAACACGGTCGGACGCTCCCAGTATCCGGGGTTTGGCCGCCGCACTATCGCACGTAATTTGTACTTGCTGCGCAAGCAACAAATCACTAGCTTTAGCCAAACGTTATGAACCATTCCTCCCATAACGCCCATAGTCCGGGTGGTCGGACAGTTCTAACATAAATCTCTGTTTAAAATTTAATTTCTGCTTCTTATCCAAATGTTCACAGGCGGACTGCGCCCATTTTTTGTCCTAGGCGCGGAGATGTTGTAGAAAACGGTTCATAACACAATACCTAAAATTCACGTCCGACACTCTTCCACCCACAAAAGCGCCCAGTAGCGTGTACATAACCGGGCGGCCTCCCACAGTCGGACAGCCAGTATCCGGGGTTTTTGGCCTGCACACTCGCGTCGCAATAAATTGCTAATTTTAGGCTAACGTTATGGAGCATTAGGTTTATGCGAATAGTTGTCTTAGTTGTTTCTTTAATCTTACTTGGAAGTTGTGACAGCAGTTCCAGTCAATCATCATCTGAAAATGAAAAATTGGAAAGAAAATTAAGTCTACCTGACTCCTTGAAAGAAGGGTTAATATTCAATTATTCAGTTTCGGAAGATTTCGATCATGATGATACGTCTTTATTCAAACCAGAATTGAATGTGTCTAAATCTCAAGACTCACTAACTATTACCATTTCATTTATCGAATCTGGATCACCAAGCTTAGAAGGAGGTCTCAAAATAGACAATAAAACACTCTCATTAATCTTGCTAGACATTTATCCTGATGAAGGATGTAGCTGCGAAGAATTTTATGTTACCACATTCAAAATACCAAAGGAAATAGTTGGATTCAATACTGTTATTTTGGAAAGAATTTATAATCAAAGTGTTATTACAGACACTCTTTATCAGGAGTAGAAAACGCTCCATAACACAGTAGCTAAAGCTCAGCGTCCACCCTTGGCCAGCACACTTGCTCCCATTTGCGTGTACAAAGTTCTGGTTTGGCCTAACTCGGTGGACTCCCATTGTGCGGGTTTTGGCCATCTCACTTTCGCACGTGTTTTGTATTTGCTGCGCAAACAACAAATCACTAGCTTTAGCCAAACGTTAGGGTGCATTGAGCTTTCATAAAATT
>JABURP010000048.1 GCA_014762645.1 Crocinitomicaceae bacterium
GCTTCAGCTTACTGTGTACAGGAGCCTAGTAAAAATAGCGCGGGGATGAATAATATATATAATTTTTTCATTGTTAAATAGGATTTAAACCAAAAGTATCAATTATTTATAAATTCCGCTATTTGATTATGAATCATTAATTTAATGAGTAATTTGTAAATAGATGTAGCGATAATCTCATGTAAGGAAATGTATTGCTGTCGTACTTTATGAGAAATAAATTATCTTCAGGAATGAACCTTTTAAGAAATAGGTTGTAATTAACAGCAAAGAGACAAAATGATAAAGTATCTATCTGTCATAGTAATCATGTGTTCTTCACTTTGTTTAGCACAAAGTAAGAAAGGGGTGCAAAGCTCGGAATCGGAAGTAACAGTGAGTACAGCCGAAACTGCAGAGGTGGCACTAAACGCATATATTGAGCTGCGTGAAGGCTATAAACGAAGTGGTACTAAGCAATTCAGTCGTACGGAGCAATTTGAGATGGATGACTGGTGTTTTGACATGCAGGAAAAGTTTCCGGATGCCTGGCAAACGGATTTTGCCTGGTATCTCAACGGTCATTTTTATCAGGAAAGAGGAGATAAAATCCTATCCGCATATAAGAAAGCACCTTCCGACAAGCGAGTTGTTAAGTCCCTCTACGGTTACTACGGTATGAAAGGTGAGTATGGAAAACAGAAAGAACTGGCATCTAAGGTAATAAAGTATTATTCTACCAATGTCCTGTCTTATTACGAAGATGTTTTTCCGGCAACCGGTGTGTTAATTGTGAGTAGTGAAGAAGAAGCTATTCCACTGTATGCCCTGCAACAGGTAAAAGGCAAGGGAAAGGGAGTAACAGTGGTAAATATGGATTATCTGATTAATGATGAATACCGAAAAGCAATGGCGCATAAACTGGGAACGGGAAGTGCTAAATTTTTCGGTGAAGAAAAAACATTCATTAAAACGTCACTAGCCAGTAGAAATGTGCATTTATCTGCAACGGTACACCAGGCTTATCTCAGCTCTGCTGCAGATAACACCTTCCTAACAGGTCTTTATTACGAAGGGTATGTGAAAGATCAGCAGGATAAACTCAATACATTCTGGGTTAGCGTGGCGACAAAGAATTTTGCCAGTATGAGCTTAACTAGCTCAGAGAAAAGATTGTATCGCAATTATCTACCTCCCTTACTGACATTGTATAAATTGAAAAAGACATTGGGAGAAAGTGATGAGACATTGAGAAAAGCAATTGCAGTAATTGCTAAAAAAGTAGAACAAACCAAAACAGTAAATGAAATTTTAACAGCTTATGATAACGGTTAGTTAGTAGTAAGAAATAGTGGTCAATAGTAGTTGACGAAACATTTGTAATGCGGCTCTTTAAGAAGGATTATTCTACATACACGGATGAAGACCTAATGCGCTCGTTTGTCGGGGGTGACAGGATGGCCTTTGAGCAGATTTACGAAAGATACGAGCAGTTTATGGTGAACTTTTTTTACCGCAAATTGTGGAACGACAGGATCAAGGCTGAGGATTTTACACATGACCTCTTTACCAAGATCATTGATAAACCAGAGTCATTTGACTTAAACCGGAATTTTAAAACCTGGCTTTTTTCAGTGGCGAACAACATGTGTAAAAATGAGTATAAGAAACAAGAAGTACGCAAAAATACCGGATATGACGTTCCGGAAGGAGTGGAAGCCAAAGACGGTGCAATTTTACCGGACAAGGCAGTAGACAAATCTAATTTTGCAGAACAATTGAAGATAGAATTAAGTAAGCTAAACGATAAACACCGAGAAGTCTTTATGCTAAGACATTTTGAAGGCCTCTCGTTAAATGAAATAGCGGAAACCTTAGAAATCAACGCAGGCACGGTAAAGTCAAGGTTGCATCACGCGACTAAAGCTTTAGCAGAGAAATTGGCGGTTTTCAGAAAAACAATGATATGACAACAGAAATGGAAAATATCATCCTGAACAAAGAGTACTTTGAGCTCACGCCCGAAGAACTCGAGTCTGTGAGCGATTTGGTGCAAAATGCCGAAGAGTACGACGAGATGAAATGGTTTCTCGCAAGTACCCAGGAAGCATTGGCCGGAGATAAAATTCAGGCCACACCACAGCTAAAGAAGAAAGTGATGGACCATCTGCATAAAGATCAGGCCTCCCGTAAATTCTGGCTGAATGGCGTGAGTATATTTCTGTGGCCAACGGATAAAGAAGTGTATCGCAGACCGGCCTTCCAAATGTCTCTTGCTGCCTTGCTGCTCATTGGATTCCTAATGGTATATAACACCAATTTAGAAGTGGATAACGTGGCGGTGAATGATACAGTAACTGAAAAAACAACTGGTACTGAAGAAAATGAGGATCTGGTTGTATCAGAAAATGAAGAAACATCAGAAGCTGAAGATGCTGATGGAAAACTTTCTGCCCTTGAAGATGATGAACCAAGTGGAGATAATCTGGAAAGAGCCCTGGAAGCAAAGAAAAGTGAAGATGGAAGTGGTTCCGGACCAAAGGATGGATTATTTGAATTGGACAAGGTCACAAGTACAGACGAAGAGGAGGAAGTGGATGTGCCGGATTATGCTATGCATGATGGTTTCTATGAAGAACCTAAAGTTGAGTCTGAACTTCAGCCAGTTGAAGAAAAAATAGTGCTTGAAGAAGAAAAGGAACAGACGATTATAAGCAATGCCAATAATAATGAGGGCGTGTCAGATGAATCGGTGGCTTTTGCTGATGATGCAGATACAGAAACAGATTTGAGAACGAAATCAAGAAATAACTCCCTTAAAAAGGAAAAGCAAAAAGACAATAAACCTGCAAATAAGCTTACGGTTGATAAGAACGAAGATGCAGCCAACACCTATAAAAATGATGATCAAAATGGAGGAGATGGTGAATATGCTTTTTCAACTACCACCACAGCTGATACTACTTCACTTAATCAGCCACTGGGTGGAGCTACAACAACTACCGGGGCAGATGAAAGGAGAGACTTGGGATATTACAATACAGCCACAGTCAATGGAAGTTATGGCGTGGATAATGTTCAAGAAATTGATGCCGGTCAAATGAATGTGAAATCAACTCCGGAACTTAAAAAACTGTTTAAGACGTTTAAATAGTGAGGCTTTTATTTTGATGCTGAAGGTAGTAAATGAACAGTTTGTGAAATCAAATCGCCCATACGTCAGTTTTTTGCAACCATCCTTTATTGCCATTCAAATCAATTTCCACCCAGTCTTTATCGTCAGAAATTAACCTGACTTTGACACCTTCTGACAATTTGTAGCTAATGTTAGCATCACTGGTGGGTGACGTCATCACATTGACCTGTTCAGTTATCACGACAGCTTTAGATCTTTTAGTAACATAATCCTTGTGAAGATACCCTGTTAGTATTGAGATAATTAATCCAAAGGCAAGTAATCCGCCTGAAATTAAGCTGAAATTACGGGTTTTTCTGTTCTTGTTAATAATGAAAACAGATGCGAAAAAGGAGAGTAAAACAGAACAAATTAAACTCAGCCAAACCCAAAAGTTGATATTGGATGAAAATACTAATCCCTGCAACCAATGTTCAAATCCATGTCGCTGGGTGTCAATCTGATCGACCGTTTGAGCATTGGCAAAGTTGAGGTTAAATAAGGCATCTTCATGATCAGGCTCAATTTTCAAGGCTGATTCAAAGGCCCAAATGGATTTACCCAATTCACCATTCCGATAATAGGCATTGCCAAGATTATAATACAGCTCAGCCGAATGATATCCCTGTGAAACAATTGAACTGTATTTTTCAATGGCTTGTTCGTAGTTTCCGGATTCGTACAGCTTATTTCCTTCCTGAAATTTATCTTGCTGCGCTATTCCAAAAACAGCCACGATTAAAAATCCGTATGTCAGTAACCACTTCATTATAATTGTCTGTTCAGATCTTGAATTAATGCCTCGGTTTTGTCGTATAACTCACTCATGTTTTGTGAAGAAATAGGGGCGTATCGTGCCATTTCCAGCTTGTCCCATATTTCTCCAAAAGTTTGGATAATACTTGTATTTACTCCCTTTTTATCCAATAACTGGATAATATTGTTTCTGGACAATGCCGATCGCCCAACATCCAAATTCACCATGAAATACTCTTCTAAAGCACGTTTAAGTTCATTTACACCTTCAATTCCTTCTAATCGCTTAAGTTTTTTGATGTCTTTGACAGTACTACGTTTGGCAACTTTTTGTTCGGCGGCTTTAATTTCTTCTTCAGATTTTTTTGATTTTCTTCTTTTGATGATTAGGAGCACAAAGAAAAATCCAAGAGGTCCGGTTACCCCAAGCCAGAAATATAACCTCCCAAATAAGAAATCAGCATCTGTAAAAAACTCTGCTGATGTAGTATGAATGTATCGAATATCTGTTTCTGTTGCTTCTTCGCCATTGCTACTATTATTGGTGACCATAAATGTTTCGTTGCCCTTGGCCACAGTTAACAAGATATCATGCGTAGAGACAGATTTCATTTGTTTGTCATTCCAGTCAAAATAAGAAAATGAATAGGGTAGAATGAGGTATTCTCCGGCTTTGGTAGGTGTAATGACATAGTGATAATTAACTGACCCTGTAGCACCTTCTTCAGATTGCGTGAGGTTTCGTTCAATTTCTGGTCCGGTTACCATAAAACTATCTTTCGGAAAATTAAACTCGGGTGTTTTTAATAAGTGAAAATTACCAGTTCCGGAAATAGTAACATTCATGTCAATGGCGTGGTTAGCAACGACAGAGGTCTTGGAGATTTCATGTGTAATTTCAAATTCGCCGGCCATCCCATAATAATTTTCGGGCTTGTCTACAGGAACCTCTTTTACCTTGATTTGTAAACTGTTTGAATATCCATCCATGTACTTGTTTTCCCAGATTGAATACGATTCAACGGCTGAACCGTAATAAGCTGAAATGTCAATGGTTCCGGGATGGTCAGCAAAGCAGACTTCCTTAGTTAATTCTATGACCTGATATTTTTTGCCCTTGACGTTTTGTTCGTAACGGGTAAAAGTATGTCCCGGATCACGTTCGTTATAAAGCGGATGACGGGTTAATCCCAAAGCATCTCCCTTCACAATATTGTTGATGTTTTCAGGTAATTTTTCGGAATACAGATACATAGTAAGGGTAAACGGTTCACCTACATAAACGCTCTGCTTATTACTCACCAGTTTAAAATAATAAGATGCTACACCTTCATTGGCTTTGTGAAGTTCATCTGCATCAACTACGGTCACTGTAACATCTTCAGAGGTTTTGTTTTCGTTCTCACACTTAGCGGTTGCCTCTCCAATGGTGATTTTTCCTTTTTTCTTTGGACGCAAAACGAATGTAAGTGTACTGGTACATACATTCGTAACCTTTCCATTGATATTCATGGTGTAGGACGACTGACCCGGTTGTCGGTCCAGAACATCAAAATCTGAAAAGTCTGGTGGTTCAATATTACAGTCACAATCCGTTTGGATTTGATACGTCAGAGGCTGTACACTAGAAATCCTTGAACTGCTAACAGCTGTTTCAATATAGGCCTTTTGGCCAAAGCCAAAAAACACAATGAAGAGGGGCAATATGGCTAACAGTCGTATCACCAGTCTTTCTTTTGAGGACTTCCGTACCCTACTTTTTTCTTGTTATTTAATTTCTTCTGCAATTCTTTTTCCCTTTGGTAATAGGCGTTCAAAATGTTCTCGATCTGTTCTTTGGACAACTTTGCACTATAACTTTGACCACTTCCGTCCTGGTCTTGTCTGTCTTGTGGTTGCTGGTCTGAGTTACCATCCTCCTCCTGATCTCCCTGATCGCCATCCTTTTCCTCCTGATCATTTCCAGAATCATTATTTTCATCACCATTTTCCTGGTTTTCCTGGTTTTGATTTTCCTGATTTTGGTTATCTCCCATATTCTGCCCATCACCACCATTTGATTGATCTTGCTGGTTTTGTTTTTGCTGCTGATCCTGTTTTTGTTTCATCTGCTGTGCATAGGCCAGGTTATACCGTGTTTCTTCATCAGATGGATTAAGTCGAAGTGCATTTTTATAGGCTTCAATTGCTTCATCCAACTCTTGTTTCATCATGTGGGCATTGCCAATATTGTGATAGGCTTTAGCTTTATCAAAGGAAGTTGGAGCGAGGTTAACTACCGTATTCATACGTTCAATAGCCTTGTCATTTTGATTCAATCGATAATAGGCATTGGCCAGGTTGTAGTTGGCTTTAAAGTTCAATGGTGACTGATTTACAGCATCTAGATAATAGTCTGCGGCTTTTTCATAATCACCTTCATTAAAGGCCTGATTTCCGTAATATAAGTTTCGCTTGATTTCGTCCTGAGCAACGCACATCAATGGTAAAAACAATGCTATGATGAACAATCTAAATATCATATTCCTGTAGTTTATGTACAAATCCTGACCTGTTTTCGGTAATGAAGAACTCTATAAACAATAACACGAGTCCGAGTGCCAGAAACCAATGGAACTGGTCTTCATAATCCGAATACAAGCTGGATTCCATTTCTGTCTTTTCAATTTTCCTAATCTCTTCCATCAAACCTTCCAGGTTGACGTAATTTCCTTCTGCCCGGACGTAAGTACCACCACCAATTTGTGCAATGTTGACAAGCATTTCTTCATTGAGCTTGGTGTATACCGTTTTCCCGTACGCATCTTCTTTTAAGCCTACCATTTCACCGTTTTTGTATTCAGGAATCGGTGTTTCATTCTGTGTCCCCATTCCAACGGTGTTTACAATGATGTTCATTTCATTGGCTGATCGGGCCATGGCTTCTGCATCACCTTCATGGTCTTCTCCATCTGACATTACAATGATGGCTTTGTTAACCCCGTTTTCCATATCGAATGATTGAATGCATTTGTCAATGGCCAGTCCGATTGAGGTCCCCTGATTGGTCATCATATCCGGAGAAATGGTTTGCAAAAACATTTTAATGGCTCTGTAATCAGCTGTCAGAGGAACTTGTAGAAATGCGTCGCCAGCAAATACGAGAATTCCAACCTTATCCCCATGAAGGGAGCGAAGAAAACGGTCAATAGACATTTTTGCCACGGTTAATCGATCCCGGTTTGGGTCCAGGTCAAGTGCTCTCATGGAGTTAGAAATGTCCAGTGCAATCATGATCTCAATCCCTTCGGCAACCATTTCATTTCGTCCTTTACCATATTGAGGATTGGCAAGTGCAAGGATTAGGAACGCCAGTGCATTTCTGAAGAGGAAAAACTTGAAGTAAGATTTAACTTCTGAAACCGGAGCGGTCAGATAACGCAATAGTTTGTCAGAGGCCAGTTGACTTAATGTCTTGTTTTTCCAGTTGAGTACCACCAGATAACCCAATGCAACAATAGGGATCAATGCCAATCCACAGAGAATGTACTCGTTTTCAAACCGGAAGTTCTCCAAATCTGACATGTAATAATACAAACTCACCCCAATAGACCAGAAGATGACCTCCCAGATAATAACGGCGATCAGGATGTGCTTAATATTATATTTGTGTACACTTACTGCCATCAAGGAATACTTTTTAATGCACTGTTATCAATTACTTTATATCCCAGGATTAACAGGATTCCAAAAATTAAAAAGCCATAGTATTTTTCAGGTGGATCAATTTTAAAATCAAGCACTTTTACTTTTGATTTTTCCAATCGGTCAATATCCTTATATATGTGTTTGAGTTCTGTATTATTTCTCGCCCTGTAATATTTCCCTCCGGTCATATTGGCGATATCAGTTAACAATTCTTCATCTATTTGCACGGGCATACTCATGTTAAACCCACCGAAAATTGGAGTAGGGGCCGTTCCTTCAGCACCAACACCTATGGTATATACACAAATGCCCTTTTCTTTCGCAATTTCAGCAGCCTCTAATGGTTTAATATCTCCTGAATTATTGAGGCCATCTGTCATCAGAATTACAACCTTACTTTTAGCGTCACTTTCTGCCAGGCGGATAACGGCAGTAATTAAACCAACACCAATAGCTGTACCCGGAGTTACCATTCCGGTTTGTACTTTTCCCAATTGATCCAGCAATAACTCATGATCTGTTGTCATTGGGGATTGTGTGTAGGCTTCCGCTTCATATAATACGAGCCCAATTCTGTCTGTTGGACGGTCTTCAATAAACTGAGCAGCTACTTCTTTGGCAGCTTCCAATCGGTTTGGCTTGAGGTCTTCTGCCAACATACTCTGGGAAACATCCATAGATATGACAATATCAATCCCTTCTATGTTCTTTTTTTCGTACTCATCAATGTCAATGGGTGAGTGAGGACGCGCCAGGGCCAAAATAACGTACGATAAACCGATCAAAAACAATCCGAAATTGACATGCTTCAATAACGCTATCCAGTTCACCTTTTTCCTGGTAAATTGATCTGTTGAAGACAATTTGATCTGTTTAAACTCCATATTCCTCTGAAACAGGTACCACAGAATAATCACAGGAATGATCAGGAATATCCAAAACGCTTCAGGGTGCACATACTCAAATGCAAAGGGCCATATTTTGTAAATGCTACTCCCCATTCTCTCGGTCTTCTTGATGATTTAATTCGTCTTCTTTTTTTGTCTTCTCCACAAAATCAATGGATTTATACAGTGACTCTTCTCCGAAACTGTCCTCAGGTTTCAGTTTGGCAAACTTTACCATATCCGCTTCACTAAGGATTTTTCGCAAGTAAACTTTATCTTCTTCAGAGATATCTGCGTATTTCAAATCATTGATGATTTCACGAGTGGTGTGTTCTATGGCCTGAATACCAAATCGCTTTTCAAGGTAAAGGCGTACTGTATAGGTTAGCTCCGAGTAATACTTTTTCTTGTCTTCCGTGAGCCATGCTTGTTGCTTTTTAAGTTCAAGCAATGACTTTAAAGCTGTGATATGAGCAGGAATTGGCGGTGGGGCCGGTTCTTCTTTTTCCGGGCGTTTACTTTTGATCAACCTAAATAAAAAGAACAAGGCGACTAAGCCTCCGAATCCCGCCAGATAAGGCCAGTATTGTTTAAACCAATCCTCCATTTTTTCACTGAAACTGTATTCAACGGAGTAATTTTCCTTGATATCTGTAATACCTTTTGAAGTGTCTACTTCTACTGTTTGTACCAATAATTGAGTAGGATTGGTATAGTACATTGAATCGTTCAATTCGATCCCAATAGGTTTTAAATGATACATTCCCGGTTCAAAACAGGTAACGGTAAACTCTTGTTTTCGGGAATAGATATTATAGGCAGAATCAACAATTTCGTCATAGTCTACGGTCCGCTCTAAAATTTCAATATCTTCAGTGAGATTCTCTTCAAATTGTGGCCAACGAATCAAAGCTTCCCCAGTGGGATTCTTATATTCCAGATTCAGGATAAATGTAGTTTGCTCCCCAATTTTAATCTGATCATTGCGAAAGAGCATTTCAGCTCTTTGTGCAAATACCAAAGAGGAAGCAAGACACATTAATATGTATAATCCTGAGCGTATCATCTGTTTTTAAAGAGATTCATTAGTGGTTTAATATATCCTTCATCTGTATAGATCTCTGCGAAATCTGTTTTACTTCGTCTGAAAAGTTGTAATATTTCTTCATCCTTTTTCAATGCTGATTCGCGATATTTTCTTCTAACTTTTTTGGATGAGGTGTTGATCCATGATACTGCATTACTTTCCAGATCTCTGAATTGTGCCACACCGATATTGGGCAATTCATATTCAGCCTTGTCCTTTACTTTTAAAGCTACCACGTCATGCTTTCTGGAGGCAATTTTGATGGCGTCAGAAAAGTCATCCCCCATAAAATCACTGAGCACAAAAGCAATACTTTTCTTTTTCACCATTTTAGAAAAGTACTTTAGGGCTTCTGAAATATCGGTTCCTTTGTGCTCGGGTTCATAGTTAATCAACTCACGGATAATTCTCAGAATATGAGATTTTCCTTTTTTAGGGGGGATAAACATCTCAATTTGATCGGAGAACATAATTAAACCAATTCGGTCATTATTGGAAACGGCTGAAAAAGCCAAAACAGCACACAATTCAGTAATCGTTTCGCGCTTAATTTGATTGCGGGTACCAAACATTTCTGAGGCAGAAACGTCTACCAGCAACATCACAGTAAGCTCCCGTTCTTCTTCAAATACCTTGACAAAGGGTTCATTGAAACGAGCAGTCACGTTCCAATCAATGGTTCTGATCTCATCCCCGACTGCATACTCACGAACTTCACTAAAAGCCATGCCCCGGCCTTTAAAAGCCGAGTGGTACTCACCAGAAAAAATCTGGTTGGAAAGACCTTTCGTTTTGATCTCGATCTTTCGTACTTTCTTTATGAGCTCTTTCGTATCCATTTATTCTATGATCTCCCAGTTTTTTAAGTAGCTTCCATGTCTGTTTTGAACTAAATACCCTTTTACCGCAATTTTTTTGGAAAGATCTTTCTCGGTCCAGGGCTCATGTCCTTCAATAATGTAGGCCTCTGAATCTGCAAATTCCCAGGCAATGGCTGCCTGTCCTGAGCTGGTATTTACCGGATATCCTTCAAAAACTGTTAAAGGAGGTGCTTCAAAATCTGCATCTTCAAAAATTAGGCGATAATGTGGACCGCTTCCTTCCGCAAACATTCCTTGCGGAGATTCAGCTGTACTATAATATGATCGGGGATAGGGCTCCTTGTGCAATACACCATAAACGATCGCGTAATCTAAATTATAACCCTCAACATCCCCTTTCTCAAACCAAATTTCGTTGACGGTTCTTCCTTTTCCACGGGACACATCTCCTTCTAACTTCACTTCTGACCCTAGTTTGAAAAAAGGCCGATCGTACATGTGCTCAATCTGAATAAACTGGTCAATGAAGAGTAAACTGGTAAATTCCATTACTTCCAGATAATATTCACTCATCTGTATTCCCCGTCCACCAAGCGATAAAAACGGCAAGGAATCCTTTGATTTGTACAAAGGAAAGTTCGGCAATATTTTCATTAATGTGTCGAACTCATCATTCTTATTATTTCTGAAAATAGTGCGCATGATAGAATCGTTAACGCGAACCAATTCAATTTCCCCATATTCATTTGCATACAAATCTCCACCTTGTTTTGGTGTAAATTGAGTGAGGTTGTTTTCTACCACTTCATTATTTGAATGAGGCGCTTCTTGCCCACCGCAAGCGAAAAGTGTAAAAAGGCTAATATGTATTAGGAATAATCGCAATTCTATTTATTATTTTCTCTGATCAAAGGTCTACGGCACTTCTACGTAATCCATGATCTTGTTTACAATATCAGTTTGAGTGATGTCCTCAGCTTCAGCTTCATACGTCAGCCCTATTCTGTGGCGCATAACATCCGGACAAACAGCTCTAACATCTTCCGGAATAACAAACCCTCGTTTATTTATAAAGGCGTAAGCTTTTGCTGCTAAAGCCATATTGATAGATGCTCTGGGAGATGCTCCGAATCCTATCAAATGTTTCATATCAGTTAAGCCATAATCTTCAGGTTGACGGGTTGCATATACCAGGTCAACTATGTATTGTTCTATTTTTTCATCTAGATAAACTTCTTTCACCAGTGCTTTGGCTTCAAGAATTTCTTTGATATCTACCACAGTAGAAGCCTTTGGGAAACCTTCAGCAGAAATATTTTGACGTACAATCAACTTTTCTTCTTCTTTTGAAGGATAGTCGAGATACACTTTTAACATAAATCTATCAACCTGTGCTTCTGGCAAGGGGTAGGTACCTTCTTGTTCAACCGGGTTTTGTGTGGCCAACACTAAAAACGGGATGGGAAGCATATGCGTGGTTTCACCGATAGTTACCTGCCGTTCCTGCATGGCTTCAAGCAATGCCGATTGTACTTTAGCTGGTGCCCTGTTAATTTCATCTGCCAAAATAAAGTTGGCAAAAATGGGTCCTTTTTTAACCGTAAACTCTTCCTGTTTTTGATTGTAAATCATTGTTCCGATAACATCAGCAGGTAATAGGTCGGGTGTAAACTGAATACGGTTAAAATGACCGCCGATCGTATCAGATAGTGTTTTGATCGCTAATGTCTTTGCTAGTCCGGGTACTCCTTCCAGGAGGATGTGACCGTTTGCTAGTAATCCGATCAATAATCGATCGATCATATATTGCTGACCAACAATTACCTTGCTGATCTCCGCATTCATTCTATCCAGAAACTGGCTTCCTGATTGAATTTTAGCATTGACCTCTTCTATACTGGTCGCTGACTGATTGGTAGGCGTTTCTTCCATTCGACTTTCTCTTTTGGTTAATTCTGGTATTGGACCAGAGCTTTGCTATTATTAAGCAAACAAATTTAACTAGAGTATACGCCTATTTATAGAGGGTATTTGTTAAGAATTGTTAAGGAGTGCAAATACCTGAATATACTGGGGTTGTGAAAGCAATGAAGATAGCCTTCAAACTCAAAAAATTAAGGTGTCGAAAAATGAAAAATTAACGATCGAGATAGATGCTTATCCAGGTTTTTCCTAGCTCTACCGTTGCAATTTTTTTGTAGGGAATAAAGTAAACGGATGTTGGTTTTCCATCAGGGGCATATAGGATTTTAATTCCACTATCCGTCAGGGACAAGGTATTACCACGGTCCGCAGAATATTTTTTATAGCTGTAGGCAATTGCCTGTTCTTTGGAATAAGTAGATGTGTTACCTATGAACATCTCTTTAATATTCTCAGGATTCGTATCAAGTTCATCCATCATATTTTCTAAATCTCCGCGTGTTACCTGTGCGTATGAAAGGTTAAAACAAGTTGTAAATAATAGTCCTATAAATAATAAATATCTCATGTCTACTTGATTTTCAGGATAAACATACAAATTCTGGGCCTAACAATCGGCTAAACTCACTTTTATCGCTAAACCACCCTGGGATGTTTCCTTGTATTTGGTATTCATATCCTTGGCTGTCTCCCACATAGTGTTAATCACTTTATCTAATGGAACTTTTGTGTTTTTTGGGTCAGTTTCAATGGCTAGTTCAGCTGCGTTTATTGCTTTAATAGCCCCCATAGAATTTCTCTCAATGCAAGGAATTTGTACAAGCCCTTCTATTGGATCACAGGTCATTCCAAGATGGTGTTCCATGGCAATTTCTGCAGCAACCAAAGCTTGTTCGGGTGTTCCGCCCATAAGTTCAGTTAATGCCGCCGCGGCCATAGATGAGGATACACCAATTTCTGCCTGACATCCTCCCATAGCAGCTGAAATTGTTGAGCCCTTTTTAAAGATAGATCCCAGTTCACCAGCAACCAATAAGAATTTCTTCACTTCCTCAAAACCAGCTTTGTGATTTTCAATGGTTAGATAATACATTAAAACTGCTGGAACTACACCAGCGCTACCATTGGTTGGAGCGGTTACGACTCGTCCAAACGAAGCATTCACTTCATTCACAGCAATAGAAAAACAACTTACCCACTTGAGGATTTGTCTGAATTTTCCCTCTGTTTTTCGAATGGCCTCTATCCATTCCTGAGGATTGGTATATTTTGCATCTCCAATAAGCCGGTGATGTGAATCGTATGCTCTTCTTCGGACATTCAACCCACCCGGCAAAATGCCCTCTGTATGACAGCCTATGTAAATACTTTCAAGCATGGTTTCCCATATTCGTTTTAATTCTTCGTCAATATGTTCAGGAGATCTCAGCACCTGCTCATTTTCATAGACAATGTCGGAGATATTTTTACCCGTTGACGTACAATAATCAGATAGTTGCTGTGCATTTTGGATGGGGTAGGGATACGTCGCCTCATTTTGATATTCAACTGCCTGTTCATCATCTTTTTCCTGAACGATAAATCCACCACCTATGGAAAAATAGACCTCTTCATCTATCTTTTTCTCTTCAGAGAAAGCGCTGAATTTCATTCCATTTGCATGAAAAGGAAGAAAATCAGAGTTAAAAATGATGTCTTTTTCATGGTCAAAAGGGATCGCACTGTTTCCACCTAGTTTTAATTCCTTATTCCCAATAATAACGGTTATTACCCGTTGTATGTCGTTCACGGGAATTGTTTCAGGGTCTTTACCTGAAAGTCCAAGCATAATTGCTAAATCCGTGGCATGTCCCTTACCGGTTAAAGAGAGTGAGCCGTATAGATCTATCTGCACTTTATTGATCTTATCAAGGAGACCCTTTTCACCAAGGGATTCCAACCAGCTTTCAGCAGCACGCCATGGGCCTAGTGTATGAGAACTTGAAGGCCCTATTCCCACTTTCAACATATCAAAAACACTGATGTACTTCATTCCTTAAGTTTAGTGATGTGCAAAGGTAGTGAGCATAAGAGAAAGTGTAGCGAGAAATCTCTCAAATAAACTATCCCTTCTTGAACCTGTCTAGAACGATTCTTACTGAACCATGTTCCAGTAATAGGTTTTTTGCTTCTTCATAACTAACGGAGAGTTCCCGGGCAATCATCTTAGTGCCGCGATCTACCAATTTATTGTTACTGAGTTGCATGTCCACCATCTTGTTGCCCTGAACACGGCCAAGTCCAATCATTATGGATGTAGAGATCATGTTGAGAATTAGCTTTTGGGCAGTTCCGGACTTCATTCGTGTACTTCCGGTTACGAATTCTGGTCCTACAATAGGTGTAATGGGAAATCGGGCATGCGTAGCTAAATCGCTCTCCGGGTTACAAGTAATTCCTGCCGTTAGAATGTCATTTTTGTTAGCGTGTTGAATTGCGCCTACAACGTACGGTGTGCTACCTGATGCAGCAATACCCACTAATGTATCCAAATCATTGATGTCATAAGCCTGAAGGTCTTTCCAGCCTTGTTCGGGATCGTCTTCAGCAAATTCCACCGCTTTGCGCATAGCTTTATCTCCTCCGGCCATTAATCCGATAACAATACCATGATCTACTCCAAATGTAGGGGGACACTCTGATGCATCAACAATGCCTAATCGGCCAGAGGTGCCTGCGCCTAAGTAAAACAGTCTTCCACCCATTTCCATACGGTCCAGTGCTTTTTCAACAAATGGTTCAATTTGCGGAATTACTTTTTCAACCGCCGCCGGAACTAAATGGTCCTCTTTGTTGATATTGGTTAATAAATCGTGTACCGACATATCTTCCAAATTATCGTAATTGGAAGAGCTTTCTGTTATTTTTTTAGAATATTTATTCATCTACAATGAGGTCCTGTTTAGCTTTTAGACATTAATTCTGCGAGTTCTTTACCTACGAGACTACCGATTGCAACTCCCATCCCACCAAGGCGAATTCCACAATAGAGATTTTCGTTGAGTCTTTGTATTATCGGTTGTTTTTTATGACCCACGCCCATTGTTCCTGCCCACTGATGTTCAACTTCAAAATCTGCATGGGGTACAATTTTCTCTTTTAAAATTTGCTTTAATTCGCTAATAATACGCTCTGTGGTTACTAACTCTTCTGTTTTTTCTCCTTCAAAATCAAGGTTTCTTCCTCCACCAAATAATACCCTTTTACCAATGTTTCTAAAGTAATAGTAACCGGCATCAAAGTGATATATACCCTGTAATTTGAGGTCTTCTATTTCAGACGTAACAATAACCTGGGCCCTTGCTGGTTCAACATCCATCTCTGGAAAAAAGCGCTTGGAAAACCCATTGGTGCAGATAGCAACTTGCTTATAGGGTATAACACCAATATTTGAAATGAGATGCTCTTTCTTTATTTCCTTCACTTCAATACCATTTAATATATTGATGCCTAAAGAAAGTGCCTTGGTAATAAGGCTTTTCATCATTTTTCCGGTATCTATTTGACCTTCTGCGGCGTGTGAAATAGCTTTGTTGAAACCATTAAATCCAAAGTCCTGACATTTTTCATTGGCAAGAGCATAAACCCTTGGTTTTCCTGTGATTTTACTCAGTTCGTCATTTAAATAATCCAATTTGGAAAGGCATTGCTCATAAATTGGTTCTGAGGTATCATCAAATAACTCATGTGATCCCAAATCTTCAAATCCAATATTTTCAATACCCAGCAGTTCGTTTAAATTGAGTAATCCTTTCCATCTTTTTTCAACGGTAGCAAACACCTCTTCTGGTGAATTTTTTGATAAATCATCCAGAATTTCAGATGGGCTGCCAATGCAAGAAAATCCAGCGTTTTTAGTACTAGCACCTGAGGGTAGAAACCCACGTTCTAAAACTGTTACTTTTTTACCGTTTTCCCGTTGTTTTATATAGATGGCTGTGGACAGACCTACGATTCCTGATCCGATAATGACGACATCAGAGTTGTAGATAAAGGTTTGCTTTTCCCAGAAGCTAAGATTTTGCAAATCGATCATAATGTAAAACTACCTTCAATCTCAGTTTTTTTTGAGATATTTGTAGGATTAACGCGACTTGTAAAATTAAGCGATTCGAACGTGAAAATGTCGGATAGTTTCACGGATTTGCAAACAGCCAATTGTTAAACGAACCTTTTCTTCGGAAAAAGGGTATAATGGAACGGATGAAGACACTTGTCTTTAGCATATCTCTTCTCCTGGGTTTACTGGGGCACTCACAGCCGTATATCGAGCTGACTTTTTCTGTTGTAGATGAACATACAGAAGAAAGGTTGGACGGTGTCTACATTGAATTATACAATAACGGAGAAGTGGTTGACTCAGACAGTACAGACTTTTTCTCTGGTAGTTTTAAAGCTTTTTGGTTGAAAATTGATCAGAACTATTCATTTGTTGTGCATAAAAATGGCTATGTCAGTAAGATGGGTGAGGTGGATACACATTATGATAAACCGGATAGTCTACCCTACAGGATTTATTTTCCGTGCTTTGTTGGATTGTTTCCCGAATGTGAAGCCGGCGATTATTCATTCCTCAAAACAACGCCATTAATTCAATTGACTATAGGAGAGAATGGAGAAATGACATGGGATAAGGAATATGTCAGAAATATGCAGCTAAAAGTTGAGAACGCTTCACACGCTAAGATCTCTGATGAACAGTATGACAAATACACTAAACTTTATTATGAGGCCCAATCCTTGATGGAAAATCAATACTATGATGAGGCTATGGCTAAATTAAATGAAGCGAAGGAAATTATAGATTGTTCTAAGGTTCAATATGCAATTGTTGAGTGTAACGAAAGAAAGGATGGGCTTTATAATGAAGATACCTTAAGAGCGCGAAGAATTCGTTATGAAAAGCAAGGAAAATTTACAGAAGCACTAGAACTTAATAAACGACTTAAAAAGTATTTTCCTGATAATACGAGTAATGAAGTTGAGACAAGAATCGACTATCTTAGTATGATTATAAATGCAGAGCGCGAATTTGCTGAAGAGGATTATAGTGATGCCCGCTATTATTATAACAGGGCGGTTACCTTTTTACCAGACGCTACATATCCAAATGAACGTTTGAAAGAGTTAGATGTATTAAGTAAGGATAACAAGAAGTGAGAGCCCTGATATTGTGCATATCGTTAATTTTTACAGGTGCTGCGTTTTCGCAGGATCCGGTCATCTCGTTGAATATTGTGACCAAAGATGACGATACAGGTAAAAAACTAGAAGGTGCAAAAGTAATTGTGAAGACAGGTGGAACTGTCTTTATCACAAAAACGTCGGCTTCTAACGGGAAAGTGCCTACAATCGATCTTCCATTAGGGCAAAACTATACGGTTTTGATTACAAAAGAAGGATACGTCACAAAGGTAGCGACTATTGACGGTCACTACGATTATCCTGAAGATCTTCCACCGTTTATTCCTTTTCCAATTCAAACAAGCTTGTTCCAGAAAGTAGATGGAGTAGACTTTGGCTGGTTGGAAACCACGCCAATGATAAAATTTGAGCTTGATCAGTATGGGAACCAGGTTTGGGACCAGGCCTATACCCGAGACATGCTCAAAAAGATTGAGAAATTAAAGGAAGAATTGGCCAAAAAGAAAGAGGAAGAAGCGGAGAAAAAAGCACAATTTGATGAATTTGTAGCAAATGGTGATAAAGCCGTAAGTAAGGAAGAGTACCTGGAAGCAATTGATAATTACGACAAGGCATTGGCTCTTTTTGATGATGCAGATGTAAAAAAGAAGCGGGACGAAGCACAAAAATTACTGGAAGAACAAAATAAAGCAGCTGAAGCTGAAAAGAAGTATCAGGATAAAATGGCAGCTGCCAAAGAAGCTTTTGACAACAGCCAATACGAATCAGCGTTGAACCTGTACAAAGAAGCAAGTACTCTTAAGCCATCCGAACAGGAACCTAAGGATAAAATTGCTGAAATTCAGAAAATACTACAGGACCAAAAAGCTCAGGAAGAACAGTTTAAGAAGTTTGTAGCAGATGGTGATGCAAATGTCAGCAAAGAGGAATATGACAAAGCGATAGCTAATTACGAATCAGCATTAGGAATTAAAGAGGATGCTGCTGTTAAGAAGAAATTAGAAGATGCGAAGAAAGCCAAAGAACAAAAAGAGGCAGAAGCTGAAGCGGCCAAAGAACTTGAAGAAAAATATAATCAACTGATAGCTGAAGCTGATAAAGCTTTTATCAATAAAAGCTGGGAAGATGCAAAATCAAAATATCAGGAAGCATTAAATCTCAAACCGAACGAATCTCACCCGGCGGCGCGTCTGTCTGAAATAGAGGATATTCTGAAAAAACTAAAAGAGGAAGAAGAAGCAGCTAAAAAACTTGAAGAAGACTATAAAAAGTTCATTGATGAAGGAGACGCAGCATTCAATTCGAGCAACTGGGATCAGGCAATAACCAAATATGAGGAAGCCTTGAAGCTCAAAGCAAATGAGCAATATCCTAAAGATCAAATTGCAAAAGCAAAAGAAAACAAAGATAAAGAGTCTGCAGAACAGGAATTGAACGAGAAGTACAATAAACTGATGGCAGAAGGTAAAAGCCTGAAAGATGCTCAGAAATATGAAGAAGCCATCAACAAGTATAAAGAAGCTTCTGGTTTGAAACCATCCGAACAAGAACCTAAGGACCGTATAGCCGAGATTGAGAAATTAATAGAAGATCTGGCCAACCAAAAAGAGTTGGAAGAGAAGTACAACAAACTTATGCAGGAAGGTACTACTGCGCAGAACAGCGATAAACTTGAAGACGCCTTAAGTAAGTACGAAGAAGCACTGGGAGTTAAGCCAGGTGATTCAGAAGCTCAGAAGAAAATTGATGAGGTCAAAAAATTAATTGCTGATAAAAAATCTGCCCAGGAAAAAGAACAGCAATTCAATGAATTCGTAAAGAAAGGGAATGATGCTTTCAACAGTGAAAGTTATCAGGATGCGAAAAGTAATTATCAAAAAGCACTTGAAATTAAGGATGATGCAGAAGTTAAAGCGAAAATTGCAGAGATAGATGAAATCCTTAAAAAGCAGGCCGAAAATGCTGAGCTTCAGGAAAAGTATGAGGCGGCAATCAAAGCTGGTGATGATGCATTTAAAGCTGAAAACTGGCAAACAGCTATCGATAAATACAACGAGGCATTAACATTTAAGGAAGATGCCTATCCAAAAGGACAGATTACTAAAGCTCAGGAAAAATTGGCCGAAGCTGCAGATGCTGAAGCAAAAGAGAAGCAATTTAATGAGTTAGTGGCTAAAGGAGATGAATTAGGAGGACAGGAAAAATTTGAGGAGGCCATTAGTAAATACGAGGAGGCACTGAATATTAAATCGGATGCTGGCGTATCAAAGAAAATTGCGGATCTGAAAGAAAAAATTAAAGCGAGAGATGCACAATTAGAGACGGAAGAACAGTATAAAATGAAGATTGATGCGGCAGATAAAGCTTTTGATGACAAGAACTGGAATTCGGCAAAATCTTTATACGAGGAAGCACTTTCAATTAAGAGTGGAGAGCAGTATCCAAAAGATCAAATTGCTGAAATTGAAAAACGAATGGCTGAAGAAGCTCAGAATGAAGCCGAGCAGGAATATCAAAAGGTTATCAAAGAAGCAGACAACTTAAGAGATCAGGAAAAATTCCAAGAGGCAATTAGCAAGTATGAAGAGGCAAAAGGGATGAAATCATCAGACCCTTATCCGCAAGAGCAAATTGATAAAATAAATAAGCTCATAAAGGAAAGAGAAAATCAGGAAGCGCTTGAACAAAAGTATAAGGAGCTAATTGCCATGGCAGATAAAGAATACTTAGATGCAGATTACAACGAAGCTCTATCTAACTATCAGGATGCCTTGGATCTTAAACCAGAGGAATCTCACCCAAAAGAAAGAATTGATAAAATCAAAGAGATTTTAGCCAAAGAAACAGAGGCGAAAGAAAGAGATGCACAATATACGGCTGCAATTGAACGTGCCGATCAATTGTACACAGATGGTAGCTATAAAGAAGCAAAAAGCGCTTATCAGGATGCATTGGATATTAAATCAGGTGAGCAATACCCGAAAGATCAAATTGCGCTGTGTGACCAAAAAATGAAGGAAATGTCTGAAGAAGAGGTAGAGAAAGAGTATCAGAAGATTTTAACGGCCGCTAAAAAATATTTTGATGAGGAAGATTACGATAAGTCACTGGATTACTACAAGCGAGCTAAAGATATCCGTCCATCTGATCCACTTCCACAACAAAAAATTGATGAGATCAATAAAATCCTACAGAATAAGGATGCTCAAAAAGCGATTAATGAAAAGTACGAGGCGGCCATTAAAAAAGCAGATCAACTTTACACAGACGGGAGTTATCGAGAAGCAAAAACAGCCTATCAGGATGCGTTAGATATTAAATCAAGTGAACAATATCCAAAAGATCAGATTGCACTTTGTGATCAAAAAATGCAGGAACAATCAGAAGAAGAGGTTGAGAAAGAATATCAGAAAATCTTAACAGCTGCTAAAAAATATTTTGATCAGGAAGATTACGAAAAATCCCTGGGATATTACGAACGCGCAAAAGATATCCGTCCATCTGATCCGCTTCCGCAACAAAAAATTGATGAGATTAATAAAATTCTTGAAGATCTAGAAGCGCAGAAGGCCATAGATGAAAAGTACAACAAGGCCATCCAAAAGGCAGATAAATTGTTTGCCGAAAAAGATTACAAAGCTGCGAAAACAGCTTACGAAGATGCGTTGGATATCAAATCATCTGAAGAGTACCCAAAAAATCAGATTGCACTTTGTAATGATCGCATGCAATCTCAATCTGAAGAAGAAGTGGAGAAGCAATACCAAAAGATATTACAAGCTGCACAAAAATATTTTGATGAAAAGAATTATGAAAAATCACTGAGTTACTACGAAAGAGCTAAAGGGATGAAACCTTCTGATCCGCTTCCGCAGCAACGAATAGATGAGATCAATCAAATTTTAAAGGACCTGGAAGCAGATAAGGATAAACGAGCACAGTTCAACAAACTTATTCAGCAGGCAGATACTCATTTTGAGAAGGGGGATTGGAAAGATGCATTGGACGTTTACATGAATGCCCTTGATCTTTTTAACGAGAAGTATCCAAGAGATCAGGTAGAGCGTTGTCGTGAAGCAATGAAACAGGAGGAAGAAGGTAATGAGCAATATGTTAAATTGATAGAGAAGGCAGATGAGTATTTTGATCAGACGAACTATGAGAAAGCCAAAGGTCTCTATCAGCGAGCCGTTAGAATTAAGCCGTCTGACCAATACCCGAAAGACAGGTTAAAAGAAATTGAGCGCATCTTAAATCCTCCAAAAGAAATCATTGCTGAAGGTCCAATTTTAAACGACTACGGAAGAAAGGGTAATGAGAACGAAAAAGAAATTGAGTTGATGTTGATAAAAGCGAATGAGCAAGCTGAAGAGTACGAACTGCAGCAAATCTATCAGCAAAGAGATGATGCCAGAGAAGCACTTTTTGAGTGGGAAAGAGAAAATGAGGAAAGTACCTATGAAGCAAAAGAAGCGACCGAAGAATTGGTCAGTGACGTCTCAGAAGATCAAACAAATGCTGATATAAAAAGAAAAGAAGCAGTTGAAGATGTTGAAGAATGGAGAGAAGATATTGTAGAAACACACACAAAGTATAAAACTTTACAGGACAATGATGTTCAGTTTCAAAAGAGAAGATTAGAGGCTATGGAACAGGATATCGCTGAAACCAATTATGATAATGACAAACAACGTGAAGCCTATGAGGTTGATGTAGAAAAATTGAAAATAGAAAATCAGGAGGCTATTAAACGGAATGAAGAATATCAGGAAGATGAAAATTTCAGAACAAAGGATAGTCAAAATGAAATGGTTGAAACAATTGCAGCTAACAATCTTGAAAGTGATAATGACCGAAAGGAAAATGCTGAATTAGTTGAAAAAATTAATGTATCCTATCAACAACGAGAAGAACAAAATCAGAAAGATCAGTACGATAAAACGCAAGAGGTGGTTCAGGAGACAGAAACCATGCGGGAAGATATCTCAGAAGATAAACGCAATGCTGAGATAGACAGGCAAGGGTACGAAGTCGTCGTGGAAGAAACCACAGTGTCTTATCAGCAGCGAGAAGAACAAAATCAAAAGGACCAGTACGATAAAACACAGGAGGTAGTTCAGGAGACAGAAACCATGCGGGAAGACATCTCAGAAGATAAACGCAATGCTGAGATAGACAGACAGGGGTATGAAGTCATTGTGGAAGAAACCACAGTATCTTATCAGCAGCGAGAAGAACAAAATCAGAAAGACCAGTACGATAAAACGCAGGAGGTAGTAAAAGAGACTGAAACCATGCAGGAGGATATCTCAGAAGATAAGCGTGAAGCTGAGATCGATAGACAGGGATATGAAGTAATTGTGGAAGAAACCACAGTTTCTCTGCAACAACGAGAAGAACAAAATCAGAAAGATCAATACGATAAAACACAAGAAGTAGTCAAAGAGACCGAAAATATGCGCGAAGATATTTCTGAGGATGCTAGAAAAGCTGAAGAAGATCGTCAAGGTTATCAAGATGTGGTGGAGGAAACAACAATTTCCTTTCAACAACGAGAAGAACAAAATCAGAAAGATCAATATGATAAGACACAGGAAGTAGTTGAGGAGACCGAAAATATGCGAAACGACTTTTCTGATGAAGCGCGTGAAGCTGAAGAAGATCGACAGGGATATCAAGAAGTGGTTGAAGAAACCCAGGTTGATTTAAGCAAAACCACTGCTGAGTTACAAAACAATCAGACAGATGTGGTGATGGACAATAATAACGAGATTACCACAATGCAGGAAGATATTCAGGAGTTTAATAAAGAAGCGAACGAAGATGCTGAAGAGAATGCAGATAAAAATTTGGATGCCATTGAAGAACATATCGAACATGTAAACGATAAGGATGAGGTGAATCAGGAAGCACTTTATAAAACCGAAGAGCAGGTAGAATCTATGAAAGATATTGATGTCAAACGCATCACCCCTGAAGTAGCGAATGAATTAGGACAAAAGTATCCGGAAGGCGTTACCGAGGAGACCTTTACCATTAATGACTCCAGAGGAATAATGAAAGCTTATGTAGTAAGAAGGGTAGTGGTGATAGACGGTGTAGGAACAGTTTATGAAAAAACACAAACCCGATACGGAGCTACAACTTATACACGAAACGGTCAGGCTATATCTGAGTATGACTGGGATAACGAAACATCCGGAATATCACAAAATTAACATGAGCAAATACCCTTTGATCTTCCTGACATCTTTCTTACTGATTGCATGTGGAGGAAGTAACAATAAATCTCAGAATCAAACCAATTCTAAAGAATCAATTGAATTTTACGGAAACACACAAGGTACCACATACTCTGTTATTGTAAACGACAATATTGACCTGCAAATGGCCGAAATTGAAAGCACGCTGGACAACTTCGATCAGGCCTTATCTTCCTATATTCCAAATTCTATCTTATCTAAACTCAATGCTGCACCAGCAGGCTATTTTTCGTATAAAGACACGTTCAATTACTTTAACAGATGTTACGAACTGTCACAGGAAGTATATGCGTTAACAGGAGGTGCATTTGATCCTACAGTTTACCCGTTGGTAGACGGTTGGGGATTTATGAAAGATATTGAACATGTCCCTGACTCAAATGCTGTGGATTCATTGCGAGCTCTGCTTGGGTTTCAAAACGGATATCATTTTAAATATTATCCATATGGTCTCAAAGATGAAGACAGTGGCGTAACTTCAGTAATTCGAAAAAATACACCTGCAGCTAAATTGGATTTTAATGCAATAGCACAAGGCCTGGCGGTTGATGTTTTAGCAGAATTGATTGAAGAAAAAGGAGGGATGAATTACTTTGTTGAAATCGGAGGGGAGATAAGAGTAAGAGGTAAGAATAAGGACGGTGTGAAGTGGCGTATTGGTATTGATAAACCCATTGAACACTCTAACCAGGAGAACAGGGAGCTGCATGAAATTATTCAGCTGGACAATAAAAGTGTGGCCACTTCAGGATCATACAGGAAGTTTTATGAGAAAAATGGCGAAAAATATTCCCATACACTTGATCCTAAAACAGGATACCCAGTAAAGCATAACTTACTTAGTGCGACAGTTGTTGCAGATAATTGTGCTATGGCAGATGCCATGGCTACAGCTTTTATGGTGATGGGAACTGAAAAAACCAAGAAATTCCTCAAACAGCATGAAGAGCTGAATATTGAGGTATACCTTATCTTTAATAATGATAAAGACCGATTAGAGGTGTTTTATACACCGGGATTTGAGTGGCTCCTGGCAGAATAAATCTAGTTTTTAGAAAGGAGCGGAAAGTATCTTTCCTGAATCACATTGAAATGGTGAACGGCGTGGCCTATTTGAATAAAACCTAAGGCTAAAACAGATATTTCATTTCCGTTTGCAATGCCTGTCCGCATTAATTCCTCTTCGTTAAAATTAGCAAAGGTAGCCAGTGTAGCACTTCGGATGCCTATGTACTGCATCAATAATCGCTCAATGCTGAATTCATTTGATCGGGAGTTGGCGACATAAAAGTTCTCATCATATCCGGGCAATTCTGTCTTATCTTTCCGCGCAAAACGCAGTGCTCTGTTCAAAAATATACGCTCCGTATCCATCAGGTGTTCTAATATCTGCGGAACGGTCCACTTGCCTTCAGCGTATGTTTTCAAACCCAGCGCCTGTAATTCATTGATGTGCCCGGTAAATAAAGCAATTCCGCCTTCTGGTAAGGCATTGATGAGCTCAGTGTCAGCAGGTGCCTGATCGATATATCCTTGGTAAAATTCAGGAACCGTAAGAATGTCTTCTTTTTTCATATTCGTTTCGGGTTAATTCATAATAATAGTCATCTGTATCTGTTTCCGGGTTATGAAATTTCCGAATGCAATCGAGTACTTTATCCAATATTTTAATGGAACCTTCATTTTGTTCGTCTACTTCCGCAAAAATTTTATCAAATTGGAGCTGATCAAAGCCATATTCCAACAACCCTTGGGCCAACTCTTTTCCATATCCCATTTTCCAAAAATCTTCCCGCAAACGGAAACCAATTTCGTGCTGTCCTTTTTCACTAATCAGTGCTCCCGTTCCAATATTTTCACCGGAATTTTTTAAGTAAACACCCCAAACTCTGAACCCGCTTGATGCATCTGAATAATGTGCAATAACGTGCTGAAGATCTGCTAAAGATTCTTCTTCGTTCATGGGAGCTTGCCCGGTGTATTGCATGACGCTTGGGTTAGATTGTAAATCATGAAAAGTACCATGATCTGATAAACTCAGTTGCCTAACAATTAACCGTTCCGTTTCAAACAGTTGTTGAGACATACTTACTTATCAAATGTCCGTTTATTAATTTCAGGTGTGTTTGTTTTTATTTGATTATTCTCGTCCACCACGGCTTCATTCCAACCGGTAAGTTTCATAATCTTATGAAATATTTCGGTGTTATCGTAAATACCCATAAACTCTTCAGCACCTGCTCCATAAGCAAATACAGGAATCAAAGTAGTGGTATGTGCGGCGTATTCAACAGATTCATCAGCTGCACCCTCGTAAAACTTAGGTTCAATGGTGTTGTAGTCCCAGCCATCTTCAGTTTGTTTTGGCGATAAGGCAAACCCACCTGTTTCGTGGTCGGCTGTCACAATCACAAGGGTATTGGCATTGACTTCTGCAAAGTTAAGGGCTTCACCCATGGCTTTGTCAAAGTCCTTCACTTCTTCAATGATACCTTGAGCATTAGTTGCATGACCTTCCCAATCAATTTGAGACCCTTCAACCATCAGGAAAAAACCATCTTCCCATTTACTGAGGTATGTTAAGGCCAGGTTAGTGGCATCCTTTAGAAAATCTCCCCGACCTTCTAACTTTGATTCCAAGCCATTATCCGCCAACAGGAATCCATATTTTTTAGCTATTCTCACTTCCAATTCAGGATCCAGCGCAGTAGTATCCAGTATAAAACCTTTTTTTAGCAATTCACGGTAAATATCTAACTTATCAGAGCGCTTGTTGAAGAATTTCAGCCCTCCTCCGGCAAAGAAGTCTACACCTGATTTAGGAAGGTATTTGGCAATGTCCTCAGCATTGCTTCTCGAATTACTGTGCGCATAAAAACATGCTGGTGTCGCATGTGTTATGCTTGAAGTAGCTACCACTCCTGATTTGATATCTTTCTTTTCAATTATCTCAATAAGTGTGGGCATCTTTTTTAGGTTTGTGTCCACTGAAATAGCGCCGTTGTACGAACGGGCTCCACAAGCAAAAGCAGTTGCCCCGGCAGCCGAATCTGTAATTTTCTCTTTGGCAGACGAAGTATTGATTAATCCAATATGCTTGAAACGACTAAAATTAGTCGGTTTACCGTCATTAAAATAATAAGCGGTTGACATTTGAGAGAGTCCCATACCATCACCAATCAGCAGGATGACGTTCTTTACTTTTTTTTCTTCTTGGGTAAAGACGGTAACAGGAAGTAATAATAGTAATACGAATAGCTTTTTCATAACACAAAAATAGGTGTATAAAGGTAGCTAATCAGAATCAAAAAACCCCGCTAACTGGTTAACAGATGTAGCGGGGTCACTCATTAAACCATGAAAAAAATTATTCTTCCCTGACAAATTGTGCGTCAATAATGAGTTTTACTTTGTCTGAGACTACAATGTTTCCGGCCTCGGTTACGGCGTTCCATGATAAGCCAAAATCTTTGCGGTTTATCTCACCACTAATTTCAAAGCCTGCTTTAGTATTGCCATAAGGATCCACAGCAGTTCCGTTATAATCCACATCTAATTCAACAGCTTTGGTTATATCCCTTATAGATAACTCACCTTTTAAGGTTTCACCATCAAAAGAGGTTGAACGAAAGGTGATCTTAGGAAATTCTTCCGCATTGAAAAAATCTTCTGATTTCAAGTGACCATCACGGTCTGTGTTTTTTGTATTAACTGAATTTGCATCAATTGATACCTGTATGTCTGCACCTTCAAAATCTTCACTTTCACTCTCCAGGGTAGCTTCGAAATTATCAAAGTGACCTTTTACCGTTGAAATCATCATGTGTTTTACCTTAAATCCTATTTCTGAGTGGGTAGGATCAATGGCCCATTTTGTTTTAACTAAACTTTCCATATCGTATTCTGTTGTTGTAATTAATATCAAGTAATACATCAAAAGTAATAAATATGTTTAAACAAACAATGTTAAAACAGATAAATAATATTGATACAGGTATAGACGTGATCTATTACCCTTTATGTCACTGAGTGGAGAGGAGGTTTACTCCTCTTCTTTTGTAAATTCCGCATCAATGATAAGTTTTACCATATCTGATACGACTACATTTCCGGCTTCTGTAACCTGATCCCATTTTAAATCGAAATCCTTTCGGTTAATTTCACCTCTGATTTCAAATCCTGCTTTGGTCTGACCATAACCATCCACTGCGGTTCCGTTGTGTTCCACTTTCAATTCTACTTGTTTTGTTATATCCCGGATGGTAAGATCACCAACAAGTTTCTTACCGTCAAATGAAGTTGATTCGAACGTTATTTTCGGATACTTCTCCGCATTTAAAAAATCATCTGATTTCAAATGGTTGTCGCGGTCTTCATTATTGGTATAGATTGAATCGGCGTCAATACTTACCTTAACTTTTGCATCACTAAAGTCATCTTCAGTAGCTTCAACGGTGGCCTCAAAGCTTTTGAAATGACCTTTTACGGATGATATCATCATGTGGATGACTTTGAATCCTATTTCTGAATGGGAAGGATCAATGGCCCATTTTGTGCTTACTAAACTTTCCATAATTCTTTGTTTTTGTTCTGTTGATTTATCCATAAAATACTATAGATGTTTAAACAAACAAAGTGATGGTTTGTAAGCTAAAGAACGAGCAATATGACTTGCAAAAAATGGATGGTGAATTTAGATTTTAGTTTTGGAAACTTTTCGGGTCCAGTAAATGATGAAAGTAGTTCCGATAACGGTTGGTGCCAACCAGGCAACAAGCGAAGGTAGTACCTCATTAACAACAACAAAGGCGGTAACTGCGGCAATATAGCCACCTACCATTTTACCTAAATGGGCCTGGAGCCATTTTTGACGCAATTGATCAGGCTTGCTATATGTTCGTAAATCCTGAATGGATAAAGTCAGACCAATTGCACCAAAAACCAAAAGCACAATATTCAATTCATTTGAAAGAATAACAGGAGTCAGGATCATACCAAGAGCTGTTATTGCCATCAGTAGGGATAAAACCCTGTCAAACGTAAGGTTTACATGTGGCTTTTTATAGCGGATGGCGAGATACCCGGATGAAATCAGATAAAGACTGAATACACCTATAGCGAATAAGAAGGGGCTTGTATGATCCGGTAACCAGGAGATAACCATGGCAATTAACCCGGAAACCAACATGGACCAGAAAAATACCTTACCGCCAAATTTATGCGTTTTACTCCCTTTCCTGGTAACGAGTGCAACCAGGCCAAAGAGTAAAGCAATGCCCCCTAAAAAAGCGTGAGAAAACAGAAAGTAATCAATCATAATTGGTACACTAGTAATGGTGAGACGCTTGTATTTACCAAAAGTTACTTTTTGACGATTTTGAACATTCCCGGGCGTGTGTCAGGCCTCCTCTGATAGCCAAACTTTGTGTAAAATTCGGATACATTTTCAGCTGCCATCAGACCGATAAAAGCATTATTTGGTGCATTTTCACTCAGGTATGTTTCAATTTCAGACATGATCTTTGCTCCAATTCCCTTGTTTTTGTGTGTAGGATCTACAATTACGTCCTGGATATAATAGTAAATACCTGCATCACCAATAACGCGTCCCATACCCACAATATCTTCTTTTATATGCGCGCAAACACAGAATAGTGAATGGCTCAAACCTCTCTTTACGGTCTCATCTGCCAGCTGATCCCAACCCGTAGTTAAGTGCAAGTATTGGTATTCTTTGGTCGTAGGAATTCTTTGGGTGATTTTGACGGTATCTGTTGAAACTTTGGTTATAATCTCGAATTTACTCGAAAAAAATGAGATCAGTTTTAAATTGTTTTATTTCAGTGTTTTGGGGTGTTTTATTGTGTGTAAACATATACAAACGTATAATAAACGTAAACAAACGTATAATTAACGAATCATGTTTTTTGCTCAGCTCACATTTGCACTGTCAACAACGACAAGCGACTATCGGCTAGACAGATAGAGTTACAATTACAAACGTGCCGCGATAAATGCGGACAAAAAAACACACATTATGAACAATTTAAGAAACAAAGTACAACTGATCGGACACACAGGACAAACACCTGAGATTATTTCTTTCGAGAACGGAAACAAACTGGCAAAAATGAGCCTGGCGACAAATGAGTTCTACAAAAACGCAAAAGGCGAAAAAGTGAAAGAAACACAATGGCACTCAATTTTTTGCTGGGGACCAACAGCAGATATCTTTGAAAAGTATGTCAAAAAAGGTCAGGAAATTGCCGTAGAAGGAAAGCTTGTAACACGATCGTACGAAACCAAAGAAGGTGAGAAGCGCTACCGAACAGAAGTTCAGGTAACCGATTTATTGTTGCTCGGTAAAAAAGAGGAAAAATAAATCAGGGGATGCATTCCATGTATTTTTAAATAAGGTACATGGAATGCGATTCACCCTTTGATGAGGATCCTTCTGTACATGAAGAATAGTGTAAAGAAGCGTGATACACAAAGAGCCTGGCCACGTAACTACGAACTCGTACTCCAGGTTTACGGTTGCACAAGTGATTTTCCACAAGCCGAGCTATTTGGATTGAAACAAGAAATGCGAAAAACATGCATTTCAATCATCTCCAATCTGGCAGACGGCTCAAGCAGAAATCAAGTAGAAGCTATGTTGAAGTGTTTTGGAACGGCGAAAGCTTGTCTATTTCGGCTAGAGAGTCAAATTACCATAGCGCATAAGTTAGGCTTATTGACAAACGGACAATATATCACCTTAAACAACCGGGTAAATGCAGCCCTTCAAGAGTTGACGGTTATCACGAATAACTCAAGGGATACACACGATAAAGAAGACAAATAATTAACGACAATCAAGTAATTAACTACCAATATTAAAATGAAACGAACAATGAATACACTTAAAAACACCATTAATCTTATCGGAAGATCAGGAATCGATCCAATCGTAAGAACATTTGAAAACGGCGTAAAACTTGCCAAATTTTCTCTGGCAACCAGCGAGACAGTAATTGAAGTAAACGGTAAAAAAGTTCAAACACAATGGCACAATATCGTAGCCTGGGGTAAGAAAGCCGAGCTTGTAGAGAAATACATCAAAAAAGGCCAGTTAATGGCTGTTGACGGTAAGTTGATCAACAGAAATTTTGTTGATGCAAGTGGAAATATGAAACGTCACACAGAGATTCAGGTAAATGAAATCCTATTGATCAATCCGGAAAGAAGAAAAGAGCAAAGTATAGTCAAACCACTTTTCGAAGACAATAAAAATCAGGAAAACACTAAAAAGGCGAGTTAAAGTTCAAGGGGCTTGAATCGCCGAGTAGTAAGGTGATTCAAGCCCTGAAGAACTGAACGGAGTGAACGATATCCAACCTGACAGTTCTTAAAAACAGTCCTTGGTGGCCGGCGCAAATGAGCAAATTGGTAGAAGTTAGCTCATTTCGCCGGCCTTTTATGCCCGAAAACTAGGTGGTTAACACATTTCTGTTATAAAAAAAGTGTTCAATCTTCTTTTTTTTTACGTAACTTGCCGCGAATTAAATCTATTTAAATATGAAGAAAATTTTACTATCTATTTTGTGTCTTGGAGGGGTTGCCTCTCTATCATTTGGTCAATTGTTTGACCATACTGCAAATATTTCCACTTCAGGAGTGATTTCTGCTTATATGGTCGATAACGATACACTCGTTCAATGCGCGGATGACTTTACTATTCCTGTAGGTGGAACATGGGACGTTACATCTGTAACTGTACACGGATTTAGAAATAATGCCGGAGCAGATATGGACTCCGTTTTAGTTCAGATCTACGCAGATGCAACAGGACAACCTGCTGCTACACCAATGTATTCAGCTACACATCAACTAGCTGGAAGTGTTCCTTCACCTCAAGGTGATACGGCTATCACTGTTACAATTCCTACACAAACCTTAACAGAAGGTACGTACTGGGTTTCAGTAGCTGGATATTCTGAGTCAGCTTCTAGATGGAACTGGACAACCAGTACAACTGCAAGTGGAGCTAACGGAATGTTAATTGATGCTGATGATTATTTCGGAGCTGGAGCTACTGCTTGGACAGATATTACCTCTTTAGGTATTACAGATCCTGATTTTGGATTTTCTATTGATGGTACAGGTTACATGGCTTCAATTCCAGAAGATCAGTTGATCGAATTGAGCGTTTACCCTAATCCGGTTATTGATTATGTTCAAATCAACGTAGGATCAGATATCGTTCGTCAGGTTTCTATTTTCAATGTAAATGGACAAAGAATCACTACGATTGTGAATCCAGGAGAAAATAAAATTGACGTTTCTGATTTTGAAAGCGGCGTATATCTGATTGAAGTAACTACCGATAACGGTGTTGGTCAAACAAGATTCGTTAAAGGATAAGAAAAACTTATTTTGAAATGAAAGAGCCTCTCAGCAATGAGAGGCTTTTTTTATAACCCAACTACCTCTTCCTGGCGCAGAAATAACCAGTGGAAGTAGTTGAACAACTGTATATCGGTAAAGTAAAATTTAAGAATCTGTTCAGCCGAATAGCCTTGTTTGGCCATCTTCATTGCACCTTCCTGACACAAACCTACGCCATGTCCAAATCCTTTTCCTTCTAACACCACGTAATTCCCTTCAGGGTAACAGTTAAACCAAGTGGATTTTAACTTGAACTTCACCCTTAAATCCCTTAAAGGAATACCTAAACGTGGATCGAGATAAAAGGCCTTCCTGTTGGGTTGTGAAAAAGTATATAAATACTCACCAAACAATGAATCATTTACAGGAAACCCAAAATGGCTCACTAAATAATCCTTCCAGGAAGATTTAGGAATCTTTTTGGACCAGGTAGCTTGCCACGAGCTAATACAGAATGTGTCGATAATGCTCCTACAATAGGATACGGGTTGGTTCCACACAAAATCTGATTCAGAAGTTTGACCGCCACAATTGGCAAAGAAGTAACCATCTGCCAGGTTGAGTTGTTTATCAAGCATAATAACCCCCCTGGTCTCCTTCACTGCATCTTCAATCACCGGAGTATGGCGCAACATGCTGTGATAAGCCTGGCAATGTGTTCTGTCACAAACCGTAAAACCATCTCGCCAGTGTTTTCTGATGTGATCCAGTACGTATGTACGACTCAAAATAGCCTGAACTTTATAGTACTCCTTGTGTTTACCTCCACCACCTTCACTTTCTATCACTCCGGCCAGATAATTGTCAATTTCCACGTCATTTATGGTGGTCAGATGTCCATCTTTATCCGGGAAAATAATAAGATCATCTTTAAAGTACTTTATCCGTTTGCTAGATGGCGATATAGATTGAATTTTAAAACTATTTGTTGGTTGAACCTCTCTCACATAAATAGTATCATAAGCGCCCAGGTTTTTACCGTTTTTCTCTATGATAACTTTGTTATCAGAACGCTTGAAGTAAATGGACTGATCTTTCCAGATAGTCGTTATTTCCAAAGAATCACCATAAACGGTATAATTTCCATCATTATAGGAAACCTTAACCGTTCTCAGCTCATACGCACGCATGATTCCTACATTTAATTTTTGCGCCTGGCTATACAGCGTAAATAGTAACAGTGATATGGTAATTATTCTGTTCATCCTTTCAATAACAATGAAGCTACTTTTTCAGTGGCACCACCTCCACCCAATACTTCTTCCAGTTTATTGTATGAACGAATCATTTCTTCCCGGTATTGCGGATCAGCTCCGCCTATTTTTTTAAATTCCTCCTGTAAGTTTTTTACCGTTAGTTCAGCCTGGATGAGTTCGGCCACCACGGGTCTGTTCATGATTAGGTTTACGAGGGATATGTAATCCACTTTTACCAGTCGTTTGGCGATTTGATAAGAAATAACACTGCCTTTATAACACACTACTTGTGGTACTTTAAATAAAGCCGTTTCAAGTGTTGCTGTTCCTGAAGTGACCATGGCAGTATCGGCGTGGTTAAGAATATCGTAGGTTCGATTTGATATCCACTTCATAGGTTGTGTTCCTGCAATCTCTAAATAAAACGCAGACGGTAAATTTGGAGCGCCTGCAACAACTACCTGGTATTGATCCAATGCGGATGCCGCCTCAAGCATAATAGGTAACTTTTTCTTTATCTCCTGCCTTCTGCTACCGGGTAATAACGCGAGTATAGGTTTGTCTTCTAGCGCAAATTCCCCCAGAAATTTATCCCGACTAATGGCCGTTTCACGAAATTCCTGTATCGCATCTATCAATGGGTGTCCCACATAATGGACCTCCATATCAAATTTTTTGTAGAACTCTTTTTCAAAGGGAAGGATACAGTACATTTCATCAACCGATTTTTTGATTTTGTATCCACGGTTTTGTTTCCAGGCCCAAATTTGAGGAGAAATATAGTAATGAACTTCAATACCCTGACGTTTGGCCCACTTTGCTATCCGTAAATTGAATCCTGGATAATCCACCAGTACCAGTATATCAGGAGCATAATTCAAAATATCCTGCTTGCAGAACTTAATGTTTCCCAGAATGGTTTTTAAATTCGCCAGAACTTCTGCAAACCCCATAAACGCAAGGTCTTTGATATGCTTTACAGGTTCATCCTTCCACACTGCGGCCATGCGATCACCACCCCAATAGCGAAAATCAGTATCGGGAGCCTGTTTTAACAATGCCTTCATCAAATTACTGGCATGTAAATCACCTGAAGCCTCGCCTGCTATAATGTAGAATTTCACTAATTAGGAGTTTAATCTGCAAAAATACGGGAAAATTACCCTGTAGAATTAGATATATCGCATACAAATTAACAGTAACATGTGGACACTTATTACGTTAAAGAAGAGTGAGGGTAATGGATACAGCATATTTTTGTAGTATGAAGTGGGCGATTGCAATTATAGGATTTATAGTTTTAAATCAATCTGTACTTGCGCAGGATAAAAAGATTGATCAGTTAGAAATACTGTATGATCAGGGGTATTACAGGAAAGTATTGCGCAAATCAAGGAAACTTTTGGCGCATCCTGAATACGATTATAGTGGACTTCCGTCTTACTATCAGGCATTGGCATTATTCAGACTTTATGACGATCCGAAATGGAGGAAACACCACAAAACGGCTCTTTCAGATGCCGTGGAGTCGTATGAGACGTTTGTTGAACACCCTTCCTATAACGATTATATTCATGCTCACTATTATGAAATTGCAGGGCTAAAAAGTTACCTCGAGAAGTTAGAAGGGAATTTGGCAGATTTAGGTTTTCCAAAAGATGCCGGATTAATCCGTGATTTTAGTCTCGAATACTTCATTAGTATCAAGGCAAAACCAGACACCCATGAAAATTTAGGAACTCCGGATAATACTGCTAATGAGAGCACAGCAAAGGCCCAGCGAGATAGAATTGTAGATTACGCTAAAACTCTGGTTGGAATCAAATATGTTTGGGCAGGTGCAGATGAGAGTGGGTTTGATTGCTCAGGATTTACGAGTTATGTACTGAAAAAATACGGCTTTTATATATCACGAACAGCTTCCGGACAATTAGAAGAAGCCCGTAAGGTAAAACTAAATAATGCCTATAAAGGAGATCTTGTCTTTTTTGGCTCTGGCGCAAAAATCACACATGTAGGGCTGGTTGTTAATGATAAAGGAAATCAACTAGTCATGATTCATGCATCTACTAGTAAAGGTGTAATTGTGACAGACATTGAAAACTCCACGTATTGGAAACCAAAACTAAAGGCGGCAGGTACTTATTTGGATTAGTTTTGGCACATTCCTGTTAACGAATCACAATTAATTCCCATTCTTCTTGTTACTTATTTGGAACTTGTTGTTTTAGTAATGTATTTTTGCACCTGGCTATGAAGCAATTTCTATTTTGTCTTTTTATTCTCCTCGTACATTCTACATCTGCACAGTTTTTTAGACTTGAAGGAACGTTGAGTAATGTTAAATTGGATGATCAAATAGGACAGGTCACCGTTTTTTCTCTGCCCGATTCTTCTCTTGTCAAGGGATCATATCTTGATAGCAGTTATTTTTCTTTTTTGGTTCCGGTTCAGGACGGCTCAGAGTTCTATGCAAAGTTTAAGTTTTTTGGCTACTCTGATACACTGATTGCATTCACGCAAGAGGACTCCGTAGTTAATTTGGGCATGTTTAACCTGGAAAAGAACATGAATCTTGAAACAGTAGAAGTGGTATACAGGGAGCCAACTTTTGAGCGAACTATGGACGGAGTTCAGGTGAATGTTGAAGGAACTACCCTTGAAACCCTGGACAATTTGTTTGAAGTACTCAAAGCGTCTCCACGTTTAATGTCTCCGGATGATGAAACAATAGAAATTATAGGCAAAGGAGTGCCGCTTATCTTAATTGACAGACAAGCTATTATTTCTATTGATGAACTAAAAGCTGTTCCTGCAGATATGATTGAAAAAATTGAGATAATCACAAATCCGTCTGCCAAATACAGGGCACAAGGTAGGGGAAGTGGTGTCATTGAAGTGTATACAAAAAACTTTCGGTTGCAAGGTTATAATATGAACATTAATGCCAATGGTGGATTTAATACACAACTCAAACCTACAGGCAGGTTAGGCCTGGGGTTAAGTCTTAAGAAGAGTAAATTCTCTATGAACGCTTACGCCATGTGTAACTATCGGTCATCAAATTCTTTTGGTTTCAGAAATACGGTAGTTACAGATTCTACGGATAGAACTACGGCTTATAATTATGAAGATGAAAACTGGAGTATTTGGCAACACTTTAGCGTTAAATCGGCCTATCAAATTAATGACAGACAAAAGTTGACAGCCGGATTGAGTGGTGGAGGTAGTGTGTATAACGCTAGTGGAAATTCAATCGAAATGTATTACATGGCAGACGAACTGTCTACTACCAAGGATCAGAACTCCAACAGTCAGTCTTCATGGTTAAACAATCGTGCATTTTTAAATTATATTCTTGAAACAGACACCAATAAAAGTAATCTTGAAGTAAACCTCAACTATCAATTAAAAATACGTGAAAGCAATTCAACATATTTGAGTTCTTTTTTAAACGCGGGCACCTCCAATATTAGCAATTACGATATCAGAAATGAAAACCGAAACCGGCCTAATGTAGGTGAATTGCGAGTGACTTACGAACACATTTTTGACACAACAGGTTGGAAATTGAGCGCAGGCGGTGCGTACAGTATTATTTTCAATGGAATGCGCTTTGACCAATCTAACCTTATAGATGGAGATTGGGTAATTGATCCTGAATATTCAAATTCTTATGATTATATAGAGCAAATCGGTAGTGCATTTACAGAGGTTACGAAAAACTGGAAATCTGTAAGTGCCAGGTTTGGGTTAACAGCTGAGTATACTGATCTTGATGGCTATAGTAACTCTTTATCAAAACAATTTATTGATTCAACTTATGTCATGTTGTTTCCTTCGGCAAGTGTAATGATTAATCCCTGGAAGAATTTCAGTATGACTTTTCGATATAATTCCGGAATAAACAGGCCTTCATTTTCAAATTATGACCCTTTCGTGAGAGTACAGGATAGTTTAAGTATAGAGTACGGGAACCCTTATCTAAGACCTGCTGTGTATTATAGTGGTGGAGTAAGTTTTGACTTCTTTTATAAATATAACTTCAGTTTTGACTATACATACAGAGATAATTCGGTCTCTACACTCGTTTTTATTGATTCCAATTTTGTGACCAACTCCACACCTTGGAATTCAGACAATGATCAGGAACTTAACGCCTATATTTCTTTACCATTGAAAACAAAATGGATGTCTGGCTGGAACTCTATCTGGATGAGTTATAGTATGGCACAGTTTACACCCGAGTTTGAACGGGAGGATTTTACCTATTTCACTTTTGGTCTTTGGTCCAATATCAATTTTTACTTACCAGGAGATTTTACGATAACGAACAGATTACACGCGAGCAGATGGGGGAGTGAGACTTTTCTCGGGAATTTCAGAGCAAGTTGGGGTATACGGGTAACCAAGAAAATGTTGGACAACAACCTAAGGATATTTGCTGAAGTTCAGGACATTGTTCCACCGAAAAATAAGAATGAACGCTTTGCTAATAATTATTACAGTTACTCAGAATCCCAGTATGCATTTACGTCATTTAAGCTTGGAATTTATTACAAATTTGGGCGTTTGAAACAAGATGCGCGTATCAAGGAATCGGAATCAGGACAATCTGGTAGGCTTTAATAAGACGATAGTTTTTTTCTCGTTCGGATGACCATATCAATAAGGATTACTGCCAAAATCAAGGTAGCAATTCCAATATAAGAACTGTACTCACCATAAACATTTTGAATATCGGTAGTAATTTCTATTCTCGGTTCAGATGGCATTGGAGCATAAATCAACGCGAGTACAATTGCCGAAACAAACATACCAGCTGTAATCAGCCACGCCCACCATGGCATCAAAGGCTTATTCTTCCGTACAGATTCAAGCTGATTTACATTCTCCATAACTTTATGCGTAAAGTTGGATGAAAGTCCTTCCTCTTTGAAGCCATCATTAACCGCTTCCTTCAAGATCTCATCTTTTAGGTCTTTATCTTCAGCTTTCATATAGTATTGAATTTAGTTCATTTTTAAGGATAATCTGTATAATCCCGTATAGTTTTTTCCGTGCACGAAGTAAACTTACTTTAACATTAGACTCGCTCAATTTGGTAATTTGAGATACTTCTTTAATTTCCAACTCCTCCAGATAAAAGAGATTGATTACTGCTCTTTCTTTAGGTTTCAGATGCTGTAAAGCTTCACTGATTAGTTTCTTTTGGTCAGATTTGCTTAACTCATCTGGTAGAGAAGTATCTTCAAATTGCTCAATTTTTAAATATTGATCATCTATTTCAGGTTTACGCTTCCGCAAATGATTCACCGCGGTAAAGTATGTGATTTGGTATAACCAGGTTGAGAACTTCGATTTCTTCTCAAACTTGTGCAATCCTTTAAAAGCTTTTACGAAAGAATCCTGAGCGATCTCCTCGGCGTCTTCACTATTCTGAGCCATCTTCATACACAGAGAATACACCATCTGCTTGTACTCATCTACGAGTCGTGCAAATTCATGTGTATTCCCCGAAATGACTTCGGCAATGATCGTATGGACTTCTCCTTCTTTCAAAGATCTAAGCTTTATTTAACGGGGTTAGATTCCTTTTTCTTTTGGATGAAATAGAAAATGGCTAAACCAATTCCAGCAAATAAAAAAGCGAAAATCAATGATCCATGTTTACCGGCTAAATCTAACCCGGGAGCAATAGCTCTGCCTACTAAAATACCTATAGGCACCAAGACCAGGAGAATGGCATATTTTAGCGTTCGCTCCGGACTTTTTGGTTGTTTTTCATCTTCGTCCCTTGGATCGAACCCTGCTTCTATCATAGCCATTTTTGATTTGTGATGTGCGTTTACCGCTACATACACGATACCAAATGTCATGGCAAAAAACCCAAGAGGAATTATTAAATCGACAATGTTGTTCATAATTGAATTATTTAATCGTTTCTCAATAAGTCACATACTTTGACCCTGAGGTTACAAAAAATGAAAAAAATTATCGACTAATATGTGTTCTTACAAAAACTAAGCGTCTTTGGGAGGCAGGGAATTGTCCTCGGAGTTATCTTCTTCTTTAGGCTTTAATTTGTTGTAAACACCCAGCCAAACAGCAATAGTCACGAACGCCGCAGTGTAAGTAAACCAGTTTTTACTCGCCTCTACTTCCAGGACTAACACCATAAACACAGCTAATCCAACTACAACCACTATGGCTATAAGTGTAGCGATAAGGCCGGCTAAAAATTTGGTTTTCATAGTGATTTATTTAGATGCTATAATAATAGATTTTGATTGAATAATGTCATTATTTGATTCGATAAGTAACAAATATTGTCCTCCTGGGATTCCCGAAATATCAATTTCCACCTGATCACTCCCCTGAAAGAGATAGGTATAAACTGTTTTCCCTGTTATGTCTTGTAGCTTTAACACTAAATCGGCTGTCGGTTGATTCGAATCAACCACCACGCGTAGGAAATTATTTGATGGGTTAGGAAAAGCCCGGATCGTTAGCAATTGACCCGGATCTTCGGATTGTAGCCATGAAGTGCGATAACGCATTTTAATTACATGTGTTCCGGATTCTTTACGGTGATAGTACATGACGGATTTATCCGCGGTTAGAGTTGGTGCTTCTATAATATCGGTAGGATTGGAGGACATAATTATGGAAGGCGCAGAAAATGTATCTGTAGGTGTGTTCCGAACAGCAACGCAGGTTTCAATCGGTGTGGAAAGTGTTACCGGACCTCTTGGAAATCGTGTATAATACAATTCAAGATCATCTGCAGTGATACAACTTGCGTAGTATATATAGTTGGCCGAATCATTATTATTTTGGAGAATACCTGTAGAATTTGGGATAACATTAAAAACAGAGTCATTGACTTTCTGTGCAATCTGCATATAGGTGGCACATGGTCCCTGGCAGGTATCAAAATAAGCATTGTTCACATATAAATATTGTCCGTCAGCACTGATACCATGATCCATAATTAACCAGCCGGGTGCATAGATATTGAAATCGCCATGAACTCTGCCAATATTTGTCACATTTCCTGAAGAAAATGAACCGTGATGTAAATTGTCAAAAATAGCAGGATAGTCACGGGTAGATGTCCACAGGAAGTAACCGGTAGAGTCCATATCCGCAACCGCATCCAGGTGAGGGGGTGTGGCCTGATTGGTACCATTTAATTCTCCAATAAAAGTAAAAGTTGAATCATCAATTTTAGTGGCGTAATACAAACGTGTATTTATTCCGTCATTTAGGTTGTTGAAGAACAGGTAATTGCCATCATAAGAAATATAAGGCTCCATGGCATCAAAGGTTAACCCTATTATTGTTACATCCTTTTCTGGTCCAAAAGTAGGATACGTTTGTGCTTTTGTCTGAATTGCAGTAACTAGAAAAAGGGTGAGAACAATCAGAAATTTGTAGATTTTCATGACAGAAAGATAGCCAAATCACCTGACTTTCAAAAGTGTATCGGTCTAGTAATTCAGTACCGTTTTAATGCCCTCAGCAACTTTGTCACCATTGGTAAGCAATTCTGCCTCTAAAATTGAGTTTAGCGGAATAGCAGGGGTATCAACTGAACCTATTATCTCTATTGGTGCATCCAAGGATTCGAAACAATTTTTTTGAATCTTACCGGCAACACCCAGGGTAAAACTGGCTTCTCGTGATTCTTCTGTCACCAACATTACTTTGTTGTGTTTTCTCACAGACGCGTACACAGATTCTTCATCCCAGGGAGATAAAGTTCGCAAGTCAATTATTTCAATTTGTCCAGGATACTTTTCTGCAGCTTCGGTCGACCAATATACGCCACGACCGTATGTAATAATGGTCATGGATTCTCCACTAGCTATTTTGTCAGCATCTGCTTCAAGTACAGTTCGTGCTTTTCCAAACGGTACAACGTAATCTTCATCTGGTTCAATGGTCATGGCCTTTTCCGTGCCCTTAATTTTAGACCAGTACAATCCTTTATGTTCAAGCATTACCACTGGATTTGGATCATAAAAAGCTGCTTTCATCAGTCCTTTTAAATCAGCACCTGTTGATGGATAGGCTACCTTAATACCTCGAATATTGGTCACAACAGACTCGACAGAAGACGAATGATAAGGTCCTCCTGAACCATAAGCACCAATTGGAACACGAATAATTGCACTCACCGGCCACTTACCGTTAGAAAGGTAATAGGATCGGCTCACTTCAGTAAATAATTGGTTTAATCCTGGCCAAATGTAATCGGCAAACTGAACTTCCACGATTGGTTTTAAGCCAACAGCTGACATTCCAACAGTTGAACCAATAATAAAGGCTTCCTGAATCGGGGTATTGAATACTCTTTCGTCTCCGAACTGCTGCGCAAGAGTTGCTGCTTCACGAAATACTCCACCTAATCGCCCACCGACATCCTGCCCGTAAAGCAATGCCTCCGGGTGTTTTTCCATGATTTCACGAATACCAAACAATGCCGAATCTACCATAACGGTAGGTTTTTTTCCGGCCGGCTCACGTTCACCTTTTTCTTCTGTAATTGGGGTAGGAGCAAAATAAAAATCAGTAATGCTTTCCGGATCAGGTTCTTCTGCATTTAAAGCTCGATCAAACTCTTCATCAATGTATTTTCGTGTCTTTTTCTCAAGTTCCGAAATGGCTTTTTTCGTAATACCGGTATTTTGCGCCAATTGTACCATTTTAGGGTATGGATCCCGCTCCGAATGTTCGTCCAGGTCATCCCTGTACCATTCTTTTCGCACTCCAGATGTGTGGTGTCCTAATAAAGGGACTTTTGCATGGATCAGGAAAGGTCTGCGTTCTTTTCTAATGGTTTCAATTACTTCTTTTACCGTTTGGAAGGATAAATCAAAGTCACTACCGTCAATGGTTCGCACTTCAATACCCTTAAAGCCTTTCATGTAGTGCGTAATATCCTGAGCTCTTGTTTCTTCGGCATTGGCTGAAATATCCCATTCATTATCCTGAACAAGGTAAAGAATAGGAAATTGCTTGAGAGCGGCCATTTGGAAGGCTTCAGAAACCTCTCCTTCGGTACAGGAGGCGTCTCCTAACGAACATACAACTACTGGGTTATCACCGTCGTAATCATCTGCCATTCCGGTAATTTCTTTGTATTGAACACCCATGGCAACACCTGTTGTAGGTATAGCTTGCATACCTGTTGCGGATGATTGATGTGGTATTCTTGGCATATCATCCCGGTTTAAACTTGGATGACTATAGTAAGTTCTACCACCTGAAAAAGGATCGTCTTTTTTTGCAAAAACCTGAAGCATAACTTCATACGGTTCCATTCCAATACCCAATAAAATGCTGTCGTCTCTGTAATAAGGTGCTACCCAGTCTTGTGGTTTTAATTGAAGGCCCAACGCAAGTTGAATGGCTTCATGACCTCTTGAAGTAGCGTGTACATATTTTGAAGTGACTTTCGCGTTCTCTTCATATTTCTCGGCCATAGTTTTGGCCGTACACATTAATTCAAGCGCCCGCTCAATGGTTTTTTTATCTGTTTTGATCTTTGATTTGACTGATTTCTTCGTAGACACACTCTTCTTTTTAGCAGCAGTATCGGACATATCGCGATTTTGGTTGGGCTAACAAATATACGAAATTAAAAGGAAGAACTCCCTTGTTTAAATAGGCTTCCGACCTTTCGTCAAGTTAACTTCTGTGTATCATTCCTATTTCGTATTTTAGCTCATTAATTCAATTTTGAACGCAATCTAACGCAACATCATGAAGCATAACTTTTTATCGGTTTTTATTGTATTATTCATAGGTATAACATCTTTTGCCCAGGCAGATCTAAGTTTAGAAGATGCTGTAATGCAGCAGTGGAGAAATTTCTATCCTTCTCATACCTTGATGGTCAACTGGATTCCGGATACAAAAACGTACTCCTACTTGTCAAGTGATTATCGTACGTTGAAAATGGGTAATGTAAAAAAGTCTTCTTCGACGGACTTATTGAATATTGACGACCTGAAAGACATAACCGGTGAATCATTTCCTTATGCCATGGTTATTCAATGGAAGGATGAGAATAATTTTTATACCAGTAATAAGGGAAAGTATTATTTGATTAATGCAGCAAAAAAAGAAGGTCAGTTTTTATGTGAAATGCCAGAAGGTGCTGAAAATGCAACTTTATGTGCTGCGAATGATTATGTGGCCTACACGAAAGAAAATGATCTGTTCATTAAAAACAACTCCAATGTTGTGTTGCGAATTACGGATAATTCGGATGCTGTTGTTTCAGGACAGTCAATTGCGCGAAGAGAATTTGGAATTGATGGCGGGATTTTTTGGTCCAACAGTGGGAAATACCTGGCGTTTTACGAAAAAGATGAATCAGAAGTAGCTGATTATCCACTTTTAGATATTACTACTCCAACGGGTAGTTTGAAATCTATTAAATACCCTATGGCTGGCCAAAAATCGGAAAAATCTGCTGTGGGAATCTTTAATCTGGAATCGGGAAAAACGGTCTATATCCACCCTACAGGTAATGAGGATGATTATCTCACAAATGTCGCCTGGGGACCAAACGACGAGTTCATATACATTGCTGAACTCAACAGAGATCAGAACCACATGAAGCTGCAAAAATACAGTGCCGAAACTGGTAATCTTGTGTCAACTTTATTTGAAGAAAAGGATGATAGATGGGTGGAGCCTGAGCATCCGGTACACTTTATCAATGAAGATCATTTTGTATGGATGTCTGAAAGGGATGGTTTTATGAATCTTTACGTATATAAAGATGATGGCGAACTGGTGAAACAGTTGACAAAAAATAAATGGGTGGCCCAGGAAGTTGTTGGTCATACTGATGAAATGGTATTTTTCAAGGGAACAGGCGAAAGTCCATTAGAGACAAACTATTTTTCAGTGAACCTTGAAACCGGAGAGCAACTTGCCTTAACGTCGGGAGGAACACATGACGTTTCTTTTTCCTCAGATTTTGAATACATGTTTGTGGCAAAAAATAGCAGGGAAATCCCAAATCTAGAATATACAGCGGACAACACCGGTAAAGAGATAAGAGAAGTGCTAAAAGCAGCCAATCCATTAAAAGAGACAAAAACGGGTATTTCAGAGTATGGTAGCATCAAAGCTGGTGATGGAAAAACAGACCTGTATTACAGAATGATCAAACCTGCTGATTTTGACGAATCAAAAAAATATCCGGTTCTGGTTTATGTCTATGGCGGTCCTCATGCTCAATTAGTGACCAATCAGTGGCTAGGTGGTGCGAGTTTATGGATGCACTGGATGGCAAATCAGGGATATATCGTTTATACTGTTGATGGAAGAGGTTCTGCTAATCGTGGTTTTGAATTTGAATCAATTATTCACAGACATTTGGGTAAAGCAGAGATGGAAGATCAACTCAAAGGTGTAGAGTATTTAAAATCACTCCCTTATGTGGATGGTAATAGATTAGCGGTTCATGGGTGGAGTTTTGGAGGATTTATGACGACCTCGCTCATGTTGCGTCAGGCGGGTGTGTTTAATGTAGGCGTTGCCGGTGGTCCGGTTACGGATTGGTCCTATTATGAAGTGATGTATGGAGAACGCTACATGGATCGTCCTGAACAAAACGAAGATGGTTATAAAGAAAACCGTCTGATGAATTATGTAGAAAATCTGAAAGGTAAACTTCTACTGATTCATGGAACCATTGATGATGTCGTTGTTATGCAGCACAATCTTGCTTTGGTAAAAGCGTTTGTGGATAAAGGGGTTCAGATGGATTTCTTTCCTTATCCAATGCATGAACACAATGTGCGAGGTAAAGATAGAGTACACTTAATGAGGAAAGTACTGACCTACGTAATCGACAACAACAAGTAGCGTACTAATTTGTTATCTTTAGCAGTATGAGACGATTACTGCTCACCTTATCGGTATTGATTTCAGCTCACTTGTTTGCACAGGTGGGTGAAATTACTTTGACAGATGAGAATGTAGGTAATTCGTTTGCGCAAAATGTATTGTTGTTAGAAGATCCGGATCATGATCTTGAATTAGCAGAAGTGCTTAATTTACCGGATGAAGCATTTTATACACCAAAAAACGATATCCCAAATTTAGACTTTACCGCATCCAGTTGGTGGATGAAGTTTACCGTTCACAATGAGAGTAGTTTTTCTTACTTTATACTTGAAACTGCGCGGCCCATTACGAATAAAGTCAATTTCTTCGAGGTAAGAGGCTCCACTGTTGAGAATGCTTTTATTAGTGGAGATGACTATCATTACAAGGATAAAGCAATTCCGCATAATTGTAATCTCTTTCCACTTACCATTTATCCCGGACAAAGTAAATCGTACTATGTAAAAATGGTTAGTGATGGGGAGGTTATAACACTCCCGGTTAAAATCGATAATAAGACCCGTTATTTTGAGAATGACGCTACACAACAATTTGGACATGGTTTCTATTATGGGTTAATGTACCTGGTAGTGGTTATCTATTTTTTCTTTTATCTCCTTCTAAAGGATGTGGCTTTCTTCTACTATATTATTTATGTTGCTGCGCAGGCCTTGTTACAGTTTGCCCTGGATGGATACGTCTATCGCTACTTCTTTCCCGGTGGAGGCTACCTGGCCAACCACTTTGTTGTATTTATTGCGGGGATAACAGTTATTGTTTTACTGACCTATGTTATCAATTTTCTAGAACTGAAAGAACAAGACAGGGGTATGCTGAAGATATTTCGGGTCTGTCAGTTTTTAGTTTTGGGAACAACTTTGATTTCACTAATACCTGGCCAGCTATATGAGATTTCTTATCCGGTAATAAATGGAGTATCACTCTTAAGTATTATTCTGAGTGTAGTAGCCATTTACAGGTTGCGCTTCAGGAAAATTCATGTAGATATTTATTTTACGATTGCGTTTACCGTTTTGATTGTGGGAGCAGTCATCTTTATTCTTGGCAATTTTAACTTAATCGGTGATGCAGAAATTGCTCAAAATGCCCTCAAAATTAGTTCGGGATTGGAGGTTACGATTTTGAGTATCTCCATGAGCAATAAATACCGCCGACTCCAACGAGAAAAACAAGAAGCACAGGCAGCAGCACTGAAAAACCTTGAAGAAAAGAATGCATTAATGGATGATATCAATGCAAAACTGGAACGACAAGTGAAAGAAAGAACGGTGGAAATAGAGCGGCAAAAAGAAGAGTTAGCTGAGATCAACCAGGAAATATTAAGCAGTATTCACTATGCCAAACGCATTCAAACAGCCATATTGCCATCTTCCTCTCATGTTGAAAAATTACTGCCTGAATCCTTTGTCTTTTACCGCCCCAAGGATGTGGTAAGTGGAGATTTTTATTTTGTTGAACAGGCCACACCAAGTAACGGAACGACCCCTTTAACTGTCTTTGCAGCTGTTGATTGCACAGGACATGGCGTTCCTGGAGCTTTTATGAGTATTGTGGGCAACAATTATTTAACAGCAGGATTAACAGAACCATCTGTAAATAATACAGGAGATGCCTTGAATTTTTTAAATCAGGGGGTTGTTTCTGCGTTGCGGCAGGATAAAGAAAAAGATGAAACCGTGAGAGATGGGATGGATATTGCATTGTGCGCATTGGACCAAACAAGCAGGGTAATGTATTTCTCCGGTGCTAAAAACCCTGTTTATATTGTGCGAAAAGCCGAAAAAGTGGAAGAGTTAGGGTTCGATTATGAACAGGGTGCGAAAAATCTGTTGAAAAGTGAAGTTGATCCCATTTATTTGTGTGAGATCAAAGGTGATTCACATCCAATTGGATCGTATATCGGGGATGAGCTGAAACCATTTACAACTCATGAGATCGAATTGAGAGAAGGCGATATGATTTACGTGTTTTCTGATGGCTACGCAGATCAGTTTGGTGGCGAATCAGGAAAAAAATACAAGTACAAAACCTTTAAAAAATTCCTCCTTAAAATATCTCAGTTACCCGCAGCCGAACAACGAGAAAAACTCATTGAAGAATATGACCGCTGGAAAGGTGATTTCGAGCAAATTGACGACGTGCTGGTGATAGGCGTAAGAATTTGATTCAATTTGCGAGAAGTTTATCCCGACCTAGTTGAGCGATTCACAATTTATTGG
>JABURP010000106.1 GCA_014762645.1 Crocinitomicaceae bacterium
GTTTCTTTATCGTAATCTATCTGCATTTGATTGGCTTCATTGTAGGTCTCATTAAACATATTTCTTATTTGGGTTTCAATGGTATTAAAGCTTGTATACTTCGTTGTTTTGATTTCTTTGCGCAGCAATCTGGCGTGATATTCAGTAATATCAAAATGTAATTGCTCGTGTTTTAATATATAACTATTTACACCTTCTTTTTTCCAGGATTTGGATGGATCAAACACGGATTCAATTTTAAATTCCAGGATCACACCGTCACTCTGAAAATCAAGACTTATGGCTGAATGGGTGAGTGCGTGAAATTTTGAGTCATCAGGAACGGGGCCCTGAAAATCTGACCATTTCAGGTCACGCTCTCCCCAATGCACATAATTGTCATTGTTTTGCAGAAAATTTTCACCAACCTGAACGAAAGAGACTAATGTGATTACGCTCAAAAGCAAGAGAAAATATCTGCCTATCAGGTTCATAAAGGATTAGGTTCAATAACCATACCGAATATAATAATTTGCTTTTACAAATTGTGTAGAGATCTAATTTAACATCTAAACTAACTGTTAACCATGTGGTTGGCTAGTTTTGGGAAGCAGTTATACAAAGCGGTTTTGTAATTTTCGTCCCAATCCAATGTTTCTATGGCTTCTTTCATCAATCGCAACCATTCATCCCTGGCAGCAGCATCAATTTTATGCGGTAGATGTCTCATTCGCATTTTTGGACTCCCATATTTTTCATTATAGCGAGGAGGCCCACCTAAAAATTGAGTTAAAAAACAATATTGTTTATCTTTTATGGTCAGTTTATCTGTCTTGTTGAACAATGGTCCAATGATTTCGCTTTCAAAAACACGGTCATAAAATGCATCCAGAAGTTGCTGTAAACGTTTATCTCCAAGTTTTTCGTAAATTGTCGGTAATCTATCCATTATTATAGGTTTGGCATGAATTGTGAATCTTTAAGTCAAAATTACCGTATATTTGTGTATTAGAGCATGATTCAGCGGCGCTTGCTATCCATAGTACTTATCTTAACTTGCATACACTCCTATTCTCAAGGGTTCAAGATGCATTATTCAAATTCTATCGCCGATTGTTTCGGAGCAGTAGAAGTGTTGGATTTTGATCATCCATCCAATGTGACGTTTCCTGGGAATTATGGTAATAGGGATGATTTTATTACAATGAATCCTGATTTTCATGAAGTTAACTCGGTTTGGTTGCGACTTGAACCTAATCTTGAAGGAACTTTCGAATTTGAAATAACCACTGAAGATCATACCGATTTTAGTTTCGTTTTGTTTAAAGCAAAAGATAATTCGTTTTGCGAGCAGTTAGAAAATGACCAGGTTCGTCCTATTTTGGCGTCTCAATCATCATACTACCCTAAAGGAGTTGGTTTTGAGTCAGATGACAAGAACTTTAAACCTTCTATTGAAACACAGTACAACGACGTTTATTACTTGTTAATTCATACGAATTCAACTTATCAAGGTAAAGTTAAGGTGAAGTATAAACGCATTGGTAAAGTTAGAAGAACGGTTAGTGAGATACAGGATTTTAGAAGAGATAAGAATGATCCCATGATCAGGGTTCGTATTCGTGACGCTGAAACCCTGGAACCGGTAGAAGCAAACCTTATCATTAATGGAGTAGGACGCGATAATGCACTCTTTATGGGGACAGATTTTATTTTCTCTGGAAAGCGTGTTAAGCAACTTCACATTGAATCAAACACACCGGGATATTTCATGTTTATAGAGGATGTCGTACTGGATAAAAAAGCAGATGAAGACGCAGATATATTAATTGAATTAGAGAGATTGACTTCCGGTAAAAAACTTCAATTAGAAGACATTAAATTTTATCAGGATTCGGATGAATTTTTACCAATAGCAATGCCTGCACTAAAAAGATTGTTAGATTTTCTGGCACTCAATGATGAAATACGCATTGAAATTCACGGACACGTAAATGCACCGGATATGGAGAATAGTAGGCGAATACAGTCTTTATCAGAACAAAGAGCCAAAGCTGTTAAAAAGTTTTTGAAGAATAATGGAATAGACCCTGACCGGCTTGAAGCAAAGGGATTTGGAAATACCCAAATGATTTACGAAGATCCTAAAAAACCCGAAGAAGAAGAAGCAAATCGTAGGGTTGAGATTCTCATTATAGAGTGATGGCGTTGATATTAAACCTTGAAACAGCCACAAAAACGTGTTCTGTTGCATTGGCACAGGATAGTGAAATAGTGGCGGTAGAAGAATTCACCTCAGAAAAGTTTTCACACGCGGAGAAATTGAATCTCTTTATTCAGAAAGTGCTCGAGTCTGCGAACTTTAGTATGAAAGACCTTGATGCTGTAGCGGTAAGTGCCGGTCCGGGTTCATACACGGGGTTGAGAATAGGTGCCAGTACCGCTAAGGGCATTTGTTATGCCCTGGATATTCCACTTATTAGCATTAATTCCTTGAAAGCGCTGGCAAATATGGCAGAAACTGGTGATTCCTTAATCTGTCCAATGTTTGATGCAAGAAGAATGGAAGTTTATGCTGCAGTTTATGATTCGGATTTGAATACCATACAATCTACGAATGCCGTTGTCGTGGATGATGAAAGCTTTGCTGATTTTCTGAAAGAGAAGCAAGTGATTTTTATGGGTCCCGGAGCTGAAAAGTGTAAAGAGGTATTGAAAGCTGACAACGCCATTTTTGACCTGAGTACTCCTGTTTCAGCTAAAGGAATGGCAAGCTTGAGTTACGAGAAATTTAAAGCAAATGAGTTTGAAGATGTCGCATACTTTGAACCAGCGTATCTGAAAGATTTCGTTGCCGGTAAACCCAAAAAATTGATTTAAAAACTCAATTCTGAGTAAGATCACATCTGAATAACACTTTGGTCACTCAGGGTAAAACTCATTAACTTTAGTTTTAAAGAAAACTTACGTTATGAATAATCCAAAATTTCAAATTTTCACAGGAAAAGACGGACAATATTATTTCAGATTGAGAGCTGCAAATGGTGAGATTGTATGTAGCAGTGAAGGGTACACTACCTTACAAAGTTGCAAACACGGCATTCAGGTGATTAAGGATATTGCCAAAGATGCCCCGGTTGAGGTAGAGTGATATCAGCAAATTAGCGATTCACCTGTCATTTCTTCTGGTAAATCTATCTCCATAAGGTCTAGAATTGTTGGCGCAACATCTCTTAGTATTCCGTCCTTAACAGAGTTTGTATCGTTATCCAGTACAATGACTGGGACTGGGTTTAACGAGTGAGCTGTATTCGGTGAACCATCTGGGTTAATTACGTAATCTGAATTTCCGTGGTCCGCAATAATGATAAATGAATATCCTTTTTTCTGACCGGCTTCCACGACTTCTTTAACACAACTGTCAACATATTCAGCAGCTTTGATTATAGCATCATAGACACCTGTATGTCCAACCATGTCCGTGTTGGCAAAGTTCAAACAGATAAAATGTGGTTCGATTTTGTTCATATAATCAATTACCGCATCTTTTACTTCACCAGCACTCATTTCCGGTTGTAAATCATAGGTGGCAACCTTTGGTGATGGAATCATAATTCGTTCTTCTCCACTAAAAGTGTTTTCTCTTCCTCCTGAAAAGAAAAAACTGACATGTGGGTATTTCTCCGTTTCTGCTATTCTCAATTGCGATAATCCGGCATTTGCCACAACTTCACCAAGTGTATTTTTAAGGTTGTCATTCTCAAAAATGACATGAATACCATGAAATGTTTTATCATAGTTCGTCATGGTTAGGTAATGCAGATCTAACATGTGCATGTTTTGCTCATGGTAATGTTGCTGTGTCAGGGCCATTGTAATTTCCCGGCAACGATCTGTTCTGAAGTTAAAGCATATCACTACATCTCCGTCTTCAATAGTGGCTATTGCAGAACCATTTTCAGTAATTACTTTGGCTGTAATAAATTCATCTGTGACGTTTTGATCATAAGAGTGTTGAATAGCCGCAATGGAGGAGTCAAATTGTTCCCCCTCACCATGAACCAGCAGATCGTAAGCTAATTTTATCCTTTCCCAGCGCTTATCTCGATCCATAGCGTAATATCTACCAATCACAGAGGCAACTTTTATGGATTGATTTGAAATATGATCTTCCAGGGTTTTCAGATGTCCTAAACCGGTCTTAGGATTGCAGTCTCGGCCATCAGTAAATGCATGAATGTAGGCATTGTCAATCCCATATTCATCTACCATATCGCAAAGTGCAAGCAAGTGATCAAGTGAAGAATGCACACCACCGGTGGAAACCAATCCCATCATATGTAATTTTTTTCCTTTGGCTTTTGCATGGTTCAGAGCCTCTAGAAGGACCTTGTTTTTTTGAAATTCTCCATCTTTGATCGATTTATTGATGCGGGTGAGTTCCTGGTAAACGATTCGTCCTGCACCAATATTCAGATGACCGACTTCTGAGTTACCCATTTGACCTTCTGGCAAGCCCACATTTTCTCCATGTGTTAAAAGTTCTGCAGAAGGGTGGTTGGCTTCCAGTTCGTCCATAAATGGAGTATCTGCGTTGTAAATGCCATCTGACTTGGATTTATCTCCATGGCCCCATCCATCTAATATTAATAGTGCAACTTTTTTACTCATTAAAATTGTATTTCAACCGTTAACCCTTGAGGGGTATTATCTTTTAGTAGTATTTTACCGTTTTGTTTTTCTACCAGAAACTTGGTGATGTACAATCCAAGTCCCGTTCCTTTTGATTTACGTGTTGACTCATTTTCTACACGATAGAACTTTTGGAATACACGTTCTTTTGCTATGGCGTCTAATCCAATTCCCTGATCAGAAACCTGAAGAATGGCATGATCACCACTTTTAAAGAGTCGGATATCTATTGCACTTCCTTTCGGTGAATATTTACAGGCATTTTCAATCAAGTTATAAATGATGCTGTCCAGTGCTTCCTTGTCCAGGCTTGCGGTAATCTTTTCCGTTTCCAGATTAACCTGAAAATCTTTCATTAAAGTTTGGTTCAGGATATGTATTTTATCCTTCAGGTATTCATCTAACTGAACGTCTACTTTATGAATAAAATAATTTTGACTTTCAATATTTCGTGCGGTGAGGATATCTGATATGAGATGGTTTAGTCGTTTTACTTCGGTGAGAGATTTGTCATAGATCTCACTTCTTTTTTCTTCGGTAAGCTCCCGTTTCTTTAAGGTCTCCAGGAAAAGTCCCACCGAAGCTAAAGGAGTCTTGAGTTCATGGCTCACAGATTGTAAAAAGTTTTGTTGGAGTTCATTGACAGCTCTTTCTTTTCTGAGAGATTTTCTGATCATGAAAGCGATACCTAATAGAATAAAAAGAAAAACAATTCCTTCACCGAGTAGCATCCATGTTTTTTTCTCGAGTATGGCAGGGTCGTAGGTTTTTTGATATAGTGAATGAATAAGATAGAGCCACCAGCTACATTGCACGATCAGATACACTACAAGGATGTAGAACAGAAATACTGGATTTTTTAATTTCCGTCTGAACATGATGCAAATTTCGCGATAAATCTAAAAATGAAAGCGTTCAATGTTATTAAAATCCCTTAAATCAAGAAAACCGCCACAAAAAGGGGCGGTTTTCAATGAAATTATTTGAGCAGCTTAATGTCTTATGACAAGCTTTTTAGTGATTTGTCCGTTAGCTGTTGTCACCCGTACAAAATACGAACCATTTGAAAAGGCACTGGTTGGTATTGTTACGACTGATCCTGTTGATTGTTCACGCATTACGGGTTGCCCCAGAATATTGATTAGTTCAACTGTGGCCGGTCCATTCAATCCTGAAATACTTACACTGGTATTGGCAGGGTTCGGATACATTTTAAAATCAAACTCATTATTTTCAACACCAACGTCATCCGTGGTTACCTGATACATTATTGAATCAATTCCACACTCGTTGTACACGTATAACCAAACATCATAAGTAGCAATTGAGTCATACTGATGAGTAGGGTTGTCCATACTTGTACCGGCTGTTGTATCGCCAAAATCCCACCAAATTGAATCTGCGTAACTTGACGTATTCGTAAAATCAACTGTTGAAGCTGTTTGAACAAATGTAAAATCAGCTACTGGTTCGAATTTTACATGGATAGGTGTTGTTACTTGTCCCACACATACTGGAGAAGCAAAATTGTGCCTGGCAAGTGTGTCGTTTAAAGTAATATCGAAGTCACCAGAAGTTGTGTAAGTGTGACATGCTGTAGTAAGGTTAGTATTTTGGAATCCATCTCCCCACAACCATAATATATGATTAGTTGGAGTTGAAGAGTAGGCATTATAATGATGATTACTATAAATAGCACTTTGCGAGTAACTAACACAAGCTGCACTCACAACATCCGGGCAAATCGTATCGTCAGATAATAAAAATCCATCATTTAAGTCATAATTTACTACCGGACTAATGAGATAATCTCCATCATAAGTTGGGCCGAAAGTATTGTATCCATTATACCACCCAATAAAAGACGAATAATTAGGATTACCATAAAATAAATATGAAACAGCTTCTCCATTACCGTCACCTCCAGCAAAGTCGCTAACCATTAATTTCAGGGAGTCATCATCCGGTGTAAAAATGGCCACCATGTAATCATCTGTAACAGTCACTGGTGTATCAAATACGCTATTAACGCGAACATTTGGTAGCACAATTGTATAATTCTGGTGTGTAACCCACACTGTATCAACAGCAAGTAATGCTCCTACTGTATCGCCAACTGGCTCATAATCGTATAGGTGCGTAATTGCTATAACTGAATCAACAGTTGGATTTGTTTCAAAGGCATAAAAAGTAATGCCACTAACTTCAATTGGGACGGGTGCATGGAATCGCTGCGCTCTACCGTTATAAGTATTTGCTGCCGCTGCTGTTCCAATCCGAATATCTTCATAGTAAAGTAAACTAGTTTTATTCAATCCAACATAATCGTTGATATATGCACCACATGAATCACCAGGAGCCTTGTTTTGTAGTGTCATCACAGGTTCAAGTCCTGTAGCTGTCGCATCTGGATAAGTTAACTGAGCATTGAGAATAAGAGGGGAACAAAAGGCCAGAAAATAAAGTATGAGTTGTTTCATAGTTAAATGTGTTAGTTACATATACTAACGAAAATAGTGAATTTTGGGTTGGTAATCACTCAATAATCGAAACATTTCCCTCCAAAACAATTTGCTCTCCTAGTACGGTTTCACCACTTAGCATATAAACAAAGGTTTGTGGAGATAGTTTATTTCCATTGAGCGTACCATCCCAATAGTCTTTCTGCTCATCAGAAACAAATACACGTTTACCCCAACGATCATAAATTTCAATTCTATAATTGAAGAGGCGAGGACCTTTTATTTCTAATACATCATTCCAACCATCACCATTTGGCGAGAAAATATTTGGCACAAAAACGTCCATATAGCCACTAATGTCTACAAATACAGAATCTGTTGATTGACAACCATTTTGATCTGTAGCGGAAACAACATAGACGGTGGCCTGGTCAGGTACGTCATAAACGACACTGCAATTTGACTCTACACAGTCGTCTACTTGTGGTGACCACGAATAATTCACTGTTCCTGGAGAAGTTGCCCACAGTGTCACTTCGCCTCCAATACCTATTAATGTATCATTACCTGCGACTATATTTGGAAGTGGATGAACGATAACTAAAATACTATCATCCACTGAGCCACATGATGGGTTTGTGGCAGTAACGATCACTAAAGTTGTGGTATCAGGTCCCAGGAAAACTGTTTCTCCTGTTTGACCCAAGCTCCAGGTAATGTCATAACCATTATTGGTAGCAGTGACTTGTATGGAGTCACCAATGCAAATTTCTACCTGACCTATGACGTCTACAGTTGGAGCAGCATCTACGTTTATTATTACCTCAGTTGAATCTGATGTGCAGCCATTTAGTGTTTCATACGCATAATAGGTTGATGATCCAATGCTTAAAGATGGTGTATATGTAGTACCTGTTCCAACATTGGTCATAGATGAGTTGTACCAATCTATTTGCCCACCAAGGTTTGGCGTAGCAGTAAGAGGTGTTGCCACTTCTCCTTCACAATAGTAGGTTTGTCCTGAAACAGCCGGTGGATTAGGAGTAGGCTTAACGGTATAAACAAGTTCAGATGCTGGTCCCTCACATCCATTTGCAGTTTCAGTTACCCATATACTGAAAGTTCCAACATTCATGGCTGGCGCATAGCTGTTTGCGGTAGAGAGTACATTCGCCGGACCTGGATTCGGGTTGGCATCATACCAGGTTATTGTTCCACCAAGTTCAGGTGTTGCAGTTGCCGGCGTCGGAATATCATCTTCACACCAGGTAGTCTGACCCGTCCATAGTGGAGCTATAGGCACTTGATTAACTGTAATTGTTACCGCATCTGCAGGTCCTTCACAACCTAAAATTGATTCTGTTTCAGCAGCATAATAGGTTGTAACTCCGACACCCGGTGTTGGTGTATATGAGTTTCCAGTAGCCAAAACAGGTGGGTTAAGTCCCGGATTATCGTACCAATTCACAGTTCCTCCATTCGACGATACCACATTTAACGCATTGATCGGATCGCCGTCACAATAAGTTGCATCTGCTTCAATATCAACCACAGGCGGAATAATTACTGTTACATCCCCAGTTCCAGGGTTAATTGTTCCAGTACATCCGGCACTCGTAAAGGACGTTATTGTGTAAGTGCCATCTAATGATGCTGAAAATAAATATGGACTACTACTAATGCCAGAAATTACGTAAGGACCACCAGGGCCATTAATGGTAAAATCATAAGGAGTTGGCCCGCTCAGAGTGACAGTTAAGTCAGCACTATCTCCCTGACAAATTGTTACAGAGCCGCTTATTTCTGCTGTTCCCGTTGTGTATGAGTCCACAAAAACACTGTCGCTTATCGTACATCCTGTTCCAGGATCAGTAACGTCCACAACAAACCAGGTTCCTGAAGGAACTGTAGCAATAGGATCAGGGTCTGTATCATTGCTTAGCAATGGTGTGTTGTTCCACTGATATGTGTACGCTGGTGGTGGTACACCACAATCTACAGTATAACTATCTGTAGCACCATCAAACCATGTATTGCTTCCCGAAATTATATCACTTTCAATTTTTGCTACGGTGTCGTTGTTTTGATCGATTAAAAACACGGAACTTTCTTGCGGTTGAATGCCTAGTGTACCATTCACAACCAATTGAATATTTTGGTTGATATTCCAGCAAAAATTGAATATTTCTGTATGTGCTGAACCACCGCCGAGATTAGGTGGTGCATAAGTTCCCGCAGAAACACCGTCAACAAATACTTCTACTTCAGTGCCACCCCATCCGTCACTCCAGATATCATAACAGTGTAATTCGAAACAACATGAGCCACCAGTATATGGAAGGCCTTCAGCATGTAAAACGGTAGAAGTATTTGGGCAAATGATAGTATCATCCGCAGATACATTAACTTGAAAACCTACTCCTACGTTAATCACGGTGTCTCGTGTACAACCTTGGCTATCTGTTACGGTAAGGGTTACGGGATGGCTGCCACCAGTTAAGAAAGTGTGCGAGGGAGTTGGGCCGCCATTAATCAAGGGTGTGCCGTCAAAATCCCAGTCGTATTGCACAATTGGAAAATGACTTTGAACATTGGCCGTGAAATTAATAACTTGACCAGGACAGTTGGTAGGTGAAATTGTAAAATCCGGTTGTAACGCAATATTCACGACTTGTTGATTACTGAATACCCCTGTCGAACCAGTCCATCCCCAGTAAACCATGGTGTTGCCCGCAAGACTGTTTGTAATCATATCTGCAGTATGTATTAGAGAAGTAGCGCCATCCACTATTACTTCAATAGTTTGAGTAGCACCTGCTGTCCAAGATATCTCTACCAGGTGATAAGCACAATCTTCCACGTCCCCTGTGAATGTAGAAATTGGGTCAAGCGGTAATCCTGTAAGGCAATCAGCACTGTTGTGGTTGATATTTCCATTTTGCATCAGAGAAATATGATCACCGGCAATATCCCAGTTGGTTGTTTGTCCTGAAGCCTGGTTATCGCGGGTGTCAAATTCTACGGCAAGTGTGTTAGTTAAACCTCCATAACCTAACTCGTAATCTCCGTTTCCAAGTGTCCACGCTCCGGGTTGTAAGACAAAGGCCAGTCCCTCACCACCAAATTCATCACAACCGAACTTAACTTCAAATAACAAAGAAAAGTTTGTGGTGAGATCAACCTGTGTATTGGCATGCATTGAACCTAACTGGTTTGTACTGTTCGGAGTTATCTCAAATTGATTACATCCGGACATAGGTGATGCACTTCCCGTTGTCGTGTACTGAGAATACACATGTACACCGGTAAAAATCAAAATATATAAGAAGGCTAAAACCTTGATCATATAAGTGAAAACGTATTTCTTCCTAGGTTCGTTTGTTATACGAGTATTTCATTAAAAAAGTTGTTTAAACCCCCGTATTTTTAGGATTCGAAGATAATTAAAATTCCAGGTGTGTCAGATTGCTATTTTTCAACTTATGTTCTAAATTGAATTTCTAATGTACGTTACAAAGGATATTTATAATTTTGATGAAAAATTATTATGATCATTTGGCACAATAATCGTTGCAGAAAAAGTAGAGAAACACTTCAGTTAATGGAGGGAAAAACAACCGATTTTGAAATTGTTAATTACCTGGAAACACCTCCGTCTAAAGCAGAATTGAAAGAGGTTATCGCTATGCTGGGAATAAAACCTCATGATCTCATTCGGAAAGGAGAAGCCGAGTACAAAGATAATTTCAAAGGAAAGGATTTATCGGATGATCAATGGTTGGACGCTATGGTCAAATATCCAAAATTGATAGAAAGACCAATCGTTATTAAAGGCAATCAGGCGATTATTGGTCGGCCACCTGAAAAAGTTCTGGAATTACTCTAAAATAAAAATGCTTCCTGATAGCAGGAAGCATTTTTTAATCATTTTATTCTACAGTAATATTAGCTTTCACCATCTGTTGTATCCATTAATCTTTTCGGTCGCAGCATTTCAACTGTACCTAATGTAATCCACATTGGAACAGCAACTCCAAGAAGGAAAACTAAAACCCAGAATGCTAATAAACCGATACCAAGAAATAAAGCGAAACCTAATGCTACCATGACTTATATATTGTTAATTTTGTCTTCAAATCTAGCGGTAAAGTTAATATTAATTCTCAAATAATTTCACAAATGGAATATAGAATTGAAAAAGATACATTAGGCGAAGTAAAAGTGCCTGCAGATAAATATTGGGGCGCTCAAACCGAACGTTCCAGAAACAACTTTAAAATCGGTCCGGAAGGTTCTATGCCTCTGGAAGTTATTTATGGATTTGCTTATTTAAAGAAGGCAGCTGCCTATGCTAATTGTGAGTTAGGAGTTCTTGATAAAGAGAAAAGAGATTTTATTGGGCAGGTTTGTGACGAGATACTGGATGGAAAATTAGATGATCAATTTCCATTGGTTGTTTGGCAAACAGGTTCAGGAACGCAGTCCAACATGAATGTTAACGAAGTTATTGCGAATAGAGCTCATGAAATAGCAGGAAAAAAAATTGGAGAGGGCGATAAAACGCTTCAACCTAATGATGATGTAAATAAGTCTCAATCGTCTAATGATACATTTCCAACGGGAATGCACATAGCATCTTACAAGATGATTATTGAGAAGACGATACCGGGGATTGAGAACTTAATGAAGACTTTAAAAGCCAAATCAGAAGCTTTTAAAGACGTTGTAAAAATTGGCCGAACGCACTTGATGGATGCAACTCCATTAACACTGGGGCAGGAATTTTCAGGTTATGTCTCTCAACTGGATCATGGACTAACAGCATTAAAGGCTACGTTAACTCATTTATCTGAACTTGCCTTAGGTGGAACTGCCGTAGGAACAGGGTTGAATACTCCAAAAGGCTATGATGTATTAGTAGCACGATATATTGCACAATTTACTGGATTACCATTTATTACTGCAGAGAATAAGTTCGAAGCACTGGCAGCTCATGACGCTATTGTAGAAACGCATGGCGCACTTAAACAAGTAGCGGTTTCCTTAAATAAAATTGCAAATGATATTCGTTTAATGGCCTCCGGGCCGAGATCGGGTATAGGTGAAATAACAATTCCGGCAAATGAGCCAGGTTCATCTATTATGCCGGGTAAAGTAAATCCAACACAATGTGAAGCACTTACTATGGTTTGTGCTCAGGTAATTGGTAATGATGTGGCCATATCAGTTGGTGGTGCACAGGGACATTATGAATTGAATGTATTTAAACCTATGATGGTGTACAATTTGTTGCAATCTGCTGAATTATTAGGAGACGCTTGTCATTCATTCACTGAGAACTGCGCAAAAGGAATTGAACCTAACCATAAAAGAATCCAGGAGCTTCTGAATAATTCATTAATGTTAGTTACAGCTTTAAATACAAAAATAGGGTATTATAAAGCGGCAGAAATAGCTAATACGGCTCATAAGAATGGGACAACATTGAGAGAAGAGGCAATTAAATTAGGATATGTACCGGAAGATAAATACGAAGAATGGGTAGATCCCAAAAAAATGATCGGTTCACTGGATTAGTTGGTTGTTTAAAACATAAATAGATGGATAAAAGGACCGAGTTAGGTGAATTAGGTGAGTTTGGACTCATAGATAGAATTACTGCTGAAACGAAGAAATACCACGATTCAACGGTTGAAGGTGTTGGAGATGATGCAGCTGTAATAGATGTTGGCGACAAGTATATGTTGATCACGACTGATATGTTAGTGGAAGGTATCCATTTTAATTTGATGTACGCTCCACTCATGCACCTCGGTTATAAGGCGGCTATCGTCAACTTTTCCGATATCTATGCAATGAATGGAGATGTCACTCAAATAACAGTTTCCATAGCGGTGTCAAGTAGATTTTCAGTCGAAGCGGTTGAAGAAATTTATAAAGGAATCCACAAAGCTTGTGAGCTTTACCAGGTAGATTTGGTAGGTGGTGATACTACATCCTCAACATCAGGATTGATTATTTCTGTCACTGCAATAGGAGAAGTGAATAAAGAAGAGTTGGTGCTAAGAAAGGGTGGAAAGGAAAATGAATTGCTCGTGGTCACTGGTGATCTTGGAGGTGCATTCATGGGACTTCAAGTCTTGGAAAGAGAACGGGAAGTATTTAAGGACAATCCTGAAATGCAACCGCAATTAGAAGGAGTAGATTATATTTTAGAACGTCAGTTAAAACCGGAAGCACGTAAAGATGTCATTCATTTCTTAAAAGAATTAGGGGTAAAACCAACCTCTATGATTGATGTTTCCGACGGGCTTGCGTCTGAAGCGCTTCATTTGTGCAAGAATGGTGAATTGGGATGTGTTATTTATGATGAAAAATTACCCATTGATCAGGAAACGTATAACACGGCTAGAGAGTTTAACCTTGACGCAAGCGTCTGTGCGCTAAATGGAGGTGAAGACTACGAACTTTTATTTTCAGTTAAGCAAGAGGATTTTGATAAGATAAAAGGAAGTGAACACATGACAATCGTAGGGCATTATACAGATAAAGCTTCTGGTTGTTCTATTGTTGATCGTGGTGGACAATCTATTCCTTTAACAGCACAAGGTTGGAATCATTTTACTGAAGAAGGGGAAGAAAAGTAGCTTAGACCATTATAAATTTACAGCATAAAGAAACCCCGGAAAATTATTTCCGGGGTTTCTTATTTTATAAGGGTAAGTTATAGTTATTTTCCTCTAATAAGGTGGATATTACCTTGTCCTTTTAATTCTGTTCCATCCGTCGATACTCCTTCATATACGTAGAAATATACTCCATCCGGGCAAGGAGACCCATTCATATCTGTACCGTTCCATCCTTGTGAGATATCGTTGATTTCTCCAACAGTTGTTCCCCATCTGTTCACAATTGTACAGCTAAATGTCTCCACCGCTTGTGAAACGAATACAAAGGTGAATTCATCATTGTCTCCGTCATTATTAGGTGTAAATACATTAATAGGTGTAAACTGAAGCGGGTCGTAAACAATCATTTTCTTACATACTGTATCAGCACAACCGTTCTTGTTTATAGCCACTAAACAAACATCATATTCTCCGGCAGAGGTGTAACAGGTATCAAATGTTTCATCCACATCATGCGATATCTGCCAGCCATAAGCTGGGTAATCTAATGACCAGAAGAAGGTCGTATCAGCATTAGGGTTATTAGGGTTTGCAAAGTACATGGATTGGTTTGTGTACGTGGCGCAAACAACAGCTGTGCCTTCATAAGTTAACGGGTCAATCATAGTTAATTCGTTAGAGGTCACATCAAAATCTGCAACAGGATTCAATGAATCCAATCGAATGGTATCCGTTAAAGAACAATTATTAGCATCTACTACAGATATTAAGTAATACCCTGGATTCCGTCCACCCCACGTCGTGTTATTCGTATTCTGTCCGGTTTGTAAGTTTGTCCATGTATAGGAATAGCCTGGTGTTCCACCACCTGCGGCTGCATAAACCACCCCGTTACCGGATTGATAACCAAATTGTCTGCAATATGCCTCCTCAGTACCTAATTCCGTGAAGTACATTGAATCAGGGTAAACAATATTGAAGTTAAAAGAATTATCACAACCATTTTCATCATTAATTGTGAGCGTATATGAACCTTCACCTACATGGTTAATTACATTTGAACCTATTCCATTTGGAATTCCAGGAATTTCTGGATTCCAGAAATAAGCAATTTGGTTATAATTACCGGTCGCATTATATACTGTGTCAACAGATACATATCCTGTTGGATCACCATAACATGCCGGCTGAATAATAGTCATATCAACATCTAACTCGCCTGGATCATCAAGGAAAATTGAATCTTCTACAAAACAGCCTAATGAATCTACAATAGATGCATAATACCATCCTTCAGGCAGTGTATTAGCCGTAGTAGTATTACCCGAGTTTAATGTGTTGGAATTAGCATCCCAGATTGTAAAAGTGTTCCCTCCATTACCACCGGTTGTATTTACGGTTACTGAGCCGTCAGAGAACTGATAACAAGTCGGGTCATTTGAAATCCAATCAAGTGTTAATTGAGGTGGTTCGTTAATTGTGAATAGCTGTGACCAGGCACATCCGTCCTGATCAGTTACGGTTACTACCCAGTCGCCTCCAAATAGGTCGTTGTGATCTGAGTCTCCTCCAGCAGCTACAACTTCTGAAGCAAATAATCCGGTAGTATGGGTCCAGGTGACATCAAAAGGAGGCGTAATTCCTCCATTGATATTATTCACATAGGCACCTCCGTTATTGTCTCCATAACATGTAATATCTGTAAGGGAATCAAGTACAAAATCTGCCGTCACCGCATTTTGACCTAATGAAACCGTTACTGCGGTGTCAACCGAGCAGCCATCATCACTAACTACATTTAAGAAGTAAGTAATCCCTCCATCAAGTCCTGGAAATAAACCACTGTTTTGCGGGCCAAAAGTATTGCCACCACCAATGAGTGTATAGGTCCATGTAGGGTCATCTGGTTGTACAAGTATTGATCCAGGCACACCTGATTGACCCGGGCAGTCAGTTGCATTTGTTACTGTAATATTAGTAAGGGTCACTGATCCCATGTCTACTTTTACTGAATCTGTCACCTGATAACATCCATCATCAATTGTCAGATAATACCATGTCAATGAAGTTGGGGCAACAGCAATATCCTCTGTTGTTGCACCGTTTGGTTGCCAGCTGTATGTTAGCAAATTCGGATCGTATGGATTGTTGATTGTAGCATCAATATAAGCTGTATCACCAGGACATATCAGGAATGTATTCTGATTAAAGTTGATAGTTGGTTGCGGAGCGGCATTTAAGGTGACGTTCACTGTTGTATCCTGGACCATACCACATTCATCTGTTACCGTAACGGTGTATGTTTGTGTTCCCGGAACATCTCCTGGCAACGACGCAGTCGCTCCGGTACCATAAGCCCCCCAGTCAAAAGTTAGATTTGGTATACCTCCGTCTGTCCATGCTGTAACATCTATAAATGGTTGAGGACAATCTATTGTAGTATCATTGGCAAATACATTATATGCCGGTGGGTTGTCAACAATGTTGATGTTTGCACTAACGGAGACAGTGTCACCGCATGGAGATATGTAATAGGTTTCAATAGTTAAAGTTTCCGTTGGTTCGGAAATTGCATCAGCAAGGGCGTCGATAGATACGGTGAGCGTATCCTGACCTGAAGGAATAGTGTAACTAGGGTTAATCTGAGTGTAATCTGTACCATTAGTTGCAGAACCTGAAACAATAACTGGTACGGTAACGGTTGAGTCTGTATATCCGTTAGGTTTAATAAAGTTTATGGCAGCGGATGTACAACCTTCTATCAATTCGTTTCCAATAAGTGGATCACCGTTTACATCAACCAACTCTATGTTAATATCCGGAGCGTTTGAGCTAAATGAACTTGCCTCAAGAAATACGGCGGAGTCATAAATGTGGTCGGGAGAGGTGGGCCCACCACTAGCATCACCAATAGCTAATTTGATATGGTAAGTTTGTCCGCACTGCACTTGTGCAGCAGCTTGAAGAACCGTGGTGTAAGCGTCATATTGTATCTCTGTTCCACCTGTATTATCAATTAAATATTGGCAATTGATACATGGCCCTGTGTTGGAACTACCATTATTAAGGTTGTTCATATTAACTGGAAGTGTCGTTGACGGAATCAATGCAATGTTTTCAGCTCCACCAGAATACGGACCTGCAAATCCAGGACCGCTAATAAAAAATGCAAAACCATCATTATAACTTGAGGTCGACCATTCATGATATTCTTCAGAGGCAAAAATATAGTTGAATACAAGCGAATCGCCGTTTGGAACGAAATCAAACTCTAAAATAGCTTCATCCCACAAAGTATTACTATTTAACGCGTCAAGGTCTACATCATTAGGGTCCGGAGCAACACCATTGTTATTGGATGCACTTCCCGTGTTGTTTGGCCCAATAGCTAAAGTTGCATCACCAGTGGCCAGCATCAGTCCTTCCGGAATTGGAAATGAAGTGGATGTAGCATCAAAATAGGCCACTTGAGTTTGAACACTCTGCGCTAATGGTACAGATGCATTGAATTGTATATTGGAAACAGTAACTCCTGTACCAACCAATACATTTTGTACCAGTTGCTCTGGAGTTTGTGTTACATTATCAACAATAAGTTGGGCATTTGATTTAAAGCCAAACAGCACTAATAATAGGGTAAGAAATAGACTTTTTCCGTATATCATGATAATAAATTTCTTTTTTCTAACTCCTAGACACTATTTACAGGTCAAAGGTTGCACAAGATACAAAGAAAAATTTTCAGTTTTTAAGGTTATAGCGACAACAAAAAAAGCGACCCTCAATTAAGGATCGCCTTTATATCGTTTGAGTAAAGGAGTGTTACTCTCTTACTACTTTTATGAACTGAATTTCTGAATTAGTCTGAACCCTTACAATGTAAATTCCAGGAGCAAAGTTGGATAAGTCAAATTTACTCAGGTGTGACCCGTTGAAATGAATCACTTCTTGACCGTTAGAGTTCATTACTGTTACGCTGTGTTCTCCTTCTGTTTCCAAGGTAAAGATGTCTTTACCGGGGTTTGGATATATTTTGATGTTGGAGTTGCTTTCATTGCTTCCAACGGTTCCGGCAACTGTTGACTCATCATGAGTGATGATATCCGTTGGGCTTTTAACTTCCATTATTGGAACTTCCATGGCAACAGGATTACCATTGGCGTCATACTTGAGGCCATAGAAAGTTGTTCCACTATTTGCATATAGATTGTAAAGTGTACCGGTAATATTAAAGGTCCAAAAAAAGGAGCCGGTGTTAAAAGTTCCAAGAGGTGTACTTCTGACCGATCTATTTCCAACCCACGAATTCGCAGGTGGAGTAGAAGATTGGTTCCAGTTAAGTCCACCAGTTCCGGCATCAAAAGAAGAGACTTCTAAAACACCGTTGTCATTAACATAAGAAACAAATGCAGCTCCATTGTAGATATCCATATCTACAGTCCAGAGGTGGTTATTGGAAGCAAATAAAGGCCCCAATACTGTGCCACTGGTAGAAACAATAGAATTATCTAGTGTAATTAACCCTGTGGATAAAGTTCCAGGAGTAAATGTTAGGATTGTCGTTGACCCGGTTATATCATTCACGGGATTGTCAGAAACAACTTGTAAGGCTAAGTTTAGATTTTCCAAGTCAATTGACTGAATATCCCAACCAACAGTGCTCGCAAACACCCTTGGAGTTGGTGAACCTTGTTGTGTTAATGTCAAATAATCAAATTTACCAACTATCCATTCTGTTGATGTCGATTGGTAAGCCACATAGACGTTTTGTCCATCAACGGCTACCCTGGCTTTAGGGTCAACCACACTACTGGTAATAATATTTGACCATAGATAATTACCGTTATAATCTACCTTCAGAATAAAGGCATCTGTTGATGTAACTGGTATATTTACACCGTCATAAGTGAAAGCTCCCGTAGCATGCCCGACAAGGATGATGTGGTTATCAACTTCATTTAATTTAAAGTCTGTGATGTAAGGGGTGTTAGGGCCTGTAATGAACGCATTCCAATCCCAGATAACATTGCCATTTGTTTCATCAAATTGAGCAAAATAAGTGTCACCGGTTGTGATCCAATCTGCTTTTGCTGAGTAAAATACCTTGCCTGAATTCGAGACATCCATGTGACCATATCTGTAGCCCGTTTCAACCAACCAGTCGGTGCAATTATTCTCAAACTTGACTATAAATCCGGCGGGAGAAATTGTGTTTGTTAAAGTTTCACTGCCGAAAATGATATTTCCCACATATTCACCACAATAAAACAAAGCGCCGTTGTTATCAGCATCTACATCTTGTCCAAATGTTCTTATACCTTGGGTCCCCATTGAGTAATAGTCAGGGGTTAAAGGGTGATGTTCTGGTACACTTCCATCAATACAACAATTATCATAAGTAATGCTTACAGAATAAGATTGGTTGCATGTGGAGTTGTCGGAGGGATTGATCGCAGTTGTTGGTAATGGATTGTAGTTTAAAGAAAAAATGTATTGATCTATGATAGGCGAACTTATTATTCCTGGAGAATAGACCTGATTTGTACTTAAGACCGAATTGTTCTCCGCCGAAACCCAGCTGAACGAATTGCCTTGTGTGGCACAAAATACTTCTCCAAGGTCCAAAATTTCGGGAATACAAGCTTCAACTTCTGCCGGTAAGTTTGGAAATTCCTTCTCCATAAATTCAAGATTTTCAATACCAATTTTACCAAACCTACGTGTTGCTCCGGAAGTTTTGATCGGTATGAATACAAGCATGTCGTATTCATCATTCGCAGTAAAGCAAAGCGATATGTTCTCTTGTGTCCAAATATGGTCAGCCGTAATTAGTCCTTCGTAAATTAGCTGTTTATCATAAATGTTCAAGTTTGGAAACTCATTTGCTGATTGGTTGATTGAACCATCTAAAACCTGTGAAGACTTCATAAGATAAACGAAAAAGCTCATGTTCGGGTTCGGGCCATTCATTGGTCCGTATTCATGATAATCACGGTCAAAAGAAATTGAATATTCTTCATTTAAATCCGCATCTACCCAAAAGAATATGGAAGAATAACAATCACTATAAGAATTTCCAAAATGATCATTGCCAGCAGTGGCGGCAGCAACAGTGAAGTAAGTGTTGCTGCCTCCTCCAAAGCCAGATGGTTCAGTGAATTGATTTCCTCTTAACAGGGTATGTGGATAAATTTCAGATGAAAAACAAACCTGATTACAGTTGCTGGCGTCATGACAGGTAAGTGCGTCAAGGTCTGCTTCACCACAGGCTGGTACGGAGACTTGAATATATGTGGGTAAGCCCACTCTTTCTGGGTTCGCAGGCACATAAGCAATAGTGTACACCCCAGGTTGAGTAGGAGTGAACTCAATTTCTGTTCCTGTATTGACAATTGTTGCGTTGGCAGCACCAGTTTTTAATACGGCCTCATCAATAAATGTCGCATTGATATCATTGTCCAGTGGATGAATAATTAACGGCCATGAACCACAAATTTCCTGAACAATTGGTGTATACGGATCACTGTCGCAGCTAAACCCAAAATTATTTGGTCCGTGCATAACTTCTAAGCCATCATGGTTACCAACTATGTAAAGCGTGTTGTTGAGCGTATAGTTAGTACCATTAAAGGGGTTTGAAAAGTTATACCCTAAATCTTGCAGGGCATTTATTTCCCTTTGGTGATAAAATCGTTTGCTATCATCATTAGGATTCAAGCCTGGATTCATCACGTTACCCCCTTGAGGAGAACCATTACAATCATCCACAAAATGACCAATAGAAGAACCTGATGAAAAAGTAGTTGGCGCGTATACTTTATCATTTGTATAATTTCCTACAAAGTGTACAAAATCACATGTAGCTGTTACCAAAGCATTGTAGTTTGTAGGTTGTGTACAATTCAATAAGTCTGGATGCTCAATGTTAACTCCGTTTGACTTAACCATATTGTGATATTTAAAATCGTTAAGATTTATCCCGAGAATATGAGTGATTTCATGTAGAATGACACTGTATAAATCGAAGTCACCTCCTGTCGTTGGACTTGGGTAACTGGAGTTAAAGTTGCTTATTGTGGGGTTGAAGTAAACCGTTCCACCCGCAATTACTCCTGATCCTCCGTGTGGACCACTTATTGTCGCTAGTTGTATAGAGGGAACTTCAACACAGCCCTGAGAAAGGTAATTGACATCAACGGGTAGTACTGCCTGTCCTGCAACTGCAAGAGCCGTTGTATACCATCCCCAATCAACCCAAACTTGTTTATAGGGTCTCAACGCTATGAGAATTCTTTGATTTGGATTCCCGCAGTTGTCATTGACAAAGTTAAAGTCTAAAAATGCGTCTAGATCCTCCAGTACCGCAATGGCGGTGTTAAACATGTTGACAGCGTCTGGTTCCCAGACAGCCGAGGCATAATCTGATGACGAAGTATTATCTAAATAAGTTAAATAGAAGTTGTTTCCTACTGTTTGCCCAGGAATTATCGTTTTTGCTTGATTTGGAATATCTAACGTGGGGTCGTAATCATCCTTTATGACGAAACAAAATGGGCGCTCACCTTTAATTCTGTATTCACATGCTCTTGATGTTTCCATAACTTCTTCACCAATAGTGTAAGAGACATACATGCTAATTACATCACCAGGGCTAAAGTTTATCCCTAATGAATTTAAGGTGAAGTAATTGTCTGGTATACAGCCAGTGTTTGCGGATTGGCCTGTTGTAACGTTGGTAACGTAAAAAGTATAACAAGTTGCTGTATAAAATTGAGTACAGTAAATTAAATCATCTGGTCCAATCTCTGATCCGCAAGGGTAATTTTCGATAATAAGTTGAGAAGGAGGGTCCATAAGCTCAAATCCACATGTTTCAGACCACTCTGTGTAGTAAGGTTCCTCACCAGGGTCAACCAATGCTCTAACCGTCACTTCATAAGGTGAGTTGTAAGTAATGATGCTTGAGAATGCCGACAAACTTATATTATTACTTGTACTTGTTTGTACTAATCCGTTACTGGTATTCATATTTACCAATTTGAAATCGTACTGAGTTGCATTTGAAATAATGCTGGATTCAATATACCCGTCGGTTGGGATACCTGGGCAGTTAGATATAAAAGGGGCTTGACTGTGCGCGAGGTTGCAAATAGCAACAATACACACTAATAGAATTGAGTGTTTCATAAGTTTTGAGTTTTGAATTAAAATGGTTTTAAAAGTAGATTAATGAATTTTCGAAGTCAACCTTTTGGATTTATTTTTAGAAAAAAACCGTATTTCTACGGTATCGATTTTTTATGCATGGCATATTAAATTCAAACTATTGTTAATTTAGCAAACCGCAAAAAAGCAAGATGATCAATCAATATATTTCAGATAACAAAAACCGTTTTTTAGAGGAGCTCCTTGAACTGCTTAAATTACCATCTATCAGTGCAGATTCCCGGTATGTAGATGATTTACGTAAAACAGCCGAATTAGTCGCTGAGAAATTGCGTGAAGCGGGAGCGGATAATGTTGAAATTCTGCCAACTGGTGGGCATCCTGCGGTTTACGGGGAAAAGTTAATTGATGATAAACTACCAACTGTACTTGTTTATGGTCACTATGATGTTCAACCGCCAGACCCTCTGGATTTATGGGATTCTCCACCTTTTGAGCCCGTGATTAAAAAAACGGAGTTACACCCCGAAGGTGCAATTTTTGCAAGAGGAGCCTGTGACGATAAAGGTCAAATGTACATGCACGTAAAGGCTTTTGAAGCCATGATAAAGACAGGTAATCTACCATGTAATATCAAATTTATTATTGAGGGAGAAGAAGAAGTTGGATCAGAAAACCTGGAAGGATTTGTTACTGATCATAAAGATAAATTGGCTGCTGATGTTGTACTGGTTTCAGATACGGGATTATTGGACAAAGATGTTCCTTCAATTACAACTGGATTAAGAGGTTTAAGTTATCTGGAAGTTGAACTGACCGGGCCAAATCGAGATTTGCATTCGGGTTTATATGGCGGAGCTGTTGGTAACCCCATCAATATCCTTTCAAAAATGATTGGAAGTTTAATAGATGATAAAGGCAAGATTACCATACCAGGGTTTTATAATGATGTAGAGGCGATTACAGATGAAGAGCGTCAACTTATCCAATCGGCACCTTTTTCAGAAGAAGAATACTGTAAGAAACTAGGCATAAAATCGACAGAAGGTGAAGAGGGTTATGTGACCCTTGAACGATCTTCAATTCGACCTTCGTTGGACGTGAATGGTATTTGGGGCGGATATACAGGTGAAGGAGCTAAAACAGTGATTCCCTCAAAAGCTTTTGCAAAAATCTCAATGAGATTGGTTCCCAACCAGGATTATGAGAAGATCATGAAGTTGTTTGAAGACCATTTTAAGGCAATTGCCCCGGAAAGCGTTCAGGTGAAAGTAGTTCCACATCACGGTGGAGAACCAGCTGTAACACCCATTGACTCTCCGGAGTACAAAGCTGCGAGTATGGCCATGGAAGAGACTTTTGGAAAGAAACCTATCCCCTTGAGAAGTGGCGGATCCATTCCAATTGTTGCCATGTTTGAAAGAGTATTAGGATTGAAAACAATTTTGTTTGGTTTTGGACTTGATACAGATGCAATACACTCACCGAACGAACATTATGGTTTATTTAATTTTTATAAAGGAATTGAGACAATTCCAATATTTTTCAGAAATTACGCTGAGCTCAAAAAATAAGTTAAAATGAAACATTTAATCCTTAGTCTGTTAACGGTTTTTGTGGTTAACGCTTATGCTAACGAAAAGCCGGATTATATTGAATTTTCAGAACCTGAAGTAACTGGTATGGATAATTTTTCTGTGGAGAGAAAGAATGGAAAAATGCATATCGGATTTGATTTCATCATTAAAAACCCAAATAAAATGGGTGTCGTCATTAAACCCTCTTCTCTTCATTTAAATGTTGCTGGTCAGGACATGGGTTGGGTACGTGTTGAAGAAAAGATTAAGATCAAACGAAAGTCAGAAGATAGCTATCCATTTATGTTGGTAGGCAACTCAGAAGATTTTGTAAAAAGTGCCTTCTCGGGAATTTGGGACCTTATTACCGGTTCTGGGATTGACTTTAACATTAAAGGAACCGTTAAGGCAGGTGTCTTTTTCTTTAAAAAGAAATGGAAAATTGACTTCACGTATAAAATGAGCAATGACGAATTTATGTCTATGTTTTAGGATTAATATTAACTTTAATTCATGAAACGTAAAGTTGCGGTTATTTATGGAGGTTATTCCTCTGAAGCCAACGTCTCCCAAAAGAGTGCCGGAACAATTTTCGAACGTTTAGATCGCAATCTTTTTGTGCCTTACATGGTAGAAATAACCAGAACAAGTTGGCATGTTCATCACAATGGTGGAGTTTTCCCGATTGATAAAAACAAATTTACCTTTTTAACTGATGAAGAAGAGGTGGCTTTTGATGTCGCGTATATTATCATCCACGGTACGCCAGGAGAAGACGGCAAGCTGCAGGCGTATTTTGATATGATCGGATTGCCGTACGCTAATTCAAATCAATTTGCCGCAGCTTTAACCTTTAATAAATGGGCGTGTAATAGTTTCTTAAGGGCTTTTGGAATAAATACTGCCAAAGCAATCCTCATCCGTAAAGGAGATACCCCAAACCCTATTGAAATTGCAGATGAGCTAGGGTTTCCTTGCTTTGTTAAACCGAATGACGGTGGCTCAAGTTATGGTGTTACTAAAGTAAAAACTCTAATGGAAATGCCAGACGCCATAGCCAAAGCCTTTAGCGAGGGAGACGAAGTGGTGGTAGAAGCATTTATATCTGGCCGGGAAGTTACCTGTGGTTTATATTTTGATGGTGAAACGTTGGTTCCACTGCCTGTCACTGAACTGATTCCGGAAGGGGAGTACTTTGACTATGATGCCAAATACGAAGGGAAATCACAAGAAATTACTCCTGCAGAAATTCCGGATGAATGGACAAAAATGGTGCAGGATACATCTAAGTTGATCTACCGAAGAATAGGCCTGACAGGTATTGCAAGAATTGACTATATCATTACTGGAGAAGGAAAACTATACTTACTGGAGGCCAATACCAACCCAGGGTTTTCTTCCGCATCTATTGTTCCTCAACAAATTGAAGCTGACGGTAAAGAAATGATGGCAGTGCTTACCCAGGTGATCGAATCGGTGCTTTAGCAACTGGCTATAGGAAAACAGCGTCTGCAGGATATGAAAAACATTCTCTTTTGTTTAGTGCTGAGTTTCTTTCCCATCCACTTGTTTGCACAGGAAACGCAAAGCGATACATGCACCTTTTATAGCCCAAATACGATTACCCCTGATTGCGATCAATTCCCCTGTGAGGGTTTTCAAATAGTCTCTAATTGCCCCATGGATAATTTCCATCTGACCATATTTAACCGGTGGGGAGAAAAGGTTTTAGAGACCAAAGATCAAAATGAAGTTTGGTACCCCTGGAAAGATCAAAAGACGGATTTACCAGAGGGTGTTTATTTCTGGATTTTATCTTTCGTGAAACAAACGGATGAAGATATGGATGGCATCCTGGAGGAACAGGAAATTAATCGTAACGGGTATCTCACCTTTATTAAATAACCTCACCCCTCCTTTGTGATATTTTGGTTAATTTTAACCCTCCCAAATTATTGGGTAAACCAATCAAAATTCAAGGAATGACCACATATCAGAATTATGCCAAAGGAGAATGGGTTAGCGGGCAAGGTGTAGAAACAGAATTATTCAACGCAATTACAGGAGAGAAGATTGGAGAATGTTCATCTGTTGGGCTTGATTATGCCGGAATGATGGACTACGCAAAAGATAAAGGAGGAAAAGCCCTCCGAAAAATGACTTTTACGCAGCGAGGATTAATGCTGAAGGAACTGGCTCTGTTCTTACTCAAAAACAAAAAAAAGTACTACGAGGTTTCGGCATGGACGGGAGCAACACGAATAGACTCCTGGATTGATATTGAAGGAGGTATTGGAAACCTTTTTGCCAATGCATCATTGAGAAGGCAATTCCCTGACCTTCCTTATCATGTAGATGGATCTGCGGTCCCTCTGTCAAAAGGCGGTTCGTTTATCGGGCACCATATTATGGTGCCAAAACATGGTGTTGCCATACACATAAATGCATTTAACTTTCCAATTTGGGGAATGCTGGAAAAGATAGCTGTGAATCTACTGGCAGGTGTTCCTGCAATCGTCAAACCCTCTGAATTTACTTGTTATCTAACAGAAGTAATGGTCAGGGATATTATCGATTCAAAAATTCTTCCAGAAGGAGCTTTACAACTGGTAGTAGGATTAGGACGAGGAGTGATTGACCATGTTGGGTCTACGGATACGGTAACCTTTACAGGATCGGCCGCTACCGGAAAGAAATTAAAAGCCCTGCCGCATATCGTAGAAAATTCTGTAAGCTTTAACCTGGAAGCTGATTCACTTAACGCAGCAATCCTTGGAAAAGACGCAGTGCCCGGAACGCAAGATTTTGACATCTTCATCAAAGAAATTCAAAGAGAAATCACGGTAAAAGCAGGTCAGAAATGTACTGCGGTAAGAAGAATTGTGGTACCAGATAATCTTGTTGAAGATGTACAGAAAGCACTGTCATCCCGACTGGATAAAAACACGATTGGTGACCCATCTGACCCTTCTGTTAGAATGGGCTCATTGGCTACTAAATTGCAGGTAGAACGGGTAAAAGAGAATATTGAACTACTTAAAAAAGAGCAGAGCATTGTTTACGGAGATCTTGACAATTTTGAGGTAATTGGTGCCGATAAAGACAAAGGAGCTTTTATGTCTCCAATTGTCTTTTTAAATGATGATCCGCACAAGAAAACTGCAGTACATGATGTAGAATGCTTTGGCCCTGTTTCTACAATAATGCCGTACAAAGATTTGGAGGATGCTGTGAAAATTGCCAATATGGGTAAAGGATCACTGGTTTCGACAATCGTAACTTCAGATGATGAAATTGCTACAGAGTTTGTAGTAGAAGCGGCAACAATGCATGGAAGAATTCACGTATTGAATGAAAGGTGCGCCAAAGAGTCTACCGGACATGGATCCCCTATGCCGTTACTTACTCACGGTGGTCCAGGAAGAGCTGGAGGTGGTGAAGAAATGGGTGGCGTTAGAGGTGTAAAACACTATTTACAAAGAACAGCCATTCAAGGACACCCGCAAACAATTACACAGATTACACAACAATTCCAGTACGGAGCAGATCAGCCGGAGGCAAACCCTCATGTTTTCAGACAACATTTTGAAGAGTTAAATGTGGGAGATACAGTCTTCACGCACAAACACACCGTGACCGAGGCAGATATTGTCAATTTTGCAAATGTATCAGGTGATAATTTCTATGCACACGTAGACGATACATCACTGGAAGGAACTATGTTTGAACAAAGAGTAGCTCATGGTTACTTTGTGCTCTCAAAAGCTGCCGGATTATTTGTTGATCCTAAAAAAGGACCGGTATTATTGAACTATGGAATTGATGAATGTAGATTTACAAAACCAGTTTATGTTGGAACTACCCTGGGGGTAAGATTTACAGTTAAAGAGAAAATCGATCAGGAAAAAAAGAATGACGCAGATGTAGCAAAAGGGATCGTCAAGTTTCTGGTAGACATGTATGACGAAACCGGAGAAACTGTGGGAATTGCGACTATTCTTACCATGGTAAAAAAATTAGATCAAAGTTCATAAGGAAAATATTAATTGAATTGTAATGAAAAACGGACACGTAACACACGAGATATCAGAGAAGGGGATTGCAACGATTGAGTTTGGGCATCCGCAGAGTAACTCATTACCGGGAAAAATCCTGGAGAAACTGAGAAAGACGATAACAGATGTTGGGGCGCAGGACGACGTAAAAGTGATTGTACTTAAATCTGCCGGTGATAGAGCTTTCTGTGGAGGAGCCTCTTTTGACGAACTCGTTGCCATCAACGACGAAAAAACAGGTTTACAGTTCTTTTCGGGGTTTGCAAACGTAATTAACGCCATTAGAAAATGCCCGAAATTAGTAATTGGCAGGGTCCAGGGAAAAGCTGTTGGCGGTGGAGTCGGAATTGCTTCAGCGGTTGATTATTGTTTTGCCACCAAACATTCCGCGGTTAAGTTATCTGAACTGGCCGTCGGAATAGGTCCGTTTGTTGTTGGGCCTGCAGTTCAAAGAAAAGTGGGCTTGTCTGCATTTTCTCAAATGACCATTAACGCGACAGAATTTTGGCCAGCGGAATGGGCTAGAGAGAAAGGTTTGTATATGGAAGTTTACGAAAGCGCTGAAGAGATGGATGCAGCCATTCAAATACTCGCAGAAAAATTAGCTGCATCAAATCCTGAAGCAGTTACCAAATTGAAACGTGTTTTCTGGGAAGGTACAGAGAAGTGGGATAACCTGTTAAAAGTAAGAGCCGCCATCTCCGGCGAGTTGGTTTTATCCGACTTTACAAAAAACGCGATTAACGCATTTAAAAAGAAATAAGATTGGAAATCACAGAAGATAAAGTAATAGAAGCATTAAAGCGGGTAATAGAACCTGACTTGAAGAAGGATATTATTACACTTGATCTGGTAGATAATATTAAGATTGAGGGAAATAAAATATCCTTTAATGTCAAAGTATATAACCCGGCCATGCACGCTAAAAAGCGAATGACGGAAGCGCTTGAGTTTCAGTTGGAACGTGCATTTGGAAAGGATGTCGAAGCGGAAATTTCTTTGCAACCACTACCGAAGGATAAAGAGCCTGAAGTGCGCTCAGTTCTTTCTAATATTGATAAAATAATAGCTGTGGCTTCTGGTAAAGGAGGTGTCGGTAAGTCTACAATCACAGCTAATTTGGCTGCAGGTTTGGCTAAAATGGGTTATAAAGTGGGGCTGGTGGATGCTGATATTTATGGACCATCCATGCCTACTATGTTTGACGTGGTAGGGCAGAGACCGCAAGGGATTGAAAAGGATGGAAAAACCATGATCAAACCAATTGAAGCCTATGGTGTGAAGATGCTTTCCATTGGCTTTTTTGCAGATCCCGAACAAGCTGTTGTATGGAGAGGTCCCATGGCAACTAAAGCATTAAATCAAATGTTCAAAGATGCGGATTGGGGAGAGCTGGATTTTATGATTGTTGATCTTCCGCCCGGAACAGGAGATGTGCATTTAACGCTGGTTCAGAACGTTCCGCTTTCAGGAGCAATTATTGTAAGTACCCCACAAGAAGTTGCATTGGCTGATGCACGAAAGGGAATCAATATGTTTAGAATGGATTCGCTTAAAGTTCCTGTTTTAGGTATTGTAGAAAATATGGCCTGGTTCACACCGGAAGAATTACCAGATAACAAGTACTATATTTTTGGACAGGATGGAGCGAAAATGCTTTCTGAAACCATGAATGTCCCGCTTTTGGCTCAAATTCCGCTAATTCAATCCGTGCGAGAGTCCGGAGATGTAGGAAGGCCGGCTGTTTTACAGGATAATACCTTGTCTTCTAAGGTATTTGATGAATTTGTTCGTAAATTTGTCACATCACTTAAGGTGACAATATGATCATAGAAGAAAAAATTCAGATAGCACTTAATTCGATCAGACCTTTCTTGCAAAAGGATGGTGGGGATGTTGAGTTGGTTGGTGTTGAGGGAAATATCGTTAAGGTTCGACTCGTTGGAGCCTGTGAAAGCTGCTCTATGCAAGCATCTACTCTAAAAGCCGGCATTGAAGAGGCCGTGAGAAATGCTATTCCTGAAATTGAATCGGTCCAATCGGTTTAATTTATTTTCAAACCTTACTACTGCTACACGATAGTGATTTCTACCCTTTTTATGGTATTATAACCTGATTAGCTTGATGTTTCGGGTGTTTTTTTGTATCTTATAAGGAAGTAAGAGGACCATAAAACAAAGAACACGAATTACAAAAAAACACAGATTATGACATCACAAGATCAAGAAATTCAAATGACTCACAACAAAGAGAAGAATAGGTTTGAGTTTGATCTGGAGGACCACAAAAAAGGAGTTGTTAAATATGAACGATCCGGTCACAAGATGAGACTCACCCACACCCAAATTCCCAAAGAAATTAGAGGGAAGGGATATGGAAAAACAATGGCAGAAATGACCCTGGAGGAAATAGAACGTATGCGAATGAAAGTGATTCCACAATGCCCTTTCATAGATTATTATATTGAAAATAATCCGAAATGGGAAAGTCTGGTATATCACACCAGTAGCGAAATGAACTAGGCAGGTGATGTTTAACTGCTTTTCTTCTTTTTCTTTGGTTTCTTAGTGCGTTTAGCCACTAAATAGGCATCCTGTACCCATTTTTTCAACTCTGACCGGTCTTCTAATATGGTTTGTGGAACTTCGTAATAAGGCATTTTTATGGGTTTTCCCGGGATCTGCCAGGGGCTGCAATCATACTTCTCAAAATTGGGAATGGTTTCCGAATCCGCTTTTAACCTGAACACACCCTCCATTATCCCTCCGAACATTAAATCGTCCTTAAAATAACCCACACCTCCAAACATCTTTTTAGAGTAAATCCCCTCTATTCCATCCAACTGGTCATTAATGAATGCATAGTAATCTTCAGATACAGGCATATTTTTATGGAGGAAGATAATAATTTTTTCCTTTCGGTAACTCCCTTCGAAACTGCAGGAATGGGAATCAATAATTGCTTGAAAATTTATACAACAAAAAATAGAATTGATCTAAAGTAAGTCATGGAATGGAGACAAAAACGTCTAAATTACATGCTTGCTTGTAGTGATGAAAAATTACCGCAACTATTATTAATCCAACACCTTTGCGTAAATTTACAGACAATAAGGAAAAAATCGTCACATCAGTGGAGTCTGTGGGCGATTCAATTCTACAACTGGGAACTTTGCACCCTGATCTCAATAAACACTTATTTAAAGATGACGGGGCATTGCAAACCTTTCTAAAAATTTATCTGGGTGATACAGATATAAAAGTGTTGCAGAACGAAGATACACCAGTAAAAGATGGAGATGTAATTAGTATTATTCCGGCTATTGCTGGTGGAAAACAGTAGGAGATGAGTGATATAAAATTTAGTAAAGAAGAGCTTGAGAGGTATAGCCGTCATCTGATCATTCCTGAGTTCAATATTGAAGGTCAACGGAAATTAAAAGCAGCTCGGGTGCTTGTTGTTGGGTCCGGTGGACTTGGTGCACCTTTATTGCAATACTTAGCTGCTGCAGGTGTTGGAACTATCGGCATTGTAGATTTTGATGTTGTTGAAGATTCAAACCTTCAACGGCAGGTTCTGTTTACACAAAAAGACATTGGTCGTGCAAAGGTAGATGCGGCCAAACAACGTATTCTTGAACAGAATCCGCATATTAAAGTGATTACATACAATACCACATTTACATCAGAAAATGCATTGGAAATTGCTGCAGACTATGACCTTATTGCAGATGGTACAGATAATTTTCCAACGCGATATTTGGTGAATGATGTGTCTGTCCTCTTAAAAATACCCAACGTTTATGCATCCATCTTTAGATTTGAAGGACAAGTAACTGTTTTTAACCATGTTGATGCACATGGAAATACAGGTCCAAATTATCGGGATTTGTTTCCTACACCACCACCTCCGGGCCTTGTTCCTTCTTGTGCTGAAGGAGGAGTGATAGGAGTTTTACCTGGTATTCTGGGGAGCTTACAGGCTAATGAAGTGATAAAGGTGATTACCGGTGTAGGTGAAGTCCTCTCCGGCCGACTTTTTCTTTTTGATGCACTCAATTTTGAAACGCGTACCCTGAAAATTGCAAAAGATTTGGATAATCCTTTAACTGGAAAGAATCCAAGTCTTACCAAACTAATTGACTACGAGCAATTTTGTGGTCTCGGGATTGACAAGAAAGAAAAGAAACGGGAAAACGTCAAAGGTATCGACGTGGAAACCTTGAAAAAGTGGTTGGATGGTGATGAAGATATTCAACTCATTGATGTGCGAGAACCCTTTGAGTACGAGATTGTTAATATCAATGGCAAACTCATACCGCAGAGTGAAGTTTTAGAACACGTGGATGAGATTTCGTCCAAAAATAAAGTAGTGATCCACTGTAGGTCTGGAAAAAGAAGCGCGGATGTAATTGAAATACTTCAGGACAAATATGGGTTCAATAATCTGTACAATTTGGAAGGCGGAATACTTGATTGGGTAGATAAAATTGACAGAAGTCTTCCGAAGTACTGACATTACTTTGACTTAAAAAGATAGAAACTGAGTAAATTTGCACTATAATAAGTCGCTGCAACGCCTGATATTTGAAATTCTTGAGGATTTCAGGAGCGTAGAAGTAACGTAAACAAGAAGAAATGATCGAAACAGATATTATCATCATAGGAGCAGGACCGGTAGGGTTGTTTACCGTATTTGAAGCGGGATTAGTGAAGTTGAAGTGTCATTTGATAGATTCTTTACCACAGCCAGGTGGGCAATTGACCGAAATCTATCCAAAAAAACCTATTTATGATATTCCAGGTTACCCTGAAGTAATGGCAGGAGAACTGGTTGATAAATTATTGGAGCAGGCTTCTCCATTTAAACCTGGATTTACACTGGGTGAATCAGCCGTTACCATTGAAGAAACAGATGACGATCAGTTTATTGTGACCACCAATAAAGGAACGGAACATAAAGCTCCGGTTATTATGATAGCTGGAGGATTGGGTGTATTTGAACCAAGAAAACCACCGGTTGAGAAATTGGCCGATTATGAAGAAAATGGCGTTGAGTACATCATCCGCGATCCTAATATTTATCAGGGAAAACGCGTGGTAGTAGCAGGTGGAGGAGATTCAGCTTTGGATTGGTCCATTTATCTGGTTGAAAACAATATCGCCAAAGAGCTTTCTCTGGTACACAGAAGATCTTCTTTTAGAGGTCATCTGGATTCTGTTCAAAAAGTAATGGATCTGGCAGATAAAGGGGATATTCAATTAATCACAGAAGCTGAAGTGGTTGGATTGAACGGAAATGGAGTCCTAAACTCTGTGGAGATTAAGCATAAAGATGGATCCCAGATTACAAAGGAAACGGATCATTTCATACCCTTATTCGGACTAAAACCAACTTTAGGTCCTATAGCCACCTGGGGACTGGAAATTGAAAAAAATGCCATAAAAGTAGATACACGGGATTATTCTACAAATCGTCCGGGAATCTATGCCATTGGAGATGTCAATACCTACGAGGGAAAACTAAAATTAATTCTTTGTGGTTTTCATGAAGGAACAATTGCAGTACAGTCAGCCTTTGCAAGAATTCATCCGGACAAAAAGAATGTGTTAAAATACACCACGGTAAATGGTGTAAATGGATTTGAGTAGACAAGCATTACAGATTTGTCAGATTTTGATGATTTTATGGTCAGGCGTTTAGAAGTTCTGGACACTATCAACACATTCCTCCATGATAAGAATCATATAAAGACTTGAATTGAATTCACTATTTTTGCCCGCATGTCAGATAACACGGTAATCATTCATATAATAGACAGAGAGGGAGTTCAACACGATTTGGAGGCGCCAACAGATATGAATATGAACGTCATGGAAGTCTGCCGGTCGTATGAACTACCGGTAGAAGGAAGATGTGGCGGAATGGCCATGTGTGCTACTTGTATGTGTTATTTGGAATCTGACCACGAACTTCCTGAACAATCTGATTCGGAACTGGATATGCTGGATGAGGCATTCTTTGTGGAAGATAACTCAAGATTGGGTTGTCAGATCCATATCAATGATGATATTGATGGTATTGTGTTGAGGTTAGCTCCTGAAGGGAATTAATATTAGCTTGCATTGTCTAAAGAGAAAATATTTCTAAGCTACACTTTCAATTCCTCAGGAATCTTGCAAATGGGGATGGGTAGCATCTTGTGCTTATTCGCCAAATGAAATCCATCATAGATTCGCAGTACATCTTTTTGACGATCGTTGAGTTCAGAGCCATCACCTTTATATTCCATGGCCCATTCCAGCTCCGGATACGTAGCACCGAGCTGCCCCTCATCTGTTCGTTCATCTTTCCAAAGGCCATCTGTTGGTGGTGCATCCTGTATCGTCTGTAAGATATTCAGCTCCTTAGCCACACCGTATACTTCTGTCTTGTACAGGTCCGCTATTGGACTGAGGTCTACACCTCCATCACCGTACTTCGTAAAAAAGCCAACGCCAAAATCTTCTACTTTGTTTCCGGTTCCTGCTACCAGATATTTGTTGGCCTGTGCAACAGCATACAGCGTTGTCATTCGAAGACGTGCACGTGTATTGGCCATAGAAAGTTCATGATGCTTTGTCTTATCCGATAAAACGTTTCGTAATTCTTCAAACGTATCCGTCAAATTGATTCTTTGTGAAGAAATTTTATCAAAATTTAATTCTAACCAGGCAATATGATCCAGCCCTCTGCTTACCTGCTGAGGATCCTGATGAATGCCCATTTCAAGACACAGTACATCAAGTCCGGTTCGTGCGCACAAGGTGGAGGTAACGGCAGAATCAATTCCGCCGCTAATACCTATTACAAATCCTTTTGCTCCGGCACTTTCGGCATAATCCTTTAGCCATCCGGTGATATGATCAATGACTTTTGGGTAATCCATCTAGAATAACAAGCCCAGCTTAATCTCAATAATGTGCTGGGGATTGTTTTTGATATCAAGCGGTTCGGTCGTAATCGTACCAGCTCCATCATCAATTTGGTTCACCAGGTGAGTTGATTCTATCTGCATAGATGGTGTCACACCATAGTTAAATCCACCCTCAAGATACAAGTGTGTGTTACCTGTAAAGTTCCACTCAGCTCCACCATAAACACCAATTCCAAGACGGATAGGCGTTAGACCTTTAAGAGCAGATACAGGTTTCATGTCTGTTTGTGTTACCTGAGAATTACCTAAACGCGTAAATTCTTGTGTGCTTTGATCATACGCGGCTTCATATCCCTGGTCATCCATTCTTACACCCGCTAAAATCGAAGTACGCAAACCAAATTTTCCGTAGTACTTAAACTGTCCAATCATGTTTGTCTGGAACTTTAAGAAGAAAGGAATTGTCACGTATTTTCCACGATATTTTCTGGTTAACAGTTCAAAAGCCGTGGTGTCATTGAAATCCTCGATTACACCATCCTTGTATTTCTTTATTTCTGTATCTGTATAAGCATAAAAAACATCACCTGAAGGAACCGAACTTGTCACTGCATCTCCATAATTGACTTTGAAACTTTCTATGTCAAATTGTACACCACTTGCAAGGCCTATATTTTCATTGAATAAGTAGTTTCCACCTATCCCAATAGTAAAGCCTGCACCTATACCATTTCGTTCAATTTCAGATGTTTGGGTCTTTATCCAGCTGAAAGTACCACCGGTTACTAAACCGATTTGAAATTTCTTGTCCTGAGCGTTGGCTCCAAGAGTAACTGCTGTAATCAGCAATAGAGAAAGTAACTTTTTCATAATTTGTTGTTTATTTTGTATCCCAGTTACACAATAATAAGAATTTCTCTCCAATGAAAGACGGCTTCAAGATATTAATATTCCTGAGTATAATTTTTACGGGTTGTAGCTCAGATCCATTGGATGTAGATGTCTCGGATATTGAATTCAGTATGGAATTCGAGCGATTTGAGCAAAAAATGTTCGAAGTGAAGTCTGAAAAGGAGATGTTCGAGCTCAACCAGGAGTTGATTGAGATAGGTGGAGAACTGTATGAATTCTACGTGTATGAAATGCTGCGTTCAGGTTCGGTGTATGACGACTCCGTGGGTGTTTATCTCTACTACTTTGTGACAGATAGTGTTATGAGAATGGCTTATGAGGATATCAATTCTGAGTTTAGAAATTTTGAGATGGAAGAAGAGTTGATCGAAGATATGTTTAAGCACCTGAAATATCATTTACCGGATGCACCGTTACCGGAAAGATTAATTACATATAACTCGGCATTTAATTACGGTGTGATATCTACTATTGATCAAATCGGTCTGGGACTTGAAATGTATTTAGGCCCATACAACCGAATTATTAAGGAGCTGGGTTTTCCCATTTATATGAAAGAAAAGATGGAACGGGAGTATTTACCCGTAGATGTGGCACATAGCTGGCTTATTACAAATGTCCTGGATGATCCGGGAGAGACTTTTTTGTCCAATATGATTTATTATGGTAAGTTAATGTATTTAACAGATGCCATGATGCCTGATCAGCCGGATCACTTAAAAGTTAGATATACAGAAGAGGAATATGATTTTGCATTGGCCAGTGAAGATGATGTCTGGTTGTTTATCATGGATATGAATTGGGTATATTCAACGGATATGAAGGTGCAACTTCGGTTTTTTGAAGAAGCCCCCACCACGGTTGGAATTGATGGATCACCTGGAAGGTTAGGACAATTTATGGGTTGGCAGATGGTGAAACAGTACATGGAAAAAAATGAAGACGCCACTGTAGCGGATATGTTGGCAGAAAAGAACGAAGCAAAATTTTTAAAGATTTATAAACCTGATAATGAGTAAGAAATCACAGATCAAAATAGACGTTACCACGAATGAAAATAACGTTCCTGAAACAATTCATTGGACAGCACAGGACGGTGGAGTTGAAAATGCCAAAGCCAAGGCAATAATGTTGGCCCTGTGGGATGAAAAAGAGCAGAATACTATGCGTATTGATCTCTGGAATCAGGAAATGACTGTAGATGAAATGAAGCAGTTTTTTCATCAAACCTTACTCACCATGGCAGATTCATTTGAAAGAGCGACAGGTGAACACAACATCACAGAAGATTTACGTGACTATTGTTTACACTTTGCCGACAAAATGAACATATTGCCACCGGAAAATTAATTTCTGTTCGGTTCAATCTGTTTTTACTTCCTTTCACACGTGGATTTTTAATCCACTTTTCCTGTTCATACAACTTGTGGAGAATGCGTATCTTTATTGGGCGCGAAAAATCGGTAGTTTAACATGAGCTTTAATAGGTTTATAATCGTTGGAATATTGTTGCTGTGCCTGGCATCTTGTTCTAATAATTCTTCCAATCAACAGGATGAATTGGAAGATGAAATTGGCTCCTTAGCTGACTCAATAGTTCATAATGCTATCCAGGCGCATGGTGGAAAAAATTATGAAAACGCTCATTTCTCCTTTGATTTTAGAGGGATGACTTATACGTTTAAAATAGATGGTGAACGTTTTGAATACACGCGATCCCAATTTATTGATGACCACAATGTGTTAGATGTTTATTCAGATGCTGGGTTGAAACGCTACGTTGATGATGTAGAACAAGAATTAAGTGAAGAAGATGCTCAAAAATATAGCGAATCGATCAATTCGGTGATTTATTTCACAATTCTCCCTTACAAATTAAATGATTCGGCAGTGAATAAAGAATACCTTGGAAATACTACAATAAAAGGTAAAGTGTATGATGTTGTTAAGGTAACTTTTGATCAACACGGTGGCGGTACCGATTATCAGGATGAGTACTGTTACTGGTTCGATATACACAACCATTATATGGATTACCTGGCCTACAATTTTCAGGAAAATGGAGGCGGAGCACGATTTAGGGCTGCGTATAATCAACGAGAAGTTGGTGGTATCCGATTTCAGGATTATGTCAATTACAAAGCAGATCCGGAAATTCCGCTGGAAAACCTTGCGAAACTCTACGAACAAGATAAACTTGAACTGCTTTCAATGATTGCAAATGAGAATGTGAAAAATCTGGATGATTAATCAGGAATTTGTTATCTCCATAAGGTTTGACAGAAAGAACCATATTTATTTGTAATTTTATAAGATGTAAGGAATTCCTGCGTTTTATGTCTGATACTACACTCATAACAGGGATTTTTGAAATGTTTAGCAAAAGCTATTCCATGAAAAAAATATATTTACTACTAATAGGATTCTTAATCCTTCCCGCTTGTTTCTTCAGTTTATATGGACAGGATGCGTCATTACCATTACTGTTGAAATCAGGAACCTACAATCTTGAAAAAAATATTTCTGAATTCGTTGAAGATCCAAATTATACGCCTTCAGAATTATATCAAGAAACTTATTATAGGATAATTCAATTCTCAGAAGTTCCAGGAGTTACTCAAAAATCTGTGCTTAAAGCTGCCGGGATTGAATTGTTAGATTACCTACCCGAAAGAGCTTTTTATGCAGCTATTCAAACAGATGCAGATTTGACCGTATTAAATACTACGAGTGCAGTCAGTGTTGTTCCGGTTAACTGGCAATATAAATTAACTCCGGAATTACTTGATAAAAAATATCCGGAATGGGCACTTTTTCCTAACGATAGAATTGGATTGAATACAGTATACTACGAAACCGTTGCAAAAGAAGATGCACTTCTAAAATTGAGAAATCTTGGTGCGGAAATCACCATGGAAACAGATGTCGAGATTTTGAGCTTCATGATTCCAATAGATAAAGTACAGATGCTTTACGAAATTCCTGAATTTTATTACTTTGAACCATTTGATAAACCTGGTGAACCGGAGGGTTATGAGGATGTTACCAATCACCGATCAAATTATATCAATAACCCGGTTGGTGTAGGAAAAAGTTATGATGGATCAGGAGTTACGGTTATGATGCAGGATGATGGTATTATTGGACCACATATTGATTATGAAGGCAGAATCACCACTGAAACCTCAAGTAATTTTGGTGATCATGGAGATCACGTTGCAGGTATTATTATGGGCGCAGGTAACCTTGATCCGGATGGTGTAGGTAATGCCAAAGGAGCACATTTACTAGTTTATAGTTCTTCGAATACTAATTTCAACCTGGTTCCAATGCTTTATGAAAACGAAGAGTTGGTAATAACTTCCAAGAGTTATGGTAATGGAAATAATGCGGGTTATACTTCATTAGCCAGACAACTGGATGAGCAATGTTACGAGCATGATGCCCTCGTTCACGTATTTTCAGCCGGTAATTCCGGAACACAGGATTACGGATACGGAGCCGGAGCCGGATGGGGAAATATTACAGGTGGTCACAAACAAGGTAAAAATGTACTTGCTGTTGGTAATCTATCCGATACTGACGTGCTGAGCAATAGTAGTAGTAGAGGACCTGCAGATGATGGCAGACTCAAACCGGATATTTGTGCAGTGGGATCAAGTGTTTATTCTACTATTGATCCAAATACGTATGAAGATAAATCAGGTACATCTATGGCATGTCCTGGGGTGGCAGGTTCACTGGCCTTGTTGTATGAAGCCTATCGGGATATGAACGGTGGCCAAAATCCATCTGCAGCTTTAATTAACGGAGCGGTTTTAAATACAGCTGATGACCTGGGAAATCCGGGGCCGGACTTTAAGTTTGGTTGGGGAAGGATAAATGTAAGAAGAGCATATAACTTATTGAATGAAGGTCAGTATCAAAATGGCGAAATTCAAAATGGAGCAGCAAACGTACATACGATAACAGTACCTGCAGGCGTGAAACAAGTACGCATAATGGTATATTGGACGGATTACAAAGGTTCTACAACAGCTTCAAAGGCCCTGGTAAATGATATCAATATGACAGTTTCCGCACCCGGAGGAAGTGTTCACCAACCATTAATTCTTGACCCTACTCCTAACGCAGGTATCTTGAATTCAGATGCGCAACCAGGTGTAGACGACCTCAATAATGTCGAACAGGTGGTGATAGATGATCCGGCTTCAGGAACCTACACGATAAATCTGAACGGGTTTAATATTCCGCAAGGACCTCAAAAGTATTATGTCGTTTACGAATTTGTTGAGGAAGATGTTGTGTTGACTTTTCCAATAGGAGGAGAAAGTTTAACCCCGGGGCAATCTGAATTAATTCGTTGGGATGCCATTGGAGAAACAGAAACATTTTCTTTAGATTACTCTATTGATGGAGGCCTGACCTGGAACAATATTGTAAGTAGTCTTCCAGGTGATTGGAGAAGCTTTCCTTGGATGGTGCCGGCGAACTTAGTTACCGGTAAAGCAAGATTCAGAATAAATCGTGGAACGCAATCTTCAGAAAGCAAAGAAGATGTAAGCATTATCCGCCAGCCTAATAATTTAAATATTGAATGGGCCTGTCCCAACTCGTTTAACCTAAGTTGGAACCCGGTGCCGGGTGCAATAGCTTATGAAGTAAGTCTATTGGGTGATTATTATATGGATTCAGCCGGATATACAACCACGACAGATGCAACAATTTATGCAAACTCAATGGTGACCCAATGGGTAAGTGTAAAAGCTATTGGCCCGGACAATGCAGTAGGGAAAAGAGCCATTGCACTTGAAAAATCTCCTGGAACCTTTGGTTGTACGTTGTCACCCCCAGAAGCTGCTTTTACATCAGTTTGTAATCAGACCGGTCCTGGGTCATGTGTTCAATTTACCGATATGTCCACTAATGCAGGACAAGGAGCAGCTTGGGAATGGTCATTCCCTGGAGGAAGTCCTTCAACTTCAAACCTGGAAAAACCGGTGGTGTGTTATGATACAGAAGGGTTTTATGACGTGCAACTCATTGTAAAGAATGGTGTAGCAGAAGATACAGTAGTATATACACAATATGTTGAGATTAGAAATGGGGCTGAACTTCCTTTTAAAGAAGATTTTGAAGAAAGCATGATACCTGTAAATTGGGTTGTTGAGAATGATGGAAATAACACCAACTGGACCATAGATGCTAATTCAAGTGCTTATAACATTGGAAAAAACTCCATCATGTTCAATAATTTTAGCAATGATTCTATTGGAAGTACCAGCCGGTTTATTACGGAACAAATTGATCTTTCACAGGAAGATGTTATTTATGCCTTGAGTTTTGATGTGGCTTACGCTCCAGGAATTGGTATTAACGATTCATTACGGGTGTACGTAACCAACGATTGCGGTAATACCTATCAATTGATTTATAGTGCAGGTGGAAATGAGTTGGCTACCGCGGATCCATCATCATCATTATTTATTCCAACGTCAAATCAGTGGAGAAATGAAGTGGCTTCATTGGCTGTTGCGAAAGGTATGACTTCGGTGAGCTTTATTTTTGAGAGTTATTCTGAAAATGGAAATGCTGTATACGTGGATAACATCAACGTTAAATTATCTGAGGAAAATTTCTCAGAACATGAATTAACGGTTTATCCAAATCCATTGACCAATGAGTTGAACATTGCTGGTCTAGTGGAAGGAGAAATTGCCACGATTCGTATACATAGTGCTAACGGAGAACTTGTCTACGAAAACGAGTTTGAAGTTCCTGGAGGTGTAATTACATTAAACACCACTCAATGGGCGGATGGTATGTACATCATCAAAGTGAACAGCCCGTCCAAAACGCACAAAGAAAAACTCATCAAAGGAGACGGATAACCTTTACTCTTCAGATACTAACTCATGGGTAGAGTAGGTGTAAATTACCTCTCCTTCTTTATTAATGAGCGTTTCAGTATCTCCTTTTCTTACCCGAAAATAACCATGGGTAACTACGCTTACGGCGTCGTAATAATCAGGGAGTTGTTCACCATTTGGCGTATATATTGTCCAACTGTAATCAGAGATTCCGGCTAAATCTTCTTGTACAAATTCAACCAGATAGTATTCAAATTCATCCACAAAAACGGGTATTATTTTACTTGCTGTACCATCAATCATTGGTTTTTTATCCACCTGATGAATACCCCATAATCCGTTTACTTCTTTGAAAATAGCCCGACCACTAGGTAATTCTTCGTAGACTTCATAAGTACCGGTTTTGTAAAATGTTGAGTTCTTCTTTACTGCTAGTACCTGCCATAACGGATCTTTAATTTTCAGCATGGGCGATCTTGATAACCTGTCAAACTCATAGGATGTGGTAATCTTATAATTTAGTCCTGAATTCATATCATCATAGAGTTCCCGAAAAGGCTTGATGTCCTGTCCAGTATTAAAATTTACTTCACCTTTAAGCGCGGACACAGAACCATAACCATACCTTTTCATTATCCAGGCAAAATTGTTTGTGCTATGGGCATTTTTACTATAATAATCCCATTCCCAGTTCATTCTGAGACAAGGAGTCAGCTGGCTGGTATTCCACCCTGAAAAAACTCCGGGAGATAAATAGGCCAATACAGGTTCTCCGATTGCACCGCTGCTACCATAAAATGGAACCAATACCTCCTTAGTATGTATGAACGCATGATCAATCTTGTAGTAATCTTCTAATTGAACCTTGGCCATATCATTTCCATTTATATGGTGAATATTGAAGAATTCGGGTTCGAGTTGCCAGCCATCTCCAAATTTTCGTATAGAACCAATTTTTCCGGTTAATTGATCAAGATAACGCTGGTATTGTGGTTCCGGCATTTGAATGGGTGACGCAGACGACCATCTGTCATCAATTACAATTTTCTTGTAGAGAGGATAAATAGTTGTATCTGCAATGGTATCATCCTCTAAATAATGAACGTAAATTCGGTTTCCGGTATAATATTTAACCACCTCGTTGTTTCTACTGACTTTGTCACAGTCAATTGGCGTAAGTAAACCGTGTTTATTGACCATGGTACTTTTGTTATTTCGAACAAATACCAATCCGCCATCCTTATAATAGGCTCTTTCAAATGCAGGAGGAAGAATCTCAGTGGAGTCACTTCGAAAAAAACCTACCCGTCCATTATATTCTGTAATAAAGCCACCATGCGCAATATGGGTGTTGGTGAATTTTACCGGGACAACAATATCTCCCTGAAGATCAGCATAGCCTTTTAAACGATAGTCGTAAAGCTTAAAATAATCTCCATCTCTTTTAACAAAGGTGTATTCAAAAGGAATAACTTCCTGTTCCTGTTCATTGATAACACCAAATTTTCCATTGGTCATTGCAATAAAAAATCCAGGTCCACCATAAGTGATGTTCTCATAGTTGGCAGAGATAATGGTTCGTCCATCTCCGTCAATCACTCCCATTTTTCCGTTCCGTTTTACCGCATAAAGCTTCTCCACAGGAAGATCACTGTATCTGTTGGCCTGCCATTTTTGGCGAAATACAGTAATGGTGAAAATATCTTCTCCACGATAATTCACCTCCTTTTTCATTTGACGATCGTAAATTTCACCTTTCCCGTTCTGATAAACCTTGTACGAGTGACCAATCGTTTCAATTACCAGTGTTGAGTCGGTATAAGGTATTTTTTCTCCCCCAATTGAAAAATAATGACGGTGGCCGTTTTCATCTTCCACTTCTACAGTTGATGGATTAAACATTCCAATTGTTGACCATTCAGGTTCAACCACCTTTCCGTTCGCTGCAACAAATCCGAATTGTTCTCCCTTTCTTAGAAATACAAGGTGACCTGAGAAGAACGCATCATCATACACCGGTTTGATTAACCAATCGTAATTCAAATCCACAACCCCGGTTCCTTCAGAAGTTTTTAAAATGATTCTTTGACAATATTCGGCTGATTCAAAACGGTAACTTGGCTTTTCAAGTGTTGGATCAAACTCCATACCGTGGACATGCTCAAACTGTTTTACTGTATCCAGCATCTCAGAAAAAACGGTAAGTTCTCCATAACGGTGTGCAAGAATTTTCCCGTGCTTTTTTTCAATTACAGTATATCTAGGTAAAAGAATCCAATTTAAATTGTCATCCAAAAGTCCCCAGACCCCACGTTTTTTCCCCAACAAGAGACGATCAGTTTGTTTAACCTTTATGTCATCTAAATATTTCCAATCGGTCAGGCGTTGTCCCTGTTCATTGATAAGGGCCATGTAGCCTGCTGAATCAACTGGAATTTTGGTTTGAATGTCTTGTCCGTGAGATACTCCCATCCACAAACAAAATGTTAATGTAATGATTGCTATTCTCATGGTTTAAAATCTTGAAATATGATTCTTAAATGCTTTTTTATCGGCTACGGGTTCTGGTTCTACTTGTAGTTCAAGCTCCAGTTTTTTATTCGGATCATCTGATTTTCTATAGGCTTCGTAGGCAGATTCAAATTGCTCTTCAGTAATGATTCCAATTTTATCATTGGGAAGAACAGCCATTACCGAATTGGTTGAATTAGGGTTATGCCTAAAATTCGGGACCGTCGGATTATAAAACTTAATGGCCGCTTTTTTGTTCATGGTGATTAACCACCAGTTTCTGATTTTTTCCTGACAGGTTATGACTAACGCTAGCGGAACAGCTTTTACAAAGTCAATCAATTTATCACAGTTGAAAATGCCCATTCCTTTGAGTTCAAATTTTCTAACTAGATCAGCTTCTCTTTCAAAGGCGCGTCTTGCCTGTTGCATTTCGCGAACCCTTTCCTTAAAAGCTAATATCCGTTGCTTGAAATTGACCTTTGCACGGTTCAAAGCGGGGCCTCTCCAAACGGGAGACACCAAATACCTTGTTTTATTGGTGTCATCCACGACATTAACTCTGTTCCACAAAGTCAGTCGGAATGAAGTGCAATTTGTTGTTGGCTCCAATGACAATTCATTATAAACTTTTCTGTCGCGTTTAAATCGCTCCACCATTTCCGGTCCTCCATCAACCTTCCACATGGCGCCATTAAATAATTTCAAACTGCTGTGTCGTTGAAGCTTATAGTCAATATCAAAAACTTCATCACCATCTTGCATTTCAGCAGGTTCAATATCACAAACGGGTTCAACTGTTTTTTCTGCACTGTCAAGTTGTGCCAGACCTTCAATTTTACGAGTGTTGGGTTCTGCTTTACTCTCTTCAATAAACTCCCACTCTTTGGTCTCTTCATTTAAAGCATAAGAATTGAATTCCCCACTTTTATAAGACGCCATTTCCACGTCAATTGTCTTACCTTCTTTTAGCTTGAGTTCCTGGTTATCCTTTAAAGCTCGTATTTCAAACATACCAGCTGATTCAAAATCTCCATCAGGAGTATTCATTTTGATGCCGGAAAGCATAATGTCTGAGATATCATGAAATTCTCTGTATTTAATATCTACACCATTTTTTATGGCATTTCCGCTTTCATCTTCAAAGGCCTCTGCTGGTATCCTAATTTGGGTCCCACTGCTAATGTCAATGATGTTTTCTCTTCTACTGTTGTATTTAAAAGTTTGAAAAGGAACATCAATGTCCGCAAATGGTTTATCGATAACTTCTTTTTGTTTGAGTTGTATTTCCGAAGTTTCTTCTTGTTGAGGTTTAACTACTTGTTGCTGTGTTCGATTTTTGGGTTCTTCTTCGGTTGTACACCCAAAGGCCAGTACAACTGGAAGAATTAAATAGAAAAACTTTTTCATAATTTTGAGTTATTTAGTTAAAGTGCTGATTTTGATTTGACTTCGTATCACTTTACTAAATAATGTAAGAGGTATTAAAAGGTAACCAAAGAATTTTCAACCTACGGTTGGATCGTCTCAACAAGACAAGAAAATCAGTCTTTTTAAGTTTTTTGTTTCAATTTATTATGCGGAAGTGTTGCCCGGTTTTTATAGGCATGAACAGCAATAATGATAAATAGCGTGACCGCACCGAGTATGGCTGTCCATGAAATTTCCGGAATTTCATTCCAGTGCCTCACAGAAATACCAATGAGTGCCCAAATACCCACCCCTGCAAATTCTCTCATATTTCTTGTAAACACCATAAACAGGTTAATTGCAACTGCTATTAGTATGAAAATAATGGTCCAGGATATTTCTGTCAATCCCATATCAACATTAATATGGTTAAGGTGTGCGGCTACATTGGCTATTGCGGCTACAGTGATCCAACCTACATAAAGATCGATAGGCCACCAAACTCCTGCCATGTAATCTACGTCAGCATCCCAGCGCTCCATGTTCAGTCGTATCACAGCAATCAGTAGAAAAAGTAATATGAGAAAGATCAATATCACAGAAATGGCTGATTCTTTATGTAGCCAAAACCACAACCAGGCACCATTGGCAAGATGAGCAAGAATGATCCATGGAGCAGATTTTGGTATAAATTCATCTGATTTTTTTGCTGAAAACGAACAATAAATCATGTAGATACCATAGTAGAGCGGCCCCATATAAATCAAGGCCCAAATACCAAAAGTATAACCTGCCGGGGTAAAGAG
>JABURP010000024.1 GCA_014762645.1 Crocinitomicaceae bacterium
TCTACCGTTACGTTGGCTGGGGCCGTTCCTGTTGGTGGGGTGATATCATTTACCGTGATGATCTGAGTAACAGAGGTTACGTTACCACACACATCTGTAATATCATAGGTTCTGGTAATAGTTTCCGGACAGGTATTGCCGTCAGATACATCTCCTGCATGGGTTACCGTTGGCACACCATTGTTGTCTGCTTCGTCTGTAATTAGAAGTGGATCAGCTGTAGGTACATCTCCTATACATTCTACCGTGATATCCGCTGGGGCCGTTCCTGTTGGTGGGAATGGGTCTGTAATAATTACATCATGTGTCACTGTAATTTGATTACCACAGTCATCTGTTACACTATATGTGTATGTTATCGTCTCTGGACAAGGGTTATTATCTGATACCTGAGATACAAATGCTACAACCGGGTTAGCTGTACAGTTATCTGCTTCATCTGTTACAACAGAAGGGTCCGGTGCTGGTGCTGGTCCTCCTGGAATTGTCGTTGAAGGTGGATTACTCGCTGTTGGTGGTGTGGTATCATCTACTGTAATTGTTTGAGTTACCGTTGTTACATTTCCACAGTCATCTGTGATACTGTATGTTCTAGTAATTGTCTCTGGACATGTGTTGCCATCTGATACATCTGATACAAATGCAACAACCGGGTTAGCCGTACAGTTGTCTGCTTCATCTGTGATTAGAAGTGGATCAGCTACTGGTACGTCCCCGATACATTCTACTGTTACGTTGGCAGGGGCTGTTCCGGTCGGTGGAGTAATGTCGTCTACCGTAATTGTTTGAGTAACGGTTGTTACATTACCACAATCATCAGTAATACTATATGTACGCGTGATTGTCTCTGGACATGTGTTGCCGTCGGATACATCTGATACAAATGCTACTACTGGATTTACAGTACAGTTATCTGCTTCATCTGTAATTAATAGTGGATCAGCTACTGGTACATCTCCTATACATTCTACTGTTACGTTTGCTGGTGCTGTTCCGGTTGGTGGGGTAATATCATCAACAGTTATTGTTTGAGTAACGTTAATCGAGTTACCACAATCATCTGTGATGCTATAAGTTCTTGTAATCGTCTCAGGACATGTGTTGCCGTCGGATACATCTGATACAAATGCTACAACCGGATTTACAGTACAGTTGTCAGCCTCGTCTGTAATCAATAATGGGTCAGCTACTGGTACATCTCCTATACATTCTACTGTTACGTTGGCAGGGGCTGTTCCCGTTGGTGGAGTAATGTCGTCTACCGTAATTG
>JABURP010000058.1 GCA_014762645.1 Crocinitomicaceae bacterium
TAAAAATTTAAATAAAAGAAATTTTTATCAGAACAATGTTATTTACGTATAAAAAGACAGAAACATTCAAACGATTTCTAGATTTTTAGTTTTTGACACGACAAAATCGGGGGTGGTATTCCATTTTTACGTTTACTTACGAATGCTAGGAATTCAGGCTCTTCTCAACCGATGATATCTCTAATCTCACGCGAATATATATAAGAGGAATTCAGTTTAATGACTAAAAATTCATCTTATTTTTGTATATTTGATGAATAATTAATCAACCCTGCCTTGGTTTAACGGGTTGATCTGTACTAAGTAAAGCACATGATATGATTGGAGATAATCTGAAATTACTCAGAAAACGACGAAAATTGTCACAAGAGGAAATTGCCAGTGAATTGGGATTGACTCGTTCATCTTACAGTGGTTATGAAAATGGTGTAGCCGAGCCAAATCTATCAACCTTAATTAAGTTCAGCAATTTTTATAATATCTCCCTGGATAAACTAATTAAGCGTGATTTGAATGAAGTTTCAGAAACGGAATGGGATAAAATTGATAAAGGGATAGATGCGGACGTTGAAGGTAAGAACGTTCGAATCCTTACCATGACAGTTGACCCCGATAATAATGATAATATTGAACTGGTACCGGAAAAAGCCAGAGCTGGATATACAACCGGTTTTTCTGATCCGGAGTTCATTTCTGTTCTACCAACATTTCAGTTGCCATTCCTTAAGAAGGACAGAAAGTACAGAACATTTCCAATTAAAGGGGATTCTATGCCGCCGGTTTCAGATGGTTCTTTTGTTGTTGCTGAATACGTGGAGAATTGGAATAACATTAAGGATGGATATCCGTATATCGTAGTAACGCTGGATGATGGAATCGTATTCAAAAATGTTTATAAGCGTTTATCAGATAATCAGTCTTTTCAGTTATGCAGTACAAACCCAGCTTACGAGCCTTATGAAGTACATGCTAATGAGGTAGTTGAGATTTGGAAATTTGTCAATTATATCTCGGCAGATGTACCAACTCAGGAATTTAAGGAAAGTGAGCTGACAGCAGCAATTCTTGACCTTCAAAAAGATGTGAAACACCTTAAAAACGTCTACATACCACGGAAAGGATAGCTTCTGGGGTTCCGGGAATTAATTAAGAACGGTGGATTTAGTTCTGAAAAAAACAAATATCTTTATCCACCATGCTGAAAAACACCCTTTTGTGTATCTCGATTTTCTTGTTTGTCCTTGTTCCTTTTACACAAGAGACAAACTTTGTGGAATTCAAAAATTTAGATCCCGAGGTATTTGGTGTTAATCAATTGCATACCCAGGTCTGGAATGATGATGGTTCATTTTGGGCAATTTCAGATAATGGTTTAGTGTTACACAATGGTTTTACTGGAAAATTCTTTCCAGTTACTGCTGATGAAAATGGTCCCTTATCAGCAGAAATTATCACTCTACATGAAGTTGAAGACGGTGAATTGTGGCTTACCTATATGGACACGAATTTTGTCACGGTACTGAATCGCGCAACGCAACGATTTCAGCATTATGAAATAGACAGCTTGTTAAGAGATGGTCAATTGGCAGCTTTATTAACCCGTTTTAAGAAAGACAATAAAGGGCAGCTCTGGGCCTCAACCTGGGGAGATGGCCTATACAAATTATCTCCCGAATTCAAAGTTATTGAAGTCCAACGTTTCCCGCTTGAGTCGGATACTAATTTAGTAAGCTGCTACATCAAAGATTTTGCGGTTCTGGATGATGATCGCCTGTTTGTAACATTTTTCTCTCAAAAATACAATATGAGAGATCTGCCTTTGTATTACGATCCGGAAACGAAGGAATATGAACGAATAGATATTGATCATTATGCAAGACTCCTGGACAAAAACATATTAATTAAAATTCCAGCAATAATTATCCATTGGGTATATGAAGACAAAAACAAAAATCTGTGGTTAGGCTCTTACAGTGGTTTACTCTTTATTGACACCGATAAGCAAACAATTGAACGAATATCTCACGCTTCTGACAACCAGGAGGATATTAATTATGCCAATGTATTCAGTTATGTGGTAGAAAACGGAAAAATTTGGATGTGTACACCTAACAAAGGTGTAATGACCGTCGATATTGAAACCAAGCAGACGACGTATTATTCCAATGCGCCGCTAAACAAAAATAGTCTTGCCGATAATCGTATAGAAAGTATTAGTGTTGATCCATTGGGCCACATTTGGGTATGCACTGAACCTGGGGCAATATCAATTTATGTTCCATATATTAATCTATTTGAAATTCATCCATGGAATACCATGGGACTTGCTTATTCTAATCAATCTGAGCAAACTATACCAGTTAATCAACTTCTGGTAGAAGATTCTCGAAACGTACTTATTACTAACCGGGATGGTATTGCTGTCTACAATATTCACAACCGAAATGTAGACAACTATTTAAGAACAGATGAACTAACGTTTAGCGGGAATAGTAAAAAATCCGGAGGAATAATAGGAAGTATTAAAAGTAATGGGGATGAGCACTGGATTTGTTATAATCATAAACCGGCAATAGCGAACCTGGAAAAAAAGAAAGTTACTTTATTGGATAGAAATGAAGAGTTGGGGAATAGATTTGGACTGCTATTTAGGCATGAGCCTAAAGTTGATCGGTACATTTATTTCGAAAATCCAATGTTTCCACTTTCACAATTACCGAACCAGAATAAAATCGGGTTGTTTGAATACAACAAGGATCAAAACAAATTTACATTATTAGCTGAACCCCCGGAAAATATAAAGCTCAGAGAAACATTCTCTTTTCTAACAAACAATGGAAACTGGATCATCTCTGTAAATGGCGGAAGATTCATGTTGGTTGATCCAAGCACTTATAAGTTAAAGATATTTAGACCATCTGATCCTGAATCTTTTTTCCCGGACAGTACTGTAAATTGTGTTCTTGTTGATGATGGCCATGACATTCTTATAGGGACAAGCAAGGATCTTTACCGGTTTAATGAGGTTAATTATGAATATGAATTATTATCCGAAAAAGTCGGGCTTAAAGAAGGGGATGGAGTTAATGCATTGATTAGAGATGATCAGGGTAGATTATGGATGGCTTTGAGGAAAGATCTCATTTGTTGGGATCAATCAACTAATAATTCGGTACGTTACAACAGTACATTAGGAATAAACGTTGGCTCTTTTTTACCGGCAATAGCTCAAAAAGATGAATTAGGAAATCTATATTTCGCAACTATGAGCGGTATTCTGGTGTTTGATCCCAACAAAACAGAATTACCCGATAATGAACTCATAATAGATTTATTGAGCCTGGAAGTAAATGATGAACCAACAGATAGTACTTTAATTTCAAACCTGCTTTCCGGTGAGCATAACTTTCACTGGAGCGATAATTTTCTGACTTTTCGCTTTAGAACCAATCAACTTTTTGGACCAGAACCCCATCAATTCAAGTACAGGTTAATCGGTGAGAGTGATAAGTGGGTTGAGGTCGGATCGAGTAATGAATTGAGGTTTCCAAACCTTCGGCATGGTGATTACCAGTTAGAAGTAGTTGCCGCAAATACCTATGGTGTTACTAGTAAACCTTTTGTGATTGGTTTTAGCATTCAACGTCCGTTTTGGCTGTCGTTTTGGTTTTATCTGGTTGTAGGAGTACTGGTTGTTGCTTCAGTTTTCTATTATATCAAGTACCGCGAGCGTGCACTTAAAAAGCGCAGTGAATTACTGGAACGAACGGTAACTGAACGTACAGCAGAGGTTGTAGAACAAAAGCATGAAGCAGAACGCCAAAGAGCAGAAGCTGAGCATCAGAAACAAATAGTAGAAGTAAAACAACAAGAGATAACAGACAGTATAACTTATGCTAAACGTATTCAGGATGCGATCATGCCTTCAGAAGATATCATCAAATTCCATTTACCGAAATCTTTTGTTATGTATCGTCCGAAAGATATAATTGCAGGAGATTTTTATTGGATGGAGCCCCTGTCTGCTAATGAATTTATTATTGCGGCGGCAGATTGTACCGGACACGGTGTACCGGGAGCTATGGTTTCGGTGGTTTGTAACAATGCCTTGAACAGGTCAGTAAGAGAGTTTAAAATTACGGATCCGGGTGAACTTCTCAATAATACCCGAGAGCTGGTGATAGAGCAGTTTGAGAAAGGAATTAATGGGGAGTCAACGGATACTAATAATGTGATCAAAGATGGGATGGACATCTCATTGTGCTGCATCAACCGCAAATCAAATATATTGAAATGGGCCGGAGCCAATAATCCATTATGGCTTATTAGAGATGGCGAATTAATAGAAATCAAAGGGAATAAGCAACCGATTGGTAAGTTTCACCAGATGGAAGATTTTTTAACACACGAATTAAAGATAGAGGAGAATGATGTGTTTTATATTTTTTCTGATGGCTATGTCGATCAATTCGGAGGAGAAAAAGGTAAGAAATTCAAATCATCATCTCTCAAAAAGTTGTTACTTTCAATTCATAAGGACCCTATTAAAATACAACACGCAAAGCTTGAAGAACAATTTGATAGTTGGAAAGGAGATTATGAACAACTAGATGATGTCTGCATAATAGGGTTCAAAGTTTAATAAAATAAGGATTTATAATGGCGTTTAACTACCACAAACACCGACATTTCCCTAAGCTGTCTACAACGGTAATTTTGTTGTCATTTCTCTTGCCTTTTTTCGTTGTAAAGTGTGGTGACCAAACAGTGGATACTTTATCCGGTGTGGAGTTGATGACTGGTAAAGAAGATGTTGGAAGAGATTTTGATTCGTCAAATACAATGACTCTTAAGCCAAGGGTCTTTGCTGTGTTTGCCTTTATCTGTGCGGCCGCAGCAACAATTTTTGCATGGGTAAGGTTGGACCAGGAAATGTTGATCGGACTAATTCTTTCCGGGCTTGGATTTGTAAGCCTTATCTTATTGTTTTGGGATATCAAAGCAACTGACTTGCGTTCAGAGGGCAACGATTATAACGGCATGATCAAAATAACCCTGGGATTTGGCTACTTTTTTTGCCAGATCATGTACATCCTGAATATCCTTTTTTATGGCTTTGGTTATAAACGTGAACTAAGGCAGTTTAAGAAAGACAATGATAATACCGTCGATCGATTTACCTGATTTGCTGCTTCTGAATCTTCAATACAGCTCCGTTTAAATCAGTTATTTGGAAAATGTACATGCCACTTTGCAGAGAAGATACATCAAGTGTAGGTTGAATTAGCTGCTGTAATACTACGCGTCCGGAGAGATCAAATACGGTTAGTGTCCCAGTTTGAACACCTGTAATGTTAATTTCATTCGTTGCCGGATTTGGATAAAGAGAGATGCTTTCAGAAGCTTGACCAGAGACATCTGCAAAAACAGTTTCCTCCACTCTAAAGTGATCTACCCCTGCTTCCATTACATGTCCAGGTGAAAAATCTGAGGCTAGAAAAGTCAATTGCATTTGATCAGTGGGCGTCATAAAATCAGAAACCAGTATAGACATAGTGGTCCACTGACTCATAGTAGCATTATTTGATCCCAATGAAGCAACTTGCCAAACTACAGAACCATTCGACAAGTAGATAGCTAAAGAATCATTGGCATTTCCGCTTCCAAATCCATTGAAAAACCAATAAGAAAAGTCAATTCGGGGACTCATATAGTTGGTAAGATCAAATACCGGAGATTTAAGTTCTACTGATCCACCATCTATGTCATCTCCACCAATTGTTTGAGCTCCATTTCCTGTTGCAAAAGCAAAAGAAGAACAATCATAAAGATCATCTACAAATGGGTTACCAGTTTGTCCGGCAGATTGCGTACCAACTGGTATTTCTCTGGCCCAAAAACCTGATGTGGCGGTACCAAATGTTGTCCATCCGTAATCAAAGGTAAAGTCATCATAAAGGCCTGAATCAATTTCCATGGTATGGGTGTTGTTAGCAACAGTAAGTGATTGACCTGCATCACAATCGTTATTATAGAGCCATTTTCCAGCAGTAATATTATAATTGTCTTCATAAAAAAGACCAAAGGTTGCTTCACCGTTTGCATCTGTTAGTTCTTCAAAAAACTGATTGGTATGTTCTATCAAAACATGAGCATTTTCAACTGGTTGCAACGTTGTAGCATCAATCACGGTAATCGTTGCTGTAAAAAGCGGAATCTGTTCAAGCGCTACGTTTTGTGTAATAATTATACCTGATACAAAGTCAATATCAAATGTATCAGCATAAAAACCAGGTGCCGAATATCGTACTTGATACATCCCAGTATTCGTGGTTCCAATACTATATTCACCAATTGCATCTGTATTGTCAGTGATAGCAGTAGTTAAAATTTCAATAGATGCATTGTTAATAGGTTGATTCGTTCCAGCATTGGTCACTTTTCCCTCCAAATAACAACTCAGAGTTGGATTTAATCCCAGAACATAAAGACCTTCTTCGGTGTCTGACGCAATGATGTTTCCAGACCCAAAAAATGGATAAACTCCCCAACATCCGTTAAATGTCCCTCCATTGTAATTCGGTGAAGTGTCGTAATATCCTACTTCTACCATGTTAGAAGGGTCTGATATATCATGAACAACCACTCCATCTGTGTAATAGGAGGTAATGAGGTAATTATTAAGAACATGTGCATTGTGTGGAATGATATTATTTCCGGGATTTGATTGTATTTGATCCAAAAATACCGGGTTAGCCGGATCAGAAATATCATAGGAACCTAAAAATCCGTTGGCTACTTCATCTGTAGTAAACAATGCTTGACCATCATCTGACGGCCAGCAATTGTGTGTAAAATTGTTAGTTGTTGCTAAAGATCCAATCACATCAGTCACAGACAGATTTGCTTTGTCGGTCAAATCCATAATCGTAAAAAAACCGTCATTCACATGAGAAAAATAACCGGTATCATTACGGACAAAACCATCATGGCAATACCATTGCTCAAATGATCCAACCTCTACAGGATTCATAGGATTCGTTGCAACGTCTAATATGATAATTCCACCGTTATCTCTATTGGCTCCAAAAATATAGACATATCCGTCCGCCTGGTAAAGGTTATGTGCCGACTGCCATTGATTACCTCCGGGACCAAAATAAGTAGAAGTGGGTAATGATGTACTACCAGGTAGGGGTGAGAGATCAATAATTTGTAAGCCCTGCATTGCTTCGGTTGTAATATAGGCGTAATCATCATATACCTTAATGTCCCGCCAAACAGAGTTCATACCCGGAAACCATGCAATTTCTGTAAGATTTGACGGATCAGTGACATCAACAACGGATACACCATCATTGGTACCAATTAGTGCATATTCATTGCCAAATTCATCCGTATATCCCCAGATATCATTGAGTTGTGTTCCGTGTAAAGTTGGGATATCCATAAACCCCAACAAATCCATATTGACCTGTGAGAAACTAACTACAGATAACAAAGTCAATAAAAGGGAGGCAAGTAATTTTCTCATGTCTAGACAATTCAAGGTGGCACAAAGGTACTATAAAACTGAAATATAGCTCATCCATAGAATCAAACAGAAGGACGGGTGAATCAATACTTACTTAGGTCCTTATAGTAAAAATCCCTTGTCAACGCAATATATTCGGGTGAATACTTGTTTGTTGCATCTTTGACTATGAGGGTATTGACTTCAGGCTCTTTATCATACTTCCATAAGGATAAGCAGGTTCTTACATTCTCTCCGGAGGCCTTTTTTGTTTGTAGAACCTGATCTAAATATAGGTCATTTGCAGTCATAGAATGGATATGATCATTCAGTTCTGCATGCGGTACAACAAGGTTAATTCTTCCATATTCAGACAGCAAATCAAAGGCACATTCATATAATTCATGAACAGGTAGATCATCTCTGTGTCTGGCCTGATTTCTGGCATTGTTCTCACTTAGGTAACTCCCGTTATAATAGGGTGGATTACAAATAATCAAATCGAATTTTTCTATTGATCCAAAATCTTGTAGACGGGTGTGAATGGGTAAAATACGTGATGAAAATGACGATCGCATAAAATTTTGAGCTGCTTCTTCGAGGAAATCTTTATCGGATTCAATGGCTGTGATTTCAGCACCGGGAAATTTTTGCGCCATCATCAAGGCAAGAATTCCTGTTCCTGTACCGATATCAAGAATTCTTGATACAGTAAATCGATCCTGATTTTCAGCAATTTCTGACGTCCAGGCTCCTAGCAGCATAGAATCTGTTCCAATCTTTTGAGCATTGCGCTCTTGTACGAGCTCAAATTGTTTGAATTTAAAAGGCTTCGACATCTTACTCTTCTTCCCCTAAATACATTTCAATCAATCCTTTTGGTGTGCTGACGTAAATAGTTTCTTCGTCCCAATCAATCTCTTTGATAAATTCATTTTGCTTTGGGATGAGAATTTCACTTCCGTTTTGGTCAATTTGGATAATCGGGTTATTTGAAATATCGAGTACCTGCTTTACTATTCCGATCTCGCCTAACCGGTCATCAATCACTTTGAAATTTTCGATTTCAAAATGATAGAAATCATCATCTTCTTTTTCAGGCAATAAATCTTTTGGTAGATAAAGGCCACATTTCAGCAGCATGTTGGCCTTTTTATCAGAATCAATGGTTTCGAATTTAGCAACAGCAAATCCCTTATTGCGCAGATAAAGATGTTCCAAAAAAAAAGGAATCAGTTTACCGTCTATTTCAACGAAAACTGATTCCAGTTCTTTATATTCCCGAGGATCGTTTACATCAAGGAAAATTGAAACTTCTCCTTTGTATCCGTGTATTCTGGCAACACTGCCAAGACGGAAACAATCCTCTTTTAAAAACATGATATAAGTGGATTTTACTCCTCTTCTTTAGCTTCTTCCTTCTTCTCCTCAGCTTTAGGCTCTTCCTTCTTCTCTTCAGCTTTAGGTTCTTCCTTCTTCTCCTCAGCTTTAGGCTCTTCCTTCTTCTCTTCAGCTTTAGGTTCTTCCTTCTTCTCTTCAGCTTTAGGTTCTTCTTCTTTCTTCTCCTCGGCTTTAGGCTCTTCTTCTTTCTTCTCCTCAGCAGCCGGAGCTTCTTCTTTTGTTTCCTCAGCTTTTGCTTCAGCTTCTTCTGCCGGAGCTTCATCAGTAGCTACTTCGTCACCTGCTGCGGCTGGTGCCTCTTCAACAGCTGTTTCAGAAGTTTCTTCAACTTCAGGAGCTTCTTTAGCAGCTATTGCAGCAGCTTTTGCTTCTTTTTGCTCGGCTTCTTTTGCAAGTCTTGCCGCAGCTTCATCTGCTTTAGCTTTTGCGATAGACTCTGCTTTTCCTTCAATTTTTGATTCTTTATCCTTCATCCAGGCTTCGAATTTTTTATCCGCTTCAGCTTCGGTTAAAGCTCCTTTTGCAACACCTTTATCCAGGTGATTTTTCAGAAGAACTCCTTTATAGGACAAAATTGCTCTAGCAGTATCTGTAGGTTGTGCTCCTACTTTAACCCAATGCAATGCTCTGTCAAATTGAAGGTCAATGGTTGCAGGATCAGAATTTGGATTATAAACCCCGATCTTTTCAATGAATTTACCGTCTCTTTTTGCTCTTTCGTCTGCAATTACAATGTGATAAAATGCAGCTCTTTTCTTTCCGTGTCTTTGTAATCTAATTTTAGTTGCCATTCAGCATGTTATAAATTGGAGTGCGAAACTCCGGTTAATAATTAAATTTCATATCCACTCGTTGAATATGAAGCCTCCCTTTGGAAGACAGGCCGCAAAGATAGTATGTTTCTATTAATTGACAAGCAAATATACTGTACTGATCAAAAAAAAAATGATGTGAAGGATAGTTGAAAACCAAGACTTTGCTCATTGAATTTCACAAACATCTAAAAAGTTGTTTTCATTTCATGCCAGAATTACCTACTTTTAATTGCATCAGTTACACCTCAAACTACTCTTATTATGGTAAATAGATTAGCTCATATTTTCGGAATCTTGACATTTGTTTTAGTTTTTACATCTTGTGATATCATTAATATTTCAACTGGTTCAGAAGGTTCAGGAACTAAAAAGTCAGAAGGCGGAGAAAATTACGAATCCTACAAAACCTTAAAAATTCCGTACGGACATATACCGCCTGCTGGAAAATGTAAAATATGGATTCCTGGAAAACCACCGGGAAGACAGGCGGCACCTACATCTTGTTCAGAAGCGAAAAGAAATGTACCTGCAAATGCCTGGGTGATTAATAGAAAACCGGGTAATAATAGTTTATTGGAGGTACACAAATGTGGAAATGTGCCTGGTAAGATCGTATCCAAGGAAACGTATATTATCGATAACGAGTAAGCTTAAAATATTTCTGATACTTCATCACCCTCTTCAGGGAATGCAGATTTGTATTCTTCGAAGCGTTGAAGTATTTCAATTACGTACTCATAAGTTTCTATTCCACGGCAGTATCCATTTTTAACTACTTCATCCCTGTAATATTTCGGTTTGGATAAGTTTAATAACATCTTATCGACGCTACCGAACCACACATTTGGGTCTTCACCGTATTTTTCACATAACGCTCTTGCGTCATCAATGTGGGCTCGTCCGGCATTGAAATTAGCCAAGGTAAATTTTACCGCTTCGCTAGAATCCGGTATTAGTTCAAGCCACTGGTTAAAATTCTTATTTAGTTTTCGAATGCCCGCTTTAATTTGAGCTTCAGCGGATGAGTTCCTGGATATTCCATAATCTGCTGCTGTTGCAGGCATGAATTGAAATATACCAAATGCACCGGCCCAGGAAGTTTTCCAGGTCTCAAATTTTGATTCCTGATAAATAATGGCAGATATCAGACGCCAATCCCAGCCAATTTTCTTACTCTCCTCCTTGATGATTTCGTCATAAGGTGATAGTTGTCCTTCTTGTAAAAGCGAAGAATATTGTTCATTTGCTTTTCTAATCAGACTTTTTCGATCGAAATATTTTCGCTTTACTTCTCCAATGGTTGATCTGTTTTTGGGGTCGTTAAGCCAGTAGTTTAGTGTGTCCCGGAGTTTATCACTCCCTTTTCGAAGGACAAATGCAATGTCCTGATCTTCACTAATTTTAAGTGAAATGTCAATATTCGGATAGTAATACTTGTCGATTTTGGCCACGTTTTCATCCGCAATAGTATAATCTATCTCCCCTGTACTTACCTGACGAATAAGCTCTTCTGTAATTAAATCTCCTTCCGTTGGTATAATTTTCATGTGAAGATTCAGGTTGTCATTTATTTTGAGAATGTGCTCATAAAAGGTTGAATTTTTCCAAACGTGAATCTTCTTTCCTTTCAACTCTTCTAAATGAACTACAAGCTGTGAAACAGTATCAGTATCATGCGGAATGCGTTGCACCAGCACTTCATGTGTGATAAGGTGAGGGGTACTAAAATCAACAAATAATTTCCTCTTTTCTGTGATCGTGAGATTTCCGGCAACAATGTCCCCTTCACAATCATTCAACAAATCGTGCATCTCATCCAGGTCATTCACCATCCTGATTTGCAAACGAATGTCCATGTCTTTGGCAAACTCATGTAACAATTCGTACTCATAACCCATATTTCTACCACGATAAATAAAGTAGGTTGCAGGACTATTTTCTGCCAGTAGAGTAAGAACTCCATCTTCTCTGATTTCACTCCAGTCACGTTTGCAGCCTTCGTCAAGATAGACGGGCTCTTCTGTTTCTGTACATGAAAATAAGAAGGCAACTAACAGAATAAGGGTCAAACGGATCATGCCTTAATTTACAACTTTTGATTATAATTTTTCAATAAATTCGACTGATGCGTGTTTGATCTCGATTAAAAAGGTTGAAAATATATGATCAAGCTCTACCTGGTTTTCCAGGTACACGTCCATACAACGAATTAACTCGTTGTCAAATCGTAATCGTTGAGAAAATTGGGTGAGTATTTTTCTTATTCCGGATTCTGTAGGGTAATCATAAAGCCATTTGTATTTTTTCAGGCTCGTGTATAATCCCTGGAATTCCGGTGCTAAATGTTCCAGGTATTTATCGGTGTGTTGATAAACCCGTTGAACAAAAAGGTCATAGTCTTTGGATGAGTACACATTCCATTCCCTGGCCAAATAATGGTCCATAATAATGTCTGTTCCTATATACACGATTTTCTGTATTCCTTGCAGACGAAAAATATGCCCTGCTTTTAATATGAGATCAGAGTGATCGGTAAAATCATCAATATAACGGTGTAGTCGAATGCCGTCAATGATATTCTTTGGAAGGTCAAAATTGTCCAGATTTCCCTTATACGAATCCCCGGCAAAATTACCGGCAATTAGTTCGGGATGATTTCTGGCGATATAGGCATGTCCAAGGAAATTCAAATCAGATACTTAGTACTTCACTAAATATAACGTTAAAACTTGCACGAACGCTGGCAATATTGCCGAACTTCTTTTTAAAAATAGGGATTTGACGGTATTTTAAAAGAATGAACTTCCTGGTTGTTAGCTTGTTGGAACAGCAGTTGGACTATGTGTAGAAATAAAAAAATCCCGGTTAAGAATATTACTAACCGGGATTTCAATTGATGCGGTAAATATTATTTACTGGGTTTTACGATCTCATTTTTTACAAGTACTTCAAATGAATCAACCATAGTTTCTTCAAGCGGTCTGTAGGTCATTCCTAAACGCTCCTTGCTTTTTGAATTGTCAGCTTTCCACTCATGATTGACATTGTGAGAAACGAATCTACGTGTGATGGCTTTATCTACCATTGGTCCAACTAGCCATAACAACCATTTGGGAATAGCTTTGTTTGGAATGGGGTATTTATCACCATATTCTTTATGAAGAATCCGCGCAAGCTCCAACATATCGGTATTATGAGCACTTATGATATTTCTACCCTCTGCTTCAGGATTAAAACCGGCTCTGTAGTGGGCTATGGCCAGATCTCTGACATCAATTACACCCATTCCAATTTTCGGAGCGCCGGTTTTTAATGCACCATTCCCCATTTTTTCTAAAATTCGAAAACTTTCTGATGTGGTAGATTCCGGATTTAAAAATGGCCCCATTACAAAACTGGGATTGATGACCACCAGGTCCCAATTACTCTGCTCACCGGCAATACTCCAGGCTTCTTTTTCAGCCAATGTCTTGGAATACGAATAGGGTTGATAATCCAGAGATGCCGTGGTATTCCAAACTTCCTCAGTGAACATACCATTAGGTGTATGCTCAAGATCTGTGGCATCCGAATAAATAGCGGCACAACTACTTGTGAGGACTATTCGCTTTACGGATGTCGTTTTATTGGCTTGTTCAAGGACATTTCTTGTTCCTTTTACTGCTGGTTCTATTAGCTCTTTTTGGGGGTCCTTGACAATGTTTGAAAAAGGTGAGGCTGTGTGGAACACAACTTCACAACCTTCCATTGCAGCAGCATAAGAGCCTAGTTCCAGTAAATCTGATCTGAAATATTTGATTGTTCCCGGAGAATTTTTTGCGATAGCGTCCAGGTGTTGTGTTTTTTCCTTTTTATCCGGATTACGAACTGCCGCATGTACGGTTAGTCCATCTTCCAGTAATTTTTTGACAAGCCACCCGGCTACATATCCGGTTGCGCCGGTTACCATAACGGGTTTTGTTTTATCGATATTCATTTCTTTAGGCATGAGTGATTTTATTAGTAATGGTTAGTCTTAGATCAGTTCAAATTCAGGTCCCGATATTTTTGGGGAGTCATTCCAATCTTTTGTTTAAAAACCCTACTGAAGTAATGCGGATAATTAAAGCCAAGATTGTATGCGATTTCACTGACATTATTATTTGTATTTAACAACAGGTTTTTGGCCATGTTTAAAACATAATCATTTATGTGTTCTTTGGTGTTTTTTCCGGTTTCTTTCTTCAACAAATCTCCTAGGTAATTGGGTGAAAGGTTTACTTTTTCTGCCAGAAATTTGGTAGATGGCAATCCGGATTCGAGTTGAAGATTTTCGTCAAAGTATTTCTTTATCTCTGCCTCTACAAGAGCAACCACATCTTTGTGGTGGTCAGAACGGGTATGAAACTGCCGCTCGTAAAATCGATTGCAGTAATTGAGCAATAATTCAATATTTGAAATCAATAACTGCTGACTGTGAGCATCAATGTTTTGGTCTAATTCAAATTCAATTTTCTTAATGCAATCGTTTAAAATTTCCTCTTCTTTTTTTGAAAGATGTAAGGCTTCATGTACATCATACGAAAAGAAGTGATAATGATCTATATTCTTTCCCAGTGCGGATTTTCGTATAAGATCAGGGTGGAAAAACAAAGCCCATCCATAGGTACTTTCTGCTTCTCCTGTGGTAATCGTTACCTGACCAGGAGCAAAAAAAGATAAAACACCTTCATTGAAATCGTAGGTATTTCTCCCGTATTGGATACCACAATCCGCATCTTTCAGAAAAATAGCATACAAGCCAGTACTTACCTTTTGATCTTTATACTCGTCCGGGACTGAAAATTGGGTAACATCCATGGCATAAATTAAAGGATGCTTTGGTGGATCCAAACTCAGTAATTGAGTAATCTGGCTAATGGTTTCAATGCGTATAATATCCGACATTGGTTTTGTTTAATACAAAGCTATGAACTTCCTGTCTTTCAGTTCAACACAAAATGATGTTTTGATAACACAAATTACGGATAAGGCAAAGTTCGACGGTTTTGTGCTGAAGACCTAATAAATAAGTCAAACCGCACTTCTGCCTTACTGTGTTACCTTAAAATCACTCGTAAAATGGAAAGTGATGTCCGGATAATCCTGCTGGGCCATTTGCAGTAAGAACGGGGTTTCAGCTAAGAAAACGTAATTATCATCCTTGTCTTTTGCAATATAGGTCGATTTGGCTTTAATAAACTGATCCAGTTGATCCTGGTTATCAGTTGTCATCCAACAGGCTTTGTGATATCTTCTCGGGACAAAATCACACTTAGCACCGTATTCATGCTCCAGTCGGTATTTAATTACTTCAAACTGAAGTTGTCCTACGGTTCCGACAATTTTTCTGTTTCCCGGTTGCTGAACAAATAGCTGGGCCACACCTTCATCTGTTAACTGTTGAATTCCCTTATCCAGTTGTTTGGACTTCATAGGTTCCTTGTTTTCTAGTTCCATAAATATTTCAGGGGTGAAGCTCGGAATTCCTTTTACAGAAACGGTAGTGCCTTCGGTAAGGGTATCTCCTATTTTAAAGTTTCCGGTGTCATACAATCCTACCACATCTCCGGGATAAGCCTCATCAATAACCGATTTATCCTGTGCCATGAAAGAGGTTGGGTTAGGGAATTTCAACTTCTTATCCATTCTTACGTGGTTGTAGAAAGTATTTCGCTCAAATTTTCCGGAGACAATGCGTAAAAATGCAATTCTGTCCCGGTGATTGGGGTCCAAATTGGCGTGTATTTTAAATATAAAGCCAGAAAAGTCAGAATTCTCAGGTTCTACAAACCCCACCGAAGTTTCTCTTCCAATAGGTGAAGGTGAAATATCTAAAAATGTCTCTAAAAGTTCTTTAACACCAAAATTATTAATGGCAGATCCGAAGAAAACGGGAGCTACATCACCATTTAAATAGTCTTCTTTGCTGAACTCATCATATACACCCTCTACCAATTCAAGCTCTTCTTTTAGTTCACTGGTTGCATCTTCCCCAATGATCTGTTCCAGTTGAGGGTCCTCAAGGTTCTCTATTTTTACAACATCCTCTGCTATTTTGGTCTTATTGGCAGAGAACAGGTTCAATTCTTTGTTATATATATTATATACCCCCTGGAAAGTGTGTCCAATTCCAATAGGCCAGGAGAGGGGACGAACACTAATTTTAAGCATCTCCTCAAGTTCATCCAGCAAGTCAAAGGAATCACGCCCTTCCCGATCCATTTTATTAATAAAAATGATGACTGGTGTTTTACGCATCCGACAAACTTCCATCAAACGCTCTGTTTGCGCTTCCACACCATTGGCACAGTCTATAATCAATATAACTGAATCGACAGCCGTTAGTGTTCTATAGGTGTCTTCCGCAAAATCTTTATGCCCCGGGGTATCTAGAATGTTAATTTGTTTTCCTCCGTATTTGAACGCCATAACCGAAGTAGCAACAGATATACCTCTTTGTTTTTCGATCTCCATGAAGTCGGATGTAGCCGTCTTTTTTATCTTATTACTCTTTACAGCTCCGGCAGTTTGAATCGCTCCTCCAAAGAGCAATAATTTCTCCGTTAGCGTGGTTTTACCGGCATCTGGGTGTGAAATAATGGCAAAGGTACGTCTCTTTTCAATCTCTTCAGTTAGCTTCATTTAGAGAAAAATATTATGCGTTCATAGTAAAAAATACCGTTTTTAGCGAATTTTAACGGTTCTGTGGAACAAAAGTAGTAGTTTTCCGTATATTTGAACATGATGCATTCAAGGGATAATATATCGTCCTTGATTTTGCTCGCCCTTTTGACCCTCGTTTCAATTAGATCTTTTAGTCACTCTCTCAGTGGGAGTGATCCTATTAAAAGTGACCTTCTGAAACAGGATTCGGTATTACAAAGAGCGAAAGCAGATTTTAACACGTACGCTTCGCATTTGTACTTTGAATTGGGTGACCAGGATCTAAGTTTTGAAGCTTTGAAACAAGGCTTGACAGGTTATCACAACCTGGAAAAGAGAGGTGAATTATCCCGGTTTGACACTTTAACCATCATTGACTTTTCACTGCCTTCCAATACACCACGATTTTTTATCATTGATTTATGCAACAGGCAAATCATTCACAAGTCCCTGGTTGCACATGGTGTTCGAACTGGACGTTTATATGCAGAGCATTTTTCAAATGAAGATAACTCGCATAAGAGCTCCCTTGGGTTTTACGTGACAACGACTACCTATAGAGGTAAATTTGATTTGGCTTTGCGGTTAGAAGGAATGGAACATTCTAACAGTCATGCCAGAAGAAGAGGTGTGGTCATGCATGGCGCAGATTATGTATCATACGATTTTCTGGAGCGTAATGGCTGCCAGCTAGGTAGATCTTATGGCTGTCCTTCATTACCACATGATGGATTCAAAGAGGTGGTGGATATGATCAAAGGAGGATCTTGTCTCTTCATTTATTATCCAAGTAACTCCTATCAACGGTACTCAAAATATCTTCATAGAAAAGATTATCTCGTTGATTTTGTGTAATCTTAAATCTACCCCTTTAACAAATCTTCCTAAAAATCCTGTAAAAAATTGATTTTTTGATGGTTGTGAATTCTAGTTTCCATAACTTTGAGCAGTTTTTCCAGGATGAAGTATCTTCCCTACATAGGAATTTTAGTAATTGGTGTTGCCCTAGGTTACTTTTTGGGCAAGTCAAGTAATCGACCTGTGTTGGATGAGAGTGAGCCCAATACCCAATTAATCACACAAACCATAACAGATACCGTAATTAAGACTGAAACCATAAAAGTACCGGTTGAGAATAAGGTTGAAAATGAGGATGTCGTGCTAAAGGACTCAGCTGTAAGTCGCAAGGATACTTTAATTGCGGAACAACCTGAAGATACATTAGGAGAAGAAAATATTTCCATCCGCACTGAAAAGATGATCGATCAAAAATGGATAGCAGTACATGTGATAGAGGATTTTGAGAACAAGGATTCACTGATTAAAAAGGCACTTGGGATTGAAGATAAAATGCCCACAAAAATACTGGTTGAATTCTGGGAGTCACCCCTCAACTTCACCGGGTACAAGCTTTCCAAATCAAAACTCGTCATGTACGGTATGTCAACCGGTGTTGACTACAAATTATACCGTCGAAAATCCGATTATTTTTTATCTGCAGAAACTTTCTATTATTCGTTGAAAGAAACGGAAGAATTCTTGCCATATTTGGAGGTATCAAAAGACGTTGTATTTGATGATTGAATTTTACAAGTACCACGGTACCGGAAATGACTTCATAATGATTGATAACCGACAGGGCCAATTTGCCGGTAATAAGGTAGATTTTGCTAAGAAGTGGTGTCAGAGAAGATTTGGAATTGGATCGGATGGAGTTATTTTTATTGAAAATGATCCGGAGGTAGATTTTTTAATGGATTTTTACAATCCGGATGGCAGCCAAAGTTTTTGCGGAAACGGATCAAGATGTTCGGTAGCCTTTGCAAGATATCTTGGAATTGTAGATGACAAAGCAAAATTCAAGGCTATTGACGGAATACATGAGGCACATTTAGATAATGGGTTGTACTGTATTCATATGGGGGATGTTTCGGGTGTTGAACGAATTAACAAGGACTATTTTCTTCAGACAGGATCACCGCATTACATTTCTTATTGTGATGCTGAAGACAATAGAGATATCGTGGAATTTGGAAGGTCTATCCGTTACAACGACCGTTTTAAAGAAGAAGGAACGAATGTAAATTTGGTAGAAGTCACCGGAAAGAATAAAATTGATGTAAGGACCTACGAACGAGGAGTAGAAAATGAAACTTTTGCCTGTGGAACCGGCGTAACTGCTGCAGCCTTGAGTTATGGGCACCGTGAAGAAATGAATGATGGAGTTGTGGATGTGGTCGTAAAAGGTGGAAAACTTAAGGTTAAATTTCAACGAAAAAATGATAGTTTTTATGAAATTTGGCTAATCGGTCCGGCCGAATTTGTTTTTAAAGGAGTACTATAATGGCAGAAATAAAAAATATTGAAGGAGGGATGTATGATCTGGATGAAGGGAGTTATCTTATTTTGGTAAACCCTGAAAAGATTCCTCACCTTGTTTACCTTCAGGATGGCAGGTATTATTCCCTTACTTATAAAGGAATAGAGCTAGCATATTCCTTTTTTCCGTATTTGGAGAAACTGGTAAGGGCGCAAAAAAAGTTTATTGTCCTTGAGATGGATGTAATTGATAAAAGTCCGTTTCAGGTATTTTCAAAATACCTGGAAACCTATGAAGAGAGTACGTGTTTTTATCCGGTTAGAGATCTATTGGCTGAAGACAGTAAAGCAGATATGATCTTTGAGTTAATACCGGAACTCTACGATTTGGACGTTATTAAATCAGCCAGGCATTTTGGAATGGAAGACCTCATTGATAAGAACGGTAATTTCAAAATGTCGGAGTACTCATTAGAAGAAATTAAATCCTATATAGCAAAGTTGAAGAGCAAATATGTTGAACGGTGAAAGAGTAAGATTACGGCCTGTTGAACCTTGGGATGTAGATAAGCTATTAGAGTGGGAAAATGATCATAAGAACTGGCGTGTGAGCAATACGCTTGTCCCTTTTTCCAAGGATTTGATCATGAAATACATTGAAAATGCCCAGGATATTTTTGCCGTAAAGCAAGTGCGTTTTATTATTACGCTAAGTGACAGTTTAAATGCCATAGGCTCGTTGGATATGTTTGATTTTTCTCCGGTTCATCAGCGTGCTGGAGTGGGAATTCTTATAGAAAAGGAGCACCGGGGAAAAGGATATGCTTTGGAAGCGTTAGAACTGTTAGAAGAATACGCGCTAAATGTTGTAGGAATAAGAAATTTATACTGCAATATTCTTGAAGACAATGAGACCAGTCAAAAACTGTTTGAAAAAGCTGGGTACGTACAGGTAGGTAGAAAAGTCAAATGGTTTAATGACCGTGTAGACTGGTTAGATGAATTGATGTATCAAAAAGTGTTAGTGTGAGAAAGAAGATGGTTACGGTAGGGGTGCTCATGGTGCTCCTTGTGGTGGGTTTCATAGTGGTGAAGCCAATGTATGAGTTACATTATACTGCTATTGAAGGTCTGGCAGAGGATGAAGAAAAAGTAATCTATATCCAAACAGGTGATAAGTTGGATGACATTGCTAATCTGGTAGCAGAACATGGCTTTGTAACTAAGAATAAGTTCCTGAAATATGCCAATAAGCTTGATTTTACAGATGATAAGGTAGAGCCTGGAAAATATCGCGTTAAAGGAGGGATGAAGATAAAAGAACTCATTTATGCATTGAAAAATGGGAATCAGGAGGTTAAAGACACGCGTATCACATTTAATAACTGCAGAGATATTTACGAAATGGCAGGCAAAGTTGCTCCTGACATTGAGGCTGATTCTGCGGCAATTGTAAATCATATCATGAATCCGGAAACCATCAATAAGTATGGTTTTAGAGAAGAAACAATTAGTGCCATGTTCTTACCAGATACCTACGAAGTAGGAGAGTGGGACATGACCGCAGAGGAATTCGTTCAATTTATGGCTGAAGAGTTTAAAGACTTTTGGGGAGATGAAGTTATTGGCAGGGGATCAAAACTGGTCGAACTTGATTTGACGCAATCCGAAGTATCTACCCTTGCATCTATTCTTGAAGCTGAGCAAGGTATTGTTCAACAGGAATGGCCCAAAATTGCTGGTTTATACCTTAACAGGGTGCGGGATAACTGGAAATTACAATCAGACCCTACAGCAAAATTTTGCTGGGGTGATTCATTACGGGGAGTACAAAGATTACTGGATGTACACATGAAAATTGACTGCCCTTATAACACATATATTTATCCCGGATTACCGCCCGGCCCCATACGAATTCCTTCTAAAAAAGCAATTGACGCCATCTTGAATGCAGAGGATCACAATTATTATTACATGTGTGCAGCACCGAATAACAGTGGCTTACACAATTTTGCAGAAACGTATAGCGAGCATAAAAGAAATGCTCGACTCTGGTGGAAATATGCTGATGAGAGGGGGTATTAGTTAAATTAATTGCCTTCCAGTATCTTCACAACTTTATCAAAACCTGTTTCCAATGCGCCATGCACGGTTTGGTGATGGCCACGTACGTTCATAGCTTCTCCGGCAAAATAAAGTTTCTGGTCAATATCCTTTGCTGCAACACTTCTGGCATTTCCAATTCCTATTGCTGAATAAGAGTACGCACCCTTAATAAAGGGCATATTGGTGTAATCAATAACCAGTTTATCAAGAAAACTGGCCGAAGCTCTGCCATCATAGATTTCATCCAACTCTGCAAGTAACGCTTTGGCAATGGCTTCATCTGATCCCAGTTTACTCAGGCTTTTGGCTTGATCACCCATGGCAAAAGCAAGTAACACATTGTCCGTACCGTCCTTGCCTTCCTTATCATCTGCGTAAGCAGCACAAACTTTACCTCCGATTGTATTTCCCCGGTAAAAATGCTCACTGAATTTCAAAAATACTTTCATACCAGGACCCATTCCAATCTTCTTGAAAGCGGCTACTTTTTGTTCAGGAAGCACTGGATTAAAAGCAATTTCTGCGCTTTGTAGAATAGTAATGGGAACGGTTATAATTACCTTATCTGCTGTGTAAGTTTTTCCAGACGTATCTTCCACCTGAATTTTTTCTCCAGAGTAATCGATACTATCCACGGCTGTATTTAGTCTTATTTTATCTCCAATGGGTTGTGCAATTCCCTTGTTGATTACGTCCCAATAACTTTCACGGAATTTATAGTCCGTATTTCCTGAACTCCACTCATCTTCCTCAATACTCGTCCATTTTACAGATATTTTATCAGCATCTGCACCGTAAGAACCAGCCGTTGCCTGAACGATATACTGGTAATCATCTCCATAACCTTGTTTTTTCGCGTAATCGGCAAAGGAAATGTCTTTCGCAAAGGAATCTCTGAAGATGGAAGTAACGTCACTAGGTGTTTGATCGGTTAGATTTCCATGAAAGAGAAAATACATATCCGATTTATCTTTCTTGAATTTAAAACCGTTCTTACGAGCCAAATCTGCGGCAATAGAACGTTTACCATGCAACCACTGCGCTCCCAGGTCAATTGTATGATCTGCAAACCCTTCGTGCTTTCCCATTCTACCACCAATCCGGTCCGAAGCTTCAAGAATCTCAAAATCATACCCTCCGCGTTGAAGTGTATAACCCGCATATAATCCGGCTGCTCCAGCACCAATTATCAATACCTTACCTGAAAAATCAGACTTGGGAAGATCCGGATCATAACCATTAAATTGTGCAAATAGGGTTGGAGAAACGGCTAAACCAGTTGTAACCAGAGAAGATTGTTTGAGAAATTTGCGTCGGTTCATTCGGATTAAATTGGAGTTTACGGATACAATATAGCGATTTCAGGAGGCTACAGGAGTATGTTCTTCCGTGTTTTTACCTCCCAGGCGTTCAAAGACAACACAAGCGGTAAGATCGCCGGTTACATTAATCGCTGTCCTGAACATCCCCAGTATACGTTCCACTCCAATGATCATAACTATTCCTTCTGTTGGTATACCGGCCCCCTGAAGTACAGAGGCCAAAATGATGACACCTCCACCGGGAATGGCTGGTGTACCAATAGATGCAGCAATTATGGTTACCATAACAAGAATCAATGCGGCCATGTCCATTTCTATTCCGTAGGCCTGAACTATAAATAGCGTGGATATTACCTGATATAAAGCCGTTCCGTCCATGTTAACCGTTGCGCCGATTGGTATAATGAAATTGCTGATGCTTTTTCGTACACCCAGGTTTTCTTGTGCAACTTTGATTGACAATGGCATTACCGCGGCTGAACTCGTTGTCGAAAATGCAAGCAACTGAACTTCCCTGATGGTCTTTAAAAAAGTAAAGGGATTTTTCTTCGCAAGAATAAAGACAAAGGAGAGATAAAACATAAGTAAAATAGTGAGACCCAGAATTACTGTACCCACGTAAAGACCTACACTGGTTAGGCTGTCCAACCCTATAGTCGAAATGAGTTGAGCAACCAACCCAAAGACGGCAAACGGCACCAGTTTCATGGCCCATTTCACAACTATCATGCATATCTCTTGTATGGCGGAAATGCCTTTGCTCACCGGTCCGTATTGTTTGTCGTTGAGTTGGGTCATGGCAAGACCGATAATGATAGAGAAGATGACAATGGCGAGCATTTCACCGCTCACCATGCTGGCAAGTGGATTTTCAGGAAGTAAATCTGAAATTGCCTTTGGTATATCCTGGAAGGGTGAAACTTGTGGTTCTGATGTAGTGGGTAATGCCGGAGCTGTATTTTCGGGTAATAATCCGGAAAAGTGCTTCCCCGGCTGGATTAAATTTGTGAGAATAACGCCAATAGTAACCGCAAGTGCTGTGGTGATTACAAAATAGATGGTCAAACCACCGCCTACCTTTTTGAGTTGATCTCCACTGGCGCTAATCAATCCACTGATTATACTTGTTACGATCAATGGAATCATGATCATTTGAACGAGCTTAAGAAATAATTTTCCAGGTAAAGCCAGCCAGTTTCCAATATTTTCACTCAATGATTGCGATACAATTTCGTTTGCAGGGCTCAGGAGTAACCCGGCACCAACTCCTAATACTAGAGCGACTAGAACACGCATCCACAACTTGGCCTCAATGAGTTGTTGTAAGTAAGCAGACAAGTGCTTAATACTGAAAAGAATATTATTGTTTTCCGAATTCACACTGCAAAACTAATTTTATTCGTGTTGATTAGTGGTGACAAAGATCAACATGGTCACTGTGATTCTTCAGCCTTTGTGGAAATTGCACAACTTGCTACGTCACTTCAAAATTGTCATCCAGTATTTCTGAGTCAGTTTTCTGCTTATTCTGATTCGATTTATAACTCTGAATCAGAAAAACAATACTAAAAACACACATCAAAACAGCACCAATGAAATAAACGAGCCCTCCTTCGTCAAAGGAAATGTGTCTGGGGCTGGCTAGAATAAGAAAGTCGTACAAAATCCCCAGAATTATCAGTGTAAGTCCCAATATGCCCAGTGACCGTGTGATACTTGTCTTTACCCGGATTATATTCACAATGTTCAGGTAGATAAAGAAACTGAGAAAGAGCAACATGATCATAGCCGCCTTAGTGGTAATTGCTCCAATTGAATCACCAGAACTGTGCATGTAATTACCATCTGGATCAGGAAAAGAAGCCATAATTTCTCTGTACCTCGCCTGATCTGTGAGCTTCATCAAATATATAATAACCGGCATCCATATTACCGATAATACAATGCCGGTTATGTTATTAATTTTCAATTGACCTTATTTAGAAAGGAAACCGTATCTCTCCGAATAGTTGAGCATTTGCTCAGGGAAAGAGTTAGGCTGAGAAATCTCGATATCAGTGATCTCTCCATTATCATCCATTACAGGAGTCAGAATTGGATTGACAAAACCATTGTACGGAGGAATACCAAGCTTTTCAGCTCTGTCCAGTACTTCTTTGTGAAGATCCTGATCTACTTTTACACCATAATTTTCAACCAAAGCTTTACCGGCTTCATAATCTCCTTCAGACTTAATACGCTGGATTTCTTTAAGTAAATCACCAAAAATCGTTCTTAACTTTTGGTAGTCGTGGATTTCAAAGTACGTTTTACCGTCTCTTTGAACTTTCTCAATAACATTATCAGGTTGACCTTTTTCAAAGGCCCACGAAGCTACTAATTGTCTGTTTCTCATGTGAGCTTCTTCAATATCTGCACCAGGCTCTAATCTCCTCAACTGTACCATCATTCCATTTCTGATATAATCATCATACTCAGCTCTACCAACATCCGTTGATTCAATCAGGCCAAGATCAACCAGTTTTTCATCCAGTAGAAAATATAAGGCTACAAGGTCAGCTCGCGCTTCCTCAAGTGTGGATGAATAATTCTTAAGTGTTTCTTTAGGCGTTCCAATACCATCATTTATTCTACCTGAAGCATGGCCGATAACTTCGTGCATGGCCGTGTGCATTTTAGATCCAATCTTACCGTATTTCTTAGCACGATCAATTTCTTCCTTATCGTGTGCGAATTCATCTAAAATACCATCTCCTCCGGCTTCATTGTACGCCTGAACTATATTTCCTAAACTCACAGATTTTGAACCGTGTTCAGCACGAATCCAGTTTGAATTCGGAAGGTTCACACCTATCGGAGTTGCAGGAGAAGCATCTCCTGATTCACCGGCAACGTTTACTACCTTATATGATACTCCAACAACATTTGGTTTTTTATGTTCATCCATAATTGGAGAATTATCTTCAAACCACTGAGCATTGTCTGCCAATACTTTCATACGTGCCGAAGCTTCAAAGTCATTTACCTGTACAATGGATTCATAAGAACCTCTCATACCTTTAGGGTCACCATAAACTTCAACAAACCCCTGGATGTAATCAATATCTCCTTTTGTAGCTTGTGACCAGGCAATATTAAATTCAGACCAGGTTTGTAGATCACCGGTTTCATAATACTTGATCAATAGTCCAAGAGCATCTCCCTGCGCTTTGTTTTCAGCAACGCCTTGTGCTAACTTAAGCCATTTAACAACTTCAACAATTGCATCATTGTACATGCCACCTACTTTCCAGACATTTTCAACAATTTCACCGTTTTCATTTTTTACTAGTTGCGAGTTCAAACCAAATTCAACGGGGTGTTTTCCCGCATTGGCCATTCTGTCCGCATAAAAGGCATCTACATCTTCTTCTGTCACATCCGGTCCGTAAAAATTCGTGGCAGATGAAAGAATTAAATCTTTACTGGCATCAAGGCTTACACGCTTTTTGTCCGCTTCCGGATCAAACATAATATCCACAATCTCCGCATCTAATTCAGTGTTGGTTTCTTTCAGTAATGTCTCAAAATAGTCCCTTGAAAATTGCGGTATAAACTTGTCCATTGAGTAATGGTGGTGAATTCCGTTGGAGAACCAGACGCGCTTTAAATAAACTTCAAAGTTGTTCCATTCCACAGAGGATTTATCTCCTTCATAGTTAGCGTAAATATTTTCCAGGGCATTCCTGATGGCTAAATTATGTCGGTAATTTTGGTCCCAGATAATATCTCTACCAGATAGACCTGCTTCATATAGATAATACACCAATTTCTTTTGTTGCAGGCTGAGCTTGTCAAATCCTGGTATCTCATACTGTAGGATTTGTAGGTCCGCAAATACGTTACCATCATTCTTTTGTTTTATGAACTCACCAGCTGTTGAGTCGGTAGTGTTGTTCTCTCCATCTGCAGAGCCACCACATGAACTCAGAATAAAAACAGACGAAACAAATAAAATGGATAATAACCTCAAAGACTTCATATATAGATTTTAAATTAAAGGAGCCTAAAAATAAGAATACTTTCTGTTTATTCAACTATTTGAATTTTCTTTACGTTTCGATATTTACAGACGGATAAAAAATAGACAGATTTAATATGATCAAATCTACATTTACAGCACTGCAACTACTCATTGGGATTACAGCATTTACACAGTTCGGTTTTGAACGAATAGATACGATTACAGTGATTAATGGTACGGTTCAGGAAATGCCCTGGGCTGGAGGATTGGATTATCCGCAGTTTTCGAATATTGACCTCAATTGGGATGGAACGGAAGATCTTTTTGTATTTGATCGTACCTGTAACAAAATGCTCACTTTTCTTCATACCGGTACTCCCGGAGTAGCGGAATATGTTTATGCTCCTCAATATGAAGCTGAGTTCCCGGAAATGACTGATTGGGCGTTACTTGTTGACTACAATTGTGATGGTAAAAAAGACATTTTTACCTATACCATTGGGGGAGGTAGGGTATTTAAAAATATTGGTAATTCTGGCGTTGGACATCAATTTGAATTGGCAAAGCCCAATTTAAAGACATGGCTCTGGGGAAGTGAAGGCTTTATGTATATCTCATCCGTTGATATGCCGGCTATTGTAGATATTGATGGCGATTCGGATATTGACGTTCTCACATTCGGGGTTGGTGGTCAGTCCATTGAATACCATAAAAACCTAAGTATGGAGACGTATGGCGTATGTGATTCATTGTATTATGAGACCAAAAACTTGTGTTGGGGAAGATTCAGAGAGAGTTCATCATCTAATTCAGTGACATTGTACGACACTACATCTTATCCATGTGACAATCCTATTGGAAATGAAGAGTTTGTTATACCTTTTTCAAATAAAGCAGGAGAGCGGCATTCAGGCTCAACTGTATTAGCATTGGACATGAATAATAATGGGGTTATGGATCTAATACTTGGAGACATTTCTTATCCGACTATGACTTTATTAATGAATGGCGGCACAGCACCAAATCAAAATTCTGCTATGGTTTCACAAGATCCTAATTTCCCGTCCAATACTACGCCGGTTAACGTTGATATTCATCCGGCCGGGTATCATGTAGATGTCAACAATGATGGAATCAGGGACCTGTTGGTGGCTCCTTCTTCAAAAGTAGGATCCGAAAATAGGGAAGGAGTATTGTACTATGATAATACGTCAACAGACCTAGCCCCAACATTTAATTATATCCAGAAGGCTTTTTTCCAGGAGGAGATGATCGAGGTAGGTTCCGGAAGTTTACCCGTGTTCTTCGATCATAACGCTGATGGGTTAAAAGACTTGTTGGTTTCGGTTCAAGGTAGATATGATACAGTTTCAAGTAATCCGGTATCCTATATTGCCTATTACGAAAATACAGGAACACAGGCCAACCCAGAATTTACTTTTATCACAGATGATTATCAGAATATTTCTCAATTGGGTCTGGGAAGCCAAATAGCGTACTACCCGACATTTGGAGATTTAGATAATGACGGTGATGAGGACATGATTTTAGGAGAGTATGATGGCTATAGCTATTACATGGAAAATACCGGAGGAGCTGGCAATCCCGCAATTTTTAATACCTATTCTATTCTGAACGATAATACGGGAAGTCCAATTTTTGAAGGTACCTACGCGTATCCACACCTGGTGGACCTTGACAGAGATGGCGACCTTGATCTGGTTATGGGAAAACGCAGTGGTAAGTTGACCTATTATGAGAATACGGGTAATGCCTCCATTTCTATTTTTACCCAAGTAACTCAGAATCTCGGTGGCGTAGATGTGTCGGAGTGGTGGAACGTTGAGGGACACTCGATTCCTCAGTTTTTAGATATTGACAATGAGTATCACCTGATATTAGGGTCTAAAGTTGGGACCTTGCACTATTATGACAATATCGAGGGAAATATTGCCGGTACATGGAATTTAGTGGATTCAACTATGGAAAATATTTATATCGGAACAAAGTCAGCTCCGGCTATTTATGACCTGACGAACGATAACAGGCTAGAAATGGTATTGGGAAATCAAAGAGGAGGATTAGCACTTTATAAATCAGCTCCATTATCAGATGTTGGAGTAAAAGAAAATGCTTTTTCAGCATTGATGATTTATCCCAACCCTGCTAAATTTCACATTACAGTGGATTTAGGCGCCATAGCTTATGAAGAAATGTCCACTACAACATTGGTTTTGTATGATTTGATGGGCAGAAAAATTCTTGAACAGAATGTACCTTCTAAGGTATTCAATATAGATTTATCAGGATTGAGTAAAGGGACTTATCTCTTAGAAATAAGCAATGGTAGCGCTGTGACTTCAAGAAAAATTTTAATCCAATAGGATATCAAAAAGCTCCTGAACCTCTGTTTCGTAAGTAGAAAAATCAACCTTAGTTAACTCAGAAGGTCGATCGAATTCATTGTCTTTTACTTTGCGCTTAATAAAATTTGTTGCAGATACATGCATCATGAGGCCATAACGTTCAACGTCATACACTACAGGCATTCCTGTAACACTATTATACGCCGAAAACCAGGCACCGTTTTGAACACTTAAATCTTCTGTAAACCAGGCCGCGTCGGGTTGTATACTGTCTTTGGACGAGACATTGTATTTGGTGCACCACAATCCAGCTATACTGTCTTGTTCATCCGTCTTATTGATCGTATAAACGGGTTGCGTATTTCTTAATTCTTTTATTTCAGCTTTTGTCAATGGACAGAAATACTTTTTATCCCCAAAGTCAAGACGCATTTCAATGGATTCATTTGCCTCATTTGTTACCACGTCTGTTTCAAAGATATGTCCTCGCGATATGGTAGTTTTCATTTGTGTTCCCTTGAAAACAATCGTCATTTCCTTTGGCAGGATGGCTGACATCAAACCGGTAACTTCCATATGTGGATATGTAATTTCGTAAGTAATCTCTCCTTCAGGAATCTTGCTTTCGCCACATGAAGTGGTAATAAGCGCCAGGAGGAAAACAATTGGAAGGGCTTTTCTCATTTGATTTGGTATGCAATAAATTTAGGTTAACAAATATATCATTTTATTGAAAGTATCTATTGAATATTAGATAAGCTGTTAGAAATGATCGAGTAATAAAATGATTATAGCTGATATCACGAACCAGTGGCGCCGTTTTCTATCGATTCTTAATTTCCACTTATCGATTGATTTTTAAATCGTTAAAAATTTCACCAACTAAATTTTAAATTTCACCAATCGAATGTTCGGACTTACACATTTCGCCAAATCATTCATCTAAATATACCCTGATTTTGTCTTTATGATACTTAACTTGAATGGTGAATTCAGACACTGATATACGAACCACGAAAAAACAACAGACTATGAAAACTATACTAACTTTTATATTAATAATTACCACAATAACAACTGCCAGTGCTCAACTCTTAACAGATGAGGAGCTAGAAACAAAAAAAATCTACTCATCTTTTGAGGATGCACTGGATAACCCCTCAGACGTTTATGTAATGGAGATTGGTTTTGATAGTTTTGACCCTTCTAATGGTGACACAGTTATCCCACCTGAAATTTTTGATTTACCCAATCTTCAAAAATTAAATTTTACCTACGGCGGACCATATCTTAAAGAAATACCGTCCGAAATTAAACGTGCTGATAAGGTTACGGATATGTCTATATTCTTATGCTCATGGGTGGAAGAAGTTCCGCCGGAAATAAATGAGCTCAAGAATTTGAGACATTTGTACATCAGCCACTGTCCAATTCGTGAGTTACCAGATATAGGTCAACTGCAGCAGTTGCAAACACTGTGTATCTGGTCTTGCCCATTGGAAGAACTACCTCCTTCACTAACACAGTTGCAGAAACTTGAAGTGCTTGAAGTGCATGGATCTCTGCAGCATAAAAATGACGTGAGAGACACACTCTTTATGCCCATCTCGGCATTACCGGAAGACATGGGGAATATGACTAATCTTAAGTACCTCGATCTTTCGTATACGCGTGTTCAATATCTACCGGCTTCAATTGTGAATTGCTCTAACCTTACGGAGATTAGCCTAAAAGGGACGTGTTTTGACAACATCCCGGAGCAACTTTTTGAACTGGCAACAATTGTTGATCATGACGTTTTATTGAGATGCCACAATGGTCAGTTTCATAAGATTGTTCACCAATCTAAACGAGAGAGTGTAGGCATCAGGGTGCATTCGGAGACCTATTACGCCGAATTTATCTTGAAATAAACGCCTTCTTTTCCTAACGATTAAACTTAGAAAAGGGTGCTTACATATTTTGTAAGAACCCTTTTTCTTTTGTAGTACAAAAGGAAATAACCATTAATTGTTTTTGATCCAAAATAGATTTCTGCCGGATATAAATTAATCGTAAAAAGGACTGTAAAAAGTTTAAATTTGCACTCTCAAGTGAAAGCTATGGCAGAGATTAAAATCATTGAAAATCCATCAGAAATAGGAGCAGGAACCAGAGGAGCGTCTTTGGGTATCGGGGCATTAAAAGTCGCAGCTCAAAATAAAGCATCCGGCTTTTTCGGTAAATACGAGCGCTTTGTTGTAGAAGATGAGAATGATTTGTTGAATGAGGAAGTATGGTATCTCAAAGCAAAGCATATTGATGGAATCGTTAAGATATATCAACGAACAGCAGACATTGTATCTCATGTTTTTGAAAATGGAGATTTTCCGCTTGTTCTTGCCGGAGATCATTCAAGTGCCGGAGGAACTATTGCTGGGATCAAAAAACACTTCCCGAATAAACGATTAGGGGTAATATGGATAGATGCACATGCAGATCTTCATACACCGTATACCACTCCTTCGGGAAATATTCACGGTATGCCATTAGCAACGGCCATTGGTACTGATAATTTGGAGAGTAAACAAAATGATCCAAAAAAAGAGACGATAGCTTTCTGGAACGAACTCAAGCAAATTGGCGGAATTAGTCCAAAGATCCATCCTGCAGACCTTGTTTTTATTGGTGTGCGTGATACAGAAACACCAGAGAATGAGCTGATAGAAAGGCAAAATATTAAGAACTATCCGGTAGATGAATTACGTTCGAAGGGTGTAGAAGAGGTAACAGAGGAGATTAAAAACAAATTGCAGGAATGTGACCTGGTCTACGTTTCTTTTGATGTGGATTCAATGGATTGTGATTTGGTCTCCAGAGGAACTGGTACACCTGTTGAAAATGGCCTCACACCGGAAGAAGCCAATGATTTAATGGAAAACTTTGCATCATGGAGAAAAGTAGCTTGTATTGAAATGGTGGAAGTTAACCCGTGTTTGGATGATAAGATCAATAAAATGGCAGAAACCGCCTACGGTATTCTAGAAAACTTCACCAATAAGATAGAAAAAAGATTAGAATGAGTTTAGAGGATAAACTATTCCCCACTGTTACTGAAACCTTGCAGGAACTGTATGATGGCGTTGATGAAAAACAGATTCAATTACAGAGTACACGTAAAGAATTTAAAGGCGACATCACCCTCGTGGTATTCCCATTTCTAAAAGCTTCACGCAAAGGACCTGAACAAACGGGTGAAGAGATCGGTCAAAAACTCCTGGAAAAATCTGCAATAATTGTTGGTTTTAACACGGTTAAAGGATTTCTGAACCTTGAAATTGCCAATGAGTATTGGTTGGAACAGTTAAATACGGTTCATCAAAATGATCGTTATGGACTGGCGGATGAAACCGGTAAATTGACCATGGTAGAGTTTAGCTCGCCCAATACAAATAAGCCCTTGCACCTTGGACACTTAAGAAACATTTTTCTGGGGCATTCCGTTTCCAGAATCCTTGAAAATACTGGTCAGGAAGTAGTGAAAACCCAAATCATCAACGACCGTGGGATACATATATGCAAAAGTATGTTGGCCTGGCAGCGATTTGGTAATGGGGAGACACCTGAATCTTCCGGAGTGAAAGGCGATAAACTTGTGGGTAAGTATTACGTGAAGTTTGACGAAGCCATGCGGGGAGAAATAAAGCAGCTTCGAGAGGAGTTAGATGCCGGTAATACGGATTTGCTTAGTGATAAAGCTAAAGAAACCTGGCAAACGCTGGCAGAAAGACTGAAAAATGCTTCAGATGAGAAAGCGGCTAAAGCAGTAGAAGGCAAGATCAAGGAGTTTATTGCCGGTGAAACACCAATTATGCAGGAGGCCAAAACCATGTTGCTTAAATGGGAAGCAAAAGACCCGGAAGTGTATGAGCTTTGGAAAACCATGAACGGATGGGTCTATAAAGGATTTGGAGAGACCTATTCCGCAATGGGAGTTGATTTTGACACGCTTTATTATGAATCAGACACCTACATTACAGGAAAAGAATTGGTTGAAAAGGGATTGTCAGAAGGTGTTTTCTTTGAAAAAGAAGATGGTTCTGTGTGGATTGATCTGACGGATGAAGGACTGGATGAGAAATTAGTCCTGCGGGCGGATGGTACTGCAGTATATATGACACAGGATATCGGTACAGCCTGGCAACGGTTCAAAGATTATCCTAACCTTGATGGAATCGTATATACAGTAGGTAACGAACAAGATTATCATTTCAAAGTGCTTTTCCTGATATTGAAAAAACTCGGATTCAAATGGGCGGAGAACTGTTATCACTTATCCTATGGAATGGTAGATCTTCCATCCGGAAAAATGAAATCTCGTGAAGGCACTGTTGTCGACGCAGATGAATTGATAGCTGAAGTGGTTGAAAAAGCGCGTGAAGCAACGGAAGAACGAGGGCATATTGAAGGAATGAGTGATGAAGAGAAAGAAAATCTCTGCAATATGATAGGACTGGGTGGTTTGAAATATTACCTGCTCAAAGTAGATCCTAAAAAAAGAATGTTGTTCAATCCTGAAGAATCTGTAGACCTTAACGGAAATACTGGTCCGTTTATTCAATACGCTCATGCACGAATATCTTCTTTGATGCGTAAGGCCGATTCCATATCCCCGGTAGATACAACTGTGGATCTGCACGAATCAGAACGAGAATTGATCAAGCAAATGAACCTGTATCCCGATACCGTTTCAGAAGCATCAGGAACCTATTCTCCGGCTTTGATTTGCAATTATGTTTATGATCTGGTGAAAAGCTATAACTCCTTTTATCAAAGTGTAAGTATTTTTAAAGAAGAAGATCCAGCAAAAATGAATATGCGCCTGGTGCTCAGCCAAAATGTTGGCAAAGTGATCAAAGCATCCATGTGGATGTTAGGAATTGATGTTCCAGACAGAATGTAGTTAAACTAAGGCTTTGTCCCTACGTATTTGGTAGAATCTCCGTTTTTGTAGTATTTAAACGACAATTCATTTAAATCACCCTGATACAGAAACTGGAACACCTCATTATCGGTTGAAACCGGAATTACGTTTACACCGTTTTGGGAAACCAATACTTCAAAGGCAGGAAATAAATTCGCTTCAATTTTAACCTTGTTAGTACTCACTACGGAGGCGTAAACCGGATAACTCCCAACCAATGTGTCTTGTCCGCTATATGTGCCTTCAAGTACACCGGAGTAATTTCCTGAAACGTTTTCTGCAGGCTGTTCTTTTTCACATCCAACAATTGCGGATAGAACTACGCCAGCAGTAACAAAAAGAGCTAAATGTTTTTTCATCATCAAAGTTTTGTTCTGACATCAAAAATATTGAAAAATCATGAATGATTTCTATTTTATTTTTAAGCCAATTATTTGTAAATTCAATATTAGATAAAAGAACGTAATATCTATGAATATCGAAATAAGGTTTGTACACGCAGTACAAAATGATTCGTTGGAATCACAAGTGAGAGAGAAACTAGAGAATTTAGAGCGAAAGTATGAATGGATCACGAATGCAGCTGTGTTCCTGAAAACGGAAAAACATCCAAATGAAGAAAATTATGTGTGTGAGATTCGCTTATCGGTTCCTGGTCCACAATTGTTCGCCAGCTCAAATGAAGTGAATTTTAACAAAGCCATAAATTCAACTATTCAACAATTGGGAATTCAACTTGAAAAGCAGAAAGCAAAGTTAATTTCACATTGATGCTTACTTTTGTCCCGAACGAATCGGGAAAATGAAAACAATTGTTGAATACCTGACATCTTCCTTTCCGGAGTTTTCACCGGAATTGAAAGAGCAGATTGTTAAGTACGGCAGGATAAAACACCTTGAAGAAGGTGAAGAACTGATGTCGATAGGTGGTGAATTCAAAGTTATTCCATTGATCTGTGAGGGCGCCATTAAAGTTGTGCGGGAAGATGATGAAGGGAATGAACTGTTCCTGTACTATTTAAGACCTGGCCAAACCTGTGCGCTTTCCTTGAACTGTTTCATGATGTCTAAACCCAGTGAAGTTAGAGCTATTGCTGATGAAGAGACTGTTTTAATTGCGCTGAGAGGAGATCACGTTAATGATTGGCTGGCCAAGTATGACGAATGGAGGTATTTTGTTATGGGAACTCTGCAAATGCGCTTTCACGAAATGCTTCATACGATTGATGGTATAGCATTTAAAAATTTAGACGAAAGACTACTTGACTTCTTAAAAGAGAAAGCTGAGGTTCTAAAAGTGGATGAAATTCACATGACACATCAGGAACTGGCAGATCACCTCAATTCAAAACGAGAAGTCATTTCTCGAATACTTAAGATTTTGGAGAGAAAAGGACAGATTCAGTTAGGTCGTAATAAAATCCAGCTTGTGTAACACGAGTCACAATAATTTGAAAGATACTCCCGTAAATTTGTAATGTATTTAAAACTGTATGAACAAAGAAAGCAAACTATACAGCATATTTAAGAACAAATGTCCAAAATGCCATGAAGGACAATTTTTTGAGAGTAATAACCCTTACAACTTGAAAAACTTCAGCAAGATGCCGGATGAATGTCCGGTATGTGGTCAAAAGTATGAGCCGGAAACAGGTTTCTATTACGGAGCTATGTATGTGAGCTATGCTTTTGGTGTAGCTATTTTTGTAGCTGTTTGGGTATCTACTTCACTGTTGTTTCCCGACATGAGTGTTTATTTGACTATTGGCCTTGTATTAGCTGCATTGGTTCTGCTTTTTCCTGTTTCGTTCCGACTGGCACGTCTTGTTTGGATCAACATATTTGTCAAATACAGTAAAGAATACAGAAATTCAGTTGAACAAAAACAAATTTAAAATGGGAATATTATCAAATGTATTAGGATTAGGCGGTGGTAGTGCTGCAAAAGAATTAATTGGTAAAGGTGCTGTAATTATTGATGTCAGAACACCTGGTGAATTTCAGGGCGGCCATGTTGCTGGCTCTAAAAACATTCCGTTGCAGGAAATTCAAAAACGAGAAAAAGAAATCATGAAGTTGAATAAACCTGTAGTTTTTTGTTGCGCTTCAGGAGGAAGAAGCGGACAAGCTACAAGGTACTTCAAAAACAAGGGGTTGGAATGCGCTAATGGAGGCGGCTGGACCCAAGTGAATGGTTTAGTCTAAATCGCTAGACATATTGTTTATCAAGGACGCTCATTTGAGCGTCCTTTTTTGTTGTTTCTAACTCTCATAATTAAATGTATCTTTAGAAGGAAGCACTGCTTATGCTCAGGATATGAGAAACTTAATCGTACTAATTATAGCTATTGTACCATTTTTTAGCTCCCAAAACATGAGCTATGGGCAGGAAAGTAGGTATTTAGACTCAATGCAATTACTCCTTAAAGGTAGTAATGACAGAGACAGAGCAGAGTTATTTACAGAATTAAGTGCTCATTATAAAACCCGAAACTCTGATTCGGCCTTGTATTTCGGTGAACAGGCCCTTATAATTTCCAGGAGAATTAAAGATGATGAGTTAATTGCAACCAGTTTGAATGCAATTGGAATTGTCTACAATGATCAAGGAAAATACCACCAGGCACTGGATGTCTTTTTAGATGCACTGGACTATTCACAAAAGGCTAATAATCTAAACAGGATGGCCCGAATTAACAATAATATCGGTATTATCTATTATCACCAGAAAGATTTTGATCAGGCCCTGGATCACTTTCAGAAGACGGCGCACATGCTAATTAAAGATGGTGATACACTTGGGGCAATCTATGCATTTAATAATATTGGTGGAATCTATCTGAAGCTTGAAAAACCAGCTGAAGGAATGGCCTATTTCCAAAGAGGATATAAGTTAGCAAAACAATTCAACAGTAGGCCTTCTGAAGCTATTCTACTCACCGGGATTGCCACAGTTCATTCTATGGAAGGCCAATTCGACCTTGCACTCGAAAAATTTCTGGAAGCTCTTGAAATAAAAAGGAATGGGACGAATAAAGGTACAATTGTGTACTCATTGGAATCCATTGGTGAAACTTATAATAGACTTGGACAAAGTCATATGGCTATCTTCTATTTTGAAGAAATGCTTGAACTCACAAAAGAGACTGGGATGATCCATAAGCAGAGAGACGCTTATTTTAAATTATCAGAAACATATGAGTTAGCAGGTAACTATAGCAAAGCCTTGCTAAGTCTTCAGAATTATAACGGGATAAGAGATAGCCTTGAGTCAATAGCTTCGGAAGAAGCACTTGCGGAAATTCAATCAAAGTACGATAAAGTAAAAGATCAGAAAAAGATTGAATTGCTTGAAAAAAATGAGCAGATCAGGCAGGTTGAAATTGAACGAAAAGAAACGTGGAATATACTTTTGGTTGGGGGAGGAGTAGGAATGGTTTTAATTGCATTTTTAATTTATGGTCGTTTGAGAACCTCACGCAATCAAAATAAAATCATTCAAAATCAAAAGCAATTAGTGGATGAGAAAAATAAAGAGATTATAGACAGTATAAACTATGCAAGGTACATTCAACAAGCCATGCTTGGAGCCGAAAATACTGAAGGGGAGAGTTTGCCGGAACATTTTATTTTCTTTCAGCCTAAAGACATTGTTTCTGGAGATTTTTATTGGACCATGCAGAAAAAGGATCACTTCTATGTAGCAGCAGTTGACTGTACAGGACATGGTGTTCCGGGAGCGTTCCTGACCTTATTAGGATCTGCGTTTATCAATGAAATTGTGAGTCGTGATAAAAATATTGCACCGGCAACTATATTAAACGAACTCCGGTTAAAAATCATCAATGAACTGGGTCAAAAAGAATTTGGAACCACGAAGGATGGCATGGATATTTCTCTGATTAAAGTGTATAGAAATAATTTTAAAGCAGAATGGGCGGGAGCCAACAACCCGCTCTGGATATTTAGGAGTGAAACCAATGAAATTGAAGAGATTAAAGGGGATAAGGAACATATTGGTTATTCTTATGAAATGACACCTTTTACAAACCATACGATACAATTGAACCCTGGTGATCAGTTTTTTCTTTTTTCAGATGGATATGCAGATCAATTTGGAATTGATGAAGTTGGGAGAGAAAAGAAATTTAAAGCTAAACGATTAAAAGAATTACTCGTGCAAACTGCTCACAAACCTTGCGGGGAACAATTATTTATTCTTCAGGAAACATTCGAAACCTGGAAAGGAAATCTTGAGCAATTGGATGACGTCTGTATAATCGGGGTGAGAATTTGATTGACTCGAATAACAAATAATACATTGAACATTAGATTTGTGCATTACGGTAATTTATTCCACCGGCTAATGTATTTTTGCACACTTACTTTCAAGTACGATTAGACATTGGGTGATCAAGACAACATAAATCAAAGGGTAATCATTTCTATTAAGTGGTGCGCGGCAATTCTACTAATCGCTCAAGGTTTTCTTCATTTTACCACGCATAAGCCATTTTATGATATTCTAACATCCGATTTGATCCTGAACAAAATATCCGGAGTTATCTTACTGGGGTTTGGGATAGTGGCACTACTGCCTCTTGAGCTTTTGAAGAAAAATAGACGCGTGTATTTGTTTCTCCTACCAGGAACTATGCTCTTGCTAAAAAGCATTACCAGTTGGAAAGCTTCAGGCTATTTACCAGAGCAACTCATTGAACATAGTACACAAATCGCCTTACCATTTTTATTGGTCTATGTGCTTCGTCATCACGCTTTAACGAAGAATAAACTTTACTTCATACTAGCTTCTATTATTGGCTTAACCTTTATTGGTCACGCTACTTATGCACTTGGTGTGCACCATGTTCCCAATAATTTTATAGAAATGACCATGCGATCTTTACCCTGGATGGATAAGCAGGCTGCACTTCAATTCTTATTTGTAATAGGATTATTGGATGTATTGTTTACTATTCTTGCTTTTATTCCGGGAATTCGAAGAATAGCAATATGGTATTTAATTATATGGGGATTTATTACCGCACTTGCTCGCACGTATTATGTTTTAGATGAAGGAGTGACCGTAGATTTATTTTTAATTAATGTTCCAAATACAGTTTACCGCTTACCGCATGGAATATTGCCAATGGCTATGTTATTATTGAGTCGGAATTTAAAACACCGAACTTGAAATGGTTAAATTAACGATTGACGGCAAATAACTTTCCGATCATCATGTCACCGTCTGCTGTTTTTTGAAATGGCAGATAATAAATAGGTGTTTCTTCCTCATGGTGTTTGATGTCAATAGCAATGGCATCTGTCTTTTCATCTTGCGAAAGTGCAATTTCAACTTCATAAGTCACCGCGTAAGCCTGCATTCGATCTTCATCCATTTCTGTGTTGCCAAATTTTGAAAGTGTTTCCACTACTTTCCATATATGCGGTACATCTTTCTTGTTGATTTCCATTTCCATTGGATGTACATTCCCAATAGTATCTACAAATCCACCAAAGGGATATGCTTCACCGGTTTCAGTTAAAAGTTCTGTGGCATATTCCACACAGTGATCCAACAATTTCTTAGTTTCTTCGGTCATTTTAATCCATTGATTTTAATTTCTTTTGCAGCACAAACATTTCGTCCCGGAGTCGTGCAGCTTCAATAAAGTCTAATGCTTTGGCAGCGGTTTCCATATCCTTTTTAGATTTTTTAATCGCCTTCTCTACCTGATCCTTGCTCATGTATTCCATCACCGGATCGGCTGCCATTTGCATTTCAGTTTCTACCACATATTCGGTCTCCCTGTCTCTATCTGCCACTTTTGTTTGGAGCATAATACTTTCCTTCGACTTTATTATTGCTTGAGGAGTCAGGTTATGTTCCCGGTTATATTCTTCCTGAATAACCCTTCTACGATTGGTTTCTTCAATCGTCTTCCTCATGGAATCCGTGACCTTGTCGGCGTACATAATTACGCGACCATTCACATTTCTAGCTGCTCTACCAACAGTTTGTACCAAGGCACGTTCAGATCGCAGGAATCCTTCTTTATCCGCATCAATTATGGCAACAAGTGAAACTTCAGGTAAATCTAACCCTTCTCTTAAAAGATTCACACCAATGAGTACATCAAAATCACCTAATCTTAACTGTCGTAAAATCTCAACACGTTCAAGTGTATCCACATCTGAATGAATATACCGACATGGAATAGCCAGTTTATCGAGATACTTCTGCAACTCCTCCGCCATTCGCTTGGTGAGAGTTGTTACCAATACCCGTTCGTCCTTTTCTTTCCGGATATGGATTTCCTCAATGAGATCGTCAATTTGATTTTTACTCGGTCGAATTTCTATGAGCGGGTCTAACAAACCAGTTGGACGAATAATCTGCTCCACATAAACACCTTCCGAATGCTCAAGTTCATAATCTGCCGGTGTTGCACTCACAAATAAGGTTTGCCCGGTGACTGCTTCAAATTCTTCAAATTTAAGCGGGCGATTATCCATTGCGGCGGGTAATCGAAAGCCAAATTCTACTAGATTTTGTTTTCTGGAGCGATCTCCACCATACATGGCCCTGATCTGTGGAATTGTCACATGACTTTCATCTATCATCAACAGAAAATCATCCGGAAAATAATCAATCAGGCAGAAAGGACGGGATCCTGGTGGGCGACCATCAAAATACCTTGAATAATTTTCTATTCCTGAACAATACCCCAGTTCACGGATCATTTCAAGATCATAATTTACCCTGTCCTCAATGCGTTTTGCCTCTAGCATTTTACCTTCACTACGCAAATATTCCAGGTGTTTACCAAGGTCTAATTCAATATCACCAATGGCTTTGTTAATGGTAGCCTGGCTGGTTACAAAGATATTTGCAGGAAAAATATTGATGTCCTCATAATCTTCTATTTTCGAGTTATTCAGAGGATCAAATGTATATATTTCTTCGATTTCATCTCCCCAAAAGATGACGCGAAGTGCGTAATCAACATAAGCGAGGTAAACATCAATCGTATCTCCTTTCACCCTAAAATTTCCTCTTTCTGGGGCAGTGTCGTTTCGGGAATAAAGGTTCTCAACAAGTTTCAATAAAAACTTATTGCGGGCTATACTCATTCCCTTTTTTATATGGATAATACTGTTCTCAAATTCTTTTGGATTACCAATACCGTAAATACAGGATACCGAAGCAACAATGAGTACATCTCTTCTTCCAGAAAGTAGCGCAGAAGTGGCCGATAAACGAAGTTTTTCAATTTCATCATTAATGGACATGTCTTTTTCAATGAAAGTATCAGTCACTGGTAAATACGCCTCTGGTTGATAATAATCGTAGTAAGACACAAAATATTCGACCGCATTTTCCGGAAAAAATTGTTTGAATTCACCATAAAGTTGAGCAGCCAGGGTTTTGTTATGAGATAGCACAAGGGTAGGACGATTCAATTGTTCCACCACATTTGCCATGGTGAAGGTTTTACCACTTCCTGTCACTCCTAACAAAGTCTGGTAGGGCAATCCATCTTCAAATCCCTGAACAATTTGATCAATTGCCTGTGGTTGGTCTCCCGTTGGTTGATAATCTGATACTAGTTTAAAGTCCATTGGTCTGTTCTTCTAATCGGTCAATTGCGGCATCAATATCTGCAAATTCATCTGTAAAAGAAAGTAATTTTAGCATTACTCTTTCCATAAGCGCGTCAGGGCAGGAAGCTCCTGAAGTTAAGCCTATCCGAAGTTTCTCTCTTTTAGGTAAATATCCGTAAGTTTCTATCACTTTACCTTCTTCTATATCAAAATGGCGAATACTTTTTTCATTGAGAAGGTCCATTTCGGAGGAGATAAAGTAAGTAGGTGTCTCTTTCTTCAGTAATTCTACCAGGTGTGTCGTATTTGAACTGTTATGCCCTCCAACCACTATTACAAGGTCAAGCTGTTGTTTGGCAAGCTCAGCAGAGGCCTGTTGATTATCATTAGTTGCATAGCACAAGGTATCACGGGTACTACCAAAATGATATTCGATATTCTCACTTCCGTATTTTGCAAGCATCACGTCTTTCAAAAAGTTGGAAATCTTTTCTGTTTCTTCAGCCAACATGGTGGTTTGGTTAACCACAGCAATTCTGTTGAGGTGTTTTCTGAAATTAAACCCTTTACTGGCTCGTGATTTGAAGAATACGTTCCAATCTCTTTCATCTGGTCCATTCCCATTAATATATTCCCGCAACATATCTGCATCTGTATGATTCGTAACAATAACTACAGGTGCGAATTCGGAAATCTTTGACATTGTAGCGCGCGTTTCTTCATGTTCAGGATTCCCATGAAGAACAATTGAATACCCTTCTTTTCCAAGCTTTTCACCTTTGTTCCAGACGCGTTCAACAAAGGGGCAGGTTGTATCAAAATTTTCTACAGAAAGTTGCTTTTGGCGTAAAATAGCTTCAATATCATTGGTAGTACCGAATGCCGGAATAATGACAATATCGTTCGGCGTGATGGAATCCCATGCAATGAGTTGCTCACCTTTCGTGTTTTGAATAAATTTCAAGCCTTTTGATTGCAGATCCTTATTCACTTCCGGATTATGTATGATTTCACTGAGCAGGTAGATGTTTTTACCCGGATTATCTTCAAGAATATGATAGGCTCTTTCTACTGCGTTTTGAACACCAAAACAAAAACCGAAGTGGCGTGCTAGGATGAGATCAGCATGTTCAAAAGTCAACAGGCTTGGACTCAAATCTTGTTTTCGTTTATCCGCGTTCTCTCTAATCCGTTTAATCCGGTTGATATGTAGTGATTGATATTGAAACGGAATTTCGAAGTGCTTCATCACTACAAAGTTCATAAAAAAAGGGAGCTGAACAGCTCCCTTTAATAAATAATTGGCAATTAATTTTTACTCTTCAATTGCGCAAGTAACGGTATACGAACCTGAAGTAGCTGTAGAGTTACAAGCTGCTTCAGCGTCACTTTTAGTAGCGTTCTGAATAGTAGTTGAAGAAGAAGTTGTGTTACCTTGTCCATCATCTGAAGTACAAGTACAAGTCCAATCTTTTTTACATGATGTTAATGCAAATCCTCCAACAATAAGTCCGAAAATCAATACCTTTTTCATAAGTTAAAATATTTAAGTTAATAATTGGAGCGAATATAATAAAAGATTTGGAAACAGCTACAACGCTTGTTGTCATTGATAAACAAAGACATGTTAAAAAAAATTAAAATTAAGGATCTAATCCTAGAAGGTAATCTAGCGTGCTAAAGTTGATTACATTACCTGTCCAATGCTTCAAAGTACTACTATTTCTATCGATTAGGTAGATTGAAGGTAGTTCAAAACCAGATAATCGTATGAATAATTCAGGATCTTTTAACTGGTAAATTTTGAAAGATTCACCGTAACAATTTTTTAGAAATTCTTCAATTGCGGGTTCCTCCTCAACAAAAAAGCAATTGACATCAATTTTTTGTCCAGCATTTTTATTGATTCCAAGTTTAGCAGCTACATCCTGACAATGGCCACACCCTGTATTAAAGAAAGCAATCAAATGTTTTTCTTCTTTTGGTTTGTATGCGTTGTATGTTGAATCCTGTAAAACTTTGATATCATCTAACACCATATCATCACTATAATCACCATAGTCCGTATTGTAAATAGGGGTAATGAAAGAAATCCCAAAACCTGGTAGGAGTCCTATTAGAAATACGTAAACAAACTTGATCTCTCTGGTTTTTCTAAAAAAACTGAAGGATAGCTTTAAGGCATCTATCTTCTACACATC
>JABURP010000075.1 GCA_014762645.1 Crocinitomicaceae bacterium
ATTGTTGTATATCCTGTGTGATTAATTGTTTACCTGACCTAAAAACTCTCACTGCATTATTATTCTCATATCTCCATGTGGCATGCGTATGTACAGTTTTATAGCGGTGTAGCAGATATAGATGACCAGTAAAATCATCAGCAACATTCCAGGTAATCCTTGTTCAGAAAGTGGTCCCAGGTATTCAGAATGTGCATTACCACGATTACCAGAATTGGTAGAAATAATCGTCTTTCCGGAAGACAATTGAAAAGGAGCGTAAACCATAGCGTATGTACCCGGTCCCCATCCTAAAATAGGTCTTTCCTGCCACATGCGGACTGCAGACCCCCAACGATTCAATCGCTCAAGATTAGAGGCATCCGTTGTCACATTGGTCATAGATTCCAAACGCTCATTCATGTCTTCAGTAGCGTGTTCAGATCTGTTTTTTTCAAGCGAGTGCATGATATCTGTCCAGGAAGCTGCCACGTAAATTACACCAACCATTCCAAGCATTGCCAGATATTTGAATTTCACCTTGAAACGCATCAACAAATAAACAATGAGTGCTCCAAATAAAGATGCCCAGGCAGCACGGGTATAAGACATGATGATGGCAAATCCAAACAACAAGATCAGTCCAATTAATAAACCACGCACCACCGGCGTATTCCACTTGATATATAAAAACCCAAATAACATTGGATATACCAGGGCTAAAATGGCTCCGTATGAGGTATGATCCTTAAAAAATGGCCACATCACCCAGTGTCCGGTTTCTTCATCAAAACCGTTTACAGCATGATTGGTTAATGTGTAGAGAACAACTATTGTTAAAGCGCCAATGTAGAGCCAAATAAACCACTGAATTCGCTTTTGTTTTTTAAAGAACTGATACCCGTAAAAATAAAGCGGTATAATGAACCACAGCTTCATCAGTAAAAACTTAAACGAAACTAGCGGAAGTTCACTGGTTATGGCAGTCAATGTAATCCAAAACAGTTGAAGAATAAAAATAATAGTAATGGGATGCTTTAAAAATTCACTGTCAAACTGATTGTGCCTTAACTGGTTGTAAACAATCAATAATAACATCCCGAATAACAAGGGTTCTGTCGGTATAAACAGTCCTATTTCTCCACCAACAAATTCTTCAATGTTTACGGATAACGGTGTAAACAATACAAGAAAAAAGAAAAGCTTATCAAAATGGAAGAATGCCGCATAAACAAACAACAAAGCCACCGGTAATGCACACAGGTAATACTCTCCTTTATAAATTAAAAAGAGATTAATGATCAGGTACAAACCTGATAAAATATATAAACTACGTGTATTTGTAAGTGCGTTCATGGCGCCTGGTACTCCTATCCTCTACCTTTTTGCAGATAGTTACTCAACTCTTTTTCGTATTTCCTTGATGCGTTCAACTGCCAATAGAATAAATACGGCCAGTAAAAAGGTTGCCAGGGTTGAAAAGATTACAATAATTGCACGTTTCGGTTTGGCTTTTTTATCCGGTACTTCTGCCATAGAATGGCGGATGGTTTGCTGAATGTTAGTATGTGCGTATTGATGGGCCTGGTCATTAACATCCAGGATATTAGAATACCTCAAACTAAAGAACTCTGAGAGATTCGAATAGATATCGTAATCTGAACCATACCGCTGAGAGGCGTCAATTTTATTTTTGATTTCCCTGGCTAAATCATGCTTTCCTGCCTTTAATGCATTTAAATAATCCGAATATAACCTACTGCGTGTCTCTTGATTCACTACTCCGGAATCACTAAGGGTTTTTAATTTATCGGAATAATCGCCCATTTCTGTTTTGATCAGCTCTACTTCACTTTGTATCGCCCACATTGGAGCCAAAGATCGCTCTCGGATCATCCTGTTCATGACGGTATCCACTAATCGTACAATATCGTTGGCCATGTCAGCCGCTATTTCAGGGTTTTTATCGTAAACATCTATGGTGATTGAATTGTAACGTGTACGATTGAATTTCACATTACCCTCATAGGCCTTTTGAAATTTCGCCCGTGCCTGTGATTCCGTAGAATCAATGTCATAATGCTCATAGAGATCGTACTTCTTTGTTAAGCTATCTCTGATCTCGGGTGAGATCAACACTTGCAATAAACGCTCTGCATCTGCTTCATCACCAAATTCTACAACTGAGTTTCGAGCTGTCCCCTGAAAATCAACTGAATTTGAACGCGTTGGGAATACTGTAGCCGTAGCTTTATAGTACGGTGTCATCAAAAGGGAAACAACTATGGAAACCGCAAACGCAACCGCCGTAATTATGATAAGGGCCTTGCGCTTTCGCCATAAAAAAGTAAGTAACTCTTCTGAATTAAAATTCTGATCTTGACTCATGCTTTGAATTTAGGAAAACAAAAATAGTTATTTCATTCAGGACTTCAATCCTGTGAACATTTAGGCAAACGGCTAAAAGTCATATTTCGTATTTTTATAAAAAATATTTCCATGACTAAAAGAATTTTATCCTTACTCCTTGTCGTTGCTGCGTTCGCTTTCATTTTTTCTGTATCAATTACTCCTCAAAAAAATGAGAATTTCAAAGCTACAAATAACGACATAATTCCAATACCAACTCAGGTAAACGAACGAATGGAGAATGAAGAGGAATTTGAAGAGAAGAAAGAGGCGTATTTGGATATTCTTCACGGCGGAGATCAGTACGATTGGCGAGCCATTAACAAAAAGACCCTGTTGGACAAATCATCTCAAAAAGCGATTGAGAAAAGCAGCAAGGCGCCTGAGAGTTATGCAAACGGTGCATTAGTAGGAGAATGGTTTGAAAGAGGATCGAACGATCAGGCCGGAAATGTGCGCATTGCTACTTTTGATGAACAATCTGAAGCAATTTATGCCATTGGTGATGGAGGAATCCTGTTTAAAGGAGATATTACTGGTGGCCCATGGCAATCTCTGAATGATCATTATGTTTTGGATAGAGATGTGCTTGAATCTGTGCGCCTTCCCAATGGGGATTTAAGACTGCTAGCTGCAATTGGAAATGGAGTGTACTATTCAGATGATGAAGGTCAGACCTGGACGGAATCTACCGGATTTATTGGCAGTACCTGGGATGGAAGTGCCATTGACCTCATTCAATTGAATGATGTGGACAGTACCATTGTTTACCTGTATACCTATCAGAGTGTTGCTCAGAATAAGCAGAATAAACTCGCTTATTCTAAAGATCACGGACTGACATTTACGCCTGTACACACATTTGGTTCGTCAAGTTCAAGCCTGGCGTCCATGTGCTCGCCACATAATTCCTCCATTGCATATATCCTGGATACTGATGATGATGTTTGGGTGTTTGAAGATAATGATGTCACTCAGATAGCCGATAATATGTCACTGCAGGGAGGAAGCCAGTGTCAGATTGAAGTGTCAACGAATGCAACAGACACGGTGTTGTATATTTTAATGGATCAGAATTACCTGTTTCGCTCAGATGATGCAGGTTATACATTTAATCAATTGCCAGACCTACCGGTATCAGCCTGGGAAGTAGGAATCGGAACCAGTATTGACAACGTGGACGCGGTTTATTTCGGTGAAATGGAACTGTACCGTTCTCTTAATGGCGGAAACTCATTTGATCTCGTATCCAACTGGTATGATTACTACAATGATGTTGCCAATAAAATCCATGCAGACATTATGAATATCCAGAGTTTTAAAACTGCAGGAGGTACAGAATTTACCTTAATTCCTAACCACGGCGGGATTAACATCTCGTATGATAACCTCATGACTACGCCAAATATTGGAATGGTAGAATTAAATGTGGGGCAATTTTATGACATTGCCACCAGTCCTGTCAATTCTTCTTTAATTATGGGTGGAACCCAGGACCAGGGCTTGTTAAGAACTATTTTTGGAAGTGGTACATCTACTGTTTCCATGGAGCAGGTTATTTCCGGAGATTACGGACAACAGCAATATTCCAATTTTGGTATTTCATTCTGGACACAATATCCGGGCGGAGACTTTTCATATTATCCGGATGCTTCATTTGGTGGATCATTGTTTTGGGAATCTATCCAGGGTACTGATTTGCCTAATGCCGGTTGGATAATTCCGAGTGGAGCAGCTCCAAACCCTTCAGATGATTATATCCTCGTTGGTGGTGGAAATATTAATGGTGGAAATGGATCTTACCTGATTAAAATGGAAAACAATTTTGGTTCAGCATCACTTTCACAGTTTCCGTTTAACTTTTTAGCAGATGCCGGTGCGCCCATTACAGCAATAGAAACCACACCTATTAACCCGGATAAATGGTATGTATCTACTCAAAATGGTCATTTTTATTACTCCACGGATGCAGGAAACTCATGGACAGAAGCTAATCAAACCGTCGGTCCGGGAAATGATTGGATTTATTCTGCTGACATTTATGCCTCACGGATCAATCCAGATCTGGTTTTTCTCGGTGGAACAAACTATCAGTCCTCTCCAGTATGGATGTCCGTAGATGGTGGACAGAATTTTACCGCACTTTGGAACGGTGATCTTCCCAACACAATGGTTCATGAGTTGTGTATGGATGCCAACGAAGATTTCCTGTTTGCAGCAACAGATGCCGGTCCGTATGTCTATGATAGGAACCAGGAAGAGTGGTTTGACCTTAGTGGAACCTCTGCTCCTGTTCAGGAATACATAACCTGTGAATATGTTGAAGTGGATAATTTAGTGCGATTTGCCACCTGGGGAAGAGGTATTTGGGATTTCAAAATGCAGGACGTTACAGGAATTGATGAATCTTCTGAAGATCTATCTCTGAATTCAATCTATCCGAACCCGTCTGATGGTAAAATTACAATTCTGTCAGATGATTATTACCGCACGAAGGTATATGCTTTGAATGGAAAAGAAGTGGCTTCAACCGCGTTGATTCCAGGGCAAAATAAGTTAAATCTAGAATTTTTGAATTCAGGAACGTACGTAATGGTATCTATGAGTAGTAAAGGGATTGTCAGGAAAGAAAAACTCATTATTCGTTAAATAAACTGGCCGGATTTTAACATTCCTTAAGTAACGAATCATACGCGTAGTGTTATTTTTAACACTATGAATAAGATAAGCCCTAAACACATCATTTTCCTTTTTATGTTTATCCCTGTCT
>JABURP010000107.1 GCA_014762645.1 Crocinitomicaceae bacterium
AGTAAGCAAAGAACTGAGTTAACATCAAAGCTTTTTCTTACCTTTTTTACTCACAAATTCCGGATCATAAGGAATACCACTTTTAGCGACTGCAAGAGCTTGTTTTAATAATTTATTACTCACTGCTATTAGTGCAACTTTCCTACATTTGCCCTTAGCTACAAGTCTTTCAAACTGATCCTTGCAACCTTTATTATAAACACTTGCACTGAGTGCGCACATGAACATCATTTTTCGCAGATCTTTATTTCCTGATTTACTAATGTTACCTCTGCTCATTAAGCTTGTTCCTGATTGCCTTATTTGCGGACATAACCCAAAATATGCTGATAACTGTTTAGATGATTCAAAATCAGTAAACCCATTAGTATGGATAATCAATAAGATAGCTGTTCTTTTAGCGATTCCTTTAATACTACTGATGTTCGTCAACATTGTCTGTTCATGTGATTTCACCAATTCTTCCATCCGTTTTTCTAACTCTTTTATCTTCTTACCTAGCTGGTTTATTTCCTTGTCTATTAGTTTGATCAATCCTAGAGAACTCTCTCCTGAAATCTTAAAACTGTGCCGCTGGCTTTTAAGAGCTACACTCTGTTTCTGATACAAAACAACAAGTGATCTGAGCTGCTTACATTCTGTAATGTATTTCTTGGAGCGTTTCCATTCTTTTGGTTCAAATTGCCTACCATATTCCATAATGTGTTTAGCATCTGCCTTGTCTGTTTTTGTAGCTCTAAGATTCATCTGGATAAAGCGTTTGATTACTAAAGGGTTTACAACAGATACTATAAACCCACAATCCTGCAGATAAATAGCTAGTGGCTTTTGATAATTACCTGTTTGCTCCATCACACAGTGAGTGTTCTGAGAAAGCTCTTTTACAAAGGCTATAAATCCCTTTTGATCATTTGAAAACTGCTGATGTCTATAATCAGAATAACAAACATCAAATGTGTCTTTTGAGATGTCAATCCCTACAAATTCTTTACATTTATTCATAATTGAAAAAGTTAATAGGACAGTGTTCTGCCGTGGTTCCAGCTTCCTAAAAACAGGCTTTATGCCTACAGAACTGAACGGAATCATGCAGAAGAACAGAGGGGACTTTCTTTGCTTACGAGTTCCTAGACTCCAAACTCACGTTAGTCTTATTCCTCTGTTCTGTCCTGTTAATGAATATTTGTATACGATAATCTTTCAAAAACAAACTTAGGAAGCTCACGTCCGACACT
>JABURP010000018.1 GCA_014762645.1 Crocinitomicaceae bacterium
TTTTTTTCTTTTTGTTTCTTCTTTTTTGTTTCTCCTGTTCATTCTTGTCTCTTTTCTGCTTTTTTTTTCTTTTCTGCTCCGTCCACCCCCGTGTTCTACTCCTCTCTATTCGTCGGCAGCGTCAGATTTGTATACGAGACAGGTTTTTTTAACATTCAACCTTCTCGGATTTATTACGTTTCGAAGTGTAAGGAACTAAATTTAGTTTCAATTAGTATTTAACATTAATTTCTTAATTTAAACGCACTATGAAAATATTTTTACCATTACTACTAGCTTCCCTGGTTGTTCTCACAACTTCTTTAAATAACTCTTCAGGCGAATTTTCAAAGTATCATGCAGATGGTATTGAAGGATTCAGTTATTCAGTAAATCCTCCTGCCTCCAAAACAGGTGCACCAGGTGAAGGAACCTGCGCGGATTGTCACGCTGGGAGTACAATGTCAGCAGCTGGGGTGGTAATGTATAATTTTTCTGGTGCAAATGGTGAGTATTTACCAGATTCAACTTATACGATTGATTTGAGTATTCCCAGCGGAGTCAAAAATGGTTTTGAAATGACAATATTGGATGCAAATGATGATATGGCCGGATCATTTACAGTTGGTTCGGGAACATCTACCACCACTGCTTTAGGAAGGGATTATATCAGACACTCTTCTTCAGTCGGGGTTACCAGTTGGTCATTTGATTGGACTGCACCATCTTCTGATATGGGGAATTTAACTGTTTATTATGCCTTTAATAAAACAAACAGTAATGGTTCAACATTCGGGGATACAGTTTATTTAGGACAGGAAACAATCTTAATTTCTCCAGAACTTGGGTTGACAGATTATCAACAACTGGATGAGGATTATGAAGTGTTTTATGATCAACAGAATAAGTTATTGAACGTGACATTTAGACCACATCAATACGCAAATGTTGTGGTAAACATTCAGTCCCTCAACGGACAACTTGTAAGGTCTTTTGATTATGGAAATCTGAATAGTCAAACCCATAAGAAACAAGTAGATTTAAGTGATCTGAATGTAAATGGCATTTATATTGTCTCTGTATTAATTGATAATTATGCCTTGAATAGAAAGGTCTATTTGAATTAAAAAGAAATTATTGAAAGAATTATAGAAAACAGCACCTCCAAAATTGGGTGCTGTTTTTTTGTAGGTTATATTTGTGTGCCAAAAATCAAACGTATTCATGAAGAATATTTCAACCTACAATTTTCAAGGAAAACGAGCATTAATTCGGGTGGATTTTAACGTTCCTCTCGATAAAGAAACCCTCAAAGTAACAGATGACACACGCATAAAAGCAGCTGTTCCAACCATTAAAAAAGTCCTGGAAGGAGGAGGAAGTGTGATATTGATGTCGCACCTTGGTCGTCCCAATAATGAACCCGAAAAAAAATTCTCTCTTGAGAACATCATTTCAAAAATTGAAGAGAATTTGGGACAATCAGTTGGATTTGTGTCTGACTGTATAAGTGATGAAGCCTTTGAAAAGTCAAGTAGCCTTCAATCTGGTCATGTGTTGTTATTAGAGAATTTACGATTTCATGAAGGCGAAAAAAAGGGTAGCCGAGAAATGGCTGAAAAATTGGCCAGGCATGGAGATGTCTATATTAATGATGCTTTTGGAACAGCACACAGAGCGCATGCGTCTACGGCCGTAATTGCAGATTTTTTTCCTGAAGAAAAAATGTTTGGTTTTCTGATACAAAAAGAAATTGAAAGTGTAGATAAGGTGCTTAAGTCAAATAAGAAACCATTGACCGCCATAGTAGGTGGTGCAAAAGTTTCTTCAAAAATCTCCATAATAACTAACCTACTGGATAAGGTTGATAATTTAATTATTGGTGGTGGTATGGCTTTTACTTTTGTAAAAGCCCAAAATGGTAAGGTTGGAGATTCTTTGGTTGAAGAAGATTACATTGATACGGCAAAACAAATATTGAAAGATGCGGAAGCCAAAGGCGTAAACCTGCTCATTCCCATTGATTCAATAATTGCGGATGAATTTTCAAATGAAGCCAATACCAATCAGGTTGAAATTGATCAAATAGACTTTGGTTGGATGGGACTGGATATTGGCACCAGATCTATTGAATTATTTAAAAAGACCATTATGGATTCACAGCTTATTCTGTGGAACGGACCAATGGGCGTGTTTGAAATGCCAAAATTTCAGAAAGGCACAAAAGAAATTGCATTAGCGGTGGCTATTGCAACGGACAAAGGAGCATTTTCATTAGTTGGCGGTGGTGACAGTGTAGCAGCGGTGAATGAATTTAACCTGGCAGACAGAGTAAGTCATGTTTCAACTGGAGGCGGTGCAATGTTAGAATACCTTGAAGGAAAAACACTGCCGGGTATCGCCGCTATTTTGAGCTGATTACACTATTTTTGATCCATGACAACAGAGCAACTTTACCCGCTTTTTACTGCATCAAAGGGAATTTGTACAGATACCCGAAAAATTGAAGCGGGAACCATTTTCTTTGCTCTGAAAGGCGCAAATTTTAACGGAAATGAATTTGCAGTCAAAGCCATTGAAGCAGGATGTCTCTGGGCTGTGGTGGATGAAAAAGAACATGCTAATCATGAAAAATGCATCTATGTAGATGATGTACTAAAATCTTTACAAAACCTTGCCAGACACCACCGAAGACAATTCGATATCCCGGTATTGGGAATTACGGGATCAAATGGAAAAACAACCACCAAAGAGCTAATCGGAGCAGTACTTGAGAAAAAATTTAATGTTTTGATGACCGAGGGTAACCTAAATAATCATTTAGGTGTTCCTTTTACATTATTGAGGTTAACCAAAAATCACGATTTTGCGGTTATTGAGATGGGAGCGAATCGTCCGGGAGATATAAAGGAATTAGCTGAAATCGCAGAACCGGATTATGGAATCATAACCAATATTGGTGCAGCACATATTGAAGGATTTGGTTCATTGCAGGGAGTAATTGAGACAAAAACAGCACTGTACCGCTGGATATCAAAAATAGAAGGATTGTTATTTTACAATGCTGATGATGAAGTCCTGGTGAATGAATTACCTGGCACCAAGACCTTTTCTTATGGTGAGTTATCCGGTGATGTACGAGGAAATCTACATAATCTGACCCCTTTTGTCCAGTTTTCATGGAGTGCAGCAGATTACAAATCTGACATTGTCGAAACACAACTGGTGGGCAAGTACAATTTTTACAATTTTTTAGCAGCAGTTGCCATTGGGTGTTACTTCAAAGTGGATCAGGCAGAAATTAATGAAGCACTTCGGAACTACGAACCTTCAAACAATCGTTCTCAAATTAAAAAGACAGATCGTAATATCTTGATTGTGGATTGTTATAATGCCAATGCTACATCCATGAAAGCCGCTTTGGAAAGTTTCCATGAAGTGGACCATCCGAGTAAAATTGCCATTTTGGGAGATATGCTGGAATTGGGGGATATATCTGCTGAAGAGCATCAATACGTGGTCGATTTTCTTGTTGAAAATAACCTGAAAGCCATACTGGTTGGAACTGAGTTTGAGAAAACAAATCATCCATTTGAGTCATTTCCAACCTCCGCAAATTTAATAGAGGAGAAGGACTTTAGTAAATTCAGTGATCATCTTGTGCTGTTGAAAGGTTCAAGAGGAATAAAACTTGAAAATCTCATCCCATTGCTGTAATTAATGAATTAATGCATCTTTCGTGCTACTATTCATAGGTTAGATGCCTGTCTTTTTATAAATTAGGCCTTCCTAAAATAAAAAAACCTAATTATGAAACGAATTATGCTAATTCCAGCTGCTATTGCTACCCTAGCAATGACGGCTTGTGGTGGTGCGGAAGAATCCACTGATGAAAATGAATCTACTGATAACGCTCCTGAAACTACAGAAGAAGTAGAAGTAAACCGAAGTGAAATTGATCCATTTCCTGATTTCCCAGCGGTTGACCTTCAGGCCAACGAGGGGGATATAGTTCTTACACCGTCCAAAAACTGGCAGGAAGATGCAACGGAAAAAGGGGCGGATGATGTAACGTTTATCTTTTATAACCAAAAACTATCTGCTGTGGGTGAAACTACTAGTACGGTGGCATTTACTTTTGATGGTGAAACGGAGATTCCAAATTATATGATCATTCCGATCAAACCAAATCAAACAGCTAAAAAGGGAGATATTATCCTTACATGGTGGCAAACCGGGAGTGGTATGCAACGCGCAATTGTAACGGATGCTTCAGACCCGGCAGCTCCAGTTGTTAACTACCTTGATTTGGATTGGGATAATCCGGCAACAAATGATGACGGAACAGGTATTGGACAGGCAACTTATAAAATTGAGCCTGGAACATTTCATGTGCTGTCTTCTGAATGGGAGCCTGGAACCACTGTTGCTGTAAAAACTGATGGAAAAACAAAAGCTGCAACGATAGTTCGCGTTAGCGGAGACAAAGTTCTTACGCTTGGATTCGCAGGAAAAATGGCGGTTTATTCTAAATCAGATTGTACCCCTTGTCCTATTAAACCAAGTGTTAAAACTGGTGATGAGGTGCAGGTTCCATGGGTTGGTTCATTCACAACGACTACTGTTCAAAAAGTAGATAATGAAAAAGGAAGAGTATGGTGTGACGATCCTTACAGTGATGATCCAATGGTCGTTGCATTTGGAGATGTAATGACTGGTTTGGCCATCTAAACTTGTTATTGAAATAACTTTAAAAAGCCTGTCTCAATGGAGATGGGCTTTTTTATTGAGATACTATAAATTTTCCTGAAGCAATTTTCTGGCCGTCCTTTCTACGAATGGCAAAGATGTAGGTTCCACTCATAAAAGTGGTCAGGTCAAGTTCAAATACGTTTTTTGTTGTAGAGAAAGTGGTAACTTCCTTTCCAGATAATGTATATATGTGAAGAAAATGTTCCTCTTGTTTCGGGTTTTTAAAGTAGATGCTCGAACTATCTGCAGCTGGGTTTGGCCACATGGCATAATTGTCTTCCCCTGTACCTACAACAAAAACTGATCGGACTGTTGTGTTTCCCAAGCCTTCCATAATAACCTGATAATAATTGAGTTTGTTGAGGACAGGAGATTTATCCGTAAAATCATAGACAATTGCAAAATCCGAACTACCACAGTAGCCGTTGATCGTTCCGGCTGTTTCCCAGTTGATACTGTCAATCGACCTTAAGATGGTCATTCCGTTACAGATGTTTCCTTGAAATACGGTGATTTCAAGATGTACTTCCTCATCAATTGCCTGAAGGGTAAATTTTCCTGGTGGCTTTTGCTCCTCACCCTGAGCAAATGACGTGGATGTATACAGAACAACCGATATAAGGATAAAAAAAAGAGGTCTCATCTTACTACTGAAACGAGACCTCTTTTTAAATATTGTCATGGTGTTAATCTTTCAAAATATCCCTCGATATGACGATTTTTTGAATCTCTGAAGTTCCTTCGTATATCTGGGTAATTTTTGCGTCTCTCATTAGACGTTCAACGTGGTATTCCCTTACATACCCGTATCCACCGTGAATTTGAACGGCTTCAGTGGTTACGCTTTGAGCAATATCTGAAGAATATAGTTTAGCCATAGATGCTTCAGCTGTGAAGTCTTCGCCTTTGTCTTTTAAGGTAGCAGCTCTAAGACACATAAGTCGGGCAGCTTCTACCTGTGTAGCCATATCAGCTAATTTAAAAGCAATACCCTGATGTTTGTAAATTGGTTTTCCAAAAGTCTGTCTTTCTTTTGCATATTGTATGGCCAGCTCTAGTGCACCGGCTGCAATTCCCATAGCCTGAGAAGCAATTCCGATTCTACCTCCACCTAATGTTTGCATGGCAAACTTAAATCCAAATCCTTCTTCTCCAATTCTATTTTCTTTGGGAACTTTAACATCATTAAAGATTAAAGTATGTGTATCTGAACCACGGATTCCCATTTTATCTTCTTTTTCACCTACGATAAATCCGTCCATTCCTCTTTCAAGGATCAGGCAGTTAATCCCTCGGTGACCTTTTTCTTTATCAGTTTGACACATCACAAGATAGATAGATGCACTGCTACCGTTGGTTATCCAGTTTTTTGTTCCGTTTACCAAATAGTGATCACCTTTATCTTCTGCTGTAGTGCGTTGTGATGTTGCATCTGATCCGGCTTCCGGCTCAGACAAACAAAAAGCACCAATCTTTTTACCTTCAGCGATTGGTCGTAAATATTTTTCTTTTTGCTCTTCTGTACCAAATCGCTCAAGACCCCAACATACCAACGAGTTGCAAACTGACATACATACTGAAACTGAAGCATCTATTTTTGATATTTCCTCCATGGCCAAAACGTATGAAACAGTGTCCATTCCGCCTCCTCCGTATTTCGGATCTACCATCATTCCTAAAAATCCAAGTTCACCTAATTGTTTGATCTCTTCTTCCGGAAATTTTGCTTCAATATCACGCTCAATAACTCCAGGTTTCAGCACATTTTGTGCAAAGTCTCTTGCTGCATCTCTAACCGCCAGCTGCTCTTCAGTAAATTTAAAATCCATATCTATAGACATTAATGTGGGTTTGTGGTTTCCCGTCCGGATAATGATCGGAATCAGGCCCCACAAATTTAACCATTTATTGATAATTTTGGTTTTCCATGGCCTACATTTCATAACGGATTTGTTATCAGGAATGTTCAGCCTAACTTTAAAGTACTATGCCTCAAGATCTCACCGTTATTGGAATTATGTCAGGAACTTCTTTAGACGGTCTTGATATTTGTTGTGTTCAGCTGTGTCATGTCAACAATAGTTATACTTACAAGGTACTGGCTACCGAAACATTCACTTTTCCTGTTGAATGGAAAAAAAGACTTGAGGCGGCTTATCACCAGGATATAAATGATCTGGCTGAAATAGATAAAGACTACGGTAAATTTATAGGCAAACTGGTCAATCTTTTTATTCTGAAGAATAAGTTAAAAGGTAAAGTGGAACTCATTGGGTCACATGGACAAACTATCTTTCATGAACCAGACAAAGGAATTACCGTGCAAATTGGTGCAGGACCTGAAATTGCCGAAGCCACGGGAATAAATGTTATCAATGATTTTAGAATCAGAGATGTTGAACTGGGTGGACAAGGTGCGCCATTAGTGCCAATTGGTGATCGTTTACTCTTTGGGGCGTATGCTAGTTGCTTGAATCTTGGTGGTATAGCGAACATTAGTTATGAACAGGGAGACAAGCGAATTGCGTTTGATATCTGTCCGGCGAATCTACCACTGAATAAAATCGTGAAGGAAAAGTTTGATATCTCCTTTGATAGGAACGGGGAAATTGCGCAAAGTGGTACGGTCATTCAGGACCTTTTGAATGCGTTAAATGACTTGTCTTATTATTCACAAGATCCACCAAAGTCGTTAGGATACGAATGGCTTGATCGGGAATTTTATCCCGTAATTAAGAATTTTTCGGACAAACCAGTGGCAAATGTATTGCGGACAGTTATTGAGCATGAATCCACACAGATATCAAAAATTCTCAATGCTCGGCAGCTGAGTAATTGTCTTGTAACCGGTGGAGGAGCGTTGAACACTTTCTTTGTTGAGCAAATTCAACAAAAAACAACCACTGAAATTATTATTCCAGATCTTCAATTGATTGAGTTTAAAGAAGCCTTGATCTTTGCTTTTCTTGCTTATCTCCATGTAAATCAACAAGTAAATACCCTGGCCTCAGTTACAGGAGCAAAAAACGATTCTATAGGTGGTAAATTGCATCTTGCCTTTACAGATGAATGACTGGTCGAATACATCATTTGTAAGTTAAAATCTTTCTTATTTTTGCGCACCATTAAATTTATTGATTCTTCATGATCAAGCTACTTGAAAAATTTGAGAATAAGCGACCTGAGATCGTTTTTGAATGGAAAGATTCGGAAACAGAAGCTGAGGGTTGGGTAGTTATTAATTCTTTAAGAGGTGGTGCCGCCGGTGGTGGAACACGAATGAGAGTAGGTCTTGATAAGAGAGAGGTTGAATCTCTGGCAAAAACAATGGAGGTCAAATTTACAGTTGCGGGTCCGCAAATCGGAGGCGCAAAATCAGGAATTAATTTTGATCCGAAAGATCCCAGGAAAAAAGGGGTATTACAACGCTGGTATGCCGCAGTTACCCCACTTTTAAAACACTATTACGGTACCGGTGGGGATTTAAATGTGGATGAAATTCATGAAGTGATCCCAATTACTGAGGATTGTGGTGTTTGGCATCCGCAAGAAGGCGTATTTAATGGTCATTTCCAACCCAGGGAAGCACAAAAGATTCACCGTATTGGCCAATTGAGACAAGGTGTTCTTAAAGTTATAGAAGACGAAAAATATTCTCCCGCTATTACCAGAAAATATGTTGTGGCTGATATGATAACCGGATTTGGTGTGTCCGAGGCGGTTTTACATTACTACAACATTTGGGGAGGGGATATAAAAGGTAAACGTGCCATCATTCAAGGATGGGGAAATGTTGGTTCAGCAGCAGCGTTTTATTTAGCACAAGCCGGTGTAAAAGTCGTAGGTATCATAGATATAGCAGGTGGATTGATCAACCCTGAAGGATTTACTTTTGAAGAAATCACCGAACTGTTTTTAACAAAAGACGGGAACAAACTGAATCATCCTGAAATGTTAAGCTTTGATGAAGTCAATGACAAAATTTGGGATTTGGATGCTGAAATATTTGCTCCTTGTGCCGCATCACGACTTATTACGAAAGATCAGGTTGACCGATTGATCAATACTGGTATGGAAGTTATATCAGCCGGTGCTAATGTTCCGTTTGCTGATAACGAAATATTCTTTGGTCCGATTGCAGATTACACAGACGAGCATATTTCCGTCATCCCGGATTTTATTTCTAACTGTGGAATGGCAAGAGTATTTGCATATTTAATGAGTAATGATCTGGAAGAATTAACTGATCAGGGAATTTTCGAAGACACTTCAAATACAATAAAAAAAGCATTGCAAGATACCTACGCTAAAAGTTCAGGTAAAACGAAAATTGCCAAAACTGCTTTTGAAATTGCTTTAAATAAACTGATTTAAACTCAATTACTATGGGACTTGAATATATAATGGTCATCATTTTTGTTATTGGTTATGCCGCTATTGCACTTGAGCATAATATTCGTGTAGATAAAGCAGCTTCTGCGCTTTTGATTGGGATGATCGCCTGGGGGATGTACGCCATTTGGCCGGAGGATCACCTGGGAGTGGAAGAAAACATGACCATCCTGGATGTTTCAAGAGATTCTACCATTCATGCAGCGAATCCGGCTTTTTCTGAATTTGCCAACCACGAAGTGATCAAAGAAAGAGATGAGATTCTTAACCATGGTAATTTTGACATGGAGTTTACTACGAAAGATCCTCATCATACAGAGCATCATGTACATGAATACGTAGAGCATGGCTTGACCCATCACCTATTTGAAATTGCGAGTATTCTGTTCTTCCTGTTGGGTGCCATGACCATTGTAGAACTTATTGATGCGCATGAAGGATTTTCTGTGATTACAGATCGAATACAGACCACGAATAAAGTGAAGCTATTATGGGTTATTTGTTTATTGACGTTCTTTATGTCGGCAGCACTAGATAACCTTACAACTTCTATTGTTATGGTGTCCGTTATCCGCAAGTTGATAAGTGAAAAAGAGGTCAGATGGTTATTTGGTGGTTTCATCATAATTGCAGCAAATGCTGGTGGTGCCTGGTCACCAATTGGAGACGTTACAACAACAATGCTATGGAATAATGGGCAGCTACCTGAAACAGGAGTGATTATTGTTAACCTCATTATACCATCTCTTGCAGCGTTGATCATTCCGTTATTAATTGCTTCTTTCTTTATCAAAGGAAATGTTAAGCGACCTGAGAAGGCAGCTCCTTTGGAAGGGCACGGACATGGAGCTGTTGAAGTAACAAGTTTTGAAAAGGTATTTGTATTTGGATTGGGATTAGCAGGTTTGCTATTTGTCCCGGTTTTTAAAACCATCACGCACCTTCCTCCATATACGGGAATGATGTTATCTCTAGGTGTATTGTGGACCGTGACAGAGATTATGCACGGAAGAAAGTCTACAGAATTAAAGCGCAACCTTTCGGTGATCTCTGTACTACAAAAAGTAGATACGGCTTCTGTTCTTTTCTTTTTGGGAATCCTAATGGCAGTCGCAGCCTTACAAGAAGTTGGACACTTAAATACCGTTGCCGGATTCTTAAATGATAAGATGTCAGGAAATATTTATAGTATCAATATTTCAATAGGATTACTTTCTGCTATTGTGGATAACGTACCACTGGTAGCCGCTGCACAAGGTATGTACCCAATTGCGGAAGCAGGTAATTTTGCTGAAAGTGGAAGATTCTGGCAATTTTTGGCCTACTGTGCAGGTACCGGGGGTTCTGCCCTAATTATTGGTTCGGCAGCTGGTGTTGCGGTAATGGGATTGGAAAAGATCTCATTCGGGTGGTATCTGAAAAAGATCAGTCTTTATGCTATTGTGGGTTATGTAGCCGGTGCAGCAGTGTATTGGGTGATGTACAATTAATTGGGTTTTCTTTCGAAACTCTTTCGTTTCCAATTGAGATGAAAATTAAACCATCCATGTCACTAATTATGCATGCGAATAAAAGATGCTCATTGGGCTAATACAATCCCAACGGTTAATAACTTCTTTACCCCAATTCGTCTAAAAAATAATTATTGCTTAATTTTCAGTTTCAAATACCTAATTGCATGGTATTTGAAATTGTTGCATTCACATATTGTAACAATTGAAAATTAAGCACGTTAAGTAATTAAACAAACAAACCAATTATGAACGTATTCCCCCTTTTGCTGCAAGGTACGCTTGACAGCCTTGATAATGCTCAAAAAAATGCCGGACAGGCAGACATGACAGAAACTGTCAGAGTATGGGATCTAATCATTGGAATCGATCCAATGACAGGAGAAATCAGTATAACGAACCTGATTGTTATGTCAGCTTTACTGGTTTTATCCGTCATTAGTGTATATATCTTTGTTGAGCGATTCCTTTCCATTAACAAATCCTTAAAGGAAGAAAGAGATTTTATGGTAAGGGTAAAAGATTACCTGTTAGATGGAAAGGTTGATCAGGCCAGAGATTTGTGCTCCCAAACGGATAACCCTGCGGCGCGAATGGTAGAGAAAGGAATTTCAAGGATAGGAAAACCAATGAGAGATATTGTGAGTTCAATTGAGAACGTCGGAAAACTCGAAATATATCATTTGGAAAAGAGAATGAGTATTCTGGCTACGGCTTCAGGAGCAGCACCAATGATTGGTTTCCTCGGAACTACATTGGGTATGATCCGGGTGTTTCAGGCCATGAAATTTCAGGAAAGTTTTGAATTATCTACCATTTCCGGAGGAATTATGGAAGCCATGGTAACAACTGTTGCCGGACTAATCGTAGGAATTATGGCCTACATGTCCTACAACTATTTGGTAGCAAAAGTAGATAAGGTGATTCACCACATGGAGAACGCCTCCATTGAATTCTTGGATTTATTGAACGAACCGGGAAAGTAGTTGTATGGATTTAGGAAGAAGAAATAAAGTAAAAGCGGAAGGGGGTATGTCTTCCATGACTGACCTGGTATTCCTACTCTTGATATTTTTTATCATTATGAGTACCAAGGTTGAGCATAACATACCTATTGATCTGCCCAAGAATAGTGAACTTCCACCTAGCACCTCCAACCCACCCCTGGTGGTCGGTGTTACTGCGAATAGTACATACGTTTTGGAACACTCAGATCAGGAATATGAAATGGCAGAACTGATTCCGGTTTTAGATGCAAAAATGGCAGAACAGACGGAAAAAAGTATAAAGATTTCGGGTGATAAGGTAGCCAACTATGAGGCAATATTCCAATTAGTGGCCCTGGCGAAACAAAGAGAGTGGAAACCCGTATTAGCTTTTACACCGTAACGAATGCCTTAAAAAAAGTTAAATAGTTGATATATAGTGCATAACGCTGTTTAATACTGGTAAATGGCATAATAATTGAGGTTTATTGGTACGCAAGGAAAATTAAAACAATACACATGAAGACAATTAGGCAAGCAATGGAAGCATTGAGAGAAGAGGATCACAGAAGAGCATTGTATAGTGCATTGGTCTTCATCATGCTTCTGATATTATTCTTTTTATTAGTTGGGTTTGAACAACCTGATCCACCACTTAAAGAAAAAGAGGTCTTAATGACCCTGGAAGATATCGAATATGATTTTGGCTCTCAACCAGAAGGTGGTAGTCAAAGTAACGATATGAACCCGGATGTCGTTCCTGTACCTGAAAATATTGAAGAACCATCTGTTGAACATGAAACACAGGAGGAGTCTCCCGTTGAAGTGAGCAGCAGTAACGGTGATAACAACAATACAAATACAACTCAGGAGGTTTCGCCACCTGTTGACAACACATTTACATTTGGTAATGGGAATGGCAATGGTACCGGAACCGGCCAAGGAAATGAATTTGGAAGTGGTACCGGAGTTGGAGGAAACGGACAAGGAAATACTCCTGGTGACGGAACTTATAACCCGGAAAGAAAAAGACTTGTAGACCCAAGTTACAGTTCAAACGCTCAGGAAGAAGGTAAGATTGCACTTGACATTTATGTGGATGCGAGTGGTAAAATCGTGAAAACCAAATACAAACAATCCAAATCTACTTCGGGTAGTGAGTACTTGAAAAAATTGGCTGTTAATGCTGCGTATACAATGAAGTATGACGCTAAGGCAGGAGCAGGAATTGAGTATGTGGGATATGTGGTATTCAGATTCATTAAATCTTAGGCATTGAAGTATTACCATGAGGTGCTTGACTGGCTATATGTTCAGGTGCCAAATTATCAAAGACAAGGTGGTCCGGCATATAAGCCAGGATTAGATAATATTAAAAAGCTCTTGCAGGACATTGGAAACCCGCAGGAGCTTTTTGAATCTATACATATAGCCGGAACCAATGGCAAAGGATCTGTCGCACACATGTTAGCAGCGATTTATCAGGAAAACGGTTATAAGGTTGGTGTTTTTACCTCTCCACATATTAGTGACTTTAGAGAGCGTATAAAAATCAACGGTAAAATGGTCAGTAAAGAATTTGTTACTGAATTTATTCAGGAGCATCAAAAGCTTTTTGTATCACTATCCGCTACATTTTTTGAGATCTGCACGGCAATGGCTTTTCGTGCATTTTCGGATAACAAAGTTGATATTGCAATCGTGGAAACAGGTATGGGTGGGCGCCTGGACTCTACAAATGTACTGAAGCCTCGGCTAGCAATCATTACCAATATCGGATTGGACCATACCAAATATTTAGGTGATACGGAGCTCGATATTGCCACTGAAAAAGCGGGGATCATTAAAGAGAACATACCTGTCTTGATTGGAGAGAAGCAACCTGAAATATCAAAAGTTTTTGAAAAAATTGCCCATGAAAAAAATGCTCCGCTTTATTATAGCAAATTCAGGCCAGTTGAAACAGACCTAAAAGGTGAATTTCAAAAGAGAAATGCATGTACAGCCCTGACAGCTGTAGAGTTGTTACAGCAAAAATGGGAGACATCTACTGATAAAAATCTCGCTGCTTTGCATCACGTAACAGCTCTCTCTGGATTTAAAGGACGTTTACAGCTCGTTCAAAAAAATCCGGGAGTATTAATTGACGTGGCACATAATCCCGCAGGCGTTCAAAATTTGCTGCATGAATTAAAATCCTTTGAATATGATCATCTACATATAGTTTATGGTGTATCAAATGATAAGGATGTTGTGGGTATCATGAATATGCTGCCAAAGGATGCTACTTATTATTTTACTGAGTTTGATGGCGAAAGGAGCCTAAAATCCAGCGAATTTGAGAAATATGGTCAGATGTTTGACCTGAACTTTACCGTTTATGATTCTCCAAAGGAGGCATTAAACAAAGCACAATATCATGCTACAAGACAGGATATGATTGCTGTTTTTGGAAGTTTCTTTATACTGACTGATTTGGATATTGAGGAACTTAACGTATAACTACCTTTTCAGTGTGTCCTCCCGTTTCCAAACGCAAAATATAAGTTCCGCTAGAAAGCGAAGAAACGTCTAGCTGTAGTATCGTTCCGTTGACCTGACTTTGTAAAGCAACACGTCCATTCAAATCGTACAAATAGATTTCACTCTGGATAAATTCATCCACCTGAATATTGATAAATTCACTTGCCGGGTTAGGGTAGAGGTTAATATTTACATTCGGTAAGGACACCTCTTCTTCTCCCATTAGTGTGGTGTTTTCGGCCTGGAATGTAGGGATCAGGTATTCAAATGGCCCGGTTCCGTTGGGGAGTCTTCCGTAAGTAACGTCTGGATATTGATCCGGAAACTCTACCATATCAACTGTTGAGTCTGTCAAATGCGTAAGATAAAGAGTTTCCCCGTTGATATCCAACCCAAAATTGGTATGATCAATTCCCTGTGCGGTTTGACCATCCGCCCAAAAAACTATGTAAGAATTGGGTTGCAGAATAATATTTGGCAGCACCCATTTGTACAGGTCACTATCATTGTCAGAAAGGCAATAGTTGTACAGTTGAATTGGATCACTAGTGGAGTTATACAATTCAATCCAATCATCAAATTCACCAGCCTGATCACTCATAATGGAAACATTGTTGGCAGAGAGCTCATTGATGACAAGTCCTTTTTTAGGTTCAATACTGTAAAACTCATACTCCGCTCGAACCGGTGAAAATTTTCCTGCAATGCTATTTTCTGCGTAGACATAGTACTGCATTTCCAGACTCTGCATTTGTACATCAACACCATAAACTCCATCTGAGGCAGCACCATCATTGTGTAATCCATCATCATACATAGGAACACGCGTAAAGTAATCTAACTTATGATGACGGTATCCCAGCCAAACATTCGTTTCGTTTGATACGTCCGCAGTAATGGTAACGGAAGCATAAGGTTCAGGCTGTACAGGAACATCAACATTTGTAATCATTGGCGGATTAGCCTGAAATTCGGGAAGCGAATAAATATACGGTTCACGACCCTGCATTAGGTTTTGAAGGCCCGGACGTAGACTAAACCAATTACCAACATCCTGTGTAAGGTTGTCCACGAATTGTTGATAGGTGTAAAATGGATAGGGCTCAGAGGGTACTTCGGGATCAATCTGATCGTGCCAGTACTGTGCCCGTTGCATATAGTAGTTGTTGTTTACATTCTCTTCAAAAATAGTGCGCATGTGCGCCACGTACATTTTTTTATACTGTGGATTGGAGAGGAGACGAGCTATTAACGGCCTGAAATTCGGTGATCCAGCATGAATAAAAGGATCCTGCGTTTGCATGTCATTGGTACTCAATGCAAAAATTCCGGTTCCGTTAAAAGGTAATCCACCAAAAGACATATTGACATCCCATAGTATTATGCTCCATTTCCCATTATCCATTTTGTAGATATAGTAATTATGAGCAAAAGCGGTATATCCATCATTGTGTACAAAAGCTGAACTAACGGCCAAAAACCATAAGGCTCTGTCAACATCAAGGTAATTACCAATCGTATTTGGGAAGAACTCTAAACGATACGTTAAATCTTGTAAAGCAGTCAAGCCATACAGTGATTTCATATCGTAAAGTGTGTCGTATGCCATGGAATCTGGATGGTAGGCCAGGTTAGAGTTATCTCCAAAAATGTCAAATGAAACAGGGTCACATTTAAAGAATGGATTATCAGATGAATTGTAAAATTCCTTTAGAAATTCATTATCAATGGACTCCGTATTGGTGTAAATACCACGATAGCCCCCGTTTATATATAGTTTGGTAAAATTAGCCTTGGGACAATCCATATATTGATTAGAAAGTTCATACATCAAAACTTCTCTTATCATACTGGGGTCACTATAGCAGTTTGCGAGTTTGAACTTGTCTTTTCCCTGGTGCTCCTGTCCTAATATTGTATAGTTCAGATCAATGTTAAATGGATTTTTGTTACTAGTAGTATCCATAGAACTGTTTCCTTTATACCGAACGCCACAACTATCATAAACAAATCCATCTATCGTTACCGTAGCCAGAATTCTACCGGTTCCACTTCCTGTACCACTGTTAGCGGAAGCCATTGAATCAAGTAGTTCATCCCAATTGGAGTCGTAAAAGTCAATTTTAAATTCGTGGATGTAAGTTGGATCAAATACATACTGTCCAATAACAGTATGTGTGGATAACATAAATACCACACAAATCAGTGAATTTAAGAGCGATTTCATTTTTTTCAGATCAGGTCAATGCATATACATTGTTCTCTCAAAGTTAAGAAAATAACGTTGATATTCAATATGTAACAGTATGAAAGTTGTACTGACTTCTATGTTTTTACTATTCAATCTATTATTCTATTTTTGATTGTTGCCAGGTAGGTGACAGTAGAAAATTTTAAATTCTGGATAAAGATTTTCAAATAGCACAAATCAACAACCTGATTATTAAAACCAAAATTATGATTGGTTTTTTTATTGTGGTACTCCTGATTCAGGTGTTGGGTATTACGTTTTTGAAAACCACTGGTAATCTTGAGGAACTTCCATTTGAAGGTCTCGTTTTAGTTCCAGTATTGATTCTGGGGATAATCCTGGATGAAGTATTCATTTTACGGTATTTAAAGAAGGCGGAGAAAGGGGAGAAAAAGTTTAGGGATAACTTTAAGTATATGGTGTCTATACTGGAAATATCCTATCCAAGTATAGTTTTGTTTTTCGGTGCCGGTTTTTTAATAAACTCAGATACACCTATCTCCACGTTCATGTTTTTTAGTTCGCCCCCTTTTCTGGTCTATTTCATTGTCATTGCACTTACCGCGTTTTATCTGGAATTTAAAATTTCATTGATCACAGGAATTGTTGGTGTGATTCAATATGCGATTATTTCTTTATTACTGATGGATGTTAATAGTCTTGAAAGTACAGTGAGTTTATCAAAGCTCCCATTTATTCTGGCAGCTGGTGTTATTACTGGCCTGGTGGGAAAACGCTTGCGCGATTCTGTTGTTTCATCTCTTGAAGCAAAGAATACACTCATCAACGAGTTGGATAGAAAAGTAGCAGAACGAACGGCAAAAATTGAAGATCAGAAAGAAGAATTAGCCAAACAGAATAATCTTCTGCAAGAACGCAATCAGGAGATAACGGACAGTATAGTTTATGCACAACGAATTCAAAATGCAATATTACCTCCCGATCAATTTATTAAAGAACACCTTCCTCAATCATTTGTGCTTTATAAGCCAAAGGATATTGTAGCTGGAGATTTTTATTGGTTGGAAGAAAAGGAAGGTGTGATATTGTTTGCGGCAGCAGACTGCACAGGACACGGAGTTCCTGGAGCAATGGTAAGTGTGATTTGTAACAACGGTTTAAACCGAAGCGTGCGTGAGTATGGCCTGTCAGATCCTGGTAAGATTTTAGATAAAACCAGAGAGATCGTTATTCAGGAATTCGCGAAAAGTAAGGACGAAGTGAAAGACGGTATGGATATAGCACTTTGCGCCCTCCAGCCTATTACTTCAACGCCTTCTGATTCTCCTTCTCATTCTTTAAAATACGCCGGGGCTCACAATCCTTTGTGGATCATTAGAAATGGCTCGGATGAAATTGAAGAGATCAAAGCGGATAAACAGCCAATAGGTAAATTTGATCACTCTGACCCATATAACACGCACGAAGTAAAGCTGAATAAAGGTGATACTGTTTATGTGTTTTCAGATGGTTATGCTGATCAGTTTGGTGGAGAAAAAGGCAAAAAATACAAGGCTGCCAACTTTAAGAAGTTGCTGCTTTCCGTTTGTGACAAACCTGTGCCCGAACAGTCTAGGATAATTGACAGAGCATTTGAAGATTGGAAAGGAAATCTAGAGCAATTGGATGACGTCTGCGTAATCGGGGTGAGAATTTGATCGTAGATCAAAGAACGAACCCCAGATCTAACTGACCCCGCCTTTGCGGGGTCTGCGTTATAGGAGTCCGCGTGTGATACCCTGAAGATGGTCGAAGAATAATCGGTCTGAGAGTGTAATTTACCGACAAACCAAATATTCTTTCACAGAGATTCACAAAGTATCATAGAGTTGCACAGAGAGGGATTTTATCATACCTGGCAGTGCTTATTGTTTGTGATTCTAGATCCATTTGGTTAGGAGGTGACCTTGAAAAGCTAAGCTGCCGGAACGATAATATTAATCACGAACCGGCAGCCGTTATGCTAAACTAGCAGAAAAAAACACAGATCTTTAAGAAGCTAATTTTACTTTTTCGCGTAATTCTAAAACATCACCTAATATGACACGAAAATCTTCGCCCATTTCCTTCATCTGATCATCTCCTACGCGATATTTCCAAATAAATCTCACAGTTTTGGATTCAGCCAATTTTTTTATCTCTTTCATAGAATGCAGTAAAACCAAACTACAGGCCGTGCTTAATTTTTCAAATTCCAATGTAATTTTAAGTTCCATTCGTTGTGTGGTACAGAAAATCTTTATCCAATCCTTAAAAGGCTTAAAGAATTTTTCTCCGTCGTCAAGGCAAAATGTGCCTTTCATTTTAATCGTTCCGTTTATTAAGCTACCATTGATGTAGGGCGTATTCATGCTAGCGTTCGTTGTAAATTCATTCATAGTTCTTGCATTTGTCAGTGTCTGTCCTTTATAATGTACAAACAATTATGTATGCATAACAATGAGACTCGTTAAGTGGTAAAGAATCTTCGGTGAATGACTGTAAGAAATGGATAACTCCACAATTACCATAAATGCAAATTGCATTTAGATTTTTTTCTTCTTCATTTTTTTGAATTCAGAAGGCGCAATTCTGGCTTTAGACGAGAGTTTATGATAGACATCAGGAAAAGCCTTTCGAGCATTGGGAATTTTATCCCGCAGGATGTCGTAGTAACTGTGATCAAACATTCGTCTGAAATCTTCTTCGGAAAGCATGGTTTTGGCATACATGGCTTGATATCCATCATTTTCAATCACAAACTTTTCACATTTTTTTAATGCTTCGATTCCATCAAAATCTGGTGTAGTCCCTATTCCGTATGCACCAATGTCTACAAACATTTCTTCAACAGTTCCATCTTCTTTTTTATGTGCATGAAGCATTCCAAGACCATTTGGTTGGTCATAAACAGCCATTGGGCATAGCCATAAAGGGTAAAGATTGAAATTGTCATGAAAGTGATCCAAAGATGCCTTTAATTTGCTCATAGGTACGAGCATATCCTGCGTTACAGCAAATTTTTCCCGTAATTCTCTGGTGGTTTGTGTTTCAAAATACTTCATCAATGATAACTGGGGTGGCATTGCCCAACCAAAGAAAAAGCGGTGCAAAGGATGGTTTCCAAAAGGAATAACATGGTCCATCATCCAAAATAAAGAACGTGTGTGTCGGTGATAATACTGGCGCAAAGGAATGTATTCGATTTTTTCCTTTCCCTCATTCAAAATATGCTCAATGTGCTTATAAAACCAGGTTTTGTACCACCTGCGTATCGCATTTTTAGGACCGTCGTTTCCTTTTTTATCGACCTGATCTCCCAGAAGCAGGACAGATTTCTCATGTGAGTAGACAATAGCCTCAACAAAATCATGAGGATTTTCTTTATTGCTTTCCTCGTCAAATCGCTGAAGGAGTTCTTCTTGTGATGTGATTGGAATGTACTTTAATCGAACATATTTTTTAGCTGGAACCATTTTGAGTTCAACTGCAGTTAAAAAACCAAATGTTCCGTATGACCAGGGAATCATGGAAAACAACTCCGGATTTTCTTCTTTGCTACAGGTCTTGACATCTCCATCAGGAGTGATAATCTCAAAGGATTCACATATAAATTGAAACAAGCCATATTTATGACTAGACGTTTCAATTCCAAATCCATTGACCAATCCGCCAACGGTTAAGTCATCTAATTCAGGCAGTACCGCAATGGTCCAACCTCTTGGATTTAAAGCTGCCGTTATTTGTCCCATGGTAACCTGAGGTTCTACACGAACAGTTTCTTTTTCCTCATTGATTTCCAGAATATCCCTCATATTCAGGAAAATTTTTCTGTTGGTTTTTTTGTAAGAGGGGATAACTTCACTCATTGCAAACCACCCTGATCTTCCTGTGGTGAGCTTTTCGGGGCAACCGTCCTTTTTCCAGGCTTCAAGTTGTTTCCGGACATTTTCAACTCTTTTACCGTGCTTTTTGGGAGCGGTATTTAACCAAAATGAAATTTTTCGAGAGATTTTTAGATATGCTTCGTACCAAAATGAAATCGGAATAAGTACTAGGGTGGCGAACGTTCCCCGATACTTTGTAAGGAGTGTTTCTATCAATCCTGGTTTAGTCTTTCCGGTATCTGACATATCTCCAATATTAGTCAAACAGAATAAAAAAATCTTTAGTAATCATGTAAGATCAGCAAAGGCATTTTTGCTAAGCGTGACATTTCTTTGGTAAGACTTTGAGAAGTCAATCTCTTGAAAAAGTTGTGCTTTCTTGCCAGTAAAACGAGCAAACTGCTACCATTGGATTCAACGAAGTTCTTGATACCATTTAATACATCTTCATTCTCCATTTGATGAAATTCGTGCTCTACTTTGCTGAAAATTTTGTGTAATTGTGTTCCGGCATTTTCTTCATCACTGGTTAGTTTATGTTCCGGTTTACGAATATTAATCACCATAATTGGTACTTCGTGTAGCTGTGCAATTCGAATAATAGGTTCAAGGTGATCAGGTTTCTTAATGGTATTTAAGTCACTGGCAAATATCAATCCACCTTCATTAACTTTAAATTCTCTTTCAGCAGGAATGGCTAATACCGGACAATTAATCTTGTCAATCATTTCGTAGGTTTTTGCCCTGAGCATTCCCATTTCAAAATCATATTTTTCTTTATTTCCAATGACAACGTAATTAGCCCCGATATCTTCTACCAGTTCATTAATGGCAGAAGTGAGATGGCCATAGATCGATCGTTTATTAATCTTAAGAATTTTATCCGGGAAGACTTTTCGCAAAAAAGTCTCATCTGCCGCCAGATTTTTTTCATTCTCATCACTTTCCAGTTTTTCGACAGATAATACACCATCATTTCCGGTAGGTGAGTCGATAAGGGTATTCATTATGGTGTATTCCGTGTTTTCTGAACCAAATAATTGAATGGCATAAAGCATTGCGTTACGGGCACTTTCAGAAAAGTTTGTTGTCAGGATTACCTTTATCATAAATTCAGTTTTGACCTAAATTAATAATTATATCCAAGTGAAATTGATTTTTTATGCGTCACGTGAATATTTAACTCAAGAAGAATGTAATTTGAATTTCTACAAACTTTATTTGGTGACTAAAGAGATAAATTTGAGAAGAAATTCGATTATATTTATTCCATGCGATTAGGCCTGCTAACCTTAGTCATTTGTTATAGTATATCTCTATATTCTCAGAAAACATTCTCTTCTGCGGTAGATAGTTTAGAGGCAACCTTAAAAGAAGATATTTCTACGACGGAACGCATAATGAATCTCAATGAACTTGCTATCATGTTATTGAGGGTGGATACTGTTAAAGCAAAGTCTTATGCTGTGCAGGCGTTGGAGTTAGCAAGAAAAGAAGAGGATAAGTCGGGGGAAGTTATGGCACTTAACTGGTTTGCCAGAAATTATACGGAGCGTGGCCAATTAGACACTGCATTGATTATTCTCGATAAAATTATTGCATTGGAACCAGAGATAGACGACAAAGTCTCCATTGGACAGGCATATATATCTAAAGGAAATATCTATGATATCAATGGTCAATATTCTGACGCATTGGAAGCTTACTTTAAAGCAGAAGAGATATTTGAAAAAGGAGGATATGTTCAGGGTGTTGGAATGGCCAATATGGGAATAGGTAATATTTACCAATTGACGGAGCGTTTTAAGGAATCTATAGGATATTATCGCAAATCTGCCAACGTATTAAAGAAAACAGACAGTCCCTATGCTTCCTGGTCGGTAAATAATATGGCTACTGCTATGGAGAATCTCGAAATGTTTGATTCAGCGGCTTTTTATTACAAACAATCTTTAAAGATGAAAGAAGACTATGGCGATTTTTATGGGGCTTCCTTCACGTATTCAAGTTTGGGAGATTTATACATCAAACAGGGGGATATAGAAAAAGGAGAAGAAAATCTACAGAAAGCGCTTGAAATTAAACAAATGGCTGAGGGGATGAGTAAGGAATCAATTGGCCGATCCTATTTACGTCTTGGTCAGGCGCAAATGCTTAGAGGTAAATTCAGAGAAGCTTCGGTTAATTTCAGAAAATCGCTTGAAAATGCAGAAGAAAGCGGTGCTGTAGAAACAATTATGCAGGCAAAAAGGGCGCTATCAAAATCACTGTTTGAATTAGGAGATTATAAAAGCGCATACCAATATGTTGATGCTTATACTGACTTAAAAGATTCCATCACTAAAAAGATGAATACAGATAAGTTGACAGAGATGCAAACCAAGTATGAAACTGCTGAAAAAGATGCCCAACTAAAAATTGTAAAGAACCAAAATGAATTAAACAAAGTCAAAGCTGAAAAGGCAGAAGCAGATACCCGAAGGGCTAATGAATTATTATTTGGGGCAGTGGGGATGGTAGCTCTTCTACTCGTAGCAATAATATTTGCCTTGAGAAGTATGCATCTCAGAAGGAAAAATAATATCCTTCTTAAACAGAAGAATGAAGAAATAACCCGGCAAAAAACTATTGTAGAAGAAAAATCAAAAGAGATTGTCGATTCTATAACCTATGCCAAACGAATTCAAACAGCAATTTTACCTCCCGATAAAGAATTTAAAAAACAACTGCCGCAATCTTTTGTACTGTATAAACCTAAAGATATTGTAGCTGGTGATTTTTATTGGATGGAATCCTTCATAAAAGACACCAATAAAGTTGTACTCTTTGCCGCAGCAGACTGCACCGGTCATGGCGTGCCGGGTGCTATGGTCTCAGTGATATGTAATAATGGCTTGAATCGATCCGTACGCGAGTATGGAATCACAAATCCTGGAAAAATACTTGACAAAACCAGGCAGCTCGTGTTACAGGAATTTGAAAAATCTGAAGAAGAAGTAATGGATGGAATGGATATCGCACTTTGTGCGCTTCATTCTAATACTTCTACTTCCTCTGTTTTGAAGTATGCTGGTGCGAATAACCCGTTGTGGATCATAAGAAAAGGAAGGACGGAAGTAGAAGAGGTAAAAGCAAATAAGCAGCCTATAGGGAAGTTTGGGTCTCCACAACCTTATGATACACATGAAACTGAGGTTTCCAATGGAGATACTATATACATATTTTCAGATGGTTATGCCGACCAGTTTGGTGGAGAAAAGGGTAAAAAGATGAAAACCGCTAATTTTAAACAGTTGCTCTTGTCGATAAAAGACGAACCATTTGAAAATCATAAAAAGTTATTGGATAAAGCTTTTGAAGAATGGAAGGGGGGGTACGAGCAATTGGATGACGTCTGTGTAATCGGAGTGAGAATTTGATCGTAGATCAAAGATCGACCCACAGATTTAACTGGTTTTACCGTCGTTAAAAAAAAGCCAATCACTGACGTGATGGCTTTTCGGTTGTGAGTCATACTGGATTCGAACCAGTGACCTCTGCCCTGTCAAGGCAGCGCTCTGAACCAACTGAGCTAATGACTCAAAATTGAGGCTACAAATTTATCAGAATTTTGTTTCAATGAGTAAAAGAAAGTACAATCAATAATTGTTCACGTGATCCAGGTCCAAACGTACATGAGTATTCACACCGCTACATTTATACCTCGGCCATTTCATCTACCTGTTCAAGAAACTCGTTCAATAACTGTTGACTATAATCAAGTTCATCCAGAATGTTTGACTTATTTTCTGGGAAAAGTTCAGCATGTTCTTTGAATAATGTTTGGTAATAATGAACCCCTTCGTTCAGGTTATGAGCAAATTTTGAGAAATATTTCTTTTCTTTTTTATTGATCACATTTCCTGTTTCAGCAAATTTTTGCATTAAATAATCCATGTATATAAAAAGCTCTTTAGAGAACATATTGGGGCGATCCTTTCTACTAATTACATGGGTTCTACCATAAATGTGATCACTGATTTCATGTAAAGTCATTTTTTGGGAGAAATACGCCATATTCGGTCCAGGGCAAACAGAAACGCCGCTACCTTCAACAGATGTGTCAAGCTGATTAACGAGAAGAGCAGCTGTTCCTAAACCAACACAGATACATGATTTATCGACAATTTTTTCATATTCCAACTCAAATTTTTCCTTCGGTAACTCCATTGACTCCAATTCTTTTATTTTCAACACCTGGTACTGTCTTGAAGCTGTACAAATTCCTTTATCACTAAATTCCTTGTTGAGAGCCAGGTATTTTTTAGGGCATGAACTTCCGGGACGACCTTTATCTTTAAAAGCACTCTTTTCAAGATCTTTCGAGTTTCCTCTTAGATTATTAAACGGAATGTTTAATGGTGAGACATGACTGAGATACAGGTCTTTTTCTTTTGCTTTAATCAGCTTGTGAAGGGTTATTTCATCAATATTGACAACCTCCGGAACCAATAAAAACGGCGTTCCCCATCCAACAGAATACACCTCATAATAGTCGATTAAGAATTTGTGTTCCTCCGCTGTTCCTACACCTCCCTGGGCTGAAATCTTAATATCCAATGTACCTTTTGGGGCCAGGATACCTTTTTCTTGTAATGCATTGACATATATATCGGTCAGCTCATCTATTAAATCCTGTTTAGACTTTTTAAACTCTTCCAGAATGGGCCCCAGAAGGAAACCATCAGTGGCAAAGGCGTGACCCCCACAATTAAGTCCTGATTCAATTCTGAACTCCGATACCCAAAGACCTTTCTTGGCTAAAAGCTTCCCCTGAATTAAGGCGGATCTATAATCACTCACCTTTAAAACAAGCTTTTTCTTAAACTCCCCTTTTGCGTTCGGGTAGAAGTCCTTATAATTTTCAATGGACCCAAACAGTCTCGGGTTCATGCCCGCAGAAAGTATCAGTGATGACCTGAGTTCACTGTTGGCAAATCCTCGCAAAGAAGCGTGTGCATCATTATATTCTATAGGAAGAAGTTCACCGTCCTTATAGTTTTCTTTATCCACCTTTGTCATGATATTAACATCAAGACTTCCCATGGATAAATTATCTTCCACCCACTGCTTTCGCTCTTCTGGATTATTCGTTGTTGAATTCAGCTTGAATAATTCAATTTTTAATCGTGAATTATCCGGCAACATGCTGAAGTAGTCTTTGGTCTCCTGGCGCTTTTCAACTATGGCATTTTTAAATTCAACGAATGCATCCTGTGACAACTGGTGAATCAAATTTAAATATGCAGTGATCCTTTTGGCCCTGAAATCATCCATCTTATCAGAAATTTCCTGGTATTCTAGATGGTATCGTTCACAATACATTTTCCGAAGTTTTTCCATAAGAATATCATCTCCAATGGACATGACGGAATCTATACCATAACGAGAAACCTTAAGTGGTGTGTCAATAGTAAATCCTACTCCCATTACCGGGATGTGAAATGAATGCGTTTCGCTCATATCTCCTTGCTTGTTTGTCCATCAATTTCCAATACGTCTACTTCCTCTCAGAAATTATGTGTAAATGCACTCTCTTATTAGGACTATTGTAAATAGACGTCAAAGGTAGTCTTATCCTTTATGAGGTTTTATGATATAGATCATTCTATTAGGTCATTTTATTAGATACCTTCGAACACTTAAAATAACTGGCGTAGATGAAGATTATTACTTATCCTTTCAGATTGATCTACAAGGTGTATTTTCTACTTTTCTTCGCCACAACATTTACTCTCGCTTACCCTGTGTTTAGGTATTTCCTCCACAGAGAGTCAAGGTACCCTACAGCCTTTAAGTTGATGCATGGATTTGCCAAATTTTGGATGTTTTTCTCCGGTATTTATGTAAAAGTAGAAGGGAAGGAGAATTTAAAAATTGCAGGTCCCTGCATTATCTGTTCAAATCACACTTCATTTCTTGACATCCCATGCCTTTACTCGAGCATTGATCGCTATTTCATTTTTACAGGCAAGAAAGAAATAGCAAAATGGCCGTTATTCAATATCTTCTATACGTCAGGCATGAATATACTTGTAGACCGGCAGAATGAAAGAGGAGACCTCAAAGCCTTAAGGCGCATGATGCAAGTTCTGGATCAGGGAAATCCACTGTTTATATTCCCCGAAGGCACTATTTCGAAAAAAGCACCTGAAATGGTTGAATTTAAGCCCGGGGTGGCAATTATTGCGCTAAAGAAGAAAGTTCCGATTTTACCGATTACGTTCACAACAAATTGGAAAAGACTTGAACGAAAAGGTTTTTTTCAGGGTAACGCCAGCCCTGGTATTGCGAGAATGATCGTGCATCCACCCATTTCAACAGAGGGGCTGACAATGCAAGATGCCAATAAATTAATGGCGGAGCTACGCAAAACGATCGGAGGACCTATAGATAATCGTGGGGATTAAAAAAAATAGCTATCCGTACACCGTAGAAAAACAAAAGGCTCACGATTTCTCGAAAGCCTTTATCTCACTGTTGTAGGCCAGTCGAGATATCTTTCGAACGAATTTATAAAGGACCTAAAGAAATTGGGAACATGTACAAAAGAATAATTAGCGTAATTAAGATATATGAGTAAAACGTCATTTAACCCGTAAACTAATTGATACTAGTATTCAACCTATACGCATACAGTTCAACTTTGCATTTAGAGGTATCCAAATTATTCATATTCAACCAGTCGAAACAGAATAATCATATCTTGAATTGATATACTTCATGTTTTTTAAAGAGGTCAGGAGGTAATTTCGAACGAGTTAACTAATTCAACTGAAAATGACAAAACTGATCCTTTTTTTAGCAATCTTAATATATACTAGTCTTACTATAGGGCAAAACTGGCAGGAAGTTCACAAAGAATTACCACCACCAAATATTGGCGCAGATAACCAATGGTTTGGTCATGATGTTGCCATTGATGGAAACTATGCTGTAATTGGTGTCCCAGGAATTAATAATTTTCAAGGTTTAGCATACGTCTACTTCTTTGATGGAGTAAACTGGGAGCGTCAAGCTACACTGACAGCTTCTGATGCTGCAAACTTCAATCGTTTTGGAAAGTCGGTTGCTATTTCTGGTGACAAGGTTGTAGTTGGTGCAGATGGTAAAGCGATTGTCGGTTCATATTCGGGTACTGCTTATATTTTTGAAAAGCCAGTGGGTGGGTGGTCAGACATGGCCGAGACCGCACAACTGGACGCATCTGATCCGGGACCGTACGTTTATTTTGGACAATCTGTGGCCATTGATGATTCCATTGTTGTGATAGGGGCAAAAGGAAAAGTACAAGGGGTGAGTGGAAATGCAGGTGCTGTATATGTATTTAGTGAACCCCTTACAGGATGGGTAAATACTACTGAGACAGCACAACTAAGTGCATCCGATTATGCAACTGATGATTACCTGGGTACAGATGTGGATATATCTGGAAACGTTATTGTTGCAGGAGCATATTTGGATGATGATAATGGTATTGATGCAGGTATGGTCTATGTTTTTACAAAACCAGGAGCAGTTTGGACAAGCGGAACTCAAGACGCTAAGCTGAGTGCTTCTGACGGAGCTACAGGAGACGAATTGGGTGGTAGTGTTGCTATTGACGGAGATGTGATCGTTGCTGGGGCAGAAGAAGATGATGACAATGGGTCGGGTTCAGGTTCGGCGTATGTCTTTGTAAAACCAGGAGCTACATGGTTAACAGGAACAGAAACAGCTAAACTAACTTCTTCTGATGGAACAGTACTGGATCATCATGGGGCTGATGTTCAGATCGAAGGAGATCAAATAATTGTTGGAGCGGATAATGATGATGCTGTGGTTACTGGTGGTGGATCTGCATATATATATGAAAAACCAGGAGGTGGTTGGACAACAGCAACGGAAACAGCCAAATTTACTGCTAGTGACGCAGGAACAACTGATTTCTTAGGATGGAGAGTAGCTATCAGTGGAACACGTGCCTTAGTGGTTGCGAAAAATGATGATGAATATGGCACTGATGCAGGTTCGGTTTATTTCTATGAAAAGCCAGGGGCGAATTGGCTTACTGTTACAGAAACAAGTAAAATTTTAGCCTATTACGAATCATTTGAAGCTTCATTTTTTGGGTCAGATGTCGCAATTGATGGAAATTATGCAGTGATTGGTTCAAGAGGTGCAGCTAACTATCAAGGGGTGGCCCATGTATTATTTTGGGATGGAAATACCTGGAACTATTTGGCAAAACTAACAAGTTCTGATGGTGTCTCAGGAGATTGGCTGGGCCTTTCAGTTGATATTTCAGGGGATGTAATCGTTGTTGGAGCACATTATGATGATGACAATGGCAATGCATCAGGTTCTGCTTACGTATTCGTGAAACCCGGAGGTGGTTGGGTAGATATGAATGAAACCGCTAAATTATTGCCAAGTGTAGGATTTCAGGAAGATTACTTTGGGCGGGATGTTGCCATCTCAGGAGATGTGATTGTTATTGGTGCTGATGGAGATGATGTGGGCGTAGGTAATTCTGGTGGCGTATTCGTCTACGAAAAACCGGGTGGCGGTTGGACCAACATGATAGAGACCTGCCAATTGGCTCCTTCAGATCCGACAGCTGGTGGCCTGTTTGGTTATTCAGTAGATATTGATGGGGATAACATTGTAGTAGGTGCTTATGGAAATAACATCAATGGAAGTGATGCAGGTGCGGCGTACGTATATACCAAGCCAGGTTTGAATTGGGTGAATATGACTGAAACTGCCAAGTTATTGGCTTCAGACGGAGTTGCTCAGGATTTTCTTGGATATTCAGTAGCTATTTCAGGTGATAATGTGGTTGTAGGAGCGCATCAGGATGACCCTAATGGCTCCAATAGTGGATCTGCATATATTTATACAAAACCGGGTGCAGCATGGACAAACATGAACGAAACAGCAAAGCTCACAGCCTCTAATGGTAGTAGTTCAGATTATTTCGGTCAGGCAGTGAATATCTTCAATGATTATATCATTATTGGTAGTAAGTACGTGGATGACCCCAGCGTACAGGCAGGATCCTCATATTTCTTTGCAAAACCTGTTGGAGGATGGGTGACAAGTACTGAAGACCTGGAACTACAACCTGCCATTCTAACGGCCAACGACAACTTTGGTAATTCAGTAGCTATTAGCGATCAATTCATTGTTGCAGGAGCACAAACGGATGATATTGCCGGTATTAATCAAGCTGGATCGGTTTCATTTTTTAAGATTTGTCAACATACTGCAAATACGATCAATCCAACGGCTTGTGGTACGTACACTTCACCTAGTGGTAATTATACCTGGACTGCAACAGGGACATATATGGATACTATTCCCAATACTTGTGGTAGTGATAGCGTTTTAACCATCAACCTAACGATTAACCCATTAGATGATGCAACTTTCAATTATACAATGAATAATTATTGTACTGGTGCAGGAAATGAGACACCAACCGTGACATTTCCTGGCGGGACTTTTACCAGTACTCCGGTCGGATTGAATATCAATTCAACAAGCGGGGAGATTGACTTTAGTTTGAGTACTCCTGGACTTTACACTGTTACCTATTTAACAAATGGAACTTGTCCAAATTCATCAAATTTTATAATTGATTATGCTGTAATAGATTCTGATGGTGACGGATTAACCGATTGTGATGAAAGTAATATTTACGGAACAGATCCAAATGATCCTGATACTGACAGTGATGGATTGAGTGATGGTATAGAAGTGTTGGTTGCCGGAACTAATCCGTTAAATGCTGATTCGGATAATGATGGGCTGTGTGACGGGCCGAATAGTGTTGGAGGGACCTGTTTAGGTGGAGAAGATATAGATGCTGACGGTGTTGTTGATGCAGGAGAAACAGACCCACTAAACGACGATACAGACGGCGATATGTGTGGTGATGCTACTGATCCTAATCCACTGGTATACTCTCCCGATAGTGATGGGGATGGATTTGGAAATGATTGTGATATCTGTGAAGGGGATGATTTAACAGGAGATAATGATGGAGATGGTTTTTGTGCGAATATAGATTGTGATGATAATGACCCAAACCAATTCCCAGGTCAGGTTTGGTATGCAGACTGTGATGGAGATGGTTATTTCAGTGATGTTCCAGTTACGAACTGTTTTATGCCAGCAACTTCATGTAATGACTTGAGTGCACCAGACGGTGGCTACACCAATACATTCCCTACCAATCCGGATTGTGATGATGAAAACCCAAACCTTTACCCTGGAACGATTTGGTACGAAGATGCTGACAATGATGGTTTTGGAGATGCCGGAAGTTTTGTGGTTCAATGCATGCAGCCAGCAAACTATGTTTCAGATAATACAGATTGTGACGACAATGATCCAAACAATTTCCCAGGCAATCCGGAGGTGTGTGACGGATTTGATAACAATTGTAATTCAATACCGGACGACGGAGTTGTCTATGTGGATTACTACCCTGATATGGATGGTGATGGATTTGGAGACGTAGGAGGTGTTGTGGTTTCAACATGTGACGGACCACCTGCAAATTATGTTGCGGATAGTACAGACTGTGTAGATAGTGACAATTCCATTTACCCTGGCGCCACAGAAGTTCCTGATGATGGAATTGATCAGGACTGTAATGGGTTTGATGCAGTAACTTGTTATGAAGATTTGGACGGTGATGGATATGGAAGTACTACAGTTGTCATTGCCGCTGATGGTAGCTGTGATGCAGTGCAAAATGAATCAGCTGTAGATACAGACTGTGATGACACGAACAATCAGGTGAATCCTAGTATGACTGAGTTTGGCTGCAATGGTCTCGACGACGACTGTAATCCGGCTTCACTAGATGTCTTTTCTATTGATATAACGACAACATCCTCAGGTATGCTGATCGTTGCCAATAACACCACGGCAGATGCGTACCAGTGGATTGACTGTGCAAATGGCAATCAACCCATAGCAGGAGAGACCGGACAAACCTTCCTGGCTACAGGAGATGGAGAATATGCTGTGATTATCTATAAAGATGATTGTGCCGATACCTCAAACTGTGTGGTTATTAGTTCTATCGGTCTGGATGAGAAACAAACAGCTAGTGTAAGCGTCTATCCAAACCCAGCACGGAATTTGATTAAAATCGTTTCAAGTACTGAAATTGAGAATATTGAACTGCTTGATATGCAGGGTAGAGTATTATCTGTAGTGTACAACAAGGAAAATCAACAAGTTGATGTTTCTACGTTAGAGTCTGGACGCTACATTCTGCGCGTTCAAGTAAGTGGGAAAACAAGTATTATCCATATAGAGGTCGTGAGGTAGTAAAATCTTTATGAGAAAAAAAACAAAAGGCTCTCGATTTTTCGAAAGCCTTTATCTCACCTGTTGTGGTCAAGCCGGGACATCTCTCGAACCAATTTATAGATGATCTATAGAAGTTGGGAGCATGTACAAGAGAATAATTGGTATAATAAAATATAAGAGTCGAATATTGCGTATCAGGTAAATTTCACGATACTATTTTGTGATTCTAAATTTATAACCTTAAATACTTAATGTGTTTATAGATTTTGAAAACCCTGCGCTTTGATGTTGAATTATAATAGAAGCAAAAAGTTATATTGATATTATTTCGATCCAATTATTACTCTTATTCAATCTTATTTAGAGTGACAATTTTGATGTCCAACTCAATATCCTTGTCGACTTGTGATTCATCAGATTCATTCCCCACATAATCAATATTCCATAGAAACCTGTTAAAGGAAAATTTAGTAGAAAACTGCTGCCCATCATTGTGAATTTTGAATGTGACACTATTTGTGACATCTTTAATGGTTAAATCACCTGATACCTGAGAACTGTCTTCATTTATTGAAACTGTTTTAGTTATCACAAATTTGGAAGTAGGAAACTTACTGGTTTCGAAGAAATCCTCACTCTTCATGTGGTCAATAAACCGCTTTCTTGGTACTGGTTCATGTGACGGTATATCTGTAACCTCAATGCTATTCATGTCAACTACAAATTGTCCCCCAATTAATTTGTCGCCTTCCATTACTGTATATCCATTCATCAATTGAATTCTACCTACATGTTTACCTCTCCCCATCATTTTAGTCCCCTTCCAGTCAATTGTAGATTTTGACAAGTCGACAAGTAGCGTGTCATTACTGATATCAGTGCTCAATGTACCATTTAGATTCAGTGATGAGTTTTCAGTATTCTCCTGGTTAGAGCAAGACACAACAAATGCCATCAAACATATAAGTATTCTCACATTACTCATAACTTGGTATATTTCTTCCTAATATGATATTTCGTTTCCCAACCAGTAATTCACCCTCTTTCTTCATACTCAACAATCCGGAACTTTCACCTCTAGCCGGCTCTGGATTTACTTCATTTTCTTGTAAGAGGCTATCACCTTCAAAATGACAACTGTTTAACCAATAATACTTGCCATTCGGTTCAAGTATGGTGAAATGAATATGAGCTGGTTCCCCTCTGTTTGGATATGGTGCTGGTTTTATTGTATAAAATGAATAGTACCCATTTTCATCCGTCTTTAACCATGTTCTGTTATATCCATGTCGTAGTCCCCATCCTTTGGAATTTTCATTTGGAGCATAAATCCCCTCCTGATCCGTATGATATACATAGACGATAACATCTTTAGCGGGTGTTTTACCATCCTTCTGATAAACCGTTCCTTCTATTTTTATTCTGATGCCTTCACCTTTAAAATCAGGCAACGTATCCGTTGCTTTAAGTTCTCGATCACCATACTCAAATATGGCTTCACAACCTTCACAAGGCCCTCCGACCAGTCTTGTGCTATCAGAAATTTCATTTTGAACATTTAAACAAGAAGATAAAATAAGAATGATTAATACATTACTAATTACGGTCTTCATCTTTACTCTTTTTAGCAAAGGTATGATGTAGTTTTACTACAAATTAAGACATGTATGCTGAAACGAGTCAAATAGTTACTAACCCGTTTGAATCGTTAGTCTCTGAAATACGAATTATAAGTTCTGCTTGCTTTTAATTTTGTGCCATCATTCAAAAGAACATTATAATCTCCATTTTTTCTGGATTCGAATGACTTGATGAAGTTAGTATTAACGATTGTGCTTTTATGAATTTGTATAAAATCTTCGTCAAGATACCTTTGAGTGAAGCTCTTCAACGAACTGAAGTATAGGTATTTTTTCTTTTCAGTAAATAGGGCTAGATAAGGGCGGTCCGTTGTAACATAAAGTATGTCCTGACGTGACAAGAGTACAACGCGTCCCTTATGCTTGACGCGAATCTCATCCTTCTTTTCAATCAACTTTTCATTATCTCTCTTTGCAAATTTCGTGTAATACAAGGTCGCTCCTCCATAAACAAGAAAACAGGCAATTCCATTGTCAACAAATGATTCTGTAAATACACGAATAAAACCGAATGTATGTTCGAAAACAAACCAGGAAATTAAATGCACCAGTATCCCAAATAGAATTATGTGTAAAATGCTAACTCCAATAGATAATAAAAGGTGACCTACTGAATTAGATTTCTTAATTAATCTCTTATACACTATTAACCCAGGGATAAAAAGCCACCAGTATGTTCCAAACAACATTGACTCAGATAGATAAAAGTGATATCCCTTGAAGTAAGCATGGAATAAGTCTTTACCTGTAGTAAGTAATATCATGCTCAAACCTGCCAACACTAAAAGTCCGTAATTTCTTTGATACAGGAAGTTAATTGCCTTCATAGCTTACCTTTATATACAGTTATTAATATACGAAAACCAGACTTAATATAGTTACGTTGATCAAAAAGGGTAATTAAAGAGTCTCAGTATTTGTCTTGTATCTGATTTATAAGTAGAAATATGTTCCCAACTTGGTATATATATACTATTAAAATTAGCATTGTTACCATTTCGTTTCTAGTGTTCTTTAAATCCTTGAATAGGAGAGGAGTGCTATTTCTGAAAACATTCAAGTTCTGGGATTCTTTTTACTCACCACCGAAGTTGAAGTGAAACGGAAACGTGTATTGAGATGAGCATAGAATAATGCTGATATCAGAACTCGACGGCGGGTGGATGCTTAGCTTTAGCTATTGTGTTAACATTAGTTTTCTTCAGTCAAACCTGTAATTAGGTTCATTTATTATGATGTTGCTGCCTCTAGAATCAAGTTTTCCATTGAGCTTGTACGCAATCAGATTGCATTCATACCCCTCTTCTATATACCAATTCTCTTCCCAATCTACAGTCATTTCGGTAATTTTATATTCAAGGTCACCTGAAAAGATTATTTTAAGATCATAGGCGGTAGTGACTTCTTTTGGTAAACTAAATGTTCTGGTTTGTCTGGCTATGTCTGAATATTTATCCAATTGAATTCCGAATTGTTTTAAGTGATTAGTTTCAAAATTTGATCCTTTCTCAAATGTCTGAACAGTCGCACTATTGTATTTAGATTCTGAAAAGCCATGAGTGATTATTGGCAAATCATATAGCACAATATCTCCACATTCTTCCTTAGGATAAGGTGGTAATTCTTTACGAGGATTACCACAAGAGTTCAGCGCTATCAGAAGATTGATAGTTATTAATGAAACAATACAAATGTTACAGAACCGAATTTCATTCTAATCAATTAATGTTAACTTATTAATATGGTTAAAGGAATCACCCGAATCAAATCTGATCCACAAATTCTTTGAAGACTTTTTTATGCAAATCCAAATCCATATTGGCAGATAATGAAACGCGAACGATATAATCTTTATCTCCCTCTTTTGTGGTTCCTTGCGTTGAAGTAGCAGGAATCGTCCAGTAGCATCCCTTTAATTGCCCGTAGCTTACACAGTACTTGCTTTCATTAGGGATTTTATTAATCATTAAGTTGATCAACTTGCTATTTAGTGCTCTCTTATATGTTTCTCTTTCTTCTTCTGTATCGCCTTTGGTAGGTAGATCCAATGAAAAAACAGATGGTGTGAATCCTTCTTTTGCCAATTCTTCAGATACAAAGTTGATTTTTGCTGTCGGCAATGTCTCCTTGATGAAAATGACAAATTCTCGGGTGTTTTTATACGCTTCAATAATTCGCTCATTCATTGACGGCAATTGCTCTGCTAATATGGCTACTTGAAGTGGGGTGGCTTCGTTATCACAAAGTCGTAAATGCAAATCTATTTTCGCTAACAATGACGCTGCTTTTTCATTCGATACACAGTAACCTGCTGTACATTTTCCACCACTCGGAAATTTAGATCCACTTACATAAGAAATGGTTCTGATGGATGAAAGAATACCATCTTGACTTAAAAACTGCACATTTGGACAAAACGTTTGATCCAATATAAAAACCGGATCAATTGCTGTATCTTCATTTGCAGTTTTCCGTTCCTGGCTAAGAACATCCCTTAATTTTTCAAGATCAGGTACTTCAACTCTTGGGTTGGTAGGTATTTCAGCAATGATATAAGGCACAGCATCTTGTTTTGCTACTTCATCCAATATCATATCAATACTTTGAACCATATTGTGATCACCATCCACCGGTAAATCCATGACGTCAACATTGTCAATGCATGCTGCAACACGTCTGGCCTGATCATTTGTACCACCATAGCAGTTAGGTGGAACGATAATTTTAACCGCTTTTCCTTGATGATTCTCCAGGGCATGGTCCACCAATCCTATCATAATGGCGTACTGTACGGATAGTCCGGAAGACCCCAACAAGGCTTTTGAATTAGTTGCTGTAATTTTTTGAATCGAATTTACTACGTCAGCCCTGTTTTTATCCAGCTCACTTACTTTATTGTCAAGCGGTTCTTCACCAACTAATAATTTTAAGGCAGAAAAACAGTTTGCCGGAGTCATGGCAATGGTCTCTCTTCTTCTGACGTGTTGAATGGCTGAAATGTAATCGTTATTTTGCTCTCCGTTGATCAATAAAATACTTCCAAGGTGATCGTAAACACTGATGTAAAAATCAATGTTGGGTACAAGTTCAACCGTTCCTATGCTTTGTTCTTTGGAAATAAATACGGTACTGCCATCAAAGTCAACAATATCTTCAAGTTTGTCAATGCGTTTCACATCAAAATTATAACCATAGACATTGTGTAAAATATCCGTATCAAACGCTTCAGGCAATTTGCCAGTATGAAGAATTTGTGTGTTTTTTTTGTCCAGCAAGTTCTTTCTTAATACAGCCATAACAGGAATCGTCTGAGATGAAAAAGTAATTACCTGCTCAGCTTGCAAATTATTCAAATGTGCAATTCCCCATTCCAATACAGATGATAGTGGGTGACCTAAGCGAATGTAATCGAAGGCAGTCGGCAACTCGCTCAGTGCAGATGTTGCTGTAGTTCGCTCATTAAATAAACTTTCAAATTGCTCCAAGAACTGTGTTTTTGCCAAACGCTCTTCATAAATGTCTAACCTGTGTGTGGTCAAGTTCAACCAGTCAGCAGGTATTTGGTGTAATACATCTTTTAGATAATTGAGCAATTTACTGTCTTTCATAGTGTTCACCTTAAGTTGGGGCTGTTCCATAATTTCATTTTTTTAAAGTACGTCTAGGCCACCAAATCACACGGCACTAAAAGTGTATAACGTCAGCCTAATGTTTACCATTTAAGGGATAAAGTTAATTAACAGTTTATTATCTGGAAAGTATGCTTTCAAGGTTTTATTAAATACCTTAAAAAAGTAAATTATGGAAAATCAGTGTTAGTTGAGATAAACGAAAAACTGAATAGAATTGAAAAGCTCCTATTTTCAATAAAGAGTTCAAACAAAGAAATAATGGATGTAAAAGAAGCTGCCGAATATTGTGGATTGAAGGTCAGCTATGTATATAAACTTTGTTCCTCACGTGAAATTCCCCACTATAAGAATTCGGGAAAAATGTTAAGGTTTAAGAAGGAAGGGTTATCCAAATGGCTACTTAGAAATAAAGTAAAACCAAATATTTGAAGATTTGAAGAAGATTGCGAGTTGTTAACAAGATGTTTCTTGACTTAAGGAAAGGGTTAAAATCCAGTCCATTGCAATTTCTGTTGCACTTCTTTCCATTCAAGTTCTGGGATTTTCATTAGTCACCACCGAAGTTGAAGTGAAACGGAAACGTGTATTGAATTTGGGGCGAATAGCCCTAAAGTCAAGACTCGATTGTATCTCGGACGTGAGCTTTACCTACTTTGTTATAAGCAGTTTTCTACCCCTGCAAACAGATAATGTTAAAAACTTCTATTTGTTATGAAGTATCGGATCTTTCATCAGTTCTTCGAACAGCAGTGAATCAACTTTATCGAGAATTATTTTTCCGTCCGAAGATAGGTGCGAATATTCAATGTAGCCATTTGCTTCGAACGGCATTTCCTGGCAGTCGTTATCATCAGGATTAAAATCAAATTCAAAGTACTCGTATCTAAACACAATGTTGTAATCGGTATCAATATCAATGATAGATCTACAATCACTTTCACATCCTTGCCAACAAGAACGTGTAAGAATTTTGTTCTCTATCAAATTTCCGTTCTTGTCGTATGTAACAACCGAAGGAGCTGCATCATCAGCTGCAACGAGATAGAAAAATCCGAAAAACTGGGAGGTATCTGGTCTTATTCCGATTATACTGCAAGGAACGGCATCACCAAATATTAGAGTGTCCTTTGTCCCATATTCAGCCATGAATTCCGTAACAGCAGTTGAGCCTTGTGTTTTATAATGAAAAGGTAATTCTATCTCTGGGTATTTTGAATATAAATAACGGATGTGTTTTAGTCGTTCGAAGTCAACAGGGGTATTATTTGTAAGAAAATCAGAAGATTCTTTCGGTCCAGTATTATTGTCCGAGTCGACCTGTTCAGACCCCTGACAAGCAATAAAAGTCAAGACAATTAAGAATATAGAAAGTCGCGCCATTTTAATTGCTTATAACGTTTGGGTAAAGTTAGGCATTTATGCCGTCTTGATGTGTGGTGGCCAGAACCCCGGACTCTGGTTTGTCCGACCGTGATGGCCCCAGCACAGTGGACACGCAACTGGGCGAAAGTGGGCTGGCCAAGTGTCGGACATGAACTTTACCTACTGTGTTAGCAGTAGTTTTTCAATCATTAGCCTTAGCTCTCTACTATAATTTCATGAAATTTTTACTTAGCTTTAAGCACCTCATTTTATTTATATGAAATTCAAATTTCGGACGATCCTTTTCTTTATTTTAATCCTAAGCCTTTTAAACTCATGCACGGAGTCTAAAATTGAACAAGGTGAAGTGAAGTACAATTTATCCTATCCTTACATGGAAATTGATGGTTGGCTAAGTGCGATTTTCCCTGACGAAATGACCATTATTTTTAAAGGGACAAAAATGAAAACAACCATTAAAAAAGGCAGAATTTTTGAGACGAATATAATTTCTGATGAATCCAACAATTACTTGGCTATGTATAGTGATATGGACGGTAAGAAGCTCTTTTGTGAATTGACACCGATTGAAATTAAGGATTTTAGGAATTCCTTACCAAAATACGAGTTGACAAAATCTTCTGAACAAGATTCAATAGCCGGCGTTTTTTGTACGAAATACACCGTGGCATCTTCGGATTCACTTGCTCCATTAGATGCTTGGTTTACAGAGTCTTTTTTAGTGCAAAAAGGTGCTTGGTTTTCTTCCTATGAAAGTAGTTCTGGTTTCCCTATGGTTTATGATATTGAACGTTATGGGATATTTACTCATGCTGAAGCCGTTAATTTTACTAAAAAAGAACTTACAGATAAGGATTTTGAAGTTGAGGGAAAATACGAATCCGTAGATTTTGAAACTTATGAAAATTCTGCGAGGGAAATATTTGAAATTTTAGCGGACTGGTAATTTAATTATTAAAAAATTCAAGTACGTTTGGGTAAAGTTAGGCATTTATGCCGTCTTGATGTGCGCTGGCAAAGAACCCCGGACTCTGGTTTGTCCGACCGAGTGATGGCAGCCCGGATATGTACAAGTAATGGGAGGGAAAGGGTCGGCCAGAGGGTGGACATGAGCTTTACCTATTGTGTTATGAACTGTTTTTCACCCCTAAACCAAATACTCGGATAATCAATACTTTATGCAGTTAACTCATTAAGTGTAAATTGTAAAGTATTCTGTCTTTACCTTTCGTAAAAATGACCCAACATGAATAAACTTCTACTTTTACTTCTATTAGTTGCAAGTTCGCAGTTAAGTAATGCACAGACAAATGATATTTCACTTGATTCCATGTTCAATAGATTCAATGTTGGAGAATACTATGTTAATGGTACTGAATATTTCAGATTACCACAAGATCAATTGAGGCCATTGAATTGTTCTGCTCTCATTTCCAATGTTGGAACGAATGATATCACAAATTGTCACTTGAGAGTTGATGTTAAAAATGGAGGAACGACAGTTTTCACAGAATACAGTGATTCAATCCTAATAGTGTCTGGAGGGCAAGATTTACTTTACTTAAACACTACTTTTGATTTTTCTAGCCAACCGCAAGGAATGTATACCATTGTTTATGCCGTGGATTCGGATAGCTCCGATACTAATTTAGCAGATAACTCTGACAGCTTGTATTTTGAAATAACCCAGAACCAGCTTTCGAGAAGTGATTTTGTAACTGAAGATTCAACAAAGAATTATTTTCAGGATTCGCTAACTGGATTTGGATATGTATTCAAAGTTGAGAATGACGCTTGTTTAAGCGCAGTTTATCCGTGGATGAGCTATGATCCGGTAAATGGATCAATTGGCATAGGAGGGGTTTCAGCAACATTATTTGTTTTAGATACCGTTACGAATGAATTCAATTTAGCAGGAGTTTCTGGCTTTGAAATTCCGGTTACTTCCGCGAATATGGGTAGTACTATTGAAATTCCATTTGATCATGATAATGAATTGGTTGAAGGGAACACATATTTGGTAACTGTATTTTCTCAATGGCATGATTTCTATTTGAGTCAATATTCCATAGATTCTACAATTTATTACTCATTTCCTTCAGGTGTGCCAGGTGGCACTTATGATCAAAATGCACCATTCTCAAATTGTAGAATGATCAAAATGGATATTGCCTTTAATGGAGGACCATATTGTAATGTTGGATTAGGCCAAATTGAGGATTTAAAGATGAAAATCTGTCCAAACCCTAATCAAGGTATTTTTCAAGTCATATTGCCTGATAAAATGAAGAATGGAGTTGAAGTGAAAATTTTCAACTTGAATGGTCAATTAGTCTTTGAACAAAAAGTCATTGATCAATCAATTTTACATTTGGAAATTGATGATTTGATGAATGGAATATATTCTATACAACTCATTAATGAAAATATACAAATCACCCAAAAATTGATTATTCAAAAATAGATCTAAACTTATTGCTGTACATAGAAATACACAAAGTAATCCCACTCCAAAGGGTTTCCAATGCCAATGCTAGGCGTATAGCAAAAGATTGAAAAATCGAAGTTCTGATTATACGCTTCTTGAACAAGTTGAATTTCATTTATTTCGTCCCAAATATGTTGATAGTAAAGTGAATCTTGATTAGTAGGCATTATGAATATTTCATTGACTCTTGAACTATCAATTGCTGAAATAATGTTTGATGAAATTGGAAAATTTACTGAAGAATTCAAGGAGTCAGGAAAGTATTGTTGTCCAGTGCCACTCCATAAAATAGAACCATCAAATAATAAAATGGAATCAGGAATATGAAATAACTTTATGTAGCCAAGATCGTTTGGTTCTTCATATTCAATTCCAATTTGAACTGTGTTAGAATTGGGATTATTACCTAAGTCAAATATGACTCCTCCCTCTAAATTGTAAGTCATGTAATCAACTTTCATCAAAACCAAATGAGTTTCCAAATTGATTTTATCTTTTCTACAAGAAGACAATGTTAAAAGTGTAAGAACAGTTATGAATAGAAAGTTGATTTTCATATTCTAAAGGTATGAAAATGAGAAGCATGTAGTCAAACGGTAAAATAAATGATTATATCCGTTCACTACAATATTGCTCCTCTAGCAATAGTTCATAACGTTTGGCTAAAGCTAGTGATTTGTTGTTTGCGCAGCAAATACAAATTACGTGCGAAAGTGCGCAGGCCAAAACCCCGCACAATGGGAGTCCACCGAGTTAGGCCAAACCAGAACTTTGTACACGCAAATGGGAGCAAGTGTGCTGGCCAAGGGTGGACGCTTAGCTTTAGCTACTGTGTTATGAACCGTTTTCTACTTCTGTATATTGTACATTTAATCACAGCAGTAGTAGGAAAATGTAAGTCCATGTACAAATTTTACAGCTGTATTTCGACATTGACAGGGTTCATAAATTTTCAACCCAACAAGTTTTTTTTGAACGACACCTTCAATATATTTTATTTGCTTTGGATTAATATCAGGCGTGTTTTTTGATCCAGCGAATTGAACATTTTCAATTTTACCTTGCCAAGTCACCAAAACACTAAATTTTACTATCATTTCAGTCTCGTCAAGTGAAGCAAAATATATATTCTGGTCTAGTCCACATTTGTGGCCTATTAACTTGAGTAGTTTTTTCTCTTTTCGGAAATTCTTAATTAATTGACCTCCATCTTGGCATAGATAATGGCTTAGGTAAGTAGAAGTGTCTAAACTTTTTTGTTCAGCTACAACTCTGTAGAAAAGATCTTTGAGGTAGGTTCTTTCATGTGTCGAATAAAAAACCGAGTCCATGTACTTATTATAGGATTCTTTGAAGCATTCACTTCCAACTTGGCCTTCAGAAATATTCAGAGCAATACTGTCCTTTTTAAGTAATTCCTCCAATATAGAAAAGTTCAATTTAAGGTTTGTCGCGACTAAATTATTTCGATCAAGAAGGAAGTATTTTGAAGTAGTATTCTGGAAATCTTGATTTCTTGTTTTTGCTCTTTGAATTGCGTCTAATGAATCCTTTTTACAGTCATCACTTGATTGAGACCAAGGGATTGAAGAGATTGATAAAAAAAATATTATCAAAATGGATTTCAAAGACTTGCAATGGTTCATAACTTATGAATAAAGCTATTTGTCTGTATCTTATACAAATCT
>JABURP010000032.1 GCA_014762645.1 Crocinitomicaceae bacterium
AAGAAACAGAACATTCCATGAATAAGAAGAAACAAAAAAAATGGAATAAAAAAATTCATAAATTACTTAAGAAAACCAATGATTACAGTAACCCTAAGCTCAAAGTAAATGTGAGCTATTTAACCGAATAGATATGAAGACACTCGTTACTTTAACCCTTTTGACCCTAACTTTTATCTCATTTGCCAAGAACAAAACATGGCACTGTTTAAAAGAAGATGGTTCTGTTGCCTTTACGCTTGAAGCCAAATATGTGCATAAATTCAGTGATGGTTTAGCAGATGTAAAAATTTCCTCCATTGAAAACAATGCCTGGGTGTATAATATTGGTTTTGTGGATAAAACAGGGAAAATGGTCATCCAACCGCAATATGAAAAAGTGAAAGGTAAAGGATTTGTCAATGGTCGGGCATGGGTAAAGAAAAAAGACAGTAAATACTGGACACTAATAGATAAACAAGGAAATGAAATCCCAACTGCCAATTATGATAAAGTTGGTTACATCCATGAAATAAATGGTGATCTACTCTGTGTTTATCAGGGTGATCGATTGGGATTTATAAATCGGGATGGAAAGGAAATTATACCGTGTAAATACATTGGTGGCACAACTTTCCATGAAGGTTTGGTGTGTGTAACATCTGGTGACGGTGAACAGGGTTATGGATTCATGGATAAACAAGGTAATATGGTGATCCCCATGCAATTCAAACAAGCGGGAACGAGCTCATTCATGTCCAATGGTATGTGCAGAGCCGGTGTTAATGGGAGGACCGTATTGATTGATAAAACAGGAAAAACAGTTTTCTCAACGAAACTTGGCAATATTCAAGGAATTAGCAATGGTTGGATCAGGGTTTTTACCAATAATGACCGATCTGGATGGGGTTACATAAATTTTGATGAGGAGTGGATGATCAAACCTATCTATAATGATCTGAAGGAGTTTGATGATAAAGGATGTGCCTTGGCCCAAAAGGGAAATTTGTGGGGAATAATCGACACGAACAATAACGTTAAGATTCCTTTCAAATATGAAACCCTCTATTATGAGCCAGAAGAAGATGGGTTTATACTGGGTGCTTATCCTACAGATGAACCGCAATCAATGTTGAATACGCCCAAAGATTACTTTACAGCAGATTTTGAGCCCATTACCTTACCGGAGGGAATCGTCTATGTTTACCCTGCTGATGGGGCAAATTTAATGGGCTTTCAGGATGAAAACAAGAAGAATGGTTTTGTAAACCGCAGCTTTAAAGTAGTGATTCCAGCAAAATATAGCCGAGTACTTGCCTTTACTGAAGGTCGTGCCTGGGTGAGGGAGTGAAATAAATATCACTAGTTTGAACAAAAGCTTATTAACAAGCAAGGTAGCAAGTAGTCATTTTTACTGATCTTCCATAATTACCCTATGTATCACATGCTACATTAGATGACTACACCGTCTGCGAAATGTTACTTAGAATATCATTCAAAGTTGCTGAAGGTCGCATTTGAGCATTTAATAGTTCCTCAGATGGTTCATAGTAACCACCAATATCAACAGGAGATCCCTGAGCAGCAATTAACTCTTCATTAATCTTAGCTTCATTCGCCTGCATGTTGCTGTGAACTGCTTTGAACATGTTTGCCAGTTCCGCGTCTTTGGTTTGATTCGCCAATGCCTCTGCCCAATACATGGCCAGGTAAAAATGAGAACCTCTGTTATCCAATTCGTTCACTTTTCTGGACGGCGATTTCTTATTATCCAAAAACTTTTCAGTAGCATCATCAAGACATTCACCTAAGATTTGTGCTTTAGCATTATTGGTTTTGTCTCCGTAGTGATCTAGTGAAACGGCCAGCGCTAAAAACTCTCCCAATGAATCCCACCTCAAGTGACCTTCTTCTACAAATTGTTGCACGTGTTTCGGTGCAGATCCTCCGGCGCCGGTTTCAAACAATCCGCCACCATTCATAAGTGGTACAATTGAAAGCATTTTAGCAGATGTCCCTAATTCAAGAATTGGGAACAGATCAGTAAGGTAGTCCCGCATTACATTCCCGGTAACAGAAATCGTGTTTTCACCTTTCTTAATCCGCTCAAGTGTAAACTTACATGCGTCTACCTGAGACAGAATTCGTATATCTAATCCTGCAGTATCGTGATCCTGTAAATATTTATTTACCTTTTTAATGACCTGGGCATCATGCGCTCTGCTTTCATCCAACCAAAACACGGTCGGCCAACCTGTAGCACTTGCACGAGATACGGCTAGTTTCACCCAGTCCTTAACAGGAGCGTCTTTGGTTTGACACATCCGCCAGATGTCTCCTTTTTCAACCTGATGTTGTATCAACACTTCCCCATTTTCATCTTTCACTCGCACAACACCATCTTCAGGAATTTCAAAAGTTTTATCGTGCGAACCGTACTCTTCAGCTTTTTGGGCCATTAAACCAACATTAGGAACAGTTCCCATTGTTGTAGGATCAAACGCACCGTTTTCCTTACAGAAATCAATAACAGCCTGATAAAAATGGGCATAGCTCGAGTCTGGAATTACAACTTTCGTATCCTGTTGTTTGCCATCTTTATTCCACATTTGGCCAGATGTTCGGATCATAGCCGGAATTGAAGCATCAATAATAACATCAGAAGGCACGTGCAAGTTTGTAATACCCTTGTCAGAATTCACCATTGCTATATCCGGTCCATTATCATAAACGGACTGGATAGAAGCAAGTATTTCGTCTCTAGTTGGACTGGAATCAATCTTAGCAATCAAATCACCAAAACCATTTCGTTCATCAACACCCAATGTTTCCAGGGTTTCTCCATATTTTTCCCAAACCGCTTTAAAATAAGCTTTAACGGCATATCCAAAAATAATTGGGTCAGACACTTTCATCATTGTTGCCTTCATGTGGATGGAGAACAAAACGCCTTTGTCCCTGGCGTCAGCTACTTGCTTATCTAGAAAGGCAACAAGTGCATTTTTACTCAAATATGTCGCATCAATAATCTCTCCCGCGAGAACCGGAAGCGTTTTCAATACTGTCTTTTGGTTATCCTTATTATAAAAATTGATGGAAATTTCTCCTGCCTGTGAAATACAAACCGATTTTTCGTTTGACCGGAAATCTCCTTCACCCATTGTAGCTACATGTGTCTTAGAATTGGCCGACCATGCCCCCATGGAGTGTGGATTCTTTTTCGCGAAGTTTTTTACTGCTTTCGGCGCACGTCTGTCCGAATTTCCTTCACGTAACACAGGGTTTACTGCTGATCCTTTTACTTTATCGTAGCGTGATTTGATATCTTTTTCTTCATCCGTTACTGGTTCTTCCGGATAATCTGGCAACTTAAATCCTTTCAATTGAAGCTCTTTGACCGCAGCCTTCAATTGAGGTATTGAAGCTGAAATATTTGGCAACTTGATAACATTTGCCTCAGGTTTTTTAACCAACTCTCCTAATTCAGATAATGCATTGGGCACTCTTTGATCTTCGGTTAAATAATCGGGGAAAACGGCCAGGATTCTGGCCGCAAGTGATATATCTTTGGTTTCGACCTGAACTCCTACTGGTTCAGCAAATGCCTTTACTATGGGTAAGAAAGAGTAGGTTGCTAAAGCCGGAGCTTCATCTGTTTTGGTATAGATAATTTTATAGTTGCTCATATCGAAGTAATTGGTTTGTGGCCGAAAGCCGGGTAAAACGGGTTACAAATTTATGGATTTGTAGCAAATTGTAAGGGATATCTGTCGGCTATTTTTCAAGGGAGGCCAAAGCTTGTGCAACACTAAGATCAAATGGAGTAGTAACCTTTATGTTTTCCTCATTCCCATCAATTAAAACAATGTCATGTCCTGCTTCTTCTACAACAGTTGCATCATCTGTAAAATAGAGGTGATACGGCTGTTCATAAGCCATTTTTATAACATTAGATTTAAATACCTGCGGTGTTTGAACGATTCTAAACGCACCGCGCGGAGCTGGTTCTGATTCGTCAAATGTAATCTTCCTCAAAGATTCTTTAACCTTTATCACTGGAATAACAGCACCTGCTACTTCTGCTTGTTCAAAGGCCTTTTTAATCACTTCTTCCGAAACGAATGGGCGAACTGCATCATGAATAGCAATGAGATCTCCGCTTGCTTTTTCAAGAGCATTTTTTACAGAATGAAATCTTTCTTCCCCTCCCGCTACAAGGATTGCCTTGAAATCCGGTTTTAATTTTTCCCAATACGCCAGATGTTCGTCAGGTAGTACCACAATGACTTCTATATCCGAATATACGTTGAGAAATTTTTTAATGGTTCTTAAAATGATGGGCTGACCTCCCACTTCAAGGAACTGTTTGGGCGTTTCTGTCCCCATTCGTTTACCTGAACCTGCTGCTGCTATGATAACACTTCGTTGAATAGAAAATTATTTTAGGTTTACACTTTCTCGTGCACACCTATAAAGATAACGAAAGTAAATTGCTCTGAAAAATGACCAATTAAAGGATCAGCATTGCGTCTCCGTAAGAATAGAATTTGTATTTCTCCTTAACCGCTTCTTTGTAAGCTTCCATAATGAAATCATGTCCGGCAAAAGCAGACACCATCATTAATAAGGTTGATTGCGGTGTGTGAAAATTTGTGATCATACAATTGGCTACTGAAAAATCATACGGAGGAAAAATGAACTTATTCGTCCAACCTCTAAATGGTTTCAAGTATCCATCCGTAGAAACACTGGACTCAATGGCCCTCATTGTTGTCGTTCCGACAGCACATACTTTTCTTTTTTCACGCTTGGCCTTATTTACCATTTTAGCAGCCTTATCTGTTATTTCAGCCTCTTCAGAGTCCATTTTATGCTTGGTGAGGTCCTCTACCTCAACATTTCTGAACGTACCTAATCCAATATGCAAAGTAAGTTCTGCAAAATTGATTCCTTTAATTTCAAGCCTTTTCAATAATTGTTTACTGAAGTGTAGACCAGCAGTAGGTGCTGCAACGGCTCCTTCATTTTTAGCATAAATAGTT
>JABURP010000068.1 GCA_014762645.1 Crocinitomicaceae bacterium
TGTGCTCTGTGATGTGTATAAGAGACATGTAATATATTATTTGTTTAAACACTTAAAAATACGGATACCTGCATTTAGAGGTTGGGGTGGATAAACTGATTTTTGTCAGTTTTTATCCTGAAAAAAATCAGTTTTTGATATTGTGCGGAATTTAAGTTACCTTATTGTAAGCAGTTAAATGTAAATTGGACGTTTAAAATTTTTATGGTAACAACAAACAAAAATATCCTTCTCCTCACCGTGATTTTTCTAAGTTTTTCCTGCTCAATGAAAAGTAGCGAAGAGCTGATAAAACCAAGAAACACGGATGAATTTGGTGATTTTTGGTATGACGGCAAAGCGGAAGTGAGTTCGTATGAGCTAACACAAGCCAGGTACGGAGAGTTACATGAAGGTAAGGGGGTAATGATTTTTGTAACCGAACCATTTTCAAGAAGCTCACAAACAAAGGCAGATAATCCAACCAAGGATGACCCCAACGTGTTAAAAATGAACTTTACCCGAAAGTTTAACACCGGAATTTACCCGTACTCCATAATGACGAGTACGTTTTATCCCGTGGCAACACAGGAACATGCGTTTAAAGTGTCAACCAGCATTCAGGAATGGTGCGGTCATGTGTACATGGAGCTGGATAAAAAATCGGATTACGAAATTACAGTTCATTCTTATTTTGAAGGAGAGAACAACCAGGAGATCCAACAGGATATTGTTCATTTGGAAGATGAAATATGGACACAAATTCGCCTTGATCCTCAAGAACTACCGGTTGGAGAAGTAGAAATGATTCCATCTTTTGCTTATATCCGACTCATGCACCAGGACATTAAGCCGTATAAATGCAAAACGACATTAACGGAATCAGCAGATACAAGCGCTTACTCCATGGTTTATTCTGAATTGGGACGTGTCATGACCATTAAATTTGAAACGGCCTTTCCACATAAAATCTATAGCTGGATTGATTCGTATGAATCCGGTTTTGGTGATAATAAAAGCATGTTGACCTCCAGTGGTAAACTTGATAAGTCAATTCGGGTGGATTACTGGAATAAAAACGCCTTAAAAGACTCCATATACAGAGCTGATCTCAACCTTGAGCATTAATTTTTAAGTTGTTTTGGTATGATAGCCACTATGTTAAAGACCACATACTCATATGGTGAGAATTTCATGTGATTATATATTTTGATATTACTTGGTATAACCTTATCTTCACTACAACTAAAACAATTCCCTATGAAGTTTAAACAATTATTACTCGTCACCTTACTTACATTATCATTTAGCGCAACATCACAAGTCAACTCTCACGCTATTGGGGTTCGTTTGGGCGGATCGCATTATGGACATTATGGCGGAGAAATATCTTATCAACTGGGTTTTGGAGATAAGAACAGACTGGAGTTAGATTTGGGCGCCAGGAATCACAAGAATTGGTCACATCTGGGCATTTGTGCCATATACCACTGGGTATGGAATATAACGGCTGGTTTCAATTGGTATGTTGGACCGGGCGCATGTCTGGGCAACTACCGTCATAAAGACTGGGATGAGAGAGGATTTACACTTGCAATTGGTGGTCAAATTGGTATTGAATATGACTTTACAGAACATGGGGCTCCCATACAGTTGAGTCTGGATGTTCGTCCAATGTGGGGATTCCTGACCTATTCAGATTACGATAATTTCGGTTACGGTAGCGCACTTGGTATTCGTTACGTAATCCCATAATGGAGAAATTTTATACAATAAAAAAAGCCACTCAACCGAGTGGCTTTTTTATTACAATATTTTTAGCACTTATTCTATCGTTACCGTTCCAACGGAGAAAACAGTTGCTGCATTCTGACGCATCATCACCTGCGCGTTATAGTCAGACATGAGTGCGGCATAGTAAACATCCAGATCCCATAGGTTGGGATTCTCAAACCATTCCTGGATATCCATTTTAATTTCTACAGTAGTATTTCCCGTAATATCAAGTGATTTTGTCAGGTTAACGTTGACGTAATTGTCATGGAAAGTGGTATCCGGTGTGGTTTTGCGTATTTTACTGAGGCTGTGGTATTGAAACCCAATGGTATCTGTAATATCGTCAATGTAACGTCCTTCAAATTTCATTTGATGATATCCACCACCTAATTCTTCAGGAGATGACCAGCTCAATGCATTTAAATCGGCATACTGACCTGAAATATTGTCTTCTGCGTCAAATCCAAATGTAAAACCAATGCCAACGTACGGTGCAATTCGAACAACTTCAGGAAGTTCATAGGTGAGGGTAGTGGTGTCTGACATATCCACTAAGTGATACCCATCTACCATTACACTATCTCCATTGGCTTTGTACAAGCGTACATCAGAAATCAGATACTGCATTTTCGTAACCGAATACGTATTTCCTTCCGGTGTGGTATAATTTAACTGGTCAAAATCAGCCGCTGATATGGATGATCCATTAATATTCTGCGAGAACTTCAATGTAACCGTTGCTTCAGTAGCGTAGGTACAGGACCCGTCGTCTTTTTCTGCTGCGGCATTGTAGTTCTCTGCCGTGGGGTCCATACAGCCCTTTTTCTTGCAGGAAGGCAATACTGTGAAAATTAATGCTACTGCGAATAGAATTGACAAGTGCTTCATAACGATCTGATAATTAATAAACGTATGCTGTTGTTACAAATATATAACCTCATTTAGTTTGGTTTACGTGAAAACACAACAATTCGTTTGATTGTTAAGTTTCATGGATGAATTTTCTAAATTTAGAACATTAAATGAAGCTATGAAAAAGTTGAGAGTTTTGGTGCCGGTTATATTCCTTGTATTGGCACTCACTGGCTGTAAAGCAATGGCACGAACTGCGGCCAAATACTGGACGAAGAAACAAATCAAAGAGTTTATTGCCAATTGTGAAGAAAAGTCAAGTAAACTGATGAGTGACGAGAAGGCAAAAAAGTATTGTGATTGCGCCGTGGACAAAGTGGCTACAAAGTATCCCAAATTTGAAGACTTCAAAAAGATTGGGTTGATTGAGGCACTGAAAATTGCCAAAGACTGCAAGTAACTTATTTTCTGATCAGGATATAATCGGCAAAAAACTTGCGTGAATCCTGAATTTTTGACTTGTAGTAAAAGTTGGTATCTGAGATAATGTCTTTCAGTATTTCGTCATTGTATTTTCTGGAGATCTCCGTATGGATCAGTTCCCCTTCTTCAAAGAAAAAATCCTGTCCGATTCCTTCCACGTACACTTCCTGGTCCACGTCCGAACGTAAAAAACTCTTGGCAATGCCCGTTTCTTCTGAATAGGTAGGGGCATGTGACCAATTGTCCAGATCAAAGTTAGCGCCGAGTTCCCGGTTGATTCGTTTGAGCAGATTCAAGTTGAACTTTGCTGTAATTCCATTAGAGTCGTTGTATGCCGGAAGCACTATTTCTGTTGGTTTGATAAGATCTACTCCCATGAGCAAAATATCTCCGGGATTAAGGTTGGCTCCCAGGCGGTAAATAAAATCAGAAGCTTTCTCATCCCGCATATTACCAATGTTTGACCCCAGAAAAAGCACAACTTTCTTTGTCGTATCTCCCTTAAAGCTTGAAAGGACCCCAAAATAATCTCCCCGTTGCTTTTTCACCTTCAGTTCCGGTAACTTTTCAGCCAGCATATCTTCCAGTCCCTGCAATGCATTGGCAGATATATCCACAGGATTATAGTGGAAATTGTGGCCCCTTTCCAATAACCGTTGCAGTAATTTAATGGTTTTGGATCCATCACCGGCACCCAGCTCAATGAGCTCAAATGGTTCATCCGTGTTCAGGTCAAATTCATTGATCAGGTGTTCCGTTTGTTCGGTAAATATTTCCATTTCACAACGCGTCAGGTAATATTCCGGCATGTTCATGATTTGAACGAACAGGTCATCACCGGTTTCGTCATAAAAATATTTGGACGGAAGTGTCTTCGGATCTGAATTCAGTCCGTCACTGACATCTTTTTTAAACTGCTGTAAAAATTTACTCCGCAAGTCGGATTCCGTTAAATTGCCATCTGTCGTGTGCATGAAAAAAGTTTCTGTAAGTTTTTCTACTGTGGCCGGTTGGTGTAGCGATTGAAGCTCCTCTTAACACCAATTGATTGACCATAAATTTTCCGTTGTACTCTCCTAAAGCGCCATCTGCTTTTTTAAATCCGGGATAGGGGAGGTAAGCGCTTCCGGTCCATTCCCACAACTGTCCCCAATTGAATTTATCTGCTGCCACTTCCCATTCCTGTTCCGTAGGTAATCGCATCCCTTTCCATTGAGCAAAGGCAAACGCTTCATACAGGGAAACATGCATAACGGGCAAGTGCGGAGGTACTTTTTCCAATCCCTTGTAATGATAATAGTGCCATTCACCATCTACTTTGTGCCAGTAAAGCGGTGCCGAAATATCATTTTCATTGATAAAATCCCAACCCGGTGCGTGCCAAAGATTGAAATCCTCATAGCCACCATCTTCTATAAACTCCATAAACTCACCATTGGTCACCAGTTTATTGGAGATAGTAAAAGGATGTAGATACGTTTTGTGCCTTCCCAGTTCATTGTCAAAACAAAAGCCTTCTCCGTTAAAACCGATTTCATAAAGGCCTTCATCCATGGGGATCATTTCTGCTGTCCAGTTCTCCTCTGCCAGGTGAATATCTGTTTCAAATTCAGGGAAAGTAGGCTGATTGCCCAGGATATACTTGATATCATACGCCAGCAGTTCCTGGTGTTGTTGCTCGTGATTAATGCCGAGAATAATAATGTTCAAAATTTCCGGAGACGGATTTGTTTCCAGGTATTCGGCCATATTTTTAGTCACGTATTCCCGGTACGCGTATACACGATCAACCGTAGGACGCGTCATCAACCCTCTGTTGGGCCGCAAAACGCGTTTTCCCACATTGTTATAATAGCTGTTAAAGAGATAGGCAAAATCATTGTCAAACACCTGATAGTTTTTGGCAATGGGCCGCAAAACAAACTGTTCAAAAAACCAGGTAGTATGCGCCAGGTGCCATTTCGGAGGCGAAACATCTGTAATGGGCTGTACTGAATAATCTTCAGTTTTCAGGGGCACGCAAAGTTGTTCGGACCGTAGCCGGGTAGCCAAAAACAGTTGTTGAACTTGCTGTGAAGTAGCTAAAATAGTAGATGTGTTATTTTCAGATGAGGTGGGGGTGGACATAGCTTGATGTGTTTAAACAATAAAAGGTTCGTTGAAAGTGATAAAGCGTTTACCCTTCTACTTCAACGCCGTGCCAAAAGGCAATATATCCTTCAATGTTTTTGGCCAGTTCAGAGACTTTCGGATAATACCAGGCGGCATCCTCATTTTTCTTACCGTCCACGACAACATCATAATAGGATGCTGTTCCCTTCCAGGGACACACGGTATGCGTATCACTTTCTTCTAAAAATTCTTTATTGACGGAATCAGGCGGGAAGTAGGCGTTCCCTTCAATGTTTACTGTTTTATCGCTTTCTGCTATAACTTTTCCGTTCCAAATGGCTTTCTTCATAACTTAGATAGGTGAGGTGCTACATTCGTCAAAGCTGGTGATTTCTAAAGCAACTACCAATGGGGCCATCAGGAAATGACCGGGTAGAAAAGGTTCAAAATCAATGCAATTAAATAGACGATTGCAGTCAATTTACATTACAGTACTTCAATATAATAAATGTCAGGAAGAATTCACAGAAATTGCGGGAGTTAATCAAATTCAAAAAATTCTTTTTGTTTAAAGAAAAGTGTTTTTCTAAAAAATAAAAATAGTGTATATTTGCGCCTGCATTGAAGGGAACAAGGCTCGTAAAAAGTTGAATTCCCGAAGGCAAAAACACGGTGGTTGTAGCTCAGTTGGTTAGAGCGCCTGATTGTGGTTCAGGAGGTCGTCGGTTCGAACCCGATCTTCCACCCAAAGCAAAACCTCTCACGGTAGTGAGAGGTTTTTTTTATGCCGCAATCAGGCGTTCATCTCTTATAGTTTCTCATTTTCTCGGCATTAAAACCCTATTGCGGGAATTACGGTTTTTTTGCTTTTATCCGGTTACAAACGTCTATAGCCGTTTAATAGTGAATTTTATTTTCGATATTTAGATAGATAAAGTTAATATTAGCTTTATTCAAATGTTAGCTGTAATTACATGATAGAGACTATAAACATAGAACGATCCATTCCAAAGGAGCAGTTTCATTGCAGCCAAACTGAGCTGCTGAAATTATCCAGATTAAACATTTTTATAGGTCAAAATAACAGCGGTAAAAGTAGATTAATAAGATCTCTTTTTAATAATGACCTTCATATCAAGGATTCTACAAAAGTTGTTCAGCAAATTACTGAATCCATAGATACGTTCAACGCATTCTATGACGAGCTTCTCACAAAATATAAAATCGTAAAATGGAATAATCAACATCCACCTGATTTTTGGAAAATGCCCCCTTTTGAGTATTTGGTAGAAAACAATACAAATGTCTTTTCCGATTTAGACAAGCTAATAGGTGATCGTGAAAATTTGGACTTTGGTGCAAGTGTCAATTTCGGAGATCAAGGAATGAGACATTGGGCAGGTAAAATCACACAAGATTTTAGAATTGCAGCAGGTGAAATTAAAAAAGTTCGATCCAAATTTAAATTGGACTTGAAGCACTATACTCATCACCGAATGTACATTCCAGTTTTGAGAGGACTGAGACCAATACAAGGGCACAAAGAACCATATATTTCGAGAACAAGATCTGATTATTTTCCGAATCTCGTAGATCAAAATAGACAGGAAATTTTCACTGGATTGGACCTTTATGAAAAGTTGAGAAAACTTCTGCTTGGCTCGAACCCAGAGAGACAAAAAGTAAAAGACTTTGAACAATTTTTGAGTGAGTCATTTTTTCAAAATAAAGAAGTTAGTATTGTCCCGAGGGATGGAAGAGATGTTGTGTTTGTTTCCATTGATGGAGAAGAACGTCCAATTTTTGAATTAGGTGATGGAATTCAATCAATTATAATCTTGACTTACCCTCTGTTTTTCAATTCTGATCAAGAAAGACTAGTTTTTATAGAAGAACCTGAGCATTTCTTACATCCGGGAATGCAACGATTATTAATATCCACATTACTGAAACCTAAATTTTCAAAGTTTCAATATTTCATAACAACACATTCAAATCACTTTCTTGAGTTGATGCAAGAATATGACAATATAAGCCTGTACAGAGTATCTAGAATTCACAAGAAAAAAATTTCAGAAGTAGATCACCTTTTATCACCAGATTCTAGTTTGCTCGACCTCATTGGCGTCAACAACGCATCCGTTTTAGTTAGTAACTGCACAATTTGGGTTGAAGGAATAACTGACAGGCTCTATTTGAGAAAATATCTTGAGGTTTATTTAAAAGAGAAGAAGCCAGCCTCAACGTTGAAAGAAGATTTCAATTATGCATTTGTTGAATACTCAGGTAGCAATATAACACATTGGAGTTTTGATGAAGAAAATTCTGAGGAAGCCATTACGGCAAAAAAAATTGCGAATCGAATTTTTCTCGTTGCAGATGCAGATTTTGATGCTACTGGCGAAATTCCTGATTTCAAAAAAAAGAGATTTGAAAAATTGAAAAAATCCTTAGACAAGAATTTCTACAGGCTGCCTTGTCGAGAAATTGAAAATACTTTGACCAAAGAAATAATTGAAAAAGTCATTTGTCATAAAGAGGGAATAGAACTAAGTGATTTGAAATCTAAACCTGGCGTTTCAAATACATTTGAAAAATCAAATATTGGTGAATGGATTGAAAAAAAGTACAAAGACCTGAAAAGAAAATACAAAAACGAATCTACTCTTTACGACAAAGTAAACTTTGCTCATCTGGCAATTTCTGAAATCAACGAAATAACAGATCTCTCTCCAAGCGCAATTCATTTATGTGAGCAAGCAGTTGCATTTATAGAAGCACATAATAGTAAAAACAACAGCTAACATAATAGGTAAAGTTCACCGCTTGCGCGGTTCGTGCTCAAGCACTAACTTTACCCAAACGTTAGCATTAATTGACCCAAAATGAAAAAGTTAGGAACAGTTCTTCTGTTTTCATTGCTTTCTGTGAATGCAGTAGCTCAGAAGATTGACGTAGATGAGCAAAGTAGAGAGTTGATCGGCACCTATAATTACTGCGCTACTTTTAATTCACAATGGAAAATGATTGATGATTCAGATTCATTAGCGCATGATAATTTTTTGTTCAAGACTTGCTACTATCTGACTATATCGGAAATGAATTCAAAGAATTTCAAATATATATCCGAATATCAAGACTCCCTCCTTTCTCCAAATAATCACTTTAGAGGACTTAAAATGTTTATAGGTTGTAAAGGCAGTAATCAGTATTTATATTCAATCAAATCTGATGAATTGATGATAGGAGATAATCTTGTAAGTTTTAAAAATGAGAACTTAGGAGCGACTGGACATTTCATTTATTTCGGTCTCATAATTGATAGCAGACAATACTGGTATAAATTTATAAAGGAGTGAATCTTTCCTACCGTTGAATCAGGGGTAAAAAAGTCATGATAACACAATAGCTAAAGAAGCTCAGCGTCGACCCTTGGCCGGCACACTTGCTCCCATTTGCTTGTCCAAAGTCCTGGCTTGGCCTAACACGGTGGACAGCCACGATACGGGGTTTTGGCCACCGCACATCCTGCCTACCGGCAGGCAGGCAAGACGGCATAAATGCCTAACTTTACCCAAACGTATGCATGCGCTGGACGCTTTCGCTTGTGTAGGGTTTCAATGTGAAGGTTGCAGCTTTTTTATATCTTTAAAACCTGTAAAAATCTTTAACCCAAAATAATTATGAAAGCATTAGGTGCAATTATAGTTTGTCTCCTCAGTTTTACTTCTTTTGCTGCAACAATTTTTGTGACAAATACAAACGATTCAGGGCCGGGTTCTTTGAGAGATGCCGTAATGAACGCAGTAGATTATGACACCATTCGGTTTGATAACGCTCTGATTGGCTCAGGTACGGATACCATTGAATTATCTTCTGAAATAGCGTTTAGCAAACAGCTGGTATTTAAGGGGCTTTATAATGCTACAGACACCTTATACGTATCAGGACAGAACACTTGTCGAGTATTTCATATTACTAATACAAACATTGCTACTATTGACTCTATGGCTTTTATAAATGGCTATACTACCGGGGATGGCGGTGCTTTGAGAATATATTCGTCCGATTCGCTATTTATCTACAATTCTGTATTTCTGAATAATATCTCCGAAGGAAACGGTGGAGCGATTTTCAATTCATTCGTTGCCTGGATTGAAAACACAACCTTCCGGAACAACTCATCTGTTTCAGGTGATGGTGGGGCTTACTGCCATCTCCATCCTTCAACAAGTTCTTCTTTCGTAAACAAATTCTTTCATCTTGACTTCATTAATAATACTGCCCAGGATGGAGACGGTGGTGCTATATTTTCACGGTACAAAATTGAAATGGAAAACTCTGTTATTACAGACAATTCAGCTCCTTTAGGTTATGGCGGTGGCATAATGGTCGAACAATCACTAAGTCTGGACTCATGTATCGTCACCTATAACTCATGCGGTGCAAGAGGAGGCGCATTTTATAACGATAACTATGCGCTGATGACTTTCTTTAATTTGAAGAATTCAACTGTAAGTTATAACACGGCAGGTAGCAACGGTGGGGCAATTAGAGGTAACTGGGCGAATTATTACCTTAAGAATTCAGTACTTACTTATAATCAATCCGGTGATAGAGGAGGAGCCTTGAATTGTCATTATGATTTCTCCGGAACGCTTGCCGTAGTGATTGACAGCTGTGACATTAGCCACAATACGGCGTCTTATGATGGGGGTGCAATATATGCACCAATGTACGGTACCATGTATGTCGATCGTTCAACATTTAGTCACAATACTTCCGGTTCCTCAGGCGGTGCGATCCATTTTTTTCCGCCTGCAACAACAACGGTTACCTGTTGGATGAAATTGAACAATTCAACATTTTATAATAATACAAGCTACTCCAAAGGCGGAGCTGTTTACCATACATACACGTACGCAAATTCCGAATCGATCATTTACAACTGCACATTCACAAATAATGTATCGCTTGTCGCCGAAGCCGGAGGAGTTTGGGCGCACCTTCCTAACTCAACCATGACCGTACAGAATACCACGTTCAAGGATAATGTTTCAACGATTGGTCCAACAAACTTCTATTCTTCAGGTAATTTGACAAAAGTTCATAGCAACATCTTTTCAACTCAAAACACAAGCTTGAGCAACCTATATATACCAAACATTTCATCACTTGGATATAACATTTTTACGGATCAATCAATCACCGGCAGCATTTCTACTGATCAACTGGGGATTAGTGAACAAGATTTAAATCTAGGAAGCCTGGATAACAATGGAGGTAATACACTTACCATGATGCCGCTCTACCCTTCAGCAGCCATAAATAAAGGAAATCCATTTAGCACGCTTGAAGCGCAGAATTTACCTATAAATGGAATCAGAGATGCAGGATCTACAGAGAATTTCTGGGGAGTTGATTCTCAGGAAGTTTGTTTCGAATATACATGGATCAATGGAATTACATACAACCAAAGCGTTGCCGGTATTTTGGATACCATTCCAGGCACACAGGGCGGAGATTCCATTGTCGTTCTTGACTTAATTGTCAATACTATTGACACAACGCTTAATCTGAGCGGATCTACGATTACTTCAAATCAAAATGGGGGCACTTACCAATGGCTTGATTGTAATCAAAACTATGCGGCTATACAATTTGCAACGGATCAATTTTATAACCCAACACAGCCTGGTAATTATGCAGTAGCCATTGAAGTCAACGGATGTACCGATACGTCTGAATGCAAAACAATAGATAATATCGGGTTAGATGAGAACCAACCCTATTATCTGAAAATATACCCTAATCCGGGAGTTGATTACATATTTATCAGTGTACCAAATTCAGAATCAGGAATCATTAGAATTTATGATAGGAATGGAGAACTTATGTATACCGATTCATTTTTAGATCAGGACAAACTTCTCATCCCCATTACAAATTGGGCATCCGGAATATACATATTAGAATTTACCAGTGAATTCAATGTAGAGAAAAGACGATTTGTAAAGCTCGCCCATTAATTGAAAAGCAATATTGTAGTATGGCATTAAAGCAAAGCAGATGAGGTTTAGTTTAACACTGATAATAATAGTTTGGTTCATTGGAGCTAACTGTTTCGCACAGGGTAGCTGGGACATTGGTTATGTAGAGATAGATTCTCTTAATTCAGATCACCTAAATACTCAAATAAAACTCGACTTTAAGCACGATTGGGTGGAAATAAAACAACCAGAAAAAAAAGGTATTCGACACTATGTGTCACCTAAAGACACTGCATATTTATTGATTAATAATCAAAAGACTGTTTTAATTGAGAGAAGAGCAATTTATGTGGATCATGGCTCTTTTAATGACCAATATCTCGAAATAGAGAATTACAATGAAGCGTTGAGCAGTAGAATTTATGATACCGAAATTATTCAATTAGAGGCAGACAGAATTAAGGTTCGAGTTGTAATTAAAAATTATAAAATGAAAAATGAGAAGATTATAGAGGAACTTGAATCCGTTATCGTAGAATTCTGGATTGACAAGGAAAAATTAGACGGAATAATGATAAAGCTATAAAAATGCCATATAACAATGTATATGATCACCCCAACTCCGCAGGATTTGCAAATCCGCGGTAACGGAGTCATTCTAATGATGTGGTCTCCCGTTTATTATTCAATCTAAATTTCAGACCAACTAATAATTGCCTGTTTTTTTGGGTTCTTGATTCACTTAGCTGTGGATCTTGCATTATATCATATAACACTCCTTGATCAAAATTATTACCAACATCTAATAATCCCCAATACCCGCTGAGTTCAATTGAAATCCAATCATTCACATCATAACCAGCTCTACCGATTAAACCCAAATCGGTTCTACGCATGTTGTTTCCTCCGGAATATGAATAGCTATTTACGGCTTGATTTATTCCATCTGTAGGGTTGGTTGAATAGGTTTTACTGTCAAAGGAATTGGTTAAACGGAAATTGGGTTTTATTCCAACGCCTACATCAAATTGGTTCCATTTGAAATTCCCTGTAATTGGAATTCCTAAGTAGTAAACACTTAATTTTTTCTCACTAATTATCTCAGCTTCATTCATGCTGGGTACGGATATAACAGGTAGTGATTCTTGCTGTTTACCACTTATATAGGAAAATGAAATTCCCGATTGTAAAAAAATATAGTCAAAAGAATAACGATAATTCGCACTGATATCCGTTGAAAATGACAGACGGGTTTTTAGTTCAGTTTGCATATTATGCCAATCATTTTCTTGCGAATTACTCATTTTGCCTACTCCAAAATGTGCAGATAAATTAAATTCACTTTGGGCGGTAGAAAGAACTCCAAACAGGCAAGACATTGCCAATAAAAACACTTTGCTCATAACAGTTTTGATTTAAAATGAAAATTATGTAGCGGTGTTTCAAATAGAATATCTTAAAGTCACGGAAAGAACGTTAGAATTGAAAATATTATTGTGATTAATTGAAATTTAGCCGCGCTGCGAGATGGCAAATCGTGCTCCAACGGAACAATTTCAGGACTGTGATAAGAAGGCTCGGATTGCAAATCCGAGCGAACGGAGTAGATCATAAAGGAGAGGTTAATATGTATCTGTTCAGGAAGGAAGAATGAAAAATGCGTACCTACCACAATAGCGAACTGAATCACTCCAGTACTTAAATCAAAATGACCTCCAGACTGTTTCCATTGTTGAACTAATCATCATCATGCTCCTCATGTTCTTCATCTTCTTCATACTTTTTATGATCATTGTGTAATTTGCTATCCCCGGATGTTTTCATCTTTCTCAGACTAGTTAAGAATTGAACCAGGGTTTCTCGTTGTACTGTGGTTAATTTTGCGTCACTGTGCATCCAGGTATAAGAATTTAAGGGCATTTCTTTCTCTTTCACTTCTTCAATACATTCCTCCAATTTATGATCCGCTTCTTTAGCTGAATAATCTCCCCAGGTAGAAAAATTCAGATGCTCGCGTCCTTCATCAATGTGATCCTTTAACCACCATGAAACCGGAACTATTTGAGAATACCAGGGATACTTTGTTTCAAACGAATGGCAATCATAACAGGCACCGGTCAAAATGGAAGCAACGTTATCAGGCGCAGCGGTTGTAACAATAAAATCCTTATCAGGTGCGACGACAGGCGTAGTTTTATCAATCCTGATAAACTGAATACCGACAAAAATCACCAGAACGATTAACAGTGTGACCTTTAGAATTTTCTTCATCTTCTTTTTGTTCATATCAATACATTTAACTAAAAGTAGTAAGTACATTCAATTGTAGAATTGATCTTTATTTTGAAGGGCAGTGATTTTGATCAGAATATGTGTCTTGTACTTGACGGCAGGGTAACATTTACTGTGCAAATTTACCAGGCAGGGTTGGCAACAAAACCCTTATTTTGCTCAACTGTAATGGTTTATTTATTTGCGAATTACCCCAATTTACACTAACTTCTTATTACCGAAATTAGCTCACTTGTTTAGCCCAAGAATAGTCCGGTTATGAGTAAAGATGTCTTAAATAAAGCGGGTCACGAAAATCCATTTGAAGATTTTCAGCAGATAGATGTCCATGGGGATATTTATAAACAGATCTTCGAGTTTTCCATTATTCCCACCATAGTTCATGACCTGGACATGAAGATTATCAATGTCAATGATAAAGCATTGGAGCAGTTTGGGTACACGAGAGAAGAATTCCTGAATTTATCAATTTTTGACCTGCACACTGAGGATGAATTGGAGCACTCAGAATCTGTCCGTCAAAAGATGAAAGAAGAAATGAAACTCAGTGTTGAAACTAGATTTAAAAGAAAGGATAGGTCAATATTTGATGCAGAAGTTACACCGTGTAAATACATGGTTGGCGATCAACCTGTAATACATGTGTTTATTAAGGATATCACGGATGCCAAGCTTAAGGAACGAAAACTGCAGCAATACTACCGGGACTTAAATGCTCAAATAAAGAAGGTTGAGAAACAATCCCGACTGATAAAAGCAAAAAATAAAGAATTGGAAGAGTTTGCCTATGTGTCAGCACACGACCTAAAGGCGCCATTATCTAATCTCACGGCCTTGGCGGATATGATAAATGTGGATGCCATTACAGATGAAACAAATGCATTGGTTATCCACAAACTTCGGAATAATATTAAGCAACTTAACAAAACGGTTAACGCACTTAATTCGGTTATTAATTTTAAAACAACCCTCAAGGATAAAAAAGAACACATCCGGTTCGAAGATGTGTTTACTGAGATCAAAGAGACAATCACCGAGAAGATCAACACGGATGGAATTTCGCTCAATGTAGATTTTACCCAATGTCCTGAAATTTACTACCCACCATTGCATTTAAAAAGTATTTTGCAAAATTTGCTGACGAATGCCATCAAGTTTAAAAAACCGGATGAGCAACTGGAAATAGAGATCACAACCACAAAGCAGAATGGAGTTTCTTGCCTTACGGTAAAAGATAACGGACAGGGTTTTGATGCCAGGAAGCAAAAGAATAAATTGTTTAATTTATTTTCCCGTTTACATCCCGGCATTGAGGGAGATGGAGTAGGGATGTATATTGTAAAATCCATTGTGGATACACACGGTGGTAAAATTGAAGTAGAAAGTGAACCTGACAAAGGTGCTACATTTAAAATTGAATTAAATGGGATCGAAAATGAATAAAATATTACTGGTTGAGGACAATGAAACGACCAATTTTATTTCGAAAATTTTGCTCAAAAATGCTGGGATAGAAAATGTAGATGAAGTGCACAATGGTGTAGAAGCTTGTGAGTATCTGAAAAGCACTTGTCCTGATATTATTTTCCTTGATCTGAATATGCCCATAATGGACGGATGGGAATTTTTGGATGAAAAAGAGTCTAAGGCCCTGTGTAATGACGCAAAAATCTATTTGCTTACTTCTTCGCTTCATCCCAATGATAAACGAAAAGCACAGAATTATAGTTGTATAACTTCTTATATTGAAAAACCACTTACCAAGGAGAAAATCGCGGACATTATGAATGAAATGGCGTGATGATTTTATCCTTTTTCCCAGTGAATAGCATTCCTTGAATGCCGTTAAAGTTTCGTTAAAAACAAAGAGGTTTATCCCTTTTCTTTCTACTTTGAAGAAAACCCAATTGCTATGCGTTCCATCAAGCTTTTATTTTTTTTGACAATATCTTATTTCCTGGGATCTTGCAAACCTTCAGTGAATGATAATCCGGAGATTGCGGATACCGATTCCCTATCCACAGAAACTTCCGTAGATCAAGACACAATCATACATGCAGATTTAGTGACAAAAGATGATTCAGTTCATGTAGAACTGCGTCTTGAAGAACTTTCAAATTCAGAATTTAATTTCCAGATAGAAATGGATTTATTTGGAGATAGTTGGATTGCTTCTCCACTAGACTATGATTATCCTTACGGATCTCTGCAAATTGAATACGATAAAAACGAGCATATAGAACTGGTACAACAAATCGTGCAAAGCCCGGAGTCGAAATTTATTGATGACCCTAATGCTGATGAGTTGTACAAAGTAATTTCAGGGAAAACAACCCTGGAGCAAAGAATAAGAATTGTATCCGAAGAAGATTTTATTGTTCACGGAAATGTCTTTTTTGTTCTTGAACCCATTTGCAATCCTTATCAGATAGATTTTGAATTTATTCAAGAATCGGGAAATTTATCTATTGAACGAACAAATATGAGAATCGCTAAATAGCATCTAATAATTAGTCTAATGATGATCTGTTTATCCTGAACTTTTGCAGTAATGGAACAATTCATTAGCTTTACGCAATTGTTTTAGCTCCTATGCGTATTGTATGAAAAACTACTTGGTTTTCCTGGTGTTTATAGGCTTTTCCCTACAGGGAAAAACGCAGTCCAACCTTGAGCAGGATTCAAAAATAGATTCGCTAAAGCGCGTGATTGAATTGGCGCAGCATGACAGCATTGTGGTGAAAGCAATGTATGCATGGGATGATTTAATTTATCGAAGTGATCCTGAATTGGACCTGGAACTGAACCTTGCGATTGATTCTATTTGCTCAGCCAACCTTGATCGAAAGATGAATGCGCAGGAGAAAAACTTCTTTCTTGAACATAAAAGCTATGCCACTGGAAATTTAGGTCTTATCTACAATGCCCGGGGAGAAAATTCAAAAGCACTTAAGTACCTGTTTGAAGCAGTTGAAGTGCGAAGAGTATTGAACAACAAAAAAGCGATCGCATACGCCCTCAATAATATTGGCGCTATTTACAACGAGCAAGGCATGCATGACAAGGCCATTGAATATTACACCAAGAGTTTGGTGGCACATGAGGAAATTGATAATACCCGTGGGATTGGCGGCGCTTTGAACAATATTGCCATAATTCATAAATCGCAAGGGAATTATAATACTGCGATCAGTTTTTATGAAAAAAGCCTTCAACTTAAAATTGAAAATAAAGACAGTAGTGCCATAGCTGCCGGGTATTTGAACATTGGGGCTTTGTATCTTGAATTAGAGAAGTACGATACCGCGAGCAACTATTTTACAAAGTCACTTGAACTGAGCGAAGCCACAAATGATTCCAGTTACATTGCACGAGCATTTGTAAACCTCGGAGCAGTCTATCACGAGCAAAATGAATTAGATCGTGCGCTTGATTATTACTTAAAGGGCTATCAAATCCAAATCAAGCGAAGTGATCAAAAGGTGCTTGCAGAAACTGCTGTATTTCTAGGGAGTATTTACTATGACCTGGGGGATATAAAGCAAGCGGAAGAGTTTGCACAAAAAGCCCTTAAATTATCATTTGATAATGATGTGTTACAAGTTTCAGAAGAAGCTTCCAATTTGCTTTATCGCATCTATAAAAAGAAGAAACTAACCGCGAAATCATTGGAAATGCTTGAACTCTACATCAGTTTAAACGATAGCATCAACAGTGAAAAGAATCAAAAAGAAGTTATCAGACAACAATACAAGTACGAATATGAAAAACAAGCTGCGGCCGATTCCATAAAATCTGCTGAAGAAGCAAAATTGAAAGATGCACAGTTATTAGCGGAACAAGTCAAGAGAGAAAAACAAGAGCAACAGAGCTATTACTTATTTGCCACCCTGGGACTGGCCATCTTATTTGGAGGATTTATTTTCAATAGATTCAGAGTCACCAACAAGCAGAAAAATATCATAGAAAAACAGAAAGAGAAGGTAGATACGGCTTATGAACAGCTCGAGGAGAAGAATAAGGAGGTGTTGGATTCCATCAACTACGCAAAACGTATACAAGGAGCCATTTTACCTCCTGCTAAATTGGTAAACCAGTATTTAAAAGATGTTTTCATCCTGTATAAACCAAAAGCGGTAGTTGCCGGTGATTTTTATTGGTTAGAACCTGTCAATGGCAGTATTCTTTATGCAGCAGCTGATTGTACAGGTCACGGCGTTCCGGGAGCAATGGTTTCTGTGGTGTGTAATAACAGTTTGAACCGATCCGTTCGTGAATTTGGTTTGACAGATCCCGCTCAGATCCTAAATAAAACGAGAGAACTTGTCATTCAGGAATTTGAAAAATCTGAAGATGAGGTAAAAGACGGAATGGATATCGCGCTGTGTAGTCTTCGACTCCACTCAGACTACAATGAGCAAATAGAAAAAAGTAAGGGAGAATCCAACCGTGGACTGAGCGGAGTCGAAACCCAGCAAGAACAAGGTAACGATACACCCAACCGTGGACTGAGCGGAGTCGAAACCCAGCAAGAACAAGGTAACGATACACCCAACCGTGGACTGAGCGGAGTCGAAACCCAGCAAGAACAAGGTAACGATACACCCAACCGTGGACTGAGCGGAGTCGAAACCCAGCAAGAACAAGGTAACGATACACCCAACCGTGGACTGAGCGGAGTCGAAGTCCACTTTGCCGGAGCCCACAACCCGCTTTGGATAATCAGAAAAGGAGCTTCGGAGGTAGAAGAAATCAAAGCCGATAAGCAGCCAATCGGAAAGTATGCAGATCCAAAAGCATTTACGACACACTCAATAAATTTACAACCCGGTGATACCTTGTACACCTTCTCTGATGGTTTTGTTGATCAGTTTGGCGGACCTAAAGGCAAAAAATTCAAGGCCAAGAATTTTAAATCTTTGTTGTTATCCGTTCAATCGGAATCTATGGAACGCCAAAAACAGCTCATAGATGAAGCCTTTGAAAATTGGAGAGGAAACTTAGAGCAATTGGATGACGTCTGTGTAATCGGGGTGAGAATTTGATCGTAGATCAAAATCGAACTCCAGATCTAACTGATCCCGCCTTTGCGGGGTGTGTGTTATAGGGGTCCGCGTGTGATACCCTGAGCGCAGTTGAAGGGTAAACGAGGTAACCTTCCGACCAATTAAATATCTCAGCTCGTAAAGTAGTTGAAAAAATGCCACCATGGATTCCTGGCCGTTGTAAAGGTAAAGTCGTCCGATCAGAATATTTAATTCCGATTAGGTTTTATCGTTAAGGAAATTCAGAAAACTTACTCCTTCGACCGCTTAAATGAAATTCTGCTAAACAGCTTTTCTGATCCGTCCAATAGCTTTTTGAAAGCATCTAAGCGTAGCGTAATGATTAAGATAATACTCATTAACCAGATCACACCAATGTTTGCCCAATAAGTAGGGACGTAAACATCTAGCATGTGAATGCGCTTTCTTGGAGCATAAAAATGTGAGTTCCAGAACCACTTGTCATAAGGGTCAAGGTATACCGGATCCGATTTTTGGATCAGATATCCATCAGCTTCCTCAATTTTAGACAATTCAGTTTTGTTTGTCGCAAACTGCTCCAATGCTTCGTTGGTGCTTCTGTCTTTGAGACTTAAGTAGGCTTCTTTGCCATACTTGTCTATGATCTCCGCATTTTTGGCGTCAATCAATTTTCTGTTCTTATCTACGATTGATTTATAGTGCTTCTTGAGAATTTCAAAATACTCTTTAGTGTTGCTGTAAGCATCAATCAATAAAGACGCCGATTCTCTGTTTAAAAATTCATTTTTAGCTTCCTCATTAGCGAATTCCAGGGTGTACAGATAGCTCGTACCACCATCTCTGTCCAGTCCTGCTAAAACATTAGGTTTTTCTTCAATCTCGTAATCTTCAGCAACCTCCTGAACTTTTACTTTGCTATTTTCACCATACATTTCTGGGTAAACCTTTTCCAGGAGGTCCAGTTCCATACATTCGCCGCAAAGTAGATTTTCTATTTTACCGTTTCGTTGAACTTCAACAAAATTTTCTTCCCGTTCAATCTCATTACCAATGATGAGGGCAGCATTTTGAGTAGCTTCAACTTCCGTAATTTTACCAGCATTAATTTTTACATAATCAAGGTAAGAATTCAGTTCCTGCAGCCAATTGTCTTTTTTCCAGGAAGCAAAACTCTTTTTCTTTTCATACTGGAAATAAATCTGATTGTATTCGTTATCCTTGAACTGAGTTACTGCAAGCGCTTCATACGCCCATCTTGAAGCCATAACGTTACCAATCCATGGTACGGCACTTTCATCTCCAAATAGCGGATTCAGTTTATCAAATTTCACAATTACACCGCTGAACAGTAGTTGCGGAATAATTAAAATTGGAATGAGAATGTAAATTACCTTTACCGAGTTGAAGCTTGCAGAGATATTTAATCCCAGCAGGTTCGCAAAGCAAGAAAGGCTAAACAGGATGATCCAGTATTGCCACCACATTCCCTGAATCTCAAGAATATAATTTCCGATCAGTACAAAAAACCACATCTGAATTGCAGATATGATAAACATGATGGATATTTTAGAAGTGAGATAAGAGCCTTTGCTCAAATTAAGGAATGACTCACGTTTCAGAATCTTTTGATCTTTAATAATTTCCTCTGCCGCAACGGTAAGACCTATAAACAGGGCTACAATTACGGAAATAAACAAAAATTGTGGAATATTTTGATTGGTTCTGAACGTGTATTCTGATCCTTCAGAAATATTGTAAAACTTAACGAAAAATGCCAGAATAAATGCCAGTGCCGGAGCTTCCAACATGTTAATCAACATATACTGTCTGTTCGTTAATTTGGACAGTACATCACGCACAAAGTAAACTCTCAATTGCTTTAAAAAGCCAGGTTTTTTAAACGTGCTTTCCGGAATTTCGTGTGCGTTTTTAACCTTATTAGGATCGGGCTCCAGATTGTCTAAATAACTTTCATTCCATTCTTTAGGGCTGATTTTACGGTGCTGTGTTTGGTTACCGTATTCGTCAACTACCTTGGACTCAATAATATTAAAGATCTGTTCCGGATTCACATTACCACAAACCGGACATTCACTTTCATCACTTTTAACATGGTTGATACACTTCTTAAAGTACATCACACCATCTACTGGATTACCGTTGTATATCGGATATCCACCAACATCCAGGATCAATAATTTATCAAACATCTTGAAGATGTCAGAAGATGGCTGGTGGATCACTACAAAGATCAACTTACCTTTAAGTGCCAACTCCTTCAAGAGGTCCATGATATTTTCAGAATCTCTTGAAGATAAACCTGAAGTAGGCTCATCAACAAACAGTACAGAAGGCTCACGGATTAACTCCAAAGCAATATTCAAACGTTTTCTCTGTCCACCGGAAATTGTTTTTTCCAGCGGGCTACCCACTTTCAGGTCTTTAGTTTCATAAAGGCCCAAAGAAGAAAGGGTTTTTAGCACACGTTTGGCAATCAGTTTATCATCCATACCGCCAAAGCACAGTTTGGCATTATAGAAGAGGTTTTGAAAAACGGTGAGTTCCTCAATCAATAGGTCATCCTGGGATACATATCCTATAACTCCCTCAATCTCATCTTTTTCGGTATGTATATCAACTCCATTGATGGTTACATGACCTTCTGCCGGTGTATAGTTTCCGTTAAGAACATTTAGCAAGGTAGATTTTCCTGCACCTGAACCTCCCATAATTCCCAAAAGAGAACCAGATTCTTCAACAAAGTTGAACGTCTGTAGGCCAATTTTTCCTCCTTTAAACTTATATACCACATCCTCCGCCTTGAAGACAATTTTTGTGGCTGAAGTATCAGAAAGAAACTTGCCGATAATGTCTGAATAATAAATCGGCTGTACTTTAGAAGAACGAATTGAACTTCCCTGATTCAATATTACGTGCCTGCCTTGTAATAACGGCTGCCCATTCAGGTTGAGTTCAGCATCTCCCATGTATTTGAAGAAGTGAAAGTTTACACTCGGTATCTTCAATACACGAATCTGCCCTTCAATTCCATCTGAATAAATATGCTTTGCGTGCTTAAAGTCTTCCTGTTTATAAGGAGTGACGTAAAGCATATCTTCGTGATCAATAATGTGATCTAACTTTGCTTCTACAAATTCTCTAATTCGATTGTATTCGTCCATGGACACATTAAATGTGTCTGCCACCGTTTGGGCAAATTCCATCTCCTGTGCATCAACAATTTCGTTGGCGTTGATAAATTCCAGGATTCGAACGAGTACAATGATTTTTTGACGCTGGGCAAGTTCTTCATTGATTTGCGTACAAATACGAAGAACTTTTACGGAGTGAACGGAAGTTTTCTTGCGTTTACCGTCTTTCTTTTTAGATCCACCCTGAAATGAAATGAGGAAATCGTCAAATATTTTCAGGTATTCATCAACGGCCGTTTGGCTGAGTTCCTGGCTGAGGAACGATTCAACTATTTTACGGCCTTCACCTGAAGTAACGGGCTCTTCACTGTCAATATTCTCATCAACCCTTGCAATAATTGCAAAGAGCTGCATTAAGGCCTTTAATATTCGTTCACTCATTTAAAGGTGGCTTCGCTTCAATTATTTGTTAAATCCAATAAGTACTACCAGGCAACCGGATACCTTTTTATCAATATCCAAATATGCTTCAACATAGCAATCTAAGGTGTTGTCTATATAGAAATCCCAATAAGGTTCATTTTCGTAATCTGCATTTGAAAACAACAGGTTTCTTTCCTGGTCGTATACATTGAAGATTACATAATTATCTTTGATACCAGCTGTAGTAGCAATTCTGTACCATGACCCACCGTACAAGGTAACTTTAAATTCTGCTGATTGTTCTGCATCTACAAATGCCTGGTATACCTGACCATCAGAAATGTAGGCTTTTCCGTCGCTTGATTTTGTAGCTAAGTATTTGTAACAAACGTTCACCAGCGAATCACATTCCTGGCTTTGTGCGCCAAACGAGATCAATACTAAGGTTAGTAATAAAAATAGTTTTCTCATGTTCTTATCCGATTAATCCGTTTCTAATGTTTTTAACTTTTTCAATGATGCTTTCAAGTACACCGCCTTCAATTTTAACGGATGATTTACTCTTGATCGTCGTTTCGTGTTCTTTTACATTATGGACAGGTTCAACATAGGTGTAGTTAAACTCAATTTTTTCAAATTCTGCTTCTAATTCTTTCAGATCATTTATGAGGTCCGTATACATTTCCTCTGTGTTGTAATCTTCCAGCAATTCGATAATTGTGCCCAGCGCCGTCTTTTGTTCGCCGATACGATTGGCAATATCCTGATCCTTTGTGTCCTCGTAACTAACAGCCGCAAAATACATAGCTTCAATCCATCCTCCTGTCAGAATCAAAGTAGCCACATCATGCTCTTCGTTATCTTTTAGAAATCGGTCACCTTCACGATATCCTTCTGACATGATCACCAACATAGAATCCTGGTTGTTACCATTGTCAATAAATCGCTCTAATAGTTCCTGATCAAATGCACCGGCAATTCCCAGTTCGTCAGAAAGCTTTTCAATCGAAGAAAGATATGAAACCGCTTTGGTGTTGTTTTCATAAATAGTAGCATAACCCAGGTCAGCACCGTAAATGCCCATATTGATAGCACGCTTAAACTCAGTAGTAAAGTTGGCAACATTCTCAGGGTTTGTGATAAGTTCCTCATTAAATGTGCTGATATTATCCTTGATCATGTTCACCATTTGAATAGGTGAAGGAATGGAGAACATTTTCCCTCCAATTTGTGTATGAACAGGCACATCTGCCAAATCTTCATCTACCACATTCACGTCATTTTCGTCAGCGTCATTATCTACTTCAATGGAATTGCCTCCACATGACACAACAAAAGCACCCATCATGAACAGATAAAATGCCCTAAGTGTTAATTTCATAATTCGTCGAATTTTAAAGTCAAAGCTATAAAAATTATTCAATTTTCGACTTCAATTCATGCTCTAATCACTTACTATTTTCAAATGCAGGTAAACCATTCAAAAATCCAATGTGAAACCAATAGGGTAAATAATGAGTATTAATCATTAATTTTGTACTAAAGGCACATGTTAAATCGACCGAGAAGAAATAGGAAGCATCCCGTTATCAGAGAAATGATAGAAGAAACAGTTCTTCGTCCTTCAAACCTGATCTATCCTATCTTTTTATCGGATTCGTCAGTTGAACGTGAAGCCATATCTTCTTTACCGGATCAATTTCGCCTTAATTTGGAAGGAGTTTTTAGAGAAATAGAAGCCTGCCTTGAGTTAGGACTAAAGACCTTTGTTCTTTTTCCAGTCGTACCTGAAAATCTTAAAGATTCGCAAGCCACCTATGGTCTGAAAAAAGACAACTTTTACCTGGAAGCCATTCGCAAAATAAAAGCACAGTTTCCCGGAATAGTTTTAATGAGTGATGTAGCACTTGACCCTTACAGCAGTGATGGTCATGACGGACTTGTGAAAGACGGTGAGATTCTCAATGATGAAACGCTTCCGATACTGGCACAGATGTCTGTTGAACAGGCTCAGGCTGGAATTGATATTATTGGTCCTTCAGATATGATGGATGGAAGGGTCAGAGAAATTCGGGAAGCACTGGACAAACATCAGATGGAACATGTTTCGATCATGTCTTATACGGCAAAATACGCCAGTGCTTTTTATGGTCCATTCAGGGATGCACTGGATTCTGCGCCTAAATCAGGTGATAAAAAGACGTATCAAATGAATCCGGCCAACAAAAAAGAAGCATTGCGGGAAGCAGAACTTGATGAAATGGAAGGAGCAGATTTTTTAATGGTAAAACCTGCCCTTGCATATCTGGATGTTATTCATGTGCTAAAAGAAAATAGTATGCTACCCATTGCGGCTTATAACGTCAGTGGAGAATATGCCATGTTAAAAGCAGCCTGTGCTAACGGATGGTTAGAATACGATAAGGCAATGCCCGAAATGTTGCTGAGTATGAAACGTGCAGGTGCGGATAGTATCCTGACCTATTTTGCCAAAGACTTTGCAGCACTCTACAAAAAATTACTCTAAGGTATAGGAGATAGGCTTATTCCAGCCTTCCAGATTTAACGTAATTGGTTCTCCCACCTTGTAACCGAATGCCGAAATATTGTAGGTTAAAGTTTCTGTTATAAGTTCCCTGCAACTATCTCCATTACTATCGTGATATAACATAATACTTCTGGTAGGAGGAAGGGTTTTACCAATGGAACGCATTCCAATCATTTTGAAATTATGTTCTTCACAACCTCCGCTATAGGTAAACTTGAGCGTTACAATGTTACCTTCCAGCACTACCTCCTTAAAATCCACATAAGCTGAGTTTCGATAATCATCAAAACTATCAACTAACTCGGCTTTTTCCATTTCCTCGACGTTTTGATCCAGGGGTTTACTACTACCACAGGCTGTGGACAAGATGATCAATGATGCCAGGAGATATAGTTGCATAGGTTTCATTGTTTACGGTTTTAAGGTTATTACTTCAAAATACGTTCCAATCTACTTATTTCGTGGTCGAAGTATTAATGCTAACAATATAATCAGGAATGCAATACCGCCAAGTACAATGAGCTGATGAGGAAAAGTAATCAAAGGCTCTTCCTTTTTTTTCATAGTTTTTGGAATAACATACTTGTTGGTATCCGCCTGTTCTAAAATCACTTTTTCTTTTAGCACATTATATTCAAATCGCCACTTTTCAATTCTTGGAAAGTACTTTCTAAAGTTGGGTAGTTTGTATTTTTTTTGGTTGATCCGGGCTTTGACATAAGCGAGGTCTCCCAACAGGGCCTTGTCTTTTTTATTGTAGTGCCGTGCAATACTGTACGCAATATAGGTATGGGTCAGGTTAAAGTACCCATCAATAATGTGTCCCATTTCTCGCAAAGCGCTGGATAAAACGGGATCGTCATCATGAACATAAGAAATGATTTTCTTCAAGTCATATTCTAGATTTCTTAAAGGTTCGGTAACTTTTTGTTGAAACTGCGGACTTTTCCGATCCATTTTCATGAGGTTGGTATCCAATGTCCAATCAAAAACGATATTGGTCTCAAACCAGGAAGGGTCCTCTTTTTGAGCTACCTGTGCGCTAAATATTTTTTTGAAAAAGTACATCTTAGAATACTCAAGGATCATTGGACTATCCTTAATGATTTTCTGCAAACCTGCTTCATAATCTTCATTCACATAGTACACCATTAATTGATCAAACCAGGCCTCTTCTTCGTGCTTTAAGTCAATTTTCAGGTGATCGAAATAATATTTAGAGAGTTTAATGTTTCCTGTTTTCAAAGAAATCTGGGCAAACTCAAGGCTATCATTTCTCGACCATGTGGTTCGGGGCTTCGACTCAAGGTCATCCAGAACTATTTTGAGTGAATCACTTGCAAAACCACGTTTAAAGGTTGATAATTCAAAGTGTGGTGTATATTCTTTTCTGTAGGGGGATTTGATGTATTTGACCGTGTCCCTTTGACCAAATGAATTCAGGGTAATCACTAAACAGCTGGCTATGGATATGGTCCTAATGAGCTGCTGTAAAGGCATATTGAATAATATTTGCACCCATTCTTAACGCTTCTTCTCTTTTTTGAGGACTATCTCCATGAACTTCGGCATCTTCCCAACCATCACCTAAATCACATTCAAAGGTGTAAAGACAAACTAATCTTCCTTCATGGATGATCCCAAAAGCCTGAGGTCGTTTATCGTCATGTTCGTGAATTTTGGGAAGACCGGTGTTAAAATCATATTTCTGGTGAAAAACTGGGTGAGAATAGGGCAATTCAACAAATTCATTGTTTGGAAATACTTTTTGAATTTCCGTGCGAATAAATTTATCCATTCCATAGTTGTCATCTATGTGGAGAAATCCTCCTCCCAGCATGTAATTCCTTAAGTTCTCAGCATCTTCACTTGAAAAAACAACATTACCATGTCCCGTCATATGTACGAATGGGTAATTGAAAATATTAGGATCACCAGCAGCTACCGTTTCAACATTTTCCGAAATATTGGTGGATAAATGTTTATTACAATATTTCACCAAATTGGGTAGAGAAGTGGGGTTCGCATACCAGTCTCCACCACCATTATATTTCAACACGGCAACCTGATAAGAAGCCTGTGCTGAAACTGACAATTGCGCCAGCAGAACGATTATAAAAATAAATATGCGGTGTGACATGCTAAAATTCCTGCAGTTTCTGTTCTAAATCTTCCATTACCTAAGGTAACGCCTGAATAACTATTTTCTTTAGCTAAGATAACTTCTTCAGGGGTAAAATCTCCTTCTGGTCCGATTAAAATAAGAACATCCTTGCCCTTTTGCAATTTATCCTGAAGTCTTACTTTGGTCTCATCTTCTTCACAGTGCGCAATCAATTTAACCTCTTCCCTGTGATTTTTAGCAAGGAAATCTTTATAATCAACCGGTTCATTTAACCGGGGTAAAAATAAATTACCTGACTGCTTAAGAGCCGAGATCATCCCTTTTTTCAGTTTTTCAGTTTTTAGGATTTTACGTTCCGAGTTGGTTGTGTAAATCGGGCTCACTTCATGACATCCCAATTCCGTCACTTTCTCGAGAAAAAACGTAAATCGATCAATGTTTTTTGTTGGAGCAATCGCAATATGAACGTGAAGCGGATGAACATCATTGTCTATTTCATGTTGAATTTCGTAGCCAACTTCTTTCTTCCCAGTAGATGTAATCCTGGCGATAACCGCTCTCCCTCTTCCATTTACCACGCGTATTTCATCTCCGATTTTTAATCGTAAAACACGATTTGCATGTATCGATTCGTCTTCGTTTAGTAAGCCGTAATTAAGATCTGCGCAAAAAAAAGTATGTTTCACCTGTGACATGCTCCAAAAATGTATTTTTGCTTAAAACTATTAATGTTGATTGTAAAAGTAGCATTTTTGTACACGGAAGTTGCAGGATATTTTCTGGCATGTGCACAGGAGTTGTCCAAATCCGCGGAAGTTTTAATTTTCCGTTGGCCCGTGAATAAAGAAGCGCCATTTGATTTGTCCTCTTATTCAAACTTAACTTTACTTGATCGTACAGACTACTCTCAACAGGAGCTGGAAGAGAAACTACATGAGTTTGACCCATCCGCTATTATTTGTAGTGGTTGGATGGACAAAGGGTACACACGAGCGGCGAAAACATTCAATAAAAAAATTCCCGTAGTTGTAACAATGGATAATCATTGGACGGGTTCCATTAAGCAACATTTGGCTACCATGACAGCTCCATTTCATCTCAAAAAGGTTTTTACGCATGCCTGGGTACCCGGTAAACCTCAGGCAATGTTTGCTGAGCGTTTGGGATTTACCGGGGAACACCTTTTGAGAAATTTTTATTGTGCAGACGCCAACTTATTTAACGAGCAGTTTAAGCGTACTTTTCCCACTAAAAAAGACCGTTTTCCCAGGAGATTCCTGTACGTGGCACGATACGTTGAGCACAAGGGGATTTTTGAAATGTGGCAGGCTTTCTCTGAATTACAAGAGGAAGAAGAAACGGATTGGGAACTGTGGTGCTTGGGTACCGGTGATGAATGGGACAACAAAATGGAGCATGACAAAATCAAACATATTGGATTTGTACAACCCACAGAACTCGAGCAATATGTCGCCCAAACGGGTGTTTATATCCTTCCCAGTAAATTTGAACCCTGGGGGGTAAGTGTTCAGGAATTTGCCATTTGTGGTTTCCCTTTGCTCTTAAGTAATAAAATTGGGGCAAAATGGACATACCTGAAGGACGGAATTAATGGATTTGAGTTTCAAGCAGGATCCGTGAAGGCAATTAAGGAAAAAATGAAAGAGGTTATGCGCATGACAGATGAAGAGCTTGTTCGTATGGGGGAGAAAAGTCATGAAATAGGAATGTCTTTTACACCTGAGCATTGGGTGGAAAATTTACTTTCAATATTGAAATAGATGGAGAAATTAGGAATTAAATTATGTATGGCCAGGGATATTGGTGTCCACGGAAATTTATTTGGAGGCATCATGTTGTCCTGGTTGGATGAAACGGCGGCTACCTGGGCCTGTAGTGTTTGTCAAAACCCGAATATGGTAACGGTTAAGATAGATGAAACCATATTTGAGCGTCCGGTGAAAGTGGGGAATCAGGTAAACATCTACGGGGAGGTTAAGAAGGTTGGAAGATCGTCTTTAACCGTATATGTGGAAGCAAGAAGTTCGAACTTTTATACCGGTGAAGAGCAGTTGGTGTGTTCAACGTACTTTATTTTTGTACGAATAGATGAGCAGGGGAACTCTATTCCAATTGATGAATCCGTTCGAAATAAATTTGCTCATTTACCGAAAAGTTGAAGAATATCCTGATCATACAAACGGCCTTTATTGGTGATGTCATCCTTGCAACGGGGTTGATAGAATCTCTGTCGGCTAAGTACCCGGATGCGAAGATTGATTTTCTTCTGCGAAAGGGCAATGAATCATTACTTCATGATCACCCGAAGCTAAATCATATCCTGATTTGGGATAAAAAGAACAATAAGTTTACCAACCTTAAAAAACTCGTTAAGCAAGTTCGAAAAAATAAATACGACCTGTTGTTGAACCTGCAGAGATTCGGTTCTTCTGGATTTCTTTCCTGGAGGAGTGGTGCCGCAAAAAGGGTGGGATTTAGAAAAAATCCCTTTTCATTTAGCTATGAACACAAAGTTGATCATGTAATTGATCCTGAAATTCATGAAATTGATCGAAATTTCAAGTTATTAGAGGTATTTGGCGACTTTGAAAAGAAATTACCCAAACTTTATCCGAGTGAAGCTGCGTTTGAAAAAGTACGCAGTATAAAAGGCGAAAACTCTTTTGTAGTGCTGGCTCCGGCTTCTGTGTGGTTTACCAAGCAATTGCCAAAGAATAAATGGCTGGATATTATCCAGTTATATGATGAATCAGTAAAAATAATTCTGATAGGCGGTCCTTCTGATCGCAATTATTTGGAAGAAATTAAATCAGAATCTACTCATAAAAATCTGGTTAATATGGCAGGTGAATTAAACTTGCTTGAATCTGCGGCTTTAATTGGAGTAGCGGACATGACCCACGTAAACGATTCGGCACCACTGCATCTCGCAACTGCAATGAACGCGCCTGTTACCGCGTACTTTTGCTCTACCATTCCCGGTTTTGGATTTGGTCCCCTGAGCGATAATAGCAAGATTGTTGAAACCACATTGGACCTCAAATGCAGGCCCTGTGGTTTGCACGGAAAAAGAGCATGCCCGGAAGGGCACTTTAAGTGTGCAAAGTCAATACAGGTAACTAATTCCTGAATATTCCGTTAAACGAACTTATAATCAAATTGATGAGCTTCCGACGTAACTTTGTCGGGCTTTCGGAAAACTGTGGGAAAAAAGCTGTGGATAATATGCATGCTTCTATGGGGATGTTCTATACATGCCCAGGGAGATTCTTTGTTTTTCGAAAAAGTAAAACTCCTCCAGCAGTTATTTGATGAATCATCTTATAAACCAATAGGTTTTGAGGACACCTCACTAAAAGTCATAGATGAAATTTCACTGATGCAACGATCAGGAAATGAACTGTCCCGGTCATTGTATCTCGAAAAACAGCTTCAACTCTATGAAAAAGATTACGGCATAGGCATTACGGGCGGGTACACGGAAAATATCAACCCAACAGTAGGTGATCTGGAAGACAATCTGGTCTATAATCGAAAGTTTAATTTGGGTGCTGAGTGGCGCATATTAAAGAATGGTTATCTGGAGAACAAGGCCAAAGCCCGTATTATGGAGGATAGAATAGTTCGGGAGGAACTCAACCAGGATGCTGCGACTGAGAGTTATAATTACCTCAAGCGTTTCGATCACACCATCTATACCTTCAATATTGTAAAAATCAAGTTGCTCTACGAGAGACGATTTCAACTGGAAAAACAGTACGACATTATCAAGCAGTTAGTGTACATGAAGCGTCTCAGAAAAGAAGACCTCATTCAAATGGAAACAAGACTATCAGAGGTAGAGAGTTTGATTAATGTATATCAGAGCTATAATCTTTACTTAAATCCTGAATCCAATGCGCTGACATTTAATCAGAATAACCTACCCCTGATTGACCTGGATTATCCCAAAATATTTAAAATGATGGGGCAACAAACGGATAGTTTATTGTCAGAACACGTTTTTGAAGATTACTATCACTGGTATCACCAAATTTCATTACGCGCCTGGGCCCGCTATAATTTTTATGATCTTCTGGGAACCAATACGCGATCGTTCTTCTCTACAGGTATAAACTTTACCATCCCAATTCCTTTTAACACAAAATTGGAAAATGAAATTGCTAACGAAAAGTATAAGTACGACAACCAGCAAATAGTTCAAAACCGGGTGAACCTTCATGAAGAGGTATTGAGCATTGGTTATGAGTTCAGGTACAAAATGAAGCAGTTCATTGCATTTATTCAAAAGAGAAAACTCTTTATGGAAAAATTGCGGGTGGAGAAAGTAAAGGTGAGGTTGAATGATGCCAATATAGATCCGTTGCAAGGCCTGGATCTTCAGGATGATCTGTTGCAAATTGACATAGAATTGGTGGATTTGTTGCAAAACATGTACCTCAAAGCCCTTAAAATTCATTCGAAAATACCAAACACGGACATACGTGATATTATAAAGTTTAAAACCACTGAAGAGGTGAATGAATACCTGGATGATAAGGAACGAGCGGTTTACGTCTGGTCCAAGACATTTGAGGAGTATTCACCGGAGTTTTTGGCCGAATACGCGATATATAATGAATTTGAAAAAGTGATCGTTTCAGTGGGTCCGAATGATAGTATTACGGATAAGGACGTATTTATGGCTTATGCTGCGGAAAATGCTGAGGTACATGTGATGATTGGTAATAACAACCTTATTTATGAGGACGATCCCGGGCATTACATCCATCAAATTGTTTCTAAGATGCAAACAAATAAACCCGTTGGCATTCATTTGGATGTAGAGCCACACACATTTGATAATTGGGATACGGAAAAACAGAAGCTGACGAATATGTACCTGGAGATGCTCGGAAAAGTAAAAACCTATTGTAATGATTACGGTTATGAACTGTCCGTTTCCATTCCTTTACACTACGGTGAAAAGACAGTGGATGCCATACTTGCCCAGGCTGATTACGTCTATTTTATGTGTTACGAAAATGTCAAGACTTCGTACCTGGAAAAAAAGATATTGCCGTATCAGGATTTTGCACAGGACAAAATCGTTTTAGCTTTTAGGACAGAGGATTTTGCCCATAGGGTAGAGATGGAGGAAAAAATTAATGAAATAAGAACACTAACTAATATTCGAAAATTTGCGTATCACGACTTAAGGCGAATTATTTCGTTTGACCGTGTGAATATTGAGAAGTAGATGAAAAGTGTAAACTTTAAAAGAAAAGAGGAAAGTTACCTGCGGTATTTTGAAGAACAACAGAACCGCGGTAAAAACCGTCCGTTTAACTGGGACCGGTTTGTATACCTCATATTGCTTGCACTTTTCCTGTTTTTCACCGGGCGGTTTGTCATTAATTCGTACTTCTATATTGAAGGAAATGGTCAGGTCTTATTTGAAAGTGTCGACATTCGTCATACGGATGATATTCGAATTTTGAAGTTTGGTGTTAAAGAAGGTCAGGACGTAGAAATCGGAGATACTTTGTTCACCTATTTTCTGGATGAAGATGTATTTGGAGAAGCAGGCAATTCGGTAAACATAGCCGGAGGAGGACAGCCGGACTCCTGGGTCGAGCGGGAAATTTACAATCTGAGAAAGCGCATTGATCTCAACAAGGTCAATATTTTGGATAAGGAGAAGTTATTAGCGATTTACGAAAAAGACCTGGAACGGGTCAGAAATGAGGTGATTTTAGATGCAGTTTCTCACACCAACCTGGAAAATCTGGAATATCAAATTAATAAACTGGAAGCTGAAATAAATCTCATGACAGAGGAAAATCGGATTTATCGCAAGCAAATAGGTTATTTGAAGGATTTCATTGTAGATCCGGAAGTTATGGATATTTCTATTGAGCAATCCATGAGTGATCAGGGATATGTAATGTTGGCCGGAATTGAAAATATACAGGGATTCAAAGTATTTACTTCCCCAATTAAAGGTAACGTGACCCGTATCCATAAAGAGCCTTACGAGGTGGCTTTAAAAACAGAAAATATTTTATCCATACATCAACCAAACAATGTCCACATCAAAGGATTTTTTGATCAGGAAGATCTCAGATACCTGAATGAAGGTGATATTGTTAATATTGAGTTTGCTGATGGTACAAAGAGTAAAGGGGTTGTTGATCGTTTCTATTCTGCTACGTATATTCTCCCACAGGAATTCCAGAAGAAATTCGAGCCAACAACCCGAACATTAGCCGCTGATATTCTTCCAATCGGCGAAAATGATCTGAATGTCTGGAAGAAATACTATAAATTGAGTGTTAAAATTACGAAAAGGACGTTCTAATGGCGGCAGATATTAAATTAGATAAGGAGCGATCGGTCATTGAGTTTGCAGGATTTTCATTTCTGCTGATAGATGCCTTGGACAGCCTGGACGTAGAAAATGTGCAGTACCACTCTGCTGTTATCATTGAAGGAAACGACACGGATTTTATCCGGCAGATTGTGCGGAGAATCAGGGGACACAACAGTCCGGATATCTACCTTAAACCGGTTTTCTTATTGAAGGGAACCAATCTGGTGGATCCAATGGTCAATAAACTGATTGACGGAACACTCTTCAGCCTGGATCAAATTGAACTTATTGTTCCGGAAGTTGAGCGAATTCTTACCAAGACGCAGGACCTGCATTTCACTAATTCTATTTCTTTTGAAGCGCAAATGATCGAAAAGGTCATCTGTTTTATGTACACCTGTGAAATTCGCGATCTGGATCCTATTCCCTATATCTATTCGGCTGTGAACTTTGCATACCCAATACTGTCTGTAAATTTCCGGCAGAAAGATGAGCACCTCACCCTTGATATACTTGAAATTGCAGAGCAAGAAGGACTTTTTAATTCTACTTACGTAGACCGCATTTATCTGTGTCCGGGTTGCCAGAGTGGACACATGAGCTACCGGGAAGTATGCCCGAAATGTGGTAGCTCCAATTCAACAACTGAAGATATTATACATCACTTTCCTTGCGCTTATGTAGGTCCGTTGAGTGATTTTACCAATGAGATTGATGACCAGTTGGATTGCCCAAAATGTAATAAACGATTGAGGCATATTGGTGTAGATTACGATAAACCCTCTGTTCTCCATGAATGTAAAGCCTGCGATCATAAATTCCAGGATTTTAATGTGAAGGCAAAGTGTTTGAATTGTTCACAGGATAACCTGGTAGAGCAACTCAAGAGCAGGGAGATAAGAAAATACAGCCTGACAAAGAAAGGCGAACTGGCGGCCATTAACGGGTTTGTTTCAACGTCAAAAGACATTGAAGAGATTATTGGAACGGTGAAGTTTGACACATTCGTAACCATGCTTAAATATGAGATTGAGCGTTTGAAACAGACGGATGGTGTCTCGAATATATGTGCCATTCATCTTTCTAACCCATCTCAGATATATTCCAAAATGGGATCTGAGGTTCAAAAAGTATTACTCAAGGACCTGGTTAAAGTGATTCGATCTAATATTCGTACATCAGATATCATCTCGTTCCAGAGTTCATCTACCATTATTTTATCCATGAACGAGATACCAACGCGAATTGCCAAACGTATCCTTTCTGAAATAATCGAGATGTTAAAACGCCTGATTGCTACGACATTTAAAGATATTGAAGTAGAATTTGAGTACGAAGTAATCAAATTGGATCATAAGCTGTCGCCACAGTTGCACATACAGAAGTTGACGAAGGCATTTTCATAATGTTTGAAGAATTAATAGATAATTATATACGCTTTTTACAAAGCCTTACGGTGGAACATTTTATCCGCCTTTTCTGGTTTTATATCTTCTTTGAATTCTTGCGTTATTTTGTTCTCGAGTTTCTGGTACTCAACTTATGGAAGCTCAGTAAATTTTTCAATCGAAAAAAATATGCACGGGCAAAAAAGGATTTCATGTTTGAATATCCACTTGTTTCTATAATTATTCCTGGAAAAAATGAAGGAAAACACCTGTATAAACTCATTACCTCGCTCAATGAACAAACGTATAAGAATACAGAAGTTATTGTGGTGGATGATGGCTCTGATGATGACACTCCTGTTATTGGCCGTGACCTGGAGAAGGCCGGAATGATCGATAAGTTTATTCGAAATGAAGTAAGGGGAGGGAAGGCTTCCGGGGCAAATACGGCCCTGCGTTTTACAAAGGGAAAATACATAGTTCACCTGGATGCGGATTGCTCTTATGACCGTGATGCCATTGAAAAGATTATCATCCCATTTTATATGGATAAAGATGTAGCGGGTGTTGGAGGTAACGTAATGGTTCGAAACTATGACGATTCGCTGGTAACTTCACTGCAAGCTATTGAGTATTACGATACAATAAGTATTGGTAGAGTCGTGACATCTCATTTGGGTATTTACAGGATTATTTCCGGTGCTTTTGGTGCCTTTAGAGCAGATGCCCTTGAACAGGTAAAAGGCTGGGATATAGGCCCGGGACTGGATGGTGATATCACGGTTAAACTTAGAAAACTGGGGTACAAGATTAAGTTCGAGCAGGAAGCGGTGTGCTTAACTTCGGTTCCAAATACCTTCAAAAAATTAACCCACCAACGCTTGAGATGGGATAAATCCTTAATCCGTTTCCGGGTAAGAAAACATAAAGATGTACTGGTACCAAATCAGGCGTTTAATTTTCTGAACTTTTTTGCGTTCATGGAGAACATTACCTATAATCTGGTGCTGAATTTCAAATGGTACATCTATTTACTGGATATGGTGGCCAACTATCCATCCCAATTAGTCAATATAATTATTACCAATATTTTGCTCTACACAGGTACAAACTTCATAAAGTTTGTGATTTACAGTTTATATCGGGCAAGGGCAAATGCATCCTATACCTATTTCCTCATTTATATTCCGTGCATGGTGTTCTATTTCGGGTATTATCTTAGGGTAGTACGAACCATTGCGTATTTCCAGGAGTTCTTTTTTAAGCGTTCGTACAAGGACCCGTGGAATCCGGAAAAAACATCTGCTCATGCTCAACGCATGAAGTTATAGTTGCTTCGGAAATTCAAAATAATAGTGGGTACCGCTTTCCAATACCTCACGCTTACAGGTTCCGTCCAGCTGTTCAACAAACGACTCTATTAATTCATTACCAAAACTTGCGTCCTTTTGCGGTTTAACCCAAACGCCATTATCGGAGTAATGCATGGTTATTGAACGGTCCTCATTGCGTTTAATATCCACATTAATAATCCCTGTTGGGATTTGTTTAAAGGCATGTTCTAGCGAGTTAGAGATCAATTCATTAAATATTAATGCCAGGGGAACTATGGATTCCGGTGAAATGTGTTGAACATTAGATGTGATACTGGTTTTGATATCTGTATTTACAGCATAGGAAGAAATGAGGTCATCAATCAACGTATTGAGGTAGGATTCCAGGTCTATTCTCGACAAGGCCTCCGACTGGTACATTTTTTCATGAATAATAGCCATAGCAGAAACCCGGTTGATTGAATTATTGAAATGATGACGCGATTCTTCATCTTCAACTTCGTGTAATTGCAATCTAAGAAGGCTTGTGATTACCTGAAGATTATTTTTTACACGGTGGTGAATTTCTTTCAACATGATCGTTTTTTCGTGGTTTGATCGAACTAATTCCGTGTTGGCTTCTTTGATGGCTTTTTCGGTCTTGCGGAGTGCGTTCAGAACCTTGATTGTAATGTAAGTAAATACGCTTCCGGATATAATACAATTCAGGATAAAATTAAACTGAGAAAAATTGGTAAAGGGTTTTTCCACCTGTTCAACAATACCAACCCGCACCAGATAAAGTACAACCATTACAGCTCCGATATTCAAAAAAAGGTTGATTACGCCCCAGGTATTTCCCAATACAAAGAAGATATAAATGGCGATTACCATGATCCATAAAAAATCTACAAAATGCCCATAATTGGATGTAATACACATATTGTAGATGGTCAGCCCAAAGGCCATAATCATTCCCATGTAGGCCGCCAATTTGTAGTTTCTCCAACGCAATAATATACCCAGGCACATTAAACTGATTCCTGTTCCAAATAAAAGTGGGATGTAATTGATATCCCTTTGTGCTAAATTCAGGATGCCTACTAAACCAAGTATTACAGCGAGCAGGATAAACAGGTTTCTACTAACATCATACCGTGCTTTGTCGATATAATCCGGGTTCTCAATATGTTCTCCAATCTTTTGTTTCAACTATTCGATCCTTTCAAGGTATCCCAAAATTCTGGATAACTTTTGTTTACAGCTTCTGCCTGTGCTATTTTATTTATTCCCGGGGTTAAGACAGCCGCTATGGCACCAGCCATTGCAATGCGGTGATCATTATGAGATTCTATTGTACCGGATGATAATTCACCAGTAGATTCAATTCTCATTATATCTCCTTCAATTTCAACTGATAAGCCTAATTTATTAAATTCTTTCTTTAGAACAGCAGCGCGGTCACTTTCTTTGTGTTTTAATCTGGATACTCCCCCTATTAATGATGTTCCATTTGTGGCTGCTGCGAGTACTACGAGCGGTGGGAATAAATCCGGACAATTCGTGGCATCAAAATTAAAGGATTGAAGAGGTGTTTTGTGAATAATTACCGTTTCATTGATCCATTCAAAAGATCCTCCGGCAGCAACAATTGCTTTTAAAATGGCAATATCAGCCTGGTTGGATCTCGGATTCAGGCCCTTAAGTTGAAAATTTCCTTTAATTGCGCCATAAACGGCCCAGAATGAAGCCCCGCTCCAGTCTCCCTCTACACTATAGTCACATGGTTGATAGCTTTGTCGTCCCGGAACCTCAATTTTACTGAGATCGTAGTTGTTTGTCACATCAATTCCAAATAACCTCATTATTTCAAGGGTCATTTTTACATAAGGTTTACTTACCAGGTTTTGGATGTGAATAACACTGTCCTTTTCTGCTAGCGGAAGAGCCATCATCAAACCTGAAAGAAATTGTGAAGACAAACTTCCATCCAGATGAATCTCACCTCCTTGAAGCCGACCGTCAATGGTCAACGGTAACTTGCCATGGATGGTGTGAACTTCAACTCCCAATTGAGGTAAAAATGTTTCGAATTGCTCCATGGGACGCTTCAACAATGATCCGGTTCCCGAAATTTTGAAATGTTCACCAAATGTGCCGGCAATAGGCGTTGTCAGTCGCACACCAAGCCCTGATTCCCCGCAATTCAATTCAGTGTTAACAGGATTCATTCGGGCGGCAATTGTTACTCCGTCTGTTGTCTTCTTAATTTCGGCACCGAGCTGTTTAGCAACATTCAAAATGTTTTGTACATCATCACTGCTGCCAATGTTTCTGATGGTACTGGTTCCGGAACCTAAAGAGGCGGCCATTATTGCGCGTTGAGCATAACTCTTGGAAGCAGGGGCTGTTACTTCCCTGAGATTAAAGTTATGATCCACTTCTACGTTCATCCTTTGTTCATTATGGCCGTTTGATGTCGAATAGATTCCTGATGAATGGCTTCCAGAAATTTACTTACAAATTTGGAGGACAACCCCTGTCTTTCTGCGTTTTCTAGCTGTAACCGTTTGATCTCGGCCCACCTGTTCGGTTGTAATATCGTGATATTGTGTTCTTTTTTATATTGCCCTATTTCCTCTGCAACTACCATTCTCTGGGCGATTAATCTAATCAATTCGTAATCAATATCGTTGATTTTCAAACGCAAATCACTTAGGTCTTCTGCAACTTTTACTCCCTCCGGAAACTCTTTCCGTATGATCAAACGGTCGAGAATTTCCTTGAGTTTAAGTGGAGTTACTTGTTGTGCTGCATCACTCCAGGCATTGTCAGGATCCGGATGCGATTCGATCATTAATCCATCATAAATCAGGTCCATTGCTTTTTGTGATACGTCAAAAATAAGATCTCTCTTTCCTGTAATGTGACTGGGATCGCATATCATTTTAATTTCCGGAAAAGTCCGTTTAAGTGCTATTGGAATTTCCCACATGGGATCATTTCTGTATTTCCTGCTCATTACGGATGAAAATCCCCTGTGAATAGCGTGCACATCATCTAAACCAACATTTTGAAAACGCTCAATGGCGCCAATCCACAAGTTGAGATCCGGGTTGATGGGGTTCTTCACAAGCACTTCCACTCTTGTGCCTTTTAGTGCATCAGCAATTTCCTGAACGGCGAACGGGTTTACCGTGGTTCGCGCTCCTATCCATAATCTGTCAAATCCTTTTTTTAAGCAGCGTTCAACGTGTTTTGTATTGGCCACTTCCGTAATTACAGGAAGTCCGGTTTCTTCACCTGCAGCTACCAACCAATCAAGGCCTTTTTCACCAATACCTTCAAACGAATTTGGGCGGGTTCTCGGCTTCCAAATACCGGCCCTCAGCATATCAACTTTTCCGGTTGCATGCAAATCCTTGGCAGTTTGCATTACCTGCTCTTCTGTTTCAGCACTGCACGGACCTGATATGATAATTGGCCTTTGCAAATCTTTTATTCCTGTTCGCTTCATCTTATTAGCTGTTGTCGTTACTCCCATGGCTCTGCAGATTTTTCATACACGCCTAGTAATTTAATCTCGTCCACCAACTGATACAACTCTGGAAGTATCTGCTGGAAATTTTCTCCCATTGGAAGTTCCAGATCAGTAATCATGTCAAATTTACCCGGATTATTTAACTTCGGTACGGATTCAATCTTAGTTAAATTTATTCCTTTGTTTTCCAGGTAATTTAACACCAGAGCTAACCTGCCGGGAGCATTTTCCACACTGAAAATAATGGTTGCTTTGTCTTCGTGAAGTTTCATACCTGTGGTATTGGTTTTACGGATTACCAAAAATCGCGTGTAATTTTTTGGATTGTCCTGAACATTTGATGCCAGTACTTCTAATCCGTAATTTTTTGCGGCAAGGGTAGATGCTATAGACGCAACCCCTTTGACCATGTTTTGACCGATATGTGCAGATGCTGATGCCGTGTCAGAAAAACTCTGACGACTTTTAATTCCAGCCGAATCAAGGAAGTTTTTGCATTGTTTTAACGCCATTTCATGTGAAATCACGATCGATATATTTTCCACTTTTTGACCGGGAAGTGCCAATAAATTATGATCAACCTTCAGGTATTTTTCACCAATAATTTCTATGGGCTGGTGACGAATCAATGTGTAGTTCTCTAACAAAGTTCCCACCAATGAATTCTCAATGGCCATTACTCCTAACTCCACTTCATTACTCACTAGCTTATCCACCATCTCTGAAAAATTAGTGCAATAAATGGCCTGGTATTTTTCACCAAAAATACTACGTGCTACCTGATCGTGAAAACTACCTCCAATCCCTTTTATTGCTACTCTTTTCATTGTTTTATTATTTCGTTTATCTCCACTTGTTTTATGGTTTTTAACCCAAAAAAAAAGCCTCCCTACAGGAGACTTTTCAAAGTTGTATGTATACAATAACTCTCCCTCATCTGGTAATAGGAACATACCAAAAGAAGTAAAAGTTGTTATTTAAAGTTGTCATCTTCATTACTTGGGCAAATCTAAAAACAAAATAATTTATTCTCTTACTTTTCTAAGTAAAAAAATGGTCCAACTTCTGAAACACAAAACCCTATACCGTAGGTATAGAAAAAAAGTTTGACTTTTTTGTTGGAGAATTGGAAATTAATTTTGAAGATTTGTAGCGTCCAATACGACAAAATGAATTTTAAATGTACAAATACAAATTGGTGGTGGTCTACTCAACGAATGTGAGTGGATAGCTAATTTGTATAACCAAAATATTAACGGCCTATCGTACTCACGGTAGGCCGTTTTCTTTTCCGTGTCTGCCGTTTGTACTGCGGTCAAATCATTAAAAAATGAAGATTTATACCAAGACACAGGAAATTTTAAGTGATACCTTAACACCCATTTCCGCTTTTTTGAGTTTGAGAGATGTCTTTGCCAATGTCTCTCTCTTTGAAAGCTCAGATTATAACTCCAGAGAAAATTCCAGGTCCTATATCTGTGTAAAACCGATCGTTACGGTACAGGTACAAAACAAAATCCTTGATGTTAAGATCAATGGACATTCAACCCTGGAGAAATTTGATGTTGTGGCTGAAGATGTTGAACATTCATTGGGTCAGTTTCATTTTGTTAATCTTGAACAGGCCCCATGCAATTGTTTTTTTGGTGTAATCGGTTATGATGCCGTGCCCTTGTTTGAAGATATCGAATTCAAAAGACAAAAAGATGACTTACCGGAAGTGTTTCTGGCAGCCTACCAATTTGTTTTGGAGTTTGATCATTTTCACAATCGGTTGAAGATGAGGTTCAATTCATTCAGTGAAGAGGAAAACGAACTTTTTGTAATCATGAATGCTCTGAACCAAACCATTAAACCCACCGGTTTTTTCGAAAATGTAGGGTGCTTCCAATCGTCTGAAACAGATGAATCTTTTAAAGAGAAAGTTACGCTGGCAAAGGAACATGTGGCAAGGGGAGATGTTTTTCAGTTGGTATTATCCAGACAGTTTAAACAAAAGTTCAAAGGAGATGATTTTGAGGTTTATCGGCAGCTGAGAACTGTGAATCCATCACCTTATATGTTCTATTTTGACATGAATAGGGCACGACTTATTGGGGCATCTCCTGAGGCACAACTAAGAGTATCGGGAAATCGGGCCGAGATTCATCCGATAGCCGGAACTGTGAAGCGAACCGCAGATGAGCAGTTTAATCTTCAAAAAATAGAGCAACTCCGAACAGACGAAAAAGAAAATGCAGAACACATGATGCTGGTGGATCTGGCCAGAAATGATCTGAACAGAAGTTGTTCCCATGTTCAGGTTGAACGGCTTAAAGAGGTTCAGACTTTTTCGCATGTCATTCACCTGGTATCCAAAGTCACCGGCAAAGTCACTTCGGACAGTACATTGCAAACATTCGGAACGAGTTTTCCTGCCGGAACCTTATCGGGAGCGCCGAAGTACCGGGCTATGGAATTGATCGATAAATATGAAGCGACAAACCGGAGGTATTATGGTGGAGCTATCGGGATGATCTCAACAAATGGTGACATCAATATGGCCATTGTCATCCGTTCTGCATTGAGTTATAAAAATGAACTTATTTACCAGGCTGGAGCAGGAATAGTTCTGGATTCAACTGAAGAAGGGGAGTGTCAGGAAGTGTATAACAAAGTGGGTTCTGTTCAACAGGCCATTCAAAATGCCAATCAACAATGAAAGCAGTATTAATTGATAATTACGATTCATTCACCTACAACCTGTACGCACAACTTGTTGAAATGGGATTGCAGGTAGATGTGTACAGAAATGATAAAGTGCAGTTAAAACAACTTGAGCAGTATGACCTGTTCTTCTTTTCGCCAGGTCCCGGGATTCCGAATGAGGCGGGTGATTTACTAAGAATTATTGATCAATTCAAGGATACTAAGCCAATGCTGGGTATTTGTTTAGGGATGCAGGCAATTGGTGAAGTATTTGGATCTGCTTTAAAGTTGATAGAAAAACCATTGCATGGAGTTTCAAGACCGGTTAGGCATTTTGGAGACTTGATATTTGAGGGAATAGCATCACCATTTGAAGCAGCGCGTTATCATTCATGGGCCATTGATTCAAATCAAATCTCAAGTGATTTACGAGTGATAGCTGAATCAGAGAATAAGGATGTAATGGCTGTGAAGCACGCGTATTATCCAATTTTCGGCTTTCAATTTCATCCGGAATCTATCCTGACAGAAGTAGGAGATACTCTCATTAAAAATTTTATTCAAACTGTGAAAATTAAACGAGATGAAGAAGTTATTGGAAAAATTATTTGAACATAAGTCGTTAAACAGGGTGGAAGCACAATTACTTTTTACTTCCATCACTGAAGGTACAGCAAATGAAGCTCAAATTGTTGCTGCTATCTCTGCGCTAAAAATGAGAACCATAACCGTGGACGAGTTAAACGGGTTTCGGCAGGTATTGCTCGATAAAGTTGTCCCCGTGAACTTAAACGCAGATAACGCAATAGACGTTTGTGGTACCGGCGGAGACGGCAAGAACACCTTTAATATTTCAACGCTGGCAGCTATTGTCATTGCAGGTGCGGGATATGACGTAATCAAACACGGGAACTACGGTGTTTCCAGCCTGGTTGGTTCATCCACAATTCTTGAAAATTACGGTTATCAATTTACCACCGACGAAGAAAATCTTGCCAATCAGCTGAGCGAAAGCAACCTCTGTTTTTTGCATGCCCCTTTATTTCATCCTGCTTTAAAGCAAGTTGGGCCGATTAGAAAAAACCTCGGAGTACGCACTTTTTTCAATTTTCTGGGACCATTGGTAAATCCCGTTCAACCTGCTTATCAGTTAACCGGAGTGTACAACTTGCAGTTGATGCGGATGTATAAACAAATATTAGCTGAAGAAAGATCTGGGTTTAAGGTAGTACACAGCCTGGACGGATTTGACGAAGTTAGTCTGACAGGTCCTTTTAAAGTTGCCGCATCTTCTGAAGAATTAATTCTATACCCGGAAGATCTTGATCTTAAGACAATTCAACTTACCGATCTGCACGGAGGAACCACCGTTGAGGAATCACTCCACATATTCACACAAATTCTAACCGGCAAAGGAACAGATGAACAAAACAGTGCGGTTCTTGTCAATGCGGCTTTAGGAATTCAGTGTTTTGATTCGAATAAAAATTTCCGGGAAGCTTACGAAGAAGCCAGGTATGCACTACAATCAGGACAAGCAAAGCATAAATTAGATAAAGCTGTAGAGATCAGTAAACATGTAAAAATCCAATCGTGATATGAACCTTTTAGATAAAATAATTCAAAAAAAGAAAGAAGAAGTGGCTTATAACCGGAGCAATATTCCGCTCGGAACGCTTACACAAATGCCTTTTTTCGATACACCATGCAGATCCTTTAAAACTGAGATAAGGAATGGGACAGGAATTGTAGCCGAATTCAAACGAAGATCACCTTCAGCTGGTGAAATACAAAAACAATCAGTAGAAGAAGTGGTATCAAAGTATTCGCGAGAAGGTGTTTCTGCTGTTTCCATATTGACAGACCAGTCTTTTTTCGGTGGAGAGCTGAGTGATCTCTCAGCAGCTAAAACGGCTATTAAAAAACCTGTTTTGAGAAAAGATTTTATCGTGGATGAATATCAACTTTTTGAAGCAAAGGCCTATGGTGCAGATGCTGTGCTTTTAATAGCGGAGGCTCTGGATGAATATCATGCTACCTACCTAACGACTATAGCCCAATCCCTGGGGTTAGAAGTATTGATGGAACTGCATTCAGAAGAACAGGTAGATAAGCTCAATGATGCGGTGGATATCATTGGGATCAACAATCGAAATTTAAAAACGCTTCAGATAGATTTGACTACATCTGAACAATTGCTAAAGTATTTACCCTATAACAAAGTCAAGATTACGGAAAGTGGAATTTCAACGCCGGACGATTTAAAACGACTTTATTCTCTAGGTTATGATGGTTGTCTGATTGGTGAAGCAGTTTTAAAACAGCCAACACTGTTATCTGAACTCGCCAATGTTGCAAACGATTTTAATGCTGCCGTACTATGAAACTCAAAATTTGCGGCATGAAATATCCCAAGAATATTGAGCAGATTATGTCCCTAGAACCGGATATGCTTGGGTTTATTTTTGAATCTACTTCTCCCAGGTTTATGGGCAGCCATTTTCATTTGTCACCGCAACTGGCAGAACTAACCTGTTCTAAGGTTGGTATATTTGTTAATCCTACTGTCGCATTTGTTGACGAGGTGGCGGAACAATTTCATCTGGATTTTATTCAGCTTCACGGCAATGAATCTCCGGATTTAGTAAATATGGTGGCAGAAAAGCACAAAGTCATCAAGGCATTTTGTGTGGATGAGTCTTTCGATTTTAGCCTATCCGCATATCAACGTGCAACATATTTTCTCTTTGATGCCAAAGGTTTGAAAAGAGGCGGGAACGGAATTAAGTTCGACTGGAAGCTGCTGGACAAATATCAAGGCGAAACACCTTTTTTTCTTAGCGGAGGAATCGGTCCTGAAGACATACAACAACTTATAATGGTATGTCATCCTCAATTTATTGGGATTGATATAAACAGCCGGTTTGAGCTATCAGCAGGTAAAAAGGATGTAGCACGAATTCAATCATTTATAAAAGAGCTTTATGAAGTATCAGGCAGATAAGAACGGCTATTTTGGTGTGTACGGTGGAGCATTCATACCTGAATTACTATATCCGAATGTGGAAGAATTGAAAGCGCATTTTACGGAAGCGAAAGAGGATGAGAAATTTCTTTCTGCCTTCCGACATTTACTTAGAGATTATGTAGGACGACCGACCCCACTGTATTTTGCTCCTTCATTATCCTTGCGGTATGGCGCAAATGTTTATTTAAAACGAGAGGATCTCAACCACACAGGTGCGCACAAGATCAATAACACCATAGGACAGGTGTTGCTGGCTCAGCGTATGGGTAAATCTGAGATCATTGCGGAGACCGGTGCAGGGCAGCACGGAGTAGCAACAGCCACGGTTTGTGCAATGACAGGGCTACGGTGTAAAGTTTTCATGGGAGAAAAAGACATGGCTCGTCAGGCACCGAATGTAGCGCGAATGAAAATGTTAGGAGCAGAAGTCCTTCCGGCAATAACTGGCAGTAAAACCTTGAAAGACGCTACGAACGAAGCTATCCGTTACTGGATCAACAATCCGGATTCGTATTATATTATCGGATCAGTCGTTGGGCCGCATCCATATCCCGAAATGGTGGCGTACTTTCAATCGGTCATCAGTGAAGAAATGAAGAAGCAATTACTGGAAAAAACCGGATTTGAAAACCCGGACATGGTGATTGCCTGCGTAGGGGGAGGAAGCAATGCGGCCGGAGCCTTCTATCATTATTTAGACGAGCCCGTAGAACTTATTATTGCAGAGGCAGCAGGAAAGGGTGTAAACTCTGGTAAATCAGCCGCAACCTCTGTTTTAGGATCACCCGGGGTTTTGCACGGTTCAAAAACCTTACTCATGCAAACCAAGGATGGACAGGTAATTGAACCGTACTCCATTTCAGCCGGGTTGGATTATCCGGGCATTGGTCCACAGCACGCACATTTGATTGAAAGCAATAGGGCAAAGGTTTTTGCCATTACTGATGATGAAGCATTAGATGCCGCCCTGATCTTGTCCAAAACAGAAGGGATCATACCTGCGTTGGAATCAGCACATGCACTAGCAGTTTTGGAAAAAATAAAATTTTCGGGTCAAACTGTGGTCATTAATTTGTCCGGAAGAGGAGACAAGGATCTGGAAACCTATATGAACTACCTATGAATCGAATCCAACAACTATTTAAAAAGAAACAGGAAAATGTTTGCAGTGTATTTGTGACAGCAGGCTACCCGAAACTAGAAAGTACGGTAGATGTTGTTCTGGATCTTGAAGCCGCTCGTGTAGATATGATCGAAATAGGCATGCCTTTTTCAGATCCACTGGCGGATGGTCCAACCATTCAAAAATCTTCTCTTCAGGCTCTAAAAAACGGGATGAACATCCCACTCTTATTTGAACAAATTGAAGAGATTCGGAAAACATCCCAAATTCCAATTGTGTTGATGGGTTATTTAAATCCGGTAATGGCTTATGGGCTGGAGGCATTTCTTGAAAAGTGTAAAGATGTCGGGGTAGATGGACTTATTATTCCGGATATTTCACTGGAAACATACGAATTGGAGTACAGGTATCTTTTTACACAACTTGGAGTTCCACTTACCTTTTTAGTGACACCGCGCACCTCTTTGAATCGCATTATCAGAATTCAAAATAATACGGAAACCTTTATTTATTACGTATCATCTTCTGCAACTACTGGTCGTTCTTCAAACTTCACCGAACAACAAGAAAGTGCATTTTTGCAATTTAATGAGCTCAAATTAACAGTGCCGGTATTAGCAGGTTTTGGCATACACAATCAGGAAACTTTTCACACAGTTTGCAAGTACTTCAATGGCGGAATTATTGGGTCAGCATTTCTTCGGTCACTCGAAAAAGGTCAATCCGCAAAAAGTTTTGTGAGCAGTCTGATTTGAAGGAGTTTACAGGTTGTTTTTGTGTTGCCGTGAGTAGCTTTAAAGGATAAAATTTGAACCTTTTTGATTATCGGTTTTATACAATAGCAAATCGGTAATTATGAAAGCAAAAATCTCTCTTCAAAAAATTAGTATGACACTTCTTATGATAGTGTTCATAGCCGGACTAAGTTTCGGACAGCAAAATTCAGGAAATCTCAAAGGAGTAGTAAGTGTAAGTGGATCAAGTACCCCATTAAGTGGTGCAGAAGTTAAAATCCAAAGTGAAAAGAACACCAAGTGGATACGTTCACTAACTTCTGACAAGGATGGAAAATATGAATTTAAAGCTATACCAGCTGGTAAGTATTATTTTACTGTATATCTAAAAGGGTATAAAAAATACCGTAAGTCACATGTTGAAATTTTAGCGGGTAAAACAAAAGAAATGAATGTTCCCCTTCATGCCGAACTAGATGAAGTTGTTCTGGAGGAGAAAGAAGTAGACGCTATTCAACTTGATGCACCAGTAGAGAAAAACAGAAAACTGGACTTTAATAGCAATAGCAGCAGGGGTAAAAAACAATCCGGACTTGCGTATTATGCAAATGGTAGTGGAAATAATTCATCCTATACGGGAGGATATGACGATAATGTAAATCACAATACAGAATCTTATGCATCTATAGAAGAAAATGGATTCAAATCTTCTAAAGCAAACCCATTGTCAACTTTTTCTGTAGATGTAGATGCTGCATCTTATTCTAATTGCAGAAGATTTATTTTATCAGGGCAAAAACCTGAAAAAGGCGCCGTTCGTGTTGAGGAGATGATCAATTATTTCAACTATGATTATCCGGATCCTACGGATGAACACCCGTTTTCTATTAGCACAGAAGTTGGAGATTGTCCGTGGAGTGATAATAAGTTGGTGCATATTGGCCTTCAGGGTAAGCGAATTGAGAAAGAGAATTTACCGGATAATAATTTGGTGTTCTTGCTGGATGTTTCCGGCTCAATGAATCGACCAAACAAACTTCCGTTATTGAAGAAATCATTCCGGTTATTAGTGGATGAACTGGATTCAGACGATAAGATTTCAATGGTAGTGTATGCCGGAGCAGCAGGATTAGTATTGAAGCCAACAGCAGCAGACAACAGTACTGCAATTTTAGAGGCCTTGGATAATTTGAGAGCAGGCGGTTCTACCGCCGGTGGTGCGGGTATTGAATTGGCATATAAAGTTGCTCAGGATAATTTCATTGATGGTGGTAATAACCGCGTGATCCTTGCAACTGATGGTGATTTTAATATCGGAATGAGCTCTGATGCGGCAATGCAAAAACTCATTGAAGAAAAGCGTAAAACAGGTATTTTCCTGACATGCCTTGGTTTTGGAACCGGTAATTACAAGGATTCAAAAATGGAAATTCTGGCAGACAAAGGAAACGGTAATTACGCGTACATAGACAATTTGCTGGAAGCAAAAAAAGTACTTGTTACAGAGATAGGGGCAACACTTAACACACTTGCTAAAGATGTAAAAATTCAGGTTGAATTTAACCCGAATGTCATTGAATCATATCGATTAGTTGGCTATGAAAACAGATTGCTGGCAGAAGAAGATTTTAATGATGACACTAAAGATGCCGGTGAAATTGGAGCAGGACATTCTGTAACAGCTTTATATGAAGTTGTATTGAAAGGAGAAGGAAATGCCACAACCGAACAACCAAACGTGGATCCTTTAAAATATCAAACGACGACTACAACTGCAGATGCCAATTCAGATGAAATGCTTACGGTCAAATTCCGATACAAAGCGCCGGATGGAGATAAAAGTAAACTGATAGAACGCACCCTGGCAAATAAAATCACACCGGATAAAAAACTGTCAAGAGACTTTAACTTCTCAGCAGCAGTCGCCGAATTCGGAATGTTGTTGGGAGAATCTAAATACAAAGGAACCGGATCATTTGATCACGTCCTTGAATTGGCCAGTAAAAATATGGGCAAAGATAAAAATGGATACAGAGCCGAGTTTCTGAAGTTGGTAGATGCGGCGAAAGTCGTGTACAACTAAGGCTTGTCCTTTGGATAGTAACGAGCATATTTATACAGATCGGCCATATTGGTAAAGCGCCTGAAAAGATAAATATTCGTCATCTTACTTTGCTTAAAAGTGAATCTGATTCCCAGATCGTGATAGAGGTAATCCGTGTAACCGAAATTTCGATCTGGGAAGAAGTTTTTTCCCAGTACCTCTTCAAATTTTTCAATTCTATCGTAAAAATGTAGCTCGTTCCGAATGGTGACATTGTTCACGTACTCGTCTTTAACCCATCTGCCGGTTAGGTTCATATAAACAACTTTACCTTCTTTGATGTAAGCTTTCCAGAGACAATATTTATTTTGATAATCGTAAATATAAACCTGGTCAAATCCAATGTGGTAAACAATGGCCTTCTTCAGATCAAATCCTCCATTCACCCATACTTTTTTTTCATCTTCAAAACTTCTTATTTCTTGAGGTTTACCCATTTCATCCTCCAAATCATCAGAGGACATTTCTATGTACAGTTTTTTAAAACCAAACGGCGTTTTGATATTGGTTTGACCATAACCAATAGTGAATGTCAATAGAAATGTAACTAATAACGCAAAACACTTCATGAAAATAAATCGTGTTGAGGTGTATATTTCATTTCAAGCTGAAGTAGCGCTTTTTTACGCTCAAGGCCCCACGCATAACCTGTCAGGTTTCCACCTTTTCCTATAATTCGGTGACATGGAATTAATATAGCGATAGGGTTGGCGCCATTGGCAGCAGCAACTGCTCTTACAGCCCTTCTATCGCCATATATTTCAGCAAGTTCTGAATACGTAATGCGTGCACCAAAAGGAACCGATCTCAGTTTTGCCCAGACTTTACGTTGAAAGCTGCTTCCTTGAGGGTTTAACGGAATTGTAAATTTTTTCAGCTCACCTGTGAAATAGGCATTTAATTCATCTTGTAATCGTTCAAAGATTGGATGCTGATCAGAATTTTCTATCGCTTCTTTGTCTGTAAACGCAAGGGCTATTAGCTCATTATTGTCTACTTCTGCGAGGAGATTTCCGAAAGGAACCGTTATAATATGTTTACTTTTTGTGGATGACATAATTAGTTGCCTTCGCCAACTAAGTTACAACAAGATCGTTGATACGTAAGCGTTTTTGTAAAGTTCTGCTGTTCCATGTCAACGAAAATCGTCTGGGTTAATTTCTACTTTCTCAAAGTTAGGATTGATAATCAATAACTCGTCAATTTTATCAAGCAAAGGAATGGCAGCATCTAAAAATACTCCACCCCATTCATCTTTTGAAAAGCCAAAGGTTCCTTCGGTAGTATTAATATCAATGCCAACCACAAATAACATATCAGATGCTCCTTCAACAACGGGTTGTAGCGAATTGATTGCATTCATCAGGTCTTTCATTAGTTCTTCCCGTTCATCCCCTCTCATGAATTCAATCATCCAATTTCCTGAATTGCCATAAGCTGGTCGATAGCGATATGAATAGGTTGGTTGACTCATTCACAATAAATCTAGAAATTATTGAAAACAATTATTCAATAGAGAATGGTTATTTTAGCTCAAAATTCAAAAACCAATGAGTTCAATTCAGTTCAAAATAGAAGAAGGCGTTGCCAGTATCACGTTAAATCGTCCTGAAGTTTTTAACAGCTTTAACAAAGAGATGGCGCTTGCCATGCAGGCCAGGTTAGACGAATGTGAAGATAATGATGAGGTAAGAGCAATCTATATTACCGGTGAAGGAAAGGCTTTTTGTGCAGGGCAGGATTTACAGGAAGTTACTGATCCCAATGGCCCTGAGCTCACCTCTATCGTTCGGGATCATTACAATCAGATTATTGAACGCATTCGAAACATTGAAAAACCTATTGTAGCGGCAGTAAATGGAGTGGCTGCAGGTGCTGGAGCAAATATTGCCATTGCATGTGATGTTTGTGTGGCAACCGAATCTGCTAAATTTATTCAGGCGTTTAGTATGATTGGTTTAATACCGGATTCGGGTGGAACGTTCACATTACCGCGTTTGGTTGGTTTACAAAAAGCTTCGGCATTAATGATGTTGGGAGACAGAGTTGCGGCACAAGAAGCTGAACGCATTGGAATGATTTATAAGTGGTTTCCGGATGATCAGTTCACAGAAGAGTCAATGGCTATTGCAAAACGATTGGCCAAAATGCCAACGAAGGGACTTGGATTGACTAAAAGAGCATTGAATCTTACTATGATATCGGATCTTTCAACCCAGTTAAAAGTGGAAGAAGAATTACAGACAATGGCTGGTCAAACTTACGACTACAACGAAGGGGTTGCAGCATTTTTAGAGAAAAGAAAACCGGAATTTAAAGGAAAATAAGCGTAAACAGATTTTCGAATCAAACTTAGAAAAGAGACATGAGCAAGATTAAAATAGCTATTCTTGGAGCCGGATCAATGGGTTCGGGTATAGCACAAGTGACATCACAAGCCGGGCATGAAGTTGTGTTGGCAGATACAAATGACGAACAGTTGGACAAAGCAAAATCCAAATTGTCAAAGATTATGGATAGGCTGGTAGAAAAGGAACGCGTCACTGCTGAAGAGTCTCAGGCCATTCAGAACCGAATTTCGTACACCAAAGATATTAATGATTTTGCCGGATCAGGACTTGTTATTGAAGCCATTGTAGAAAATCTTGAGATTAAAAAAACAGTTTTTGGACAGTTTGAGACAATTGTAGATGAAAACTGTGTTTTGGCGACCAATACTTCATCACTTTCTGTAGCTTCGATTGCAGCTGCCTGTAAAAATGCTGAGCGTGTGATTGGTATTCACTTCTTTAACCCTGCTCCGCTTATGCCGTTGGTAGAGATTATTCCGGCGGTTCAAACATCTGATGAAGTAGCAAAAAATGCACGTGCTTTGATTGACTCATGGAAAAAAGTAACGGTTTTAGCCAAGGACACTCCAGGTTTCATTGTGAACCGTGTGGCACGTCCGTTTTACGGTGAAGCACTGAGAATTTATGAAGAAGGTGTTGCTGATTTTGCCACCATTGACTGGGCCATGACAGAGTTGGGAGGATTCAGAATGGGACCGTTTACCCTGATGGATTACATAGGTAATGATGTGAATTATACCGTAACGGAAACTGTTTTTGCCGCTTTTTACTACGATCCAAGATATAAACCGTCATTCACGCAGAAGCGACATTCAGAGGCAGGATGGTACGGACGAAAATCGGGTAGGGGGTATTACGATTATTCGGAAGGGGCCAAGATGCCTGAACCGAACAAAGACGAAGCTCTGGGTAAGAAAATATTAAACAGGATTTTGGTGATGCTGATCAACGAAGCCGTTGATGCGGTGTTTTTAAATATTGCTACGCCTGAAGATGTTGACCTGGCTATGACAAAAGGTGTAAATTACCCGAAAGGATTGCTAGCCTGGGCAGATGAGATAGGCCTGGAGAAAGTACTTGCCGATCTTGAACACTTGCATGCCGAATATGGTGAAGACCGTTACAGACCGTCTGTTTTGCTGCGAAAAATGGTTCGGGAAAACAAGAAGTTTTTTGAGTTAGCCTAAATTCAGGTAAAAATCACGGCTTAGGGATTGAATGGCCTGTTGGAGTGCAGATAAAATACTGCGCCCAGCAAGTTATTTTATTTCACGACTAATGAAAGCCCGGCTTTGCACCCGCAGGTGTGCAAAGAAGCCCCATAGAATTAACCTCCACCACTCACCACTCATAACTCATAACTCTACACCCACATCTATCTACTTACAGCTCACCGCTCACCGCTAACAGCTCTTAACTCATAACTCATAACTCTACACTCACAACTATCTGCTTACAGCTCACCGCTCACCGCTCATAACTCATAACTCATAACTAAAAAAGGTTACTTTTTACAATCAGGGACATTATTAAATAGAACCCAAAATAAGTGTATGAGTAAGTAATGGTTCATACGATCTCAGAAAACACTCAAAGGGGTTGGGTCTTTTCATAACTTAAAATTCTCCGGGATGACAGTTTTATTGATTTTTCCTGTCTGACCGGAGATTTTTTTAACTCATCCTGTCCAGGATTTCTTCATCATCATTTTCAGACGTTGGTAGCTTTTGAGGTAAGGCGAAGGACAGAATGGCAACTACACAACCTGCAAGAATAATGTATGTGGCACCATACCAATGGAGTAATCTGAAAATCACACCGGTAACAATTAATATTACACTGATGTAATAACAAATATTTTTGGTGGTTTTCATGAGATAGATTTGAAAAAACTTAACGAGTTACTCTTCTTCAAGGAAATTAACCGAATTCATTTTATCGGTGTTTTTCAATTCTTCCTGATGTTCTCTATGCATTTTATCCCACTTGAGAACATCCTCTACTGATGGGTACAGTGAATTGAGCTTGTCTATATAATCTTGAGGAAAAAATTTAGGATCTCTTCCAAAGCGTTTTGAAACGACTAAATAGTCAGTTAAACCGGCATGGACAGCAAAAGTATCTGCCGTTATTTCAGCTTGTTTTATGAACCATTTATAATAGTAGTACTTGAATCCGAACAACGCCAGGTTTACACTGGATCGGTCCATATAATCTGTTATGTGACCAAGTTCATGACCTATCCAACCAATGACAATATCACTTGGGACGCGGCCATTTTCAAAATGCTTATTCTTGGTGAAGTAAGTTTTACTGATAATTACCTCAAATTGGCGCCATCTTCTAGGAAGGATCATGGTGCGGAGCCTGGGTTGTGCCAGCATGAACGATTTACGTTCAATTATTCTGAACCGGAAAATAATTCCATATTGTTCCAAATGCGGATAAAACTTCAGAGCTTCTTTGATCTCGTACTCCAGTTCCTTCGCCTTAATTGTATGCTTTTTCGGATTATACACGCGTTTCGAATATAGAAATAATTAAAAAAACTAACGATAAACTTACTTTTTAAGTAATTTGAATGCATGCGACCATTCTTGCCGTAACATTCCTGGGATACACCACAATATACACAGTGGCTCTATGGCTCTGGCACTTTCTGCGCCTCCCATATCTTCTACTTCCCACCCAAAGTCCTTCAAAATTTGTTCCACTTCTTTTTTTGCCTTTTCATTGTTACCACAAATAAACATAGTTGGTGTTGACTCAAAGTCAGGATCTACCATGTGCGCATTTCCTACTGAATTAAATGCTTTGACAAAGTTTACTTTTGGAGCATAATCCTGCAGTGACTCCATTAAAGAATGGTTGAGATCGGTAAAGAACTTCAGCACCCCATTTTCCGGTGCTTCTTTGGCAATTGGATTTGTGGCGTCAATGACTGTTTTTCCTTCTAAATTTTCTAAATCAGCTATGCCAAGGGCATTTTGGGCCACTGAACCACCTACAGCCAAAACAATAATATCTCCAAATGCAGCAGTGTCTTCAAATGATCCTACTTCCGCACCACTGTTCTCCAGCAACCAATCTTTTAATTTTACAGGATCACGTGTTCCCAGCATAGTTTTATAACCGTGTTTGAGAAATCCTGTGCCTAAAGATTGTGCAACAGCACCGGAACCAATAATTCCTATTTTCTTTTTCATTTTATTTCGTAATTAAATATTCTAAAAAATCTCCCACATAGTAAGCAACACTAGCGGCAAGAGCCCCTAATAGAAGTGTTTCAGCTATACTTTTGATGGCATGAGTTTGAGTAACCTTGCTTTTAAAATAACCGACAACAGCAAACCCAAGACCTGTTAATAATGAAGTAGCCAGGAACAGGTTGATACCGATTGGTGCAATATAATCCCACAGATAGATGCTAATTGGAATAATTCCGATCAGCATAAACGATATATAAGTCGCAACACCTATTCCAATGGGAGATTTGTCCTCCGGTATCATCTCCAGTTCATCTTTCATCATAACATCCACCCAGCGGTCTTTATCTTCAATAATCTTAGCAACGATTTGCTCTAATAACTCTCCTTCAAAGCCTTTCTGTCTGTATATTTCACGAACTTCTTCAATTTCAGTATCCCGTTTGTTGTCTATTTCCCAATATTCAATTTTTCTATGCTTGTTATACTTTGCGCGGGCTGATTTATTAGATAAATATGCGCCGACCGACATAGAAAACCCATCTGCAAATAAATTGGCGAATCCCAGAATGATAATAATTGAACTATCTAATCCGGCACCCACTGAACCTGCAACAACGGCAAACGTGGTTACACATCCGTCAATTCCTCCATACACAAATTCGTTCAGGTATTTATCCAAAAACTTATTGCTTGTTGACTGGTGCAGTGAATGATCATCCATGTTCAACTAAATTTAACATTAAATTGTGATTTTACTCTTGTAACGATACCCAAAACACAAATTATAAGCATAGATGAGAACGCTATTGCTGATATTGTTTCTAATAGGATTTCGTGCATTGGCTCTGGACACCCTTTGTACGCACCCGAAGTATCCTCCAATTACTTACCGGAACGGAGAGTACAGGTTTTATAAATACACAGCAAAATACATCCCCGAGAGTATGTTGCATTGCTTTAAAATTCTGGCAACTTGTGGAGACCAACAGTTGTGCACATTTATGAAACGTACAGAAGAAGAGGTAGTGAAAGACGGCATGTACCAAAAGGGATTTAGAATGAGGAAGGAATTTTGCCTGGATGGCTATTCCTCATTTGTTGGCTTCTTTCACCGAAGAGGAATTTATTACCCTTATGCTATGAAAACGTATATTCTGTTGTGTTTTCATCAATATTTGAATAAAGAAAAAATTCGTTGGCATTACAATAAAAGGTTGGCGTTAGATGAACGCAAAGAACTAAACAAAGCCTGGAAAGACCGGTTAGATCATGTTTTTGAACCTATAATTTTGGATGCTGAGCCAGCAGATATTGTTGACCCTGTGTTTCTGGATCCTATCGAGAAAGAGTTTTACACGTATTAAGTTCGAATCACTCGATATAGGCAACTTCCTCTTTGTCCAATTCAACAATAATATTGTCTTTCAGAGTGGTGGATATATTTACACCTACAAAATCAGCCTGAACCGGAAACCTGCGGTGGGTTCTGTTGACAAGTGTGGCTACCTTAAGCAATTTAAGAGGGTTTTCCAGTAGTTTTTTAACCGCGTATATCATAGTTCTTCCTGAGTTGATGACATCATCAACCAATACAACCGTAGCAGACTTTAATTCCGATTCCGGGATTGAAAACGTCACCTCTTTATTGAGCGGAGCATCTTTATCAACCATTATTTTGAATAGTCGGATTTCCTGGTCAGAGTGCTGTGCCAACTGCTCTACGAGGCGCTCGGCAAATAAATAACCGTTGCCTTCAATTCCTGCGACATAAACTTTCTTTTCTTCAAAAGTGTTTTCGAGAATTTCAAAAGCAATTCTTTCCGTCTTTTGGCGAATTTGTGCTTTGTTGAGAACTATGGAACTTGGGTTCATGTTTCAAATATACTAATTACTCTTTATCAGACTTACTTTGGGACTCACTTCAAAAAATGTATTAGATAGCTATGAATTCACAAGAATGTGGATAAGATTACTGAAATGTTAATTTTTTGATACAAAATTCTAAGTAAATTTGCAGGCAATTTAATTGCAACATTCCTCCCCTTATGCCAAGAGATAAATCTATCAAGTCCATCCTGATCATAGGAAGTGGACCTATTGTTATTGGGCAGGCTTGTGAGTTCGATTATTCGGGTTCTCAAGCAGCTAAATCATTGAGAGACGAAGGTATTGAAGTAACACTGATAAACAGTAATCCGGCTACGATTATGACGGATCCGGTTGTTGCGGACAACATATATCTGAAGCCATTGACCTATGAATCCATTGAAGAAATATTAAAGAAACACGATATAGATGCCGTTCTTCCTACAATGGGAGGCCAGACGGCACTCAATCTCGCCATTAAATGTGACGAGTTGGGACTTTGGGATGAGTATGGTGTTAAAATGGTTGGTGTAGATATCAATGCTATTGAAATCACCGAAAACAGGGAAGCCTTTAGAGACCTGATGGAAAGAATTGACATTCCTATGGCTCCACAGGCTGCTGCTAAATCGTTTCTGGAAGGAAAAGAAATTGCTCAAAAATTCGGTTTTCCACTTTGTGTACGGGCGTCTTATACGTTAGGTGGTGCCGGAGCAGCAGTGGTATATAATGAGGGCGAATTTGATAAATTGCTAACGAGAGGGCTGCATATTTCTCCTATCCACGAAGTGATGATTGATAAAGCCGTGATGGGATGGAAGGAATATGAGTTGGAGTTATTGAGAGATGGTAATGACAATGTTGTGATCATCTGTTCAATTGAGAATTTTGACCCAATGGGTATCCATACAGGTGATTCAATTACCGTAGCACCGGCAATGACCCTTTCAGATACTACCTTTCAGAAGATGAGAGACATGGCCATCAAGATGATGCGGGCCATAGGGAATTTTGCAGGAGGCTGTAATGTACAGTTTGCTGTTTCCAATGACGAAAATGAGGATATCATTGCCATTGAAATTAACCCAAGAGTTTCTCGTTCATCCGCCTTAGCTTCAAAAGCAACTGGGTATCCAATTGCAAAAATTGCAGCTAAACTGGCTATCGGGTATCATCTGGATGAATTAAAGAACCAAATTACCAAAACAACATCCGCATTATTCGAACCTACCCTGGATTACGTTATTGTGAAAATTCCAAGATGGAACTTCTCAAAATTTGATGGTGCAGATCCGCAACTCGGATTACAAATGAAGTCAGTTGGTGAGGTGATGGGAATTGGAAGAAGTTTCCAGGAAGCACTACAAAAGGCTTGTCAATCACTTGAAATTGGAAGAAACGGACTTGGGGCAGATGGGCGCGAGTTAACCAATCAGGATAAAATATTATACAGCCTGGAAAAACCTTCAGGTGATCGATTGTTCCATATATATGATGCGATTAAACTGGGTATTCCATTTAAAACCATCAAGGAAAAAACGCGAATTGACAACTGGTTCTTAAGACAGATAGAAGACCTGATTCATTTGGAAAGAAAGATAGAAAAACACAAAGTTGAAGATATACCAAAAGAATTACTGTTTGAAGCCAAACAAAAAGGATATGCCGACCGGCAGATCGCTCATTTGTTAAGATGTCTGGAGTCTGAAGTATATTCTAAGCGCAATGAAATGGGAATCAAGCGGGTGTATAAACTGGTTGATACCTGTGCAGCAGAATTTGAAGCACAAACACCTTATTATTACTCAACTTTTGAAGAAGAGAACGAATCAGTTGTAACGGATAAGAAAAAGATTGTAGTTCTCGGCTCTGGTCCGAATAGAATAGGGCAAGGAATAGAATTCGATTACTCCTGTGTTCACGGTGTTCTGGCCGCAAAGGAGTGTGGTTATGAAACCATCATGATCAACTGTAATCCGGAAACAGTTTCTACAGACTTTGATACAGCAGATAAACTATATTTTGAACCAGTATTCTGGGAACATATTTACGACATTATTCTCCATGAGAATCCGGAAGGTGTTATTGTACAGCTAGGAGGTCAAACAGCCTTAAAATTGGCAGAAAAGCTGGAAAGATATGGGATTAAGATCATGGGAACTTCCTATGATGCGCTTGATTTAGCAGAAGACCGAGGGCGCTTCTCAAGATTACTAAAAGAACTTGAAATTCCATATCCGAAATTTGGAGTTGTAGAAAGTGCTGAACAAGCATTGGATTTGGCGCAGGAGTTAGGTTATCCACTATTGGTAAGACCTTCGTACGTACTTGGTGGGCAAAAGATGAAGATCGTCATTAACGATCACGACCTGGAACACCACGTAGTAGACATCCTTAATGAGATGCCGGAAAATCAAATATTGCTGGATCATTTTCTCGGTGGAGCTATAGAAGCTGAAGCAGATGCTATTTGTGATGGTGAGAATGTCTATATCATTGGAATTATGCAGCACATTGAGCCTGCCGGAATTCATTCGGGAGATTCGTATGCCGTATTACCACCGTATAATCTAGGAGACCTAATCGTTCATCAGATTGAGGATATTACCAAGAAAATTGCAGTTGCATTGCGAACAGTTGGATTGATCAATATTCAGTTTGCGATTAAAGATGATGTGGTTTACGTGATTGAAGCCAACCCTAGAGCGTCAAGAACTGTTCCGTTTATAGCGAAAGCATACGGTGAACCTTATGTTAATTTCGCTACGAAGGTAATGTTAGGAGAGAAAAAGGTGACGGATTTCAAATTTAACCCGAACCAAAATGGGTACGCCATTAAAGTTCCGGTTTTCTCTTTTGAGAAGTTCCCGAACGTGAACAAAGAATTGGGACCAGAAATGAAATCTACCGGAGAGGCCATTGAGTTTATTAAGAACTTAAGAGATCCGCTCTTCCAGAAGATCTATAGTGAAAGAAATCTTTACCTTAGTAAATAATGATATTGCTAAGTATTACCGGACTTTTTCGTACAGTTCTGATTATTTTTGGAGTATTGTTCCTGCTGAGTTTACTTGGAAAAGTAGCTCAAGCCAGAAGGAATATGGCAGACGAAAAACGTATGCGACAAGAAGATGAGAGAGCCAGAAATTTAAAAGATCAGGTCAGGCAAAATTACGGTAAAACAACTATCTCAAAAATTGACAAAAAAAACATCCCGGACTCAGAATATACCGATTTTGAAGAGGTTGATTAAATGAAATTTCTTCGAAAAATATTAGTCAAAATCCTTGGTTTAAAGGGCTATCTCAAATTTGTGAGCAGGACCTATATCCGTATGATACGGAAGGGAAAGATGAAGGAGAAGTATGCTGAACTCTACTTCGTAGAAAAGATAGTCAACCCCGGAGACGTAATTTTAGATATTGGAGCCAATCTTGGCTATTACTCTTACTTTATGGCCAGAAAAATGGGGCAGTCTGGCAAATTATTGGCGGTTGAGCCTATCCCCTTGTTTGCAGAAGTTTGGACCTCCAATTTGAAACCATTTAAGTCATTTGATATCACTCTATTTAACTGCGCTCTTGGTAATGAAGCCCAGGAAAAGGTGAAAATGTCAATCCCAGTTGTAAATGGTGTGGTTCGTCATGGGCTAACACGCGTTGTGGAAGAAGATAACGTTCCGGGAGAGTCGTTGATTTCATTTGAGGTTCCTATGAAAGTAGGTGATGACCTTATTCAGGAGAAAGCACTTTCTAAACTTGATTACATAAAATGTGATGTTGAGGGATATGAACAATACGTAATTCCATCACTGGATAAAACGATCGATCAATTTAAGCCACTTTTTCAGATTGAGCTTGGTGGAGAGGAAAACAGAAGAAATGTGGTTAATTATCTACTTAAAAAAGGTTATAACATCCATATTTTGGACGGGGATTTCCTAATTCCTATTCAAAAAAATGATATTTTTAGCCTCAATCAGGATTTCTACTTTATCCACGGCGATAAAATGGCCAAATCTCAACATTTGATCCGAAAATAAAATCTATGAACAGATTAAAAGAAATACTACTTCAGAAGTCAAATTTATGGCATGTTGGTGCCATTGCATTGTTTGTTATCATTGCCAGCATTTTCTTTTATCCGGGCTGGAGCGGTTACAACATTGAACAGGGGGATGTCACCAACTGGGTTGGAGCGTCACAGGAAATTAAAGATTTCAGAGAAAGCGAGGGTCAACCGGGATGGACCAATTCCATGTTCTCTGGAATGCCTGCCACCCAAATTTCCATGGATTATGAAGGAAGAGATATACCTTTTTTCCTAAGGGATGTTTATCGTTTGTGGTTACCACGTCCGATATCAATTCTGTTCATCTATTTTCTATCATTTTATATCATGGCCATTAGCTTCCGAATGAAGCCTATTGTTGCCATTGTGGGAGCCCTGGCTTTTGGCTTGTCCTCCTCTCAACTTATAATTATAGAAGCAGGTCACCTCACCAAAGCATTTGCGATTGGCTATGCACCACTCCTCATTGCCGGAATGGTCTTTGCCTATCGTTGGAAGAACTGGATACTAGGGGTAGGTCTGTCCGCTTTGTTCATGACCTTTGAGCTATCTGCCAACCACCTTCAGATAACATATTACATGGCCTTTGTACTCATTGGGTTAGGTATCGTAGAATTCATCAGGCACTATAAAAAGGAAGGTGGGGTATTGCGATTTGCAAAGATCACAGGTGGATTAATGGTGGCTTATGCCATAGCCCTAATGGTGAATATGGGTAATATTATCGGTACAAATGAGTACGCCAAATATACGACAAGAGGTGGAACCGACCTTACTATAACAGCTGATGGTCAACCGAATGAAGAAATTGCCACTTCAGGGTTAGACAGGGAGTATATTACCAACTGGAGTTATGGAAAAGGGGAGACGTTCACCTTTATAGTGCCTAATTTCAAGGGTGGTGAAACCATGCGTATCGGTGATAATGATGCGAATAAGAAAATCTTAAAGGACGTTCCTTCTCAGGGAAGACAATTTGTAAAAGGATCGAACCAGTATTGGGGAGATCAGCCCTTCACTTCAGGACCAGTTTATCTGGGGATTATTGTAGTCTTTTTGGCCTTACTGTCCTTCTTTTATACCAAGGAAAAGTTCCGTTGGGCATTATTGATTGTCACTGTAATTACAGTGATGTTGAGTTGGGGTAAAAACTTCATGGGATTCACTAATTTCTTTTTGGATTATGTTCCTGGTTATAACAAGTTCAGGGCGGTTACCATCATATTGGCGGTGGCGCAGCTTAGTGTACCGTTGCTTGGTGCTATGTTCCTGCACCGTTTAGTGAAAGCTAGAGATAAAATAAAAGAGAATTTGGTTCCTTTCTATGCTGTGGGAGGATCTTTGGCATTTATCCTTCTTATTTTCCTCGCGATTCCTACAACAGTTACGAGCTTTATATCTGATGCTGAAATACAGCAACTCAACACTCTTGATGTAAGTACACCTCAAGGAGAAGAAGCCTTCAATTATTGGTCAGATCAATATGATATGTTGGCAGAAGCAAGAGCTGATATTATGCAAAAGGATGCTATACGCTCATTTGCACTACTGGCGCTTTCTTTCCTAGCGGTGTTGCTCTTTATAAGAGGAGTATACAACAAATACATTTTGGGCGGAGCTTTGGCAATTCTAATATTATTTGATCTCGGGGGCGTTTCAAAGCGCTATATAAATACAGAAAAAAGAGGTAGGAATTATGAGCAGTGGGTTGAAGTGTGGAAACAAAAGCTTCCATACAGTGCTGGTAACGGTGATTTAGAAATTTTTAATCGGGAAGTACAGAAAAACCCTGATTTGCTATTCGCAGTTGATTCAGCGCTAAATGCTACGGATTTTTCAGACATGGAAAACAAAGAGAAGGCCCGTTATATGGATTGGGTGAAGTTCAGAACCTTGAATCGTTACACCAATTACCGTGTGATGGATATGTCAAATCCGTTTAATTCTTCCTACGCATCCTATTTCCATAAATCGATTGGTGGTTATCATGGTGCTAAACTTGGCAGGTACCAGGAATTGATTGAATTTCACATTGGAAAAGCAAATCCGGCGGTACTGGATATGTTAAATATGAAGTATCAAATTGCGTCACAACCTACACAAAGTGGGGACATGAACAGTCAGTTTGTGAAAGAAAACCCTACTGCTATGGGCAATGCCTGGTTCACGAAAAACGTGAAGATGGTAGAAAATGCAGATGAGGAAATCATGGCGCTTGAATCCAGTAATGCAGCTAAATTATCCATTGGTAAAGCAGGATTCCCGGTTTATATAAACGGTGAGCAAGTTACGGAAACAACAGTAGTCACAGGACAGGAGAATGTTTATTTCCTATTTCCTTCACAACAAGTAGACGGTTCGGTTGTATATGATACCATAAAGCAGCAATTGCCGGTTCAGCAGGCAGCAGCTTTTGACTTATCCTTGATCCCAGGACAAAAGCCTGGAACATGGAATTGGGCCTACGACGAGATGTTGGACTCGACATTTAACAAAATCATGACACTGACCACCTCTGGAAGGATTGGTTGGGATCCGCTGGAAGAGACTGTAGTAGACAATGATTTTAGTGATCAAATCTCACAACAGTCATATTCTGGTGAAGGAACGATTACAATGACTTCCTACCACCCGGATAATCTCGTATACAAATCTTCGTCACCGGATAAACAATTAGCGGTGTTCTCAGAAATCTATTACCCACTTGGGTGGAAAGCCTATATAGATGGTGAAGAAGTTCCAATAATTCGAGTGAATTACGTTTTACGGGCAATTGAGGTGCCTGCGGGAGAACACACCATTGAGTTTGCTTATAATCTTCCATCATTTAAGCGTTCTGGAACTTTTTCATGGATCGGATCAATACTGGTACTCTTAATGATTGGTGCTGGTATTTTCTATGAAACAAAACGTACGGATGAGGCTACTTCTGAGGAAGAAGGTGAGGATGAAACTGATGCCGAAGAAGTTTAAGGTGAAATGATCACAGCGACGATCAGCACATATAACCGAGAGAAATATCTCCCGCAAGTGCTGGATTCATTAAAACGTCAATCACTTGATAAGTCACTGTTTGAAATTGTTTTAGTGGACAACAATTCTCCCGGTAATACCCGTGAAATTACTGAAAAATTCATTGCGGATAATCCAGATATGGATGTGTCCTATCATTTGGAAACGAATCAGGGCCTTTCCTATGGTAGAAATCGTGGTATAAAAGAAGGAAAAGGAAAGTACATCACATTTATTGATGATGATGCATTTTTATCCGAAGATTATCTGGAAAAGATTTACCACTACTTCGAAGAAGATTCAAGTATTGCGGCAATTGGGAGTAAAATCCTTTTACATTATGAGGATATCAAACCAAAATGGGAAAACAAGTACCTAAACTCACTATTGGGTTGGTATGATTTAGGAGATGAACGCATTGAATTTCCAAAAAATGAATACCCTGGAGGGTCAAATATGTCTTTTCGGATGGATGTGTTTGATCGTGTTGGATCATTCAATGTTGATTTAGGAAGGAAAGGAACCAAAATGGCCGGAAGTGAAGAAAAAGATATGTTTACACGAATATATTCACATTCGGATTTACAAGTAATTTACGTTCCTGATGCTATAGTATATCATTGTGTTCCACTTGAACGTACGACTCCTGAATTTATCAAAAAGCAAGCATTAGGAACAGGGTATGGAGAGCGCGTTAGGGTAAAGAACAGTGGATTCGGAGCCACAGTTAAGCGTTGGTTCGTAGAATGGTTCAAATGGGGAGCCAGTTTTATCTTATGGTTTGCGTATCTGTTCAAAGGTCAACCCGCAAAAGGCAATATGATCATTCGATTTAGATGGTGGGTGAGTAAAGGGTTGTTTCTGGGTAAAGAATAGCTATTGATCATCTAAAATCGAATTATTTTCCCACGGTTTCTGATTTTGATATAAATCTAATACAATGGGTTTATGGAAATAAAGGGAGGATGCCCAAAACAATTGGACCAAGCCATTAAAGATTATCATAAACTGTGTGGTAGCTAAGAATTATCTTGTCATCTTGGGTAATTATAGCCCTTATTATCAGAAATTTTACTTTAGAAAGGGATGTGCTGCTCCATGAAGTTCAGTTGGTCTAACCTAACTTCCGCCTACCTTCACCCAGTTGTACTTGAAAGTGCAACGTTTTGCATATGATTCATCCAGCCAAACGTAATTCCCATTAATTTTCCGCTTAATCCATGCGTCAATGACTTTTTGTTTTTTCTCATTGAGGGCGGCCATTTGAATCAATTGGTAATCTTCATTAAGGCTGGCGATATGTGGTTTTGTTTTCCCCAATAGTTTAACAATTCGTACACCTTTTTTCTGCTCATACATATTGTCATACAAGGTAGGAGGAGAGTAACTGCCAACATTCAAACGATCCACAATTGGTGACATTTGAGGGTCGATATCATTGATGTTTTGTAAATCCCACTTAAAATCACCCGTGTATGGATTCATAATTTTACCACCACTTCCCTTCGACTGTTCGTCCATACTAAATTTTTCAGCGGCTTCTTCAAAAGTGATGGTCCCAGATTTTATTGCAGTATAGATGCTGTCAAGTCGCTTTTTTTGTCTTACCAAAGCGTTGTTATCAGTTTCTACACATACTAACACATGACGTACATGGTAATTATCACCTTTTCGGTCAATCAGCTGTAAATAATGGTAACCGTATTGTGTCTCAAAAATTTCAGATATCTCGCCTTCTTCAAGAGAAAACGCCTTGGCTTCAAATTCAGGAACCATGGTTCCTTTGGTTTGCCACCCTAAACTTCCGCCCTGAACTTTAGAACCAGGATCACAAGAGGTATTAAAGGCTTCCATTTTGAATGATATATCTCCATTCACCACACGTTCCCGGGATTCTTTAATCGCTTTCATGGCTTTTGCTTTGTCCTTCTCTGTTACTTGAGGATACAAGACTATTTGTGCCACGGTTATCTTTGAGTTGATATAAGGAATACTGTCTTGGGGTAACCTATTAAAGAACTCTTTCACTTCCCGAGGTGTAACATCTACCCCCTGAGTGATTGTCTCTTTCATGCGCTCCGCTTGCATTCGTTTCTTGATGACTTCAAAGAATTCAGCTTTAATCTGTGCAACAGATTTTCCATAAAATTCTTCCAGCTTTTCAAGACTTCCGATTTGTTGAGCAATAACGTTCAGACGGCTTTCCATCTCCTGGTTCACTATTTCATCCCCAACTTCAACACTGTCAATAACCGCCTGGTGGGCCAATAATTTTTCATATAACAATCCTTCTAGAATTTCACAATCCGTTTCATCCGTAACTTCCATACCATTTTGTAGCAAGTTCAGCTTCTGGTTCTGGATGTCTGAATAAAGGATATACTCATCACCCACTTTGGCAACAATCTTATCCACCATTTTATGCTGCCCAAAGACGGATGTTCCTGACCAAAATAACATTACAAAAAGTGCAATGCTTTTAATATTTCTTAACTGAATTCGATTCATACGCCTCGTTAATAATGTCCTGTTTAATTTTTTGCCTTAATTCCTTTATTCGCAAGTTAAGGATCCGTTCCTTGATGTTATTCTTTTCAAAACTCAATGGTGAAATTGTGTTTTTTAGTTTGTAATCTAATATGTTCAGAAAATAATGGTATCCATTTTCTTCAAAACGGATTTTGGACTTTTTCATTATAAATCGGTCCTTATTTATATCCTGCAAAGGTATTTCTTTTAATAGATCGTCAAAGTAGATCCAGTTGTTTTCGTCGTAATAATAATTGCTCGCGTATATTTTTGCATAAACATCAATTTCTTCAATATCTGTATCGTTATATAGTTTGTAGGTTCTATTGATCTTCTCTATGTCTGGTGCATCAACGGGAATTTTCAAATAGAGTACCTTCACCAAATAATCATTTAACTGAAAATCCTGTTTGTGCTTTTCATAATATGTTTTGATCTCCTGATCACTTATGACAGTATCTAACTGCTGATCAACTAATATTTGTTCTAGTTTTAGGATGTAAATATCTTTTCTGAATGCCGCTACTTTATAACTGATTTTTTCATGATCTAACTGTTCATTCTCTTCAGCTTCCTGTAAGAGAATTTGATCTTCAATCCACTGATCAATGAATTCATCCGCAATTTTAGCACTGTCTGGTTTTTCGTACTGAATTGAGTTAAGATACTTCTGTAGGTCCTGTTGATACAACTCAGCTTCATCAACACTTGCCAATAATTTCCCTTTGTCCTCATCTTCCCTGCAGGACACCAAGCTAATAATTGCTATACTATATATGAAGAGCTTGTGCATCCTCAAAGACGAATTTAGGTAATTATTACCTTGTGAACGTGACAAGACACAAGGCTCTGATTTTCTTTAACAATAATTAATTATTGTCTGCGAAGTCTTCAACGGAGTATAAAGCTTCTTGATGTACTTCAATGGTATGAGATTTTCTAAGTTCCTCCAACCATCTTTTCTCAAGTTCATTCTGATAAGCCGCAGTAACTAACCCTTTGGCTTCACTGAATTCACGCTCTCTTGGAGGAAGAACCTCAGCTACGTCAAATACATAGAATTCCCCATCTTTTTCAAAGATTTTGTTCAATCCTTCCTTGAATTTTCTGATTTTCTTTCCTTTTTTGAACGCATCAGTTGTCTCAGAATTAAATGTGTGTGAACGCACCAATAAATTTAAAGTTGAATTAGCATTAATTACTTCCTGAATCTGTCCGTAAGTTATGGTGTCAGACTCTACCATTTCATATACCCTTTCAGCTGTTTCCTTGTCTTTACACTTGTACAGTTCTCCTTTGTACCTAACTGGGTATGTAAAATCAGAACGGTGTTCATTATAATATTTTTTGATGCCAACGGTATCGTTTGCGGCTTTGTTCCAGATTTCATTTTGCATGATTTCAAAAACAAGAATTCCATCTCTGTACTCCTGCACCAAAGCTTTAAATTCCGGATATTTCTCTTCAAGCTTACTGTCTTCATATTCGGTCAGTTTAAGGGTGGACCAAATTTTAAACTGCTCTTCAATAAACCCTTTCATTGGGCGCGGTTTTCCGGCATTTTGGAAGGTCAGTAAATACTTTTCAAAATCACCAACCGTATAGAATTGATCGGCAAAACTGAACAATATTTCATCTTTGTGCGCATCCGACTCTAACCCTTTCCAGCGTCCCATAAAATATTCATCTCCCATTGTATTATAAAACATTGGAAGAAGTTTTTGCGCATTGGCATCCTCAAAGTTGTATTCTTTCTTTAGCTTATTTAAAAAAGAGTTCCTTGTTTGCTGTGCACGGACATCTTTTTCAACTTTTAGCTTCAGCTCCCTGTACATTTCTTCATACGTAGGAACCGGTGTTAGCTTAATTCTTTTGATGATATGAAAACCGTAAGGGGTTCGAATAGGTTTAGTGTATTCACCATCTGCCTGAAGCGCAAATACAGCCTCTTCAAAAGAAGGAACCATTCGTTGTTTAGCACCCGCTCCAAATTCAGGTAAAACACCACCTCTTGATTTAGAGGATTGATCATCTGAGTACTTTTTTGCCAGAACTTCAAACTTCTCACCGTTTTCAAGTAGTTCGTAAATTTCATTAATCTTTTGTTCTGCAGCATCAATTTCTTCTCGGCTGGCATCAAAATTTACCAGTACCATGATATGAGCTGCCTGAATTTTCCCTTTCGCTTCACGGAGATCATGAGTTTGGATGATATGATAACCATAGCGAGTCCTAATAGGCATAGAAACTTTACCTATTTCAGTATTAAAAGCAGCTTCTTCAAATGGGTATACCATCTGTAAAGCAGAAAAATACCCAAGATCCCCTTTGTTCATTTTAGCAGATGGATCCTGAGATCCTCCCTTTCCTGCTGCAACCTCACCAAAATCTTCTCCATCCAAAATGCGCTGGCGAAGCTCCATAATATTATTCCAGGCTTTTAAGGTGTCCTCCGGTGAAGCTTCCGGACTTACACGTATAAGGATGTGGCTGGCATGGACTTCATTTTTGGTTCGGAAATACGCTTCTTCAATCAGTTTTTCACTCTGTTTTTTGTCTACCATATAGGGCAGGGCAAGCTGTCTTCTGTATTGTTCAAGCTCTTGTTTAAGTTTCGGAATTGTATCATACCCTAAACGTTCTGCTTCTTTAACTTTTAATTTATAGTTAATGAAAAGCTCCATATACTCATCCAGGTCTTTTTTCTTAAAAGATGGGTCAGCATTGTTTTTTGTATAGATGTACAAAAATTCTGAAGCATGAATCCCTTCGCCATCAATAGTGAGTACCACGGGATCGTTTTCATCATTATGTCCAAAACTAATGGCAGTAAATAATAATGCGAGTAATGTTACAAATACGTTTTTCATTTCTTAAATTTTATTTTTTACTGTAATTAGGTGCTTCACGAGTAACAGCAACATCATGTGGGTGACTTTCCAACACACCTGCATTGGATATTCGCACAAATGGTGCTCCTTTGAGGTTTTCTATATCTTTTGCTCCACAATACCCCATTCCGGCTCTTATACCTCCAATAATTTGATGCATTACTTCAAAGAGGTTTCCTTTGTATGGCACTCTTCCTGAAATTCCTTCCGGAACCAGTTTTTTTGCATCATCTTCTGCCGATTGAAAGTAACGATCTTTTGATCCTTTTTGCATGGCTTCAACAGATCCCATTCCACGGTAAGATTTAAATTTTCGTCCCTGGAAGATAATGGTTTCTCCAGGACTTTCTTTAACTCCTGCAAACATTGAACCAACCATTACCGTATCCGCACCAGCTGCAATTGCTTTTACAAAGTCTCCGGTATAACGAACACCTCCGTCTGCAATTACCGGAACTCCTGATCCTTCAATAGCCATGGCTACGTCGTTCACCGCAGATAATTGAGGAACGCCAACTCCGGCAATAACGCGTGTGGTACAAATAGAACCGGGTCCAATTCCTACCTTCACGGCATCAGCACCTGCATCTACTAAAAATTTTGCTGCTTCCTTCGTGGCAATGTTTCCTACAACAACGTCAATATTCTTGTGTTTATTTTTTATTTCCTTCAGGGTGGTAACAACACCTTGTGTATGTCCATGAGCGGTATCAATAACAATGGCATCTACACCGGCTTCTACCAGTGCATCCACGCGTTCCAGAGAGTCATTTGTAACCCCTACAGCTGCAGCTACCCGCAATCTTCCGTATTGATCTTTACATGAAGTGGGATGTTCTTTAACTTTAATAATATCCCGGAATGTTATGAGGCCTACAAGTTTGTTGTCTTTGTCAACTACCGGAAGTTTCTCAATTTTGTATTTCTGCAACGTTTGTTCAGCATCAATAAGTGTGGTTCCTGCTGAAGTGGTAACAATCTTATCAGAAGTCATAACTTCAACAATAGGACGGTCTATCTCCTTTTCAAATCGAAGGTCCCTGTTCGTTACAATTCCGAGCAAATATCCATTTTTATCAATAATGGGTATACCGCCAATGCTATTTTCTTCCATGAGTTGGAGAGCATCTTTGACCATAGCATCTTCACCCAGGGTAATGGGATCAATGATCATCCCACTTTCTGATCGCTTTACCTTTCGAACTTCCAGCGCCTGCTCTGCTATTGTCATGTTTTTATGTACAACACCAATTCCACCTTGCTGAGCAATTGCTATAGCCAGTGCAGATTCAGTTACGGTATCCATAGCAGCAGAAACGATTGGAGCATTTACTTCAATGTTACGACTAAACTTTGATTTTAATTCTACCTGACTTGGTAAGACCTCGGAAAATCTTGGAACGAGCAGTACGTCATCATAAGTCAAACCTTCCTTTACGTTTTTAAGATCTGCTAGTCCCATATTTCTGAATTTATTTCGATTATAAATTCCCGCAAAGTTAATAAAAGGAAATTGAATCGTCTATATATATAAGGACCGTTGAGTCAATAGATTCTAATTTTTGTTAAATGACTTTTAGTTTCAGTGATTAATACCGTTATTTGTGAAAGCTTTTATGATGCGAAAATTACTTTTTATACTGACATTGTTGATCGGATGGAGTGCATCCGCTCAGAAACAAAATGCTAACCCCAAAAAAGATTCTGTAAAGTTTATACAGTTAACGGGAATTGTTATTTCTGATAGCATGCAACGAATTCCGTACACAAAAGTGTATGATTTGAGCACCGGAAGAGGGGTTATAGCTGATTATTTCGGATATTTTGCACTAGTGGTTCACCCGGGAGATACCATCCAGTTTAAATGTTTAGGATATAAAAAGAAAAACTTCATCATTGATGATTCTACCGACTTAAAGGAGATTAGCCTGGTTCAGATTCTGAAGTTTGATACCCTGATGTCCGATCCCGTTGATGTTTATCCATGGCCGTCTAAAGAAGCGTTTGCTGATGCTTTTGTGAATATGCCAAGTCCAAATGATGATTTAAAAAGAGCGAGAAAAAGGCTAACGCAACAAGAAATGGCATTTGTTGGTGCATTGATGGAGTCAGATGGATTGTCTTCTTACAATTCGTACATGCAAAACTTCTATCAGGAACAATACATTCGAGGACAGGGGCCAATGAACAACTTATTGAACCCGGCATCATGGGCTGATTTCATTAGTGGGATAGGAACCGGCAGGTATCGAATTTCTAATTAGAGAGTAGTTTCCCTAGTGCTTCTTTATCCGGGATTTCTTTTAAGAAACGCATTTCACCTTTAGCGACATCTACAAACGCGCAATAATGCTCAATTCCGTTTGTTAAAATAAGTATGGGAGCTTCAAGCGTACTGGTGTATTTGGCAATTTGGTAAAACGTATCTTCATTGAGTACAACTCCTGGCGCTTTACACTCAACAATTACATCCACACCTAACTTTTGATTGAATAACGCAACATCACAGCGTTTTTTCATCCCATTGTAGTCAAGGGTATATTCAGAAACCATGCGTCCGGCAGGATAATCTTTATGTTGGATGAGGTATTGAATGAAATTTTGCCGCACCCATTCTTCCGGGGTGAGTTGTACATACTTTTTCCGCAGTACATCCCATATTTTTTCCCCGTCAATTTTTAAGTCAAATTCAGGTAGGTTCAAATTAGGGTACATATGGTAAAGTTAAGATTTATCAGCAAATTTTCAGTGCGAAAAACGCTGTGGATTATTCTGTTCTTAAGTACTCAATTTGGATGCACTTTCCTTCGGTACTATGCCTTATATTTGTAGCCATGCATCTGAAATTACTTTCCGTTGTCAATTTTAAAAACTACGAAGAGGCCAGTTTAAACCTGAGCCCGGAGATCAATGTTTTTGTAGGCAACAATGGTCAGGGAAAAACGAATTTGCTGGATGCCATTTACTTTCTTTCTTTTTGCAAATCCTATCTAAATCCGATAGATAAACAAAGTATTCGTATTGGAGAGAAGTTCTTTTTACTCAACGGTGAGTATTTTAAGAATGATAAAAAAGTATACATCAGTGTTTCGGTTCAGGAAGGGCAAAAAAAGAAGGTTAAGCGAAACAAACAGGAGTATGATCGTTTGGCAGAGCATATTGGCCAGTTTCCCGCGGTTGTGATATCACCTTATGATCGTAATTTAATCAGCGAAGGAAGCGAAACCCGAAGAAAGTTTATTGACAGTATAATTTCGCAATATGACCGGATGTATCTGGATACACTAATTCGGTATAATAAAGTTTTGCAGCAACGAAACGCGCTTTTAAAGCAATTTCAGGAGTTGCGAATTTTTGATCAGGAGAGTATTGAGGTTTGGGATGCACAACTTATTACTTTGGGAGAACAGGTTTTTAAAAAACGAGCAGAATTTCTCAAGGATTTTATTCCCATTTTTCAAAAGTACTTCAACCTGATTTCAGAGGAATCTGAATTAATATCGATTACCTATGAATCTCAACTTAAAAAGGGGAAGTTTGCAGAATTATTGGATGCATCCAGTAAAAAAGATTCAGCAACAGGATACACGAATGCAGGGATCCATAAAGATGATTTGGTGTTTTTGATTCATGAGCATCCCATTAAGAAATATGGCTCTCAGGGTCAACAAAAATCATTTTTAATTGCATTGAAGTTGGCCCAGTTTGAATTGATCTCGGAATTGTTAAAGATGAAACCCATCTTGCTATTGGATGATATTTTCGATAAATTGGACCACCAAAGAGTAGAACGCCTTATGAAATTGGTATCAGATCACGCTTTTGGACAAGTGTTTATTACCGATACAGATGCGGACAGAATAGAAAAAGTATTTCAGCAAATTGATATTGAACGATTTGTGTTTAAAGTAGAAAGCGGAAAAGTTGAAAAAATCGGATAGGGACGGAATTTCAATGAATGATGCCATGCAGCACTATCTCAAAGCTATTGGGATTGATCAAAAAGTGCATGAAGCAGCTGTGTTAGCCAGATGGGTTGAACTCATGGGCGAAGCCGTCGCTAAACGTACCGAAAAGAAATACATCAAAGACCGCATCCTACACATTGAGTTAAACTCAAGCGTTATGCGGGATGAACTCATGCAGCAACGTTCAAAAATTGTCGATAAAGTCAATAAAGCCTCAGGAATTGATATTGTAGATGAGGTGTTTTTGGCATAGGCCAATCGAGCATTTAATTAGACTCTATTTCTGAAGGTATATCGAGCTCTGCATATTCAACCAGTTCTGTTGCCTTTTCAATATTTCCAATGCTGTCTTTTCCTCTTAGTTTGTGCACAGAGTGTGCGTGTAATAAATCAGGATCAAAAGGTGTGAACAACGACTTTAGTTCAGATAAATCTTTTTGAATATTTAACCAGTCTTCAATTTGATCATCTGACAAAATAACCGGCATTCTTGGCTCATCCAGTTTGGGGTTATTGTGTATTTTGGAGAGTAAGTCATTTCCTTTTGTCGTAAGGATAGTGAAGGTTTTAAGCAACTCTCCTGTTTCTTTGTCAACCCATTCGGACCATAAACCAGCAAGATTTATAGGTTGTTCATCTTTTCGAGAAATGTAAAAGGGGTACGTTTTGTTTTGATGGTGATGATGCTCAAAAAATCCATCAACAACGATAACACATCTCCTTGTTTTTGCAGAATCCCGGAAGGAAGGTTTTTCAGTGATGGTTTCTGATCGGGCATTCAGGGTATGGTTCCAAAAGGATTCTGCCGACTTTTTATCCTTCGTCCAATGCGGAATTAAACCCCACTGTGCAATCACGGGCTCGGGAAATACATCATTCGTATAGATAAGTAAATGTGGATGAGCAAAACCGGATGTGTGATGCCAGTCCAACTCCCAATCTTCGAGATATGGTTTAAGATCCTCCAAAATGGCAGGAACCAAGTGCGGAGTGTATCGTTTGGCATGTTTTAATTGAGATTCCAGCTGTGATTTTATATCGTAGCACATATACTGAATTTACCAAAATATCAGAAATTGAAGTGAAAAATTTGTCTTTACACGTGGTCTTTTGTCTAAAGTCTAGCATCTAGCATCTAGCGTCTTGCATCTAATTATTATCTTAGCAAAAAAACCTACGTATGAAAAGAGCGATTTTTTTCCTTTCGATTTTAGCAATGGTATCTGCCTGTGGTGGAGCCAGTGACGAACAATCCAAAGCTGCCAAAGAAATGTGTAATTGCATGGATAAAGCCGAATTTGGTGATTTTGACATTGACTACTTTGAATGTGAAGTAAAAGCAAAGGAAAACTACCCCGGTGAAGTATTTTCAGACGAAGGATGGACTGAAGCACTCGAAGAAGAGTGCCCTACAGTAGCTTCTAAAATGACGGAGAACGAATAGTTCTTTACTCCTCGATTGTAATACTCTCGATTAGGTCTCCAGCTTCAATTTCATCAACGATATCAACACCTTCAGTTACAATTCCAAAGCAGGTGTGGTTACCGTCAAGGTGTGCCGTGTTTTCACGACTGTGGCAGATGAAAAATTGTGATCCACCGGTGTCTCTTCCAGCATGAGCCATAGATAAAACACCTCTGTCGTGATATTGCTTGTCAGCATTGACCTCACACTTGATAGTGTAACCGGGTCCACCCACGCCGGTACCTTCAGGGCAACCTCCCTGAATAACAAAGTCAGGAATTACACGGTGCCAGGTTAAACCATTATAAAACCCTTCTTTTGCCAATTTGGCGAAGTTTTCAACTGTTCCCGGTGTTTCTTTTTCGTAAAGATCCACCGTCATGGTTCCTTTGTTCGTTACGATTGTTGCTTTCATATTCTTTTACGCTTTTTAGATTGAGGTTTATAAATCGTGATGCAAATTTAGGGTGAATTTGTTTTAAATCTGGTCAAATATCAGTTTATTCGTAGAGTAAAATCTAAACCCTTAGCCATGTCCTCTGATGAAATTTTAGAAGAATCCGTTGAATACGTGAACAAAAAAGGAATGGGCGGCGTCAAATCAATTGCTGTCTTTACCTACATTGGTAAACTACTTTTATTCCTGGCTGCAACGGGTGTCTTTGTAACTATTTTTATCTCTGAAGACTACATGGTGAACAAGGTGAAGGATGCTGATATCAGTTCGGATCAGTGGGTGCTGGAAACCAAAATTTATTGCCTGATCATCATGTTAACATCTATTGGAGCAATTGTAGGCGCCAGGAAGATGACCAAGCGTAAAAGACAGGGATTTTTTCTGCATGCCGCTTCTAATATTGTGTTTATTGCTTTTCTGCTGTATAATGCTAATATAGCCGAATTCATACTGGCAGGTGTCTCCGTATTATTTATCTTACTTTACCTACGCTATTTAAAAAGATTAGATCAGTAAATTGACTAATTTTGGCACATGCTTCAAGCCACATACTCATTTGAAGATCTCAAAATGTCTTCCCGACTGATAAGAGACCTTATCAGTAATAGTAAGGAGGTAAAGCCGTTGGTTGACCAATTTTTCGATCTGGATAATATCCCAAAACAAATTGAAAAGAAGAAACTCAGCCGTATCAATCGAGGTGTTCTGGTAGACGCTTTAAAACGACAAAATGCACTTCTTGATCTTGACACTAAAGCCAATAAAAATATTGAATCACTTCTTAAGGATTCTACCTATACGATTACCACCGGGCATCAGCTAAACCTGCTCACCGGACCGCTTTACAGTATTTACAAAATTGCGCAATGTATTGTTTTGACGAATGATCTCAATACGCGCTATCCCGACAACAGTTTTGTGCCGGTTTTTTGGATGGCTACAGAAGATCATGACTTTGAAGAGATCAATCACCTCCATTTATTTGGACAAAAGATTAGCTGGGAAAAAGAAGGACAGGAAGATGTAGTTGCTGGAAGGATTAAACCTGAAGATATTAAGGATTTCCTGAAGCAGATTGAAGATAAATTTCAGGATCCAAAAGCGCTGGAAGTTATTCGAGTATTTACTGGTTTTTATCGTGAGTCAGAAAATCTTTCAGTTGCTACCCGGAAACTGGTTCACCACCTCTTTAAGGATACCGGACTGCTTATTATAGATGGAGATGACAGAGAACTGAAGAAGCTCTTCAAGGAAGTAATGATTCGGGAAGTGAAAGAGGAAGTTGGGTATACTGAGGTAATGAAGACCAACGAATACCTGACAGAGAATGATTATCACGAGCAGGTATATGTGCGGGAAAGCAACTTGTTTTATATTGATGAATCGGGTGTAAGACAACGGATACGAAAGGAGCAGGGAGATTTCTTTATTGAAGCCAAACCAATAGAAAGAAATCAGTTAATTGCAGAGATAACGGATCATCCGGAGCGTTTTTCGCCTAATGCGCTTTACCGACCATTGTATCAGGAACAAATATTACCTAACCTGGCGTACATTGGTGGAGGAGGAGAGATTGCCTACTGGTTGCAGATAAAAGCGTTATTTGAAGCTCACAACATAACATTTCCAATGTTGCGCGTACGTGATTCGGTATTGCTCTACTCTAAGGATCAGGCACAGCTTTTAGAAAATCTTCGGTTAGAACTTTTGGATATCAAATTGGGGGTTCATGATATTGTAAAGGAAATAGCAATGAATGAATCGGATGCTGATTTACAACTTACGGCAGCTGAAGCAGATCTTCTAAAGGCTAAAAGTAAGGTGGTAGAGAAGGTGCATAAGGTTAACCCTGCACTTGAAACAATGGTAGAGGCAGAGTTTACGAAGATGATTAAGAGTATTGAGAAAATTGAAGCAAAACTCATTAAAGCTGAAAAGGCCAAACACGAGAAGACTCAAAAACAACTCACCCGGTTACGCGATAAATTCTTCCCGGACAATGGCTTTCAGGAACGACACGACAACTTTCTTCCATTTTACCTCAAGGATGATCAGTTTGTCCATAAAATTCTGAGTAACTTGAAGCCCGAAAATTCCCCTTTGATCCGAACCATTGAAATTTGAATTAAAAACACTATAGAATGGCATTTGAAGCGTCTGAACTCACGCTGGATAAGAACGGAAAGATCTATCATTTAGGAATTGGCCCGGATGACCTGGCTGAAACAATCATTTTGGTTGGTGATCAAAATAGAGTTGATTTGGTAGGTACTTTCTTTGAGCGAATCACTTTTAAAACTCAAAATCGTGAGTTTTGTAGTATTACCGGGACATATCGAGGTACTCCAATTTCAGTAGTATCGACGGGTATTGGTACAGATAACGTTGATATCGTACTGAATGAAATTGACGCCGTTGTAAATATCGACCTTGAAAACAGAAAAGAGAAAGAGAAGAAAGTTTCACTGGATTTTATCCGCATTGGAACCTGTGGCGCATTACAGGAAGATATTGAACCCGGGTCGTACGTTATCTCTAAATATGCCATTGGATTGGATGGGGTGGCCAACTTTTATCAAATTCCTTACACGGAAGATGAACTCCTGGCAACAGATTCCTTCATAAAACATTCCAACTGGAAAGACACGCTAAACTATCCATACATCAAAAAAAGCTCAGATCGCTTGTGTAAAGCATTGCAGGAAGGAATGGAAGCAGGTATTACCATTACAGCAAATGGCTTTTACGGGCCACAAGGCCGTGCTATTCGAATTCCGCTGAGTATTCCTGATTTCAAAGAAAATATCCGCACATTTAAATGGGATAATTGCAGGGCCACCAACCTGGAAATGGAAACTTCAGCACTTTATGCGCTTTCTTCTGCATTGGGACACAATGCAGTGACCTGTTGTCTTGCGCTTGCCAACCGCTATTCCAACAAGTTCATGCCGGATTACAAAGAGCAAATGAAAGAGCTGATTCAGACGGTGTTAGATAGGCTTGTGAAATAGTTTGAAGCCAATTATTACGAAGAGCGCTCAAAAAGGTTATTACGATTTTCTAACATTAGCAGGTGTAAAACATTTAGGCTGTGTAAAATAATCCCCAATACAAGCACCGTACATTTGTATCGGTGGATGCACTGAATAGAGATAACAGTCAACTGACAGCCTTGATAAGGTTGGTAGAAGACCCTGATCCAAATGTCTTTGGACACGTCAAATCCAGGCTAATAGAAATGGGCCGGGAGGTGGTTCCTACGCTTGAAAATACCCTGGAGATAAGAAAAACACAGTTTGCTTTTGATCTTGATCATGAAGAGCGACTCAGAAAGATTATTAACGAAATTCACTTCAATCAGGTTAAGAAGGAACTTAGCCAGTGGAGAGCATCCTCAACTCGTGATTTGCTCAAAGGTTCAATAATCGTTTCTAAATTTGAGTTCCCTCAAGTAGATGAAAAGATTGTAGAAAGTGAACTCGATCAGATCAAACAAAAGGTTTGGCTGGAAATTAGTGAAGAAAATACGGCATTTGAAATAGTTAAGATATTTAATCACGTTCTGTTCGATCTTTGTGGTTTTGAGTCTTCTAAAAATAATTTCTACTCCCCGGAAAATAGTTATATCAATCAGGTTATCACATCAAGGAAGGGAAATCCATTATCATTGTCTATCTTGTATTCGGTAATAGCACAGCGCTTGCATATTCCTATTTACGGAGTGAATTTGCCAAACCATTTTGTTTTGGGATTCGTAGACGAATTTCAGACACTTAAAATGTTAGGAATGAACGACGACAGAAATATTCTGTTCTACATCAATCCTTTCAGTAAAGGGCGAATTTTTGATCATAACGAAATTGAGAACTACTTGCGTAGCTTAAATTTACCTTTACAAAAGAACTACTTTGAGCCGTGTTCAAATACGGACATATTAAAACGAATGCTGACCAACCTCACGTTTGCCTACAACAAAGAAGGCGATACAGAAAAGGTAGAAAGCATACAGGAGCTTCAACTTATCTTGGAGTCCTAGTCTTCGTATTGGTCTCACTCAGTAGTTTTTCTCAAGCCAAACGTATCATTAAAAAACATGAAATTCGAGACGGAATTTCTCCGAAATCTGTCGTTACCAATGGCCAGGGATTATTTGCGGCCCAAAACATGATGTACCGTCACACCATTACGGTTTATGATGTATACGGTAACCGGAAAGCTAAAATCCGAGATGAGGTGAACTTACGGGAGTTCGGTTATTCTGAGTATCCGAACAAAAAAATTAAAGGAGGTCCTGTAGAAGGAGCCTTTACCAATGACGGGAAGTACTTATGGGTATCTAATTATAATATGGAGGGGGAAGGGTTTGAAAATCCGGGTTGTGATGCTTGCAATGGTTCTGAGTTTGATCCGAGTTTCTTGTATAAAATTGATATGGGCACCTTTGAGATTGCCAGTGTTGTAAAAGTAGGCTCTGTACCTAAATTTCTAGCTATATCGAATGATGATAAAAAATTGGTGGTATCAAATTGGAGCAGTGGAGATGTTTCTATCGTTGATTTGGAGAAGGAAGAGGAGGTAAAACGCATAAAAGTTGGTATTCATCCGCGTGGTGTCGATATTACCGAAGACTCGAAAACGGCGTATGTCACTGTTATGGGGTCCACAAAAATTGCTGAAATAGATCTTGAAAATTATCGGTTAAACTACATTGAGGATGTAGGAAGAGCACCGCGGAGCTTAATCTTGGGTAATCACGATTCGATCATGTACATTTCTCTGAATTCAGGAGGAAGTGTCATTAAGTACAATCGTTATACGGAAGAAAAAATTACCTGTAAAACTGGTGGTGGACCGCGGAGTATGTGCATGACACCGGAAGGGGATTATCTCTATGTTGTCAATTATTTTGCACGCTCGTTTTCAAAAATCAACACCAAGAACATGGAACTGGTTGAAGAAGTTAAAACAGCGGATAAACCTATTGGAATTTGCGGAAACTGGGATGATTCAGAGATATGGGTCGCCTGTTATTCCGGGCGGATAGAAATATTCAAAGACTTTCACCTGGATAGCCTCCGCCATGGAAACTCCATGCTGGGAATAGATCTATCGTCTTTTTGGGCTTTCAACAAATCTGCAAGTACAACTAGGGAAGTAGAGGATACCGAAGACACAGAGTTCGCTCCAGATGGAAGTAATAACGAAAATGAAATACTGCTGTCAGACTCGCTGGAAACTACTGAAAACATAGTGAACGAGCCTGTTATGAGTGTAGTTTCAGCTAAAAAACCCCTTACACCGATTAATAAAGACAGATTTTCAAAGAAGAGTGTTATTAGCCCGGATTGTACGTATCACGTAATAGCCGGCTCATTCTCGGTTCCTGAAAATGCGCAGACACGGGCAACGGAATTAATGAGCAAGGGTTATTCTACAACAATCATTCAAGGAAATCTATCCTATGTTTCTGCGTGTTGTTTTTCTAATAGGAAAGAAGCGGAGCAAGGCGCCAAAGACGTGAAATTAAATACAGGCTATTCCGCCTGGATTCTAAAGCGTTAATCACAAATAGGTGAAATGAACTTTGAGACATTCATCATTATTCCAAAAGGATTGATGCGATATACGTCCCTGATGATCATAATAGTTGATCAGTGTCTCCGTAAGCTCATCTCCATTATAGTAACATTTAAATATCTGATATCCTTTTTCATATTCGATTTCAACCTGATCCTGAAGTGTGTAATCAGGGGTGTAATCAAGATATAAGGAATCACCCTCATAACGCTCAAACCAGGCAATGTAATGCTTTATCATGGTGAGGTTACCGCTTTTATCTCTGGAAAAAATGTATTTGTCATAGGCACTGTTACCACCAACCTCGCACATCAGCGAATCAAAGGTCTCATACGTGTCTTGTTTTTGACCTAGTTCCAATAAGTAGGGACTAACAGATTCTGGCCAAATAGGATAGCGTAGGTAGCATTTTCCCTGTTCCTTAATTATTGTACCATTCTTCTTTAAAACAGAGCAATGCAAAACACTATCAACTCTTTCTGAACCGCACCGATATACTTCTATTTTGGTATCAAAATCTTTTACATAAATATGGTGTTCGTCTATAGAATCTACATGTTGTTTGATAAACAAACCAGTATCCGTGATCATTTTATGATTATGTCTGTTTGATACAGCTGTTTCATCCTGCTGACAAGCGGAACAAAGAAGGATAGAGCTAAAAGCTAAAAAAGTAATGGGTCTCATGAAGCCTGAAATTAGGCTACCTATGGGTGACTTGAAAATTTAAGACGGGATCATTTTACATCCATTTATTATTTGAGGCAATGGATAAATTAACAGTGACGCGATCAATGTTGCATCTTATATTGCGCCGTTAAAATACCTGTAGCCATGGCTACATTTAGTGACTCTGAACCGCCGAAGCGAGGGATGCTAATCGAACTTACTAACTCACTAATTTCTTCAGATAATCCATGGGATTCAGACCCCATAACAATTGCACTTTTCACAGGGAATTTTGTGGTAAAGGCATTTTCGCCATGCATCTCAGCTCCATAAACCTTAAATGACTGATCCTGCAATGATCGTATAGACTTCACGAGGTCTTCATAGCATAAAGAAATTCTGAAAATGGCTCCCATTGAGGCTTGTACTACTTTTGGGTTGTACATTTCAACGGTTTCCGGTGAACACACAATTTGATCAATTCCAAACCAATCGGCAGTGCGAATAATGGTACCAAGATTTCCAGGATCTTTCAGGTTATCCAGTAACAAAATGAGCTTATCCGTATCCGTGTTTAACGCTGTGTTTTTTCTTTGATGAATTACGGCAAGTACCTGATTTGGTGACTTTAATCCTGATATACGTTCTAGCTCAGTTATACTGACCTGATGACTTGCTACTTCACTCATTTTTGGATGCTGATATCCTTCGAGGTGATAGATTCCCTGTACGTCAAAGTGCATTGACTCCAATGCTTCATGAACCATCTTAACCCCTTCTACCACAAACAATTTTTCCAAATCCCTTTTTTTCTTAAGGTGAAGTGACTTAAGGAATTTTATTTCGTTTTTTGAAAGAGACAACCCTTATTCGTTTATTTTTGTAGCGTTTACCCCTAATTTTATGGGAAGAACAAAGATAGAGTAATTGATGAATCCCGGAAACCGCAGATATCTATTAATCCTCTTTTTTGCATTGGCGTTTGCAAGTTGTAGACAGGCCAAGTACGTTCCGGATGACTATTATCTGCTAAAAGAAAATAATACAGAGTATTACGTTTTATCCGATTCAACAGGTGAATGGCAGGATAATCACAGTCAAATTGATGAAGGTGATTTGGAGGATCTTATACGACCAGAGACAAATAATGGATTTAGACTTTGGGTGTATAACCGTATTGATACGGGGCGCTATCAAAAACAGGTTATCCGTAAACGAAAAAAGTTCAATAAAAAGAATGAACGTAGACAAGCACGGGAGGATCGGATAAATAAAAAGCGCATTCAGAAAGCCAGAAAAAAAGGCAAGGAGAAATACAAGAAGAAGACGATAAAAGATAAAGCGGTTCGCTTGGGTTGGCGTCACTGGGTCCTTGATCATTGGGGAGAACCGCCGGTGATTCTCGATACGGCAAAAATCTCAAAATCCAGGCAACAGATGAAAGTGTACCTTTCAAAAAAAGGCTTTAAATACGGAGAGGTAACAGACTCCATTACTTACAATGAAAAAAAACAAAAGGCTAGCGTGACGTATTACGTCAATCCGGGTAAACCATACATTATTGATAGCATTTGGTTTCATAAGACCGTCTATAATCGCAGGCTGATTGGGGAATATGAGGAAATGAAGCGAAAAGAGGGTACTGATTTGGAAGTTGGTGATCTATTGGACGAAGACAAGCTGGATGATGAACGTGATCACATGACGACCTATTTTAAAGACAAAGCCTTCTTCGGGTTTACAAAAAGTTATATCAATTTTATTGTCGACACAACTGTAGGTGATTTTAAAGCACATGTCGCTATCTATATAAAACCCAGAGAAATACCTGACCCTAATAATCCGGATACTACCAGAAATCTTCAACATTACACCTATTACGTTGGCGAAGTCACGTATAAATTACACAATCCGGATTCCGCTTCTTTTAATGACTGGGAAGGGTATAAAAAAAGATGCGAGGCATTTGGGTATTCATGGCCATACAGGGATGAGAATCAAAATTACTATCTGCTGGACACCATGTTTATTGAGGATACGACTATTAACACTTACTACATTAATTTTGAAAAAAATCGTAGAAAAAAATGTGGCTTGTTTGGTAAATGTATCGATACCACTATTAACTATAAAGGTTATTTCATTTATAATGAAGAACCATTTCTGAAACCAACTTTACTCGATAAGCAAAACTTCCTTGAACATACTGATATAGAAAGAGACGATAAAAACTTTGCAAAAGATTACTATATCGATCGTACCTTTAAAAGCTTTTACAGGCTGGATGTTTTCTCACGAGTAACGCCTAATGTAGGCATTCGTGAAAGTGAACCATTGGGCAGATTTGTGGATGTTTCTTATGACCTGACTCCGGCACCAAAACAACAATTTACAATTGAGCCTAGAGCAACGAATACCGCAAGTATTTTAGGGGTGTCAGGTAGGATTAGTTACGTCAATAAAAATCTTTTCAGATCGGGCCATCAGTTGAAAATATCAGTTGAAGGAGGGTTACAATCCCAACCTTTAGTAGGTGGATCAAGAGATGACTCTACCACATTTCGCTTCCGCGGATTGAATACGTTTGAATTTTCACCGGAAATAACCTACAAAATCCCACGCTTTTTCCCTATGACGAAAAAAATGCGCGAAACAGTCTCCAAAAGGGCCTATCCTTCAACTGAAATTACGGCCCTGTATAATTATCAGAAACGACCTGAATTTTCAAGGCATATTGCGGAGTTTGGGTATCGTTGGAAATTTTCAATTCCTCCTGATGAAATACAACGGGTAACGATTACACCATTAGTTTTTAATTACGTTTTTCTAAATAAAACAGCTGAATTTGATTCGGTCCTCAATAAAACGAATGACCCATTTCTAATTAATTCGTATTCCGACTTTTTGTCAATTGGGATTTTGAATGCTCGTCACGAGTATACCAATGCGGCATTACCAAAAAGAAAGCGAAAGAAGAGGTACGTTGAAAACACGTATAGCAATGTCGTTGATCTCAACGCGGCAGGTTTAATCGTAAATACTATTTATGCCATGGCCGATAAGAATCAAAACTTCACAGAATCCTTTAATGATACGAACAAAGTACTTTTCGGAGTTCCTTTCACACAATATGCAAAATTGACGAATACCACCATTTACAACATGTACGTCAATAAAAATCACAGGGTAGCCACACGTTTGATTATGGGGGCAGGATTTACTTATGGCAATGGTTTTGCCTTACCGTACACACAAAGTTTTGTGGGCGGAGGTTCAAATGATATTCGTGCATTTGCTGCAAGAACAATGGCACCCGGAGGCACACAAGTGTGGGCAGATACCAATGCCACGGAAACTCAAATTGGGGACATGAAACTTGAACTCAATGTGGAATGGAGATTTAGAATTGCAGGGCAATTGCACGGTGCCATCTTTACGGATATTGGAAATATATGGAAGATTAATTCAGATTCTGCCAGTAATGACCCCGGGGTATTTAATTTCAATACATTTTACAAACAGGTAGCCATTGGAGTGGGATTTGGAGTGCGCTATGATCTAACATTCCTTATTCTCAGGCTTGATGTTTCATGGCCTTTACATAACCCTTATCTCCCTGAAGGTGCGCGCTGGTGGCGTGTTGGTGACAAGTCGGCCTACGTGACTGCTGTTAAGGAACAACAGGCTAATTATGACTTCAGGGATTGGCCACATGGTCCAACCTTTAATTTTGGAATCGGATATCCATTCTAGCTTATGAAATACATTGCTTATTTACTTTGTTTTTCCTGCATGTCAGTGTATGCTCAATTTGAGAACGTTCAATTACCACGTCCCAAAAGGGCAAAATACGCTTATTCTCAGGTGGAACCTTCTATTTGCATTAATCCAAAGAATACGAATGAGGTGATAGCTGGTACCGTTATGAACGATTACTATTATTCGTTAGATGGGGGTAAAACCTGGAATGCAAAATCAATTAAAAGTAAATACGGTGTAAACGGGGATCCGTGTATGTTGATTGATACGTTGGAGAGGTATTTTTACTTTCACTTGTCCAATATTAAGGGTGAAAGTCTGGTTGGAGGAATGGTTTCTCAGTACACGAAGAATATCAAAGGTAGATGCTGGAAAAGTGGAAGAACAGTGGCTAACGGAAAGTATCACGACAAGCAATGGGTAGCCCTAGACCCTAGAACCAATCACATCTATATGACCTGGACCCAGTTTGATGTATATGAATCTCCGCGAACAAAAGACCGCAGTAATATTTTATTCTCAAAGACAGAAGATGGAAGAAACTGGTCTGACCCTGTGGATATATCCTACTATTCTGGAGATTGTCTGGATAATGACATGACAGCAGAAGGAGCAGTTCCGGCTATTGGTCCAAACGGCGAGATTTATGTGGTCTGGGCAAGAAATGATTCGCTTTGGTTCAATCGTTCACTGGATGACGGAAAAACATGGATGGAGAAAGAGAGCTATGTTGCTGAACAGCCCCATGGCTGGGTCATTGATATTCCCGGTTTGTACCGTTGTAATGGATTGCCAGTTACTGTTTGTGATTTGAGTGACTCTGAAAACAAAGGCACTATATATGTAAATTGGGCGGATCAGTCAAACGGTGTGGACAATACAGATATATGGTTGATCTCCTCTAAAGATGGAGGCAAAACGTGGTCAAAGCGTATTAAAGTAAATCGTGATAATTCAGAAAGACATCAGTTCTTAACCTGGATGACCATTGATCAGACCAATGGCTATCTTTATTTTGTGTACTATGACAGAAGGAACCACGAAGACAATCTAAAAACAGATGTCTACCTCGCTGTTTCAAAGGATGGAGGACAAACTATTAAGGACTATAAGATCAGTGAATCCCCTTTTAAACCAAACCCCAGGATATTTTTTGGTGATTATACGAACATTTCGGTCCACAATGGCGTAATAAGACCTATCTGGACGCGTTTACATGGAGGTCGCATTTCTGCGTGGACGGCTCTGATCAATCAAAGCGACCTGGACAAATAAGGTGAACCAATAGATGCAGCTATCTGTCATCATAGTTAATTACAATGTTGAGTTCTTTCTGGAACAATGTCTGAACTCTGTCTTTGCAGCACTCAAACACGTTGAAGGCGAAGTTTATGTGGTGGATAATAACTCTATTGACGGGTCACTCGCCATGGTACAAGCAAAGTTCCCACAAGTACACCTTATTGCCAATAAAGAAAATGTTGGCTTTTCAAGGGCAAATAACCAGGCATTGCGAGTAGCCAAAGGAAAATATCATCTGCTCTTAAATCCTGACACAATTGTAGAAGAAGACACCTTTAAGAAGGTGATAGATTTTATGGATGAACATCCTGAAGCAGGTGGTTTAGGAGTTAAAATGATTGATGGAAAAGGTAACTTTTTACCAGAGTCCAAAAGAGGATTACCCACACCAAAAGATGCTTTTTATAAAATATTTGGCTTGTCCAGGTTATTTCCCAGATCAAAGCGTTTTGGGCGTTACCATCTGTCTTTTTTGGACAAGAACGAGATACATGAAGTGGAAATTCTTTCAGGAGCATTTATGCTGATGAGAAAAGAAGCATTGGACAAGGTTGGATTATTGGATGAAGACTTCTTTATGTATGGGGAGGATATTGACCTGAGCTATCGTATAGTCTTGGGGGGATACAAAAATTATTACTATCCTAAAACCCGAATCATTCATTACAAAGGTGAGAGTACAAAGAAAAGTTCGGTGAATTATGTATTCGTGTTTTACAATGCCATGATCATTTTTGCCAAAAAGCACTTCTCCGAGAAAAACGCTCGACTGTATTCGTTTCTGATCAACCTGGCCATCTACTTTAGAGCAAGTATTGCCTTGTTGACACGCTTTGTAAAGAAAGCCATTGTTCCGGTTATTGATCTTACATTCATTGTGTTAGGGTTGTTTTTAATCGCTCAGAATTACCAACGAATTGAGCAAATTCAAATTCCGGAGGAATTATTGTTTGTGGCTCTTCCGGTTTATGGCGTTGTATGGTTTCTATCACAGGTTTTTGTTGGGGGATATGACAAGCCCATCAGGTTGTATAAAAATATTTTAGGATCTGTGATAGGTACCGGGGTGATCCTGGTGGTTTATGCCTTACTGAGTAAAGATTATCAATTCTCCCGGTTGATCATCCTTTTGGGAGGATCCTGGGTTGCCGTTTATTACCTGGCATCAAGGTTTGTTTTACATCATTTGGTTGGGGAACATTACAGGATCGGCGGAGCAAAGAATAAACGTTTTGCGATAGTGGGAGATGCTCAGGAAGTGGAACGTGTCAACCAAATCCTCCAACAAACGAATTCTAAAATTCAGTCTGTAATTTATTTGTCACCTGAAGATGAAAAAAGAGATGATAAATTTTTAGGTACTTTCTCGCAGCTGGATCAGGCCGTGGATATTCACGACATTGATGAAATAATTTTTTGTGCTAAGAATATTTCAGCTGCGCAAATTATTACGAAGATGCTTCAACTGGAAAGTCGTAACGTAGATTTCAAAATTGCTCAGCCGGAAACTTCATTTCTAATTGGCAGCAATTCGATTGACTCACAAGGCGACTTGTATGTCATGGACATCAATCGTATCAATAAGCCCGCTAACCGCCGGAATAAACGCATTATTGATGTGTCTTTGTCATTTTTATTGCTGATGCTTTCCCCTTTGATTGTATGGGGGTATAAAAACAAGTCCAACTTCATTCGCAACATGTTTGGAGTATTGATTGGAAGACTCTCTTTTGTGGGCTATGCGAGAATTGAGCACGCATCTAATTTACGTTTGCCAACAATTCGTAAAGGAATTCTGAATTCGTTGATGATGGTCCCTGATACAAAAAAGGATGATGACGCCATATCCCGATTGAATTTGATTTACGCCAAGAATCATTCCTTTATCATGGATCTGAAGATCATTTTCCGAAACCTCGGGAAGTTAGATCGGTAGGATTAAATAACATGTGTTCAGTGTGAAAATGACCACAATCCTATATTTTACTAAGAAGAAGCGGTATTCAGCAATTTGCTTGCTGAAATACCTTGAGCTTCTACTTTGTCAAAGATTCAAAGAGGTGGGCTAAAATGAACATCCCTATTCAATTTTGTTATAGAGACTTACAAGGTAGGGATTCTAGCAGCTCCTATCTACCGTATTTTTACGGTAATTTTGTTAAAAAAATCACGAATTGTTTTTTTTGATAGTAAATTAATACCGGGGTTCAACGTGCTTCTAATACTCCTTGTCAATCTTTATGATTCCATTTTTTACACCATACATAATAACACCACATGCATTTTTAACGCCTGTTTTAGTCATTATACTGGCTTTGTATCCATCAATGGTTCGTGCACTTTTGTGTAGCATATCCGCTATTTCTTTTGTCGTGAGTTCCCGGCTCATTAATTTTATCACTTCAATCTCGGCTTCATTCAGTTGCTCCTCTTCATCTTCAAACCGAGGTTTGATTTTACCCTGAGATACCAGGTTGCCAATTAAATGTTTGCTGGTACGATCATTCAGATAGTAACCTGTAGAACATGTACTCTCAATTGCTTTGAAAATCTCTTCTGCGCTCTCCTCTTTGGTTATATAACCAACTGCTCCGTTAGCAATGGAATTGAGGACAAATTCTTCTGCTTCGTAGTTGGAAAGCATAAGAATTTTGATATCTGGATACTTGCTTGTCAAAATGCGAGTAGCTTCAATCCCATTCATAATTGGCATTTGAAAATCCATAAAGACAATATCCGGAACATTGCCTCTTGCCTGATTGATCAGGTCTTTACCGTTAGCCGCTTCTATTGTGACTTTTAACCCTTTTTTGGAGTTAATTACTTTGGCCAGTCCTGCTCTGAACATTTCCTGATCCTCCGCTATGGCTATTTTTACTTCAGGCATAATATTTTGTTATGATAACCCGATTACCCTTTTCAAGGGTTGCATCTCTTTCGTATTCTGCATTGATTTGTTGTAATCTGCTCTCAATATTTCTTAAACCAAAGTGTTTTTCGCTAATTACTTGCTGATCCTTGTCAAATTCAATACCGTCATCCATAATTTCCAGTTGTGTGTGTGTATGTTCAATATGTGTTAAAGATACCTTGATACAACTACACTTTGAGTGCTTGAGAATATTGCTGAGTGATTCTTGCGCTATTCGAAAAAATGCGAGTTCAACTTCTTTATCAATTGAATATTCATCTGTGTCTGGGCAGATGCTCTCATAACTAATTCTGATTTCAGAGCTTCTGCTTAAAGTCGAACACAAGTTTTTCAAAGCGTTACAAAGTCCAAGTTCCTGTAAAATAATTGGGTGTAATTCATTACAAATTTCCCGAACTCTGATAACGACATCCTTCAAGTGGTTATCCAATTCTATTCGGTCTTTTTCATCAATTTGATAACCATTAAGATTGAGCTTGATTGCTGTAATATTGGAGCCTACTTCATCATGGAGTTCTCGTGCTATTCTTTCCTGTTCTACTTCTTTGGCTCTAACCACCGAGTCTAATAGTTGTTTCTGATATTGCTGTTCAACCTTGCTAAATTGTAGTTTTTTCTGCAATAATTTTCGTCGGTACACAAACACAAATAGAACTAAACTGAATACCAGCATTAGCATACCTATAGTTCCGGTTAAAATTATCGTTATATCTGTCTGTGACGGCCCTTCCATAGTGAAATTGCGAGAAGTAGGTTTAAAATTAAATTTAAAAAGGTATGGATTAGCCAGTTACTAAAAAAACTTTCTTCATCCATATATTTAATGCCGTATAAGAAAAGAAATAACGTTCCTGAAAAGTAGGTGAGAAAACCTGTGAACATCCAAAATTGCCATGATTTGAGAATATCCTCCTCTTCAATATCTGTCAATTCTTTTATATAATAACCCAAACAAAAAACCAGAATAATAATACCCTCTATTGCGCGCTCAATACCATTAAAATGATTGATTGACATGGTGGAGAATATCATAATTAAATGAAACCCAATGAACGCAGGAATTAAAAAATAGATAATTAATGAAAGTGTTTTCGAATTAAAATAGAGATGGAAAATCCAAAGAATTATGCTGAATTCTATAACTGTATGGAAGTGAAAAACCCACATGTTATTGATGCCATTATTGGCCATCCAGGTGGCTGAAAGATCAAGAATAAAAGTAAGAAGCAAAAAGACGCCCAATAACTTGAGCGCCTTGTTAAGGTATTTAAAATTCCAGAACCACACCACCAGCGGTATGATTATAGAAAATAGCGATATGTAGATTAATACAGCAATCAACTGTTTAAGTCATTCGACTCTCCACAATAGGAGGGGCAGGGCAGGGAGATGTCCGCCACTTTTCCAATGATATCATCTCCGTTGCTATCTGCACCCACAATTACGAGAGCCAGATCGTCATTACTATCGATTGCAAAATACATACGTATTCCCATGCAATCTTCCTGTGCTAAGAGTTCTTTCAGGATGTCTTTTCCAAAAAATCTACCTTTTACTTCGTTGGGATAATTAGTACGAAAACTCCCTGTCATACTTGATCCGTTTGATAAGGTGATTTCTCCACCTTCTGTTCCATCATAAGCCATAATAAATAGTGTTAAGTTAAAAATGAATTAAATGAAACATCAAGATAGATAAGTCTACTCCGTTATTTATCAAACTTTTTTCAACAAAAGTAAGAACACCCATAAAATTAAGGAGATTACCACCTAAAAATCAGTAATAATACGCAAGCGATTGCAGGAAATACGGTTTTTTACATTCCGTAGAATTTGCATTGACTATTTATAACCTGATAGCGTATCTTAGTTTAAGAATAAAGGTATATGTCAAAAGTCAGGGTCATAGTTAGCAGTGAATTATCAAAAGTAAACCCAAATACTTTATACGAGCACTGGGTAAACTATTCAGGGTACAACGTTTTATTTTGTACGGAGGTGAATTGCCTAATGAAAGATCCTCTTGGAGCTGAGGTCCAGTTTGTAGATTCTACTGAGAGGCAAACTTACATTGTCCCACTTTGCAACCATCATGCTACTTCTGGTTTAATCATTGATATTGGTGAGACATTTGTAGCTCCCCTGCGTCACGAAGAATCCTCTGAATCATTTGATTAGTATTTTACAGGCGCAATCCCATGTGTATCACTCATTGATTTTACTAGCTGTATTTAACTGATATTCAAAAGTCTGTGAAACCAGTTTTTTTTCAGAACTCAAAAATTATAACCTGATTTATTGGACTTTTAGACAAAAATTAGTAAACTGAAACATACCTTATAATTAAATCGTACAATCCTCAAAAAACTCTATAACAGATTATGGAAACGAAAGTCGTTTTTTTTGAAAAAGACAGGTCATTGAAGAACGTTCGGTTAAAGATTGTTGAGTATCTTATTGCTCAAGGCGTGTTTCCTGAAAGTATTAAATTTTCAACTCAGGAGCTGCACTTTAAGCAACGCCCTGAGCAAAATAAACCTGATGAACAATGGTGTGATGAATTATCTGCCATGTTCAGAGGTAGGGTAGAATTCAGAGAAAAATTCCCGGATCAATATCCTGCCGGACGGTAATGATCTTGTATCAACTTAACTTTAAAATGCCATGTACCCATTAGGTTCATGGCATTTTTTTTGTTCTTCTTTTCAATCTTACCAAATTGGTTTGAAATCTCAATGTTTTCAAATGTTTCAAGTGTTCATTGTAGCGTTAAAATTAGTTTCTGTTTCAGCAGAAATTGGATGGATGGATGTAACTTTTTTAAAACCATCAGAGTAGAAGCAGATAACAACAAACCAAACATCATGAAGACATTTCATTTAGCGATTGCTGCTTTTGGCATTCTTGTATTAAGCAGTTTTTCAAATCCAATTAAAGATGATCCCAAGGAGAACTCTCCCGAAGGAACAGAATCACAACTGGAGTACAGAATTCAACTTGGTGCTTATTCAAATGAGCTTCCACAGGATGACAAAGAACGCTTGACCAAAGTAGATCAGGTCACTTCAATGCAATCAAAAGGTAAAACCGTTTACTTAACGGCGCCGTTTGATTCGGAAGAAGAAGCTTCAATGGAACTTCCGGAATATCGGCAAATGGGATTTAAGAATGCGGTAAAGGTAATAGTGATAGAAGGATATGTCATTACCTCCCGTGTATTTCACCTGATGTATGATAACCGTAACAAATCTGCCGCTGAGAAATATGAACTTTTCACTCCGGAAGTAAGAGTATTAGATTAAACAACACAACAAACCAGATATTATGAAAATTTCAACATTAATTATTGCAAGTATTGGGCTATTGATGAGTTTCACAGTAGCACCAGTCAATCCAAGTTCATCTAACAGTCTTGATGAAACAACTTCAGTAACGCATAGAATACAGCTCTGTAAATATGATAAAGTGGTTCCGGTAAAAGTAGTGGAGCTATTGAGAAAAGTAGGTAATGTGAAAGCGGTGAAATCTAATGGAGGTTCCGTTTATCTGAGTGCGCCATATCCATCAAAAGAAGAAGCATTAAAGGATTTGCCTAAATTTCAGTCAATGGGCTTTGAAAAAGCAGAACCTGTGGTAGAGGTGAATAATGAGATTATGGCGTTAAATGAGTATCAGACTAAATTGAGTAAATCAGAAGACGAACCGACCCCGATAGTTCGTATTTGGAAGTAATGCTAAATGCGCGATTCGTAATTATATTGCTCCTTGTTTTACCTTTGCACATAGTAGCGCAGAATGATAGCAGTATGATGAGGAGCATTCAAATAGGAGATTCTACCGTTCAGATCCTTCAGGAATATGGAAACCTGGAGGATCAAATCCTTTTTATAAACGTACATGAAGACGAGCAAACCAGTATTGATGCCGTATATGAGTTTGCCAAAGAAAACCCTGTTCGCTTTGTACGTTTAAAACACAATGAAACCAGACGTATTGACTTCTCATTGAGAGGGAGACAGTATTCTGTTGATCCGAACCGTATATTTACCGGAGTTGGCCGTTGGAAGACGTTAAGAGATGGTGGCAAATATTCATTCAAAGCTTCCCGATCAGTGAAGTATCTGGCCAATGAGATTCTAAATTATGTTCATAAGAACGCGGTAATCATTGCCATGCACAACAATACAGATGTAAATTACTCGATAAAAAGTTATTTACCGGGCGGTGATGAGTCAAAAAACACAAAAGAGATTTACATCAATGAAGCCATGGACCCGGATGATTTCATTTATACCACGGATGAATCCTTTTTCTATAAGTTAAAAGAGAAGAAGATCAATGTTATTTTACAGGATAACAAGCGGTATGTGAATGATGGTTCACTTTCTGTTTATTGTGGAAAGAACGGTATCCCTTACATCAATATTGAGGCTCAAAAAGGACATTTTGACGAACAAGTTCGCCTCATTCAGGAAGTGCTATCTATTCTTTAAACGGATAATACGTGTAGTTGTATCGATTAATCCATTTGGGTTTATTTCGCTTGTAAAACACCTCCATGACTAACTGACCTTTTGAGTTATACACCCATTCCTGGTCTTTGCTAATCTTTCCTCGTTTATCGGATGAAGATGATGAAATTAATCTGCCTTCCGTGTCATACGCAAATAGATACACCGTAGAATCCCAGTCTTTTTTCCCTAATTCATAATCTGTTTGTTTGATGCAATTACCTGTAGAATCATATTTGTAAGTAGTGTAGGCCACTCCTGGGTAGTAGTCATGTCGAATCAATTGCCCCTTATCGTCATAAAATGAGGTTTGAATATTGCCAGATGTATCAGTATCGGCATGAATTAGGTTCTTGTTTTGATCGTATTCAAAAAGTATGGTCCAGGGTTCCGTATCGGTTTCCCCTCTGTTGTTGTAATAGTACATCTTTTTAGATATCCGTCCATCCGGGTAATACGAGTACGCAATGGTTGCAAGGGTAATAACCTGTTTTGTAACCTGGTGTTTGATGTTGTAAAAAAAATCATTACTCTGCCCGTTAACCCCATTTTTGGTAGTTACCTGAAAATCGTATGAAGTGACATATCCGTAAAGATCATACTGATATTTTTTTACATACGAATTTTGATTTTTCTTACCGCCATAAAGCGTTTTCATGACTAGATCCCCGCTGTGTGAATAGTCTAACACACCTTTTACAACCGAATCTTTGTAGTGACCATTCTTCTTGTATTTCATACCGTAGATCACTACCTGTTCTACTCCATTTGTGTCCTTTTCGGTCTGAATTTCATCTAACTTAATCTCTCCCAGCAACAAACTTTCCTGGGCAAATGGAATGTAACAAAGTGTTAGGAGGAATAAGCTGATTATCAATTTCATGAATGCTGTTATCTGTTGTTTTGTTCGTTTAAATACTACAACATTAGTACCAATTTTCTTCAAAAGTATTAATGATTGTTAGGTGAAGTGAACCTTAAGTATTTGAAATTCCTATGAAATTAGAGCATTTAACCATAACTTTGTACTACTACTCGAAAAAACTTTAAATAATGCTCAACCTCAAACCTGTTTGCGTGAGGCTATACCTCCTCGCGCTCGTTTTATTGTTCACCAATCAACTGGAAGCCCAGGTATTTCTGGAGACTTTTGACGAAGCTAATACCTCTGTTACCGGCGCCGATAACATTGGCGGGGTAACCTGGTCAGCTACCTGTCCTTCTTGTATCCCTCCTAGTGATTATTGGCATGTTAATAATGGTCAATTTGAATGTCAGGATACTAACGGACCGGCAGTTTGGGAAACGACCTCTGATATTGACATTAGCGGTTGTAGTATGGTTGAAATCACCATGGATATCGAAGAAGATGATGTGCTTGAAGGGTGTGGAACAGGTTGTAATGCGGTTGATTGGGTTCAGCTAGAATATAACGTTGATAATACAGGATGGCAGACGCCCTCAAATTCGACGTTTTGCGCGGGTACATGTGCCGGTATTAACGTCATTCAGGCAGATGATATTCCCGGTGGAGCTATGTCCTATTCGTCAACTTGTGATATTGTTGCAGGTACCACATTACGCCTTAGGGTGACCGTACAAACCTGGGCAGGAACGGAGCGTTGGCGAATAGATAATGTCACTGTGAATTGTGCTTCAGCCAGTTTAGATGCAGGACCCGATCAACAGGTTTGTGAAGGATCATCCGTAACACTAACAGCTTCAAATACAATGGGAGCAAGTATTTCATGGAACAATGGCATTACTGATGGAGTTCCTTTTACACCTCCCGTAGGATCAACTTATTATACCGTTACCGCTTCAATGGGAGCCTGTTCTGTTCAGGATTCGGCATTGATTACAACTTCACCGGGTCCAAATTTCACCTTGAGTTCTACGAATTCTTCTACATGTCAACCTCCTTTTGACGGAACTATCACTTTAAGTAACCTAACACCAGGGGCTACTTATGATTTAACTTATGATGACGGAACAGGGCAGGTAGGACCCACTACGTATACTGCAAATGGCTCTGGAGAGATAGTCCTTACCAATCTGGCTCCGGATTCTTATACAAACTTCTTATTAGACTCTGCAGGTTGTACAACGCTGGATACATCTACGATTCAAATAACACAACCAATAACGCCAACGGTAGATGCAGGACCCAACCAATCTGTTTGTGAAGGAGATTCTATTACACTTACAGCATCTAATCCTAACGGTGGAACCTTGACCTGGGATAATGGCGTAACGGATGGCGTTCCGTTTATACAAGCTCCGGGAATAGTCACATACCATGTTACTACTGATGTGTCAGGTTGTACTGCAACGGATAGTGTAGATGTCACTGTCACGGCGATCCCTACTGCAAATGTTCCACCTCACGGTCCTTATACCATTAGTTCGGGAGTGCAGACAATTTCAGGATCACCAGCTGGAGGCACGTGGAATGCAAGTTGTGGCGCTTGTATAAATACTACAACGGGAGATTTTGACCCTGCTGTTGCTGGTCCTGGTCAACATACGGTTTGTTATACAGCAGGGACATCACCTTGTTTGGATTCTATGTGTATTTACATCACTGTCACCACAGGTTGTGGCATGATTGGAAGTATAAACAGTAACCCTCCAACATGCTACCAGTTTTCAGATGGCTCCGTTACAGTAAATGTTCAGTTTGCCACCGGTAATGTAACGTTTGTTATTGAAGATTCGCTTGGTAATCAGGTAAATTCAGGTAACAGCAACACTGCCAATAATCTATCCGAAGGTTGGTATTATGTTACCGCTACGGATGAATTGATGTGTGTATATCAGGACTCTGTATTTTTAGATGATCCGGATGAGATGCAAGTGGATCTTGACTTGTTTCCACCGTCATGTTACGGAATACAGAATGGTATGGCCATTGCAGATACCGTTTACAATTTCACAGGAAATTACGGGCAAATCTCTTATGTATGGGCCCCAAATTCGGGTTCAAATGGAATAGGAGAGGATACCTTATTCAATGCAGGAGGTACAGGTTATACATTATTACTTACTGATGAGAACGGCTGTGCGATAACAATGGATTTCAATTTACCCTACCCAGATTCTCTTTACCTGGTAGATTTTGGTTCTGAACCGGCTTATTGCAGGCAATTTGGATATCAATCAGGTAACGGTGTAGTATACGCGGCAGCTGCAGGTGGTACACCAGATTATACGTATATCTGGGTGAACGTGGATAATGGAGATACCACAAATAACACCACATGGGGTGGATTAAATCCTGCAAATTATGAGATTACAGTTATCGATAATAACGGGTGTATACTGAAGGATACTATTTATCTGGACTCTCTGAATCCTGTTGCGGCATTTACAATGACATCTGCAGATTTTACTGCACAATATGAAGGAACTGCGCCGGTAGATGTTCATTTTGTCAATAACTCCATGTATTTTGCCAATCCAAATAATCCGCAGGCCGATACTACCTTCTTCTGGAATTTTGGGTTTGGAAGCTGGTTGATCTCCCATGATTATTATGAGGAATTTGATACTACTTATCTTACGGGTGGTGTTTATGAAGTCTGTTTAGTTGCCATTAATAAAAACGGATGTTCAGATACGGCCTGTGTTCCAATCACAATTTATGATCAGCAATCATTCGTTCCGGTAAATGTGTTTACACCAAATGAGGATGGGGCAAATGACCTCTTTACATTTAGTGAATGGGCAATCGCAATTGATGATTTTGAATGCGTAATTGTTAATCGTTGGGGAGAAACGGTTGCTATTATTAACGACATCAATGACGGATGGGATGGAACCAACCTAAAAGGGAAAAAATGTGTTGCTGGTGTATACTTTTATAAGTATGTAGCAACAGCCCAAAATGGCGAAGTGCTTGAAGGGCAGGGGAATGTGCATTTGATTCGCAAGTAGTCTTTCATTATGATCATACGTGCAAATTTCATTCTTCAATAGGTAAAACAGTATCTTTACCGTCGCTTTAAACGTCACTCGTGAATCAAAAGGCAGGTAAAGGATCGATTATTTTTATTTTCATTACGGTGTTGATAGACGTAATGGGTCTGGCGATTATAATCCCGGTTTTACCAACATTAATTCAGGAATTAACAGGTGAAAGTGTGAGTAAATCTGCTGAGTATGGTGGATATATGCTCATGTTTTTTGCTGCGGCTCAATTTTTATTTGCCCCTTTAATGGGAGAACTCAGTGATCGATTTGGGAGAAGACCGGTTCTATTGTTAGCGCTAACTGGGCTGGGAATTGACTATTTAGTACACGCATTTGCCCCTACGATTACGATCCTGTATATTAGCCGAATTGTGGCTGGAATATTTGGTTCCAGTCATACCGTTGCAAGTGCTTATATAGCGGATGTCAGCACTCCAGAAGACAAGGCGAAGAACTTTGGTTTACTCGGCGCAGCATTTAGCCTGGGTTTTATTGTCGGCCCGTTTATTGGCGGGGTCTGCGCACAGTGGGGCTATCAGGTTCCGTTTATTGTTGCTGCGTGCTTTTCATTCTTAAATGTCATCTTCGGATTATTTGTTTTACCTGAATCTTTACCAAAGAAACTTAGAAGAAAAGTAAACACGACTAAAACATTGCCGTTTGTGTCGCTCATTCACTTAGGGAAATATAAATCTCTGCTATTGTTTGTTATTGCGTTTACACTTACATTTTTAGCTGGTCAGGTTCTGCCATCAACCTGGGCATTTTTTACCATTGAAGCGTTTGACTGGAGTGATAAGGAAGTTGGTTATAGTCTTGCAGTAGTAGGTGTATTGGTTGGAACAGCACAGGGTTTGCTGGTAGGGAAAAGTGTGAAAAGATTTGGAAGTAAAGCGGTAATTGTTGCCGGTTATTTATTGTGGACATTTGGGATGTTTGCATTCGCGTTCGCTTCTAATTCCTACTTACTTTATGCTGCTCTTGTTCCTTATGCATTGGGAGCAACGGCAAGCCCTGTAATTCAGGGCATCATGTCAAACGCCGTTCCAGGTAATGAACAAGGTAATCTTCAGGGAGCTCTGACCAGTTTAATAAGTCTCACAGCCGTTTTTGGACCGGTGTTGTTTACCTGGATTTTTCACAAGTTCACGGCTGAAGGTGCGGAACTGTATTTTCCAGGTGCGTCTTTTTTAGTAGCGGCCGGAATTTTGGTTATTTCCACTGTAATTGCGCTTATAGCGCTAAGTAGAATGAAGGAGCTATTTACCAGTAAAGAAGTTTTAGATAGTCCTGAAGATGAAGAGGCAATTTCAGCTGTTGGAGAGATAGATGATTAACTATGGCTTTAGCATATTTTGGAATTCCTCTGGGGTATAAAATTTCCCATCATACTCAACATTAACGGTCATATTCTCAAGGCCATATATTTCAAAATCTTTAATGGCAGCTTCTGCTTCCTGTTCGGTCTTGAATTGTTTTTTGGAATAGTAAACCTGCTGTCCATCTAGTTTTGCATACGGCATCACACCGCCTTCCAGGTTTCGAAGAACATTTAATACTTCCGCATCCAGGTTTTCACCTTTTGGCACAGTCATAAGGTTTATACGGTACTTAACTTTTGTCAAGTCTATTCCATTAACAATGTTGTTATTCGTGGTAGTTGTATCTGTATTATTAGTTGGATTACCAATTGTTGGATTTTTATCTTCTTCAGTAAAAGTGCTCAATTCAGATTCTTCATTATAATTATCAGGAAGTTCATTTGGATCGATACCAAGATCTTGTAAAGTTCTTCTTTGACCACCTTCATAGGCTACAACAAAAGCGGAGCGGTAACCTTTTGATATCATTTTTTTACGGTACTCATTTGCCTCTACATAATTGTTAAACTTACCTGTGTAATATCTTGTAAACCCGTCTTCACCTGTGACGTATGTGACATTATCGATATTTGGAAACGACTTTTCAATATCCACTTTCTTAGTAAATGCCCCAAGTTGAATTCTAAATACCTTTTCGTCATTTCTCTCGATAGTAGCAGTGACGCCATGCTCTTCGTTACTTTTATCAACCTTTTCAATAACTTTTTGATCAACCGCGTAGAAAGTACTGTCATTTGAACCATCTCTACCAATAAGCTCAACTTCAACACCTTCTTTTTGTAGTGCATTAGCGTAAGCTACGGCATCTTCTATTTTATCATATTCACCAAGTATATAATAAACAGTATCTCCACGTTGTTCAGTTTTAAAATCATTGTAACCAAGGTACTTGTGTAATTCGTTGGCTTGAATATCTTTATGTTCTTTTCCAATTATAATAACATAAGACTGATTTTTTTTCGGCCTAGGTAAATAGTTAAAACTTGGAATCCCTTCTTTTCCAAATTCAACCACAAGTCGTTCTTCAACAAAATCATGATCGTATCCAGTTGAATCCATGTATTCTCTCCAATGTTTCGCGATATCCTCTTCTGACAAAGTAACACCATATTCATCCACCCAGTTTCCTTCAGGGGTATCAGGTTCGTCATCCTTATAATCAGGTACACCGTCCATGTCTCCATCAAGCGGACAACCTTTGTCATCCACCAATGCTTCAAGTGGTGTATCCGGACATTCGTCATGTGCATCAATTACGCCATCTTCATCCCAGTCACTATTGTCAAAATCAGCATATAACGGCACGTCACTGTCATCAAGCGGATCAAACACTTCTCCGTCTTTCGGGAATTGAAGGTCATAGCTTAATGATACGTAAGTGGTCCATAACTTGTCGTTTTTACTGTCGCCATGTCGTTCTATTCCTTGTCCGGCTGGAGTGATATTGTCAATTAGATCGGTGAAGGTCAGGTGATAGGTTGTAGCAATTCTGAAATCCCATCTTGGAGACAAGTGAAATTCAATACCTGCCGTTAGCGGGATAGAGAAACTTTGCTCTTTATAATCGCCAAGGCTGTCAAGGTTCTGTTCGCGCAAATCAGTTTCATACACGTAATCTCTTTGTAAAGGAATGGCATTGTACGCCTGCGGATCGTCTTCGGCCATATTCATGATAGAACCGTCTGACCAGTAGTGATATTGGTTGCCGTCGGCATCATACATATCTGTCTTTGATAAAAACTCAAATGATGATATACCAGTACCGACAAAAGGGTGAAATAAAGATCTTCTATTCGTAAAAAACGGGTAGAAGTTATAATATAACTGCACAGTACCCATTCTAATTCGTGACTGAAAATTGAGATTCTCGTACAAAGAACGCTCATTAGCTGCTATCTTACCATAAGAGGCAGAAAATTCGAGATTGAAATATCTGGTAATTGGAGCGTTGACATAGGCCTGTCCGAAATAACGATTTACCATTGGAACAAAACCCTTTTGATAGTTTTGAACCTCCCCGTAGTAGGTCATAGTTCCCACACCCAATCCAATCCGTGGTCTAAAAACGCTGGCTAGAGTATCCATACCTCCTTGTGAATAAGAAGAGTAGGTGGATGAAAAGAAGAGTATTACAAGTAAGTATTTGTTAAATTTTACCACAAAATTCCCTTTGTCTTACTAAAGATACGAGAAAAATTAGTGAATGGTAAATAAAAAAACCAATATTATTAACAATTCTCTATGAAAATAAGTGAATATACTCAATCGATTTACTCGGGATCAGGGAAATTAAACTCATAGTTGCTCATGTCAACCTCAAAAATGTCCCTGGCTCCAACTCCTTTGTTCTCAGAAGAAGAAAAAGTAGTATAGTACCCTTTCTTTTGTTCAGGGAGATAGATGAAATGTGTTTCGTCAGACACAGTATTTATAGGGTATCCAAGGTTTACAGGATCACTCCATTGTCCGTCCTGGTTTTTACAAACGTAAACGTCGTATCCTCCAATTCCTTCATGCCGGTCAGATGAGAAAAACAAATATTTTTCGTCAGGTGTTACATAAACAGTGGTTTCCTGACCTTTGGTATTAATTGTTGCCCCAAGATTTACAGGTTTTCCCCAATCTTTGCCCACTTTAGTACTTGACCAGATATCGCCGTTCCCATATCCTCCTTTTCTTTCAGATATAAAATACATGGTTGATTCATCTGCCGTAACGGATGCAAGTGCATCAAACCAAATGCTGTTTATTGGTTTACCAATATTTTTAGGTGAATTCCATCCGCCTCTGTTGTTCATTCTGCAAAGAAAGATATCGGAGTGTTTAGTTTTAGGTTTGGGTTTATCCATTGCCATGGTATTAATAGTCACATACATGTACTTGCCATCAGGAGAAATATGTGTAACGGCATCAAACCCCTTTGTGTTTACTCTTCTTAACAAGTCGTCCGAATTTACAGCTTCGGTCCACTGGTTTTTTTCTTCATCCCAAAAACTAACATAAATATCCTCAAAGTAGCGTTGATCATCTGGGTTTACTCCTCCACCTTTATTATCAGCTCTACGAGAGGTAAAATAAAATGTCTTACCATCCGGTGAAATGGTCGGTGAATAATCGTCAAAAGCTGAGTTGATGTTCATCCCCATGTTGGTAATCTTAACTTGTCTTGGATTTTCCATCATTTCCTTCGCACGCTCGCACTGGGCAATTAAAAAATCGAGCATTAGTTCTTTCGCACGGGTTTCTTTTACCATGCTTTTACACTTTTGATACATCTCAATGGCCTTATCCAACTTGGCTAATCTGTGATAACAAACTCCAAGTAAATAACCATATTCCTTATCAACTTCAGGGTCTTTAGCAATCGCTTCTTCTGCATAACCTATTGCTTTTTCATAATTACCTAAGGCTTTATGACATTCACCTACCCAATAGGTGGCTAGTGCATTTCCTTTGTCCTTCACGAGGGCTTCTCTAAATTTTACCAGTGCTACACGGTATTGCCCCTCGTTAAATATTCTTCTTCCTTCAGCAATTAAATACTGGGCCGTTCCTTTTTCTATAATATTGGATGTTGAGTCAGGTGGAGTCAATGGATAATCGTTCCGCCCAAAAGCAGAATTGCTAACCATAATCAATCCCAAAACAACCAGTGTAGAAAAGAATATTCTCATAATCATGTCATAAATAGTTTAACAGCTCAAAATCAAGCTGATTATTTCATTTTCAAACGATCGACCAAATATAATTAATTTGCAGTTTCAATACCTTCTGACGCCTGATTTTTGTCCGACTGATTTGAAGTTTGTCCCTCTTTCGATTCTGCATACGGATTGGTCGATAAATTAACAACTTCATGCATGGACAGGGTTGAAGACGCTATCGCCAAAATTGGAGCTGATACCGCCAGTATAAATAATACCACCAAAACCGTGCCCCAAAATATTTGAGAATTGTTATCCGTTGGTATTGTCCAGTATTTGCGCCAAACATAATCAAAGCCGAGAAAACAACTCGCATAAATACTTCCTAATGCAAATGCCAATCCACGGTGTTTTGACACAAAATGAATGGATTGTCTAATATCTAACCTTCTTCGCTCCAGGATATAATCAATGTATCCAAATCCATAAAAGTAAAACCCGATTAGAAATGGTATTACATACACTATATAATACTTATAAGGGTCGCCCACGAACGTGCCAATTCCCAAAAAAACAAGGATAATGGCATACTCCACTAAAATCAAACGGACATTTAAAATAAAAGCGCGTTTAATGTCTTTTAAAATTTGAATCAGGTTCCATTTGTACGTATTCCCTGTGAGGATGCGTTCAATTTTTTCAGAAACAACTGCCAAAACAGGGGCCAGACACATGATCACAAAATACATGGTAAACTTTGTAAAAAGAAAATGGAGCTGATCAAAGAATATGATACGAAGCGTCTTCCTTATCAACCCATGTAGTGTATTGATATTTTCAATATTCTGTTTAACATCTTCACTGATACTGAATTCAATTTGCTTGAAATAATGACCTAATAAAAATATCCCTACAAAAAGAATAATTGGAAATACGACATACCAATACAATTTATGTTGTATGAGAAACCTTAGTCCCCCCCAATAATTTTTAATTCCTAAAGCAAATAGCTTGAAAAACCGCATTTAGTTGATTTCAAATTGTTTCTTGGTCGCATAAAAATACAAATGCTACACTAAAAACTACGCCTTTCCGTAATTAATTCAGGCAAGCGAAAAGTATTTGCTATTTTTATCTGATTTTCAGACTTGGAAATATATCTAACATATCACCCTGCATGGTTACTACTGGGAACAGTCGTGGCATTCGCTTACAGTTTTTTCCTTTACAGAAAGGATGAATTACTGGAGGAAGTAAAATCCTGGGTGAAGTGGGTAATGGCAGTTTTCAGGTTTACTGCGGTTTGGTTAATCTTCCTGTTATTGTTGGGGATCATCTTTGAAAATTTTGTGGACCGAAAAGAAAAGCCGCTTATTTTCATTGCGCACGATCAGTCAGAATCTGTGCTTTTGAATAAAGATTCCGTCTTTTACCAAACAGAGTATATTCAAAAGTTGAAAGAGTTATCTACTCATTTACAGCAGGAATATGATGTAGTGGAGTATAGTTTCGCTGAATCACTCACAGAAGGGATTGAAGGGGACTATAACGGGAAAATGACAGACATTGCGCAGGTATTCAATCAGATCTTTGATCAATATACCAATCGTAATATTGGTGCGATAATTATGTCTACTGACGGTATTTATAATACCGGATCTAACCCTGTTTATGCGGTTGCCAGAAAAAGTTTTTTACCCATTTTTTCAATAGGCTTGGGAGATACTAACCAGGTTCGGGATGTCAAAATAGATCAGGTAAAACACAACGATATCGCTTTCTTGGGGAATCAATTTCCTGTTGATGTGATTCTATCACAATCAAAGTGTGGTGGGGAAAGTGTTAAAGTTGGAATTTATAACAAGGATCGGCTACTTGAGGAAAAACGTATAAACTTTCAGGGAGAAGAGCAGCAGGTGACGGCACATTTTGTATTAAATGCTGATCGGATCGGTTATCAAAAGTATACGACAAGGGTCACGGTGCTTAGTGATGAATTCTCCAAGGACAATAATGTTTCCAATTTTTATCTGGAGATTATTGACGGCAGACAGAAACTATTAATTGCCCATAACGGACCACATCCAGACATCTCCGCTTTTAGGTACGTTATTGAAAACAATAAAAATTATGAAGTTGAAGTAAAGAATATTGATGAGGTTCGGCAAACAGATAAATATGATCTCCTGATTTTACATAATTATCAACCTACCAATAGTGTTATTACTGAAGCCATTAGCACAGGCAGTGCACCATGTTTGTTTGTCGTTGGAAATAAAACAAGTATGTCGGGTCTACAAACTGCTCAAATAGGGCTCAGTGGAATTAGGTCTGATTTTGAAGAAGTTGGTTTTTCTGCTAATTCCAATTATAAGGATATACTATTAACTCCTGCTACCCTTCAATTGTTGAGTACGGCACCTCCGTTACAAGCTCCTTTTGGTAGTTTCAATTTTTCAGGTGCAATTGATGTATTGGCTTATCAGAAAGTGGGAAATATTGTTCTGGATGATCCTTTGATTTATTTCACAAAGAAGAATGCAAGTCGTATTGGTGTAATTATGGGAGAAGGTATTTGGCGTTGGAGATTATATGATCAGGCAAGAAATGGAACGACTGCAAATTTTGAAGATTTTGTTGGTAAACTCATCACCTATTTGGCGATTAAAGAGAATAAAGATCCTTTTAAAGTTCACTTGAAGAATGAATATTCGGAAAGTGAAGATGTTATTGTAAAAGCCGAATTGTACAATAAATCATTTGAGTTAATTAATGAACCAGAGGTAAAGTTTGAATATACCAACGAACAAGGAAAAACATTTGAACCCTATTTTGTAAGAATTGGGAGTTATTATCAGTTGGATTTGGGAAAAATGCCACAGGGAATTTATACCTGGAAAGCTTCCACGGATTTTCAAAACAGACACTACGAAAAAGCGGGTACCTTCTTGGTTCGAGAGGTAATGATTGAGGCATTAAATAATCAGGCAAATCACCGACTACTGATGAATCTGGCCGAAAATTCCGGTGGTGAATTTTACCTTCCCCGTGAGTTGGAACGTTTGGAAAAAGATATTGCAGAAAGGGATGACCTTGTGACGGTAGTATATCAGGAAAAAACATTCAATGATCTTATCGATTATAAATGGCTCTTCTTTTTAATTGTGTTCCTCTTTTCTTTAGAATGGTTCATGCGTAAATATCACGGTGCGTATTAGTTACATAAATAGTCTACAGTGTTAATATTTTAAACACTACGTTAATTTTGGAATGAAATTTGTTAAATTGATCTGAAATTAACTAAACACTATGAAAAAAGCACTTTTCCTCAGCATGGCGGTTTTGGCTTTAGGATTTATGTCCTGTAAGAAATGCCAAACATGTAACACAAAAACAGTACAGGACTATGGGTCCTACTCACAGCAAGTTAATACTTCTGATGAGTATTGTGGTGATGATTATGACAACGCACCATCACCTGGAACAACTACTCAGTCTAGTGGTGGTGTAACACAAACGGTTACCATCACTTGTGAAGACAGTTAAGAGCCATTAACAGATAGATTTTAACCGTTTAAATTTATTGTTATAAATAAGCGCATCCACCGGGAATTGGTGGGTGCGTTTGTTCATTATTGGCTGAGAATTTCGTATTTTTCGGGACTTAAACTCTAAGATTATGAACCTGAAAAACTCGCTACTACTTATCTCAATCCTTTTAGGAAGTATTTCTACTTCTTTCAGTCAAAATTCATATCCCTACGAATCAGAATTTCAAAGTGCATATCAGCAATATCCGGATATTCCAAAGGGAATGTTGGAAGCTGTTTCATATTGTCAAACAAGAATTTCTGATTTAAACCACGAAGCTCCTTCTTGTTTAGGACTTCCGGGTTACTTTGGTGTAATGGGACTCGTTCTTGATGGACAAAACTATTTTGATGAAACAGCTACTAAGGTTGCTAACCTTGCCAATGTTCATCCATTTACTCTCGGTGATCCACACAACGATATCATGGCATTTGCAAAAGCGTACCATGTTTTAATGGTTCAGAATAATGTTACATCTACTGATTTTGTGGGGCAGGAATTAATATTAAGAGCCTTGTCAGAAATACCGAAAGATTCTAATACAGTTAATAATTATGCGCTTTCATGTCATACCTATCAAATATTAGACTTTTTGAGAGATGAAGAGAATCAGGCCAGGTATAATTTTCCCGCTCATAATATTGATCTGATTTCTATATATGGTGAAGAGAATCTTCGATTACTTTCGGCAAAAAGGGTGTTTCTATCTACTAATAATCAGGTGATGGATGCAAAGGGAAATTCTTACACACCGCAAAATAAATCAGCTGATTATGCTCCGGCATTATGGGTGGCTACACCAACTTGTAATTATTCATCTCGTAATGGAACAGCAATCTCAGCAGTTACGGTTCACACCATTCAGGGGTCTTATGCTGGCGCTATTAGCTGGGCTCAAAATTGTAGTGCTAATGTATCGTATCACTACGTAGTTAGATCTAGCGACGGGCAAATTACACAAATGGTGTATGAGGCAGATAAAGGTTGGCATGTGGGGAGTGAAAACCCGTACACTATTGGAATAGAACACGAAGGGTTTGTTGACGACCCATCCTGGTATACAACAGCTTTATATACGGCATCAGCAGCACTGGTGAAAGATATTACCCAATCTGGGTACGGTATTAACCCGTTGAGAACATTTCAGGGACCAGCTACTGTTGGTATTAATGTAATAGGTGGATGCACCAAGATAAAAGGACACCAGCATTATCCAAATCAAACACATACGGATCCGGGAATTAACTGGAATTGGGAATATTACTACCAGCTAATTAATGATAACCCACCATTGACTTCGTTTACAAATGCTTCCGGAACTTTTTATGACTCAGGTGGACCATCTGGTAACTATACGGATGACGAACGAGAATTGTATCTCATTGAACCACCGGCTACACAAAGTGTTACCATCACATTTAATCAATTTAGTTTGGAGAACAACTGGGATTATATGTATATCTATGACGGAAACTCATTGTCTGCTCCATTATTAGGCGTTTATACTGGAAGTGCCGTACCGACAAATATTACATCTTCTGGTGGTGCAATGCTCATTGAATTTAGGTCGGATTGTGCTACGCAAGATATTGGATGGGAAATTTCTTGGACGTCCGTTCCAGATCCACAGGTGAGTGATATTATTCCGCCAACAACATCTGTAAATGTAACAGGTAACTGGCAAACCACAGATTTCACGGCAAATTTCACAGATGTTGACAACAACGGCGGAAGCGGTGTAGATAAAAAATTCTACCAGGTGATACATTTTGATGGTACCGAATGGCGAGCGAATGCAAACAATGGTTTCTTTTCGGATAATTTCAACTCGGCTATTCATGCAGATTGGACTCAACAGGTAGGTACCTGGGGAATTGGGGCTTCTGTGCTGAATCAATCGGATGAGTTGAATACCAACACAAATATATGGGCAAACCTAAATCAGGATAGTTACGACCAGTGGTTATATCATTTCAAGCTGAAAATCGGTGGGGCTGGAGCTAATAAACGAGGAGGATTCCATTTTATGTGTGATGATCCAACTCAAACCAACCGAGGTAACTCCTATTTTATTTGGTTACGCTCAGATGATGATAAAATTCAAATCTATAAAACCGTAAATAATGTTTTCCAATTGGAACAGGATATAGCATTTACGGTTAATGATAATCAGTGGTACGATATCAAAACTGTTTACAATAAGACAACGGGAGAGATTCAGCTGTTTATTGACAACTCAATGGAAGCAGCATGGACGGATACAGCACCTTATACAACAGGGAATTCAGTTTCATTCCGATCTGGTGATGCCAATATGGATGTAGACAACTTTAAGGTGTATCACAATCGTGGAAATGCTGAGTTGGTTACTATTGGAACAGGAAATGACGTGGCGTATCAAAATCCTGATCCCTTAACACCTTCTGCCAAGATCAAATCCATTGCGATTGATAGCGCTTTGAATATTTCAGACATTATCTTTGATTTTGCGAATGTGGATTGGACACCTCCAACAAGTATTGCGCAGGTAAATGACGGCACAGGAGCGGATATCAATACAACAACTACCAGTACACAATTATCAGCCAACTGGACTACTTCAGGTGATGTGAACTCAGATTTGGCCAGGTATTGGTACGCAGTTGGAACATCTCCATTGGCAACAGATGTTGCACCTTGGACAGATAACTGGTTCAGTGATACATTGACTTTATCTGGTTTGAATCTTAGTGTTGGAACTACCTATTATACCTGTGTATATTCTGAAAATGGCGCAGGCCTTTATTCAGATACTGTATGTTCAGACGGACAAACTTTACAGGCACCAACCGGATCACCTACTGCAGATTTCATTGTACCGAATTCATACATCTGTTCCTATGAAGCTGTTCAGGTGCAAAATTCAAGTTTAGATGCAATAAGTTACTCGTGGAGTGCACCTGGCGCAACACCGTCAACATCCACTGATGTGAATCCTGTATTTACATATACAACCACCGGGTATTATGACATTACATTAACCGCTACGGGAACTGCCGGAACGGATACACAGGTACAAACTATATTTGTGAATATTGATACGGTTCCAACAGCTGCATTTACGCCAAGTGCGCTTGTAGTTGATATTAGTAACCCGTTTGTTTCATTCGCAAACCAATCACAACATGCAAATGGTTACAATTGGGACTTTGATGATGGAAACATCTCTAATGATGTAAACCCATGGCATGAGTTCACTGCAACCGGTGATTATTATGTAGAGTTAATTGCTGTAAACGGACTGTGTCCGAATGATACTACAGTGCAAATGATCCAGGTAATTGATAACCTTGGAGTTTCTGATGAAGAAATAGGTGGAGTAGAGGTGTATCCAAATCCTGCCTCTGATAACGTTAACCTAAGTTTGGACAATAGTTGGTCTGATAAAGTGACAGTAACCTTGTTAGATACACGGAGCAGAGTTGTTTATACAAAACAATGTACTGGCGGTTCAACAGTGTCAATAACTCTCAATGAAAATGTGGAAGAAGCCGTGTACTTTTTGCGCATTTCGGACGGAAAAAAGACTGTAATCCGTAAAATACTCGTCAAACCTCACTAGTTTTTCGACTAAATTACTTGGATTGAGGCATAATTATTGCTACATTTACAAGTAAGATAATCTACTTCTAATGTAGGTTTCGGGTTTTATAGTTTTTGCATGAAAAAAGGAAGTGATCCAATATGGTTGTTTCCTTTTTTCTTTTTTAAGCGCCAGTGATCCTACTGATTCACCATTATTCAATACGATTAACCCTAGATTTATTTCAACGACATAGCCATGTAAACGTCACATGAAAAATGGCCCGTATCGCCCATTGGATGATCAATATAATCAAAGCCCGCATGCTTATAAAAAATCTGGGCGTCTGTCATAGTGCCAAATGTCTCCAAATAAATGAGCTCATATCCTTGTTCACGAGCAAACTCAAGACACTTTTCCATTAGTGCCTTTCCTATTCCAAAACCCCGCATCTCTTTTATCAGATACATCTTCTGTAATTCACAATAGTTTTCAGATTGATTGGCAATTGGAGCAATACCTGCACCCCCCAGAATCATGCCGTTTGATTCAGCAACATAGTAAACGGTTCCATCCTTTTGGTAATTCTCGTACATGTGATCCGTTTCCCTGTCTGTGTACACGGTTCCTTCAAGCGCACAGTCCAGTTCTTCCAGCGTGGATTTAATAATGTGCGATATTGCTTCATTATCTTCTGATCGTATCAGGCGAATTTTATATTCCATATTTATAACGAAATTAATCCATTTAACTTAAAATTTGTGCATTTGATCATTCCGATCATTCATACCATAGATTTCTTATTACTTTTAACAAAATTCCAGTACATGAAGTATTCAGTAATTACCCTTTTAGTTCTATGTTTTAGTGTGTCCCTAACCCTTGCTCAAAAAGGAGATAAGGATGAAAAAGATAAGGAGAAGAGTCCAATTAATTCCTCACTCGTTTCGGGATTATCATTCAGAAGTATTGGGCCTGCCCTTACCGCTGGTCGTATTGCTGACATAGCTGTGAATCCAAACAATCCTGATCAATACTACCTGGCTGTAGCTTCAGGAGGAGTATGGAAAACAGATAACCATGGAACTACATATTATCCAATATTTGATAATCAAGGATCTTATTCAATCGGTTGTATAACTATTGATCCAAATAACGAGAATACAATTTGGGTAGGAACAGGAGAAAATAACAACCAGCGTTCCGTTGCATACGGAGACGGTGTTTATAAGTCGACGGATGGAGGTAAAAGTTGGAAAAATATGGGGCTGAAAGAATCAGAACATATTTCCAAGGTTATTGTTGACCCAAGAAATTCTGATGTTATTTATGTTGCGGCTTATGGGCCACTATGGTCAGATGGAGGTGAAAGAGGAGTGTACAAATCAACTGATGGCGGAGAGAACTGGGAGCGCATCCATTATATTTCTGATAAAACGGGAACATGTGACCTGGTGATGGATCCAGTAAATCCGGATGTTCTTTACGAAGCTGTTCATCAAAGAAGAAGACACGTATTTACGTATGTGGGAGGCGGAGAAGAGAGCTCTGTATATAAAACTACGGATGGAGGAAAAACCTGGGAAGAAATCACAAGTGGCTTGCCTAAAGGAAAAATGGGTAGAGTAGGACTGGCGATTTCTCCGGTTGATCCAAACTATATCTATGCAATTGTTGAAGCAGAGGATGATAAGCACGGGTTTTTCAGATCGGTTAACAAAGGGTTAAAATGGGAAAAACGAAGTGGTTATAAGACTTCAGGGAACTACTACCAGGAAATTGTTTGTGATCCGGTGGACAGAGACAAGGTGTTTAGTATGAATACCTGGTTGCACCATACAGAAGACGGTGGAAAATCATTTAAAGCAACCGGAGAAAAAGGCAAGCACGTAGATAATCATTGTATGTGGATCAATCCTGAAAACACCAATCATTGGATTGTAGGATGTGACGGAGGAGTTTACGAAACATGGGATCACGCCGATAACTGGCACTACAAACCCAACCTGCCGATTACTCAGTTTTACAAGGTTTCAGTTGACAATGACCTGCCTTTTTACAATGTCTATGGCGGTACACAGGATAATAATTCTATTGGAGGACCTTCACGCACTTTAAACAATGCGGGCATTCTCAATTCTGACTGGTACATAACGAACGGAGGAGATGGCTTTGAGACACAGGTTGACCCCAAGGATCCTAATATCGTATACGCTCAGGCGCAATACGGTTGGTTGGTGCGCTATGACAGAAAATCAGGTGAGCGAATTGGAATTCAGCCTATGCCAGGGAAAGGTGAAGATGGGTATCGTTGGAACTGGGATGCACCATTGATCATTTCAAAACATGACCACAAGCGCATTTATTTTGCCGCCAACAAAGTCTTCAAGTCAGACGACAGAGGAAACACCTGGCAAACGATCTCACCGGACCTTACCCGGCAATTGGATCGCAACAAAATGAAGGTGATGGGAGAAATTCAATCTCCGGATGTGGTGATGAAACACAAATCCACTACTATTTTTGGGAATATTGTAGCACTTGATGAGTCTGCAAAGAATGAAAACCTACTTTACGCCGGAACGGATGATGGTTTGATCCATGTAACCACAGATGGAGGTCAAAGTTGGTCAAAAAAGGACAACTTCCCCGGAATTCCATCTATGACTTATGTAAATATGCTACTGTGTTCTCAGCATGACGAGAATACTGTTTACGCCGTCTTCAATAATCATAAAAGGGGTGATTTTAAACCTTATATCTTAAAAAGTACCGATAAAGGAAATTCGTGGAGCTCCGTTTCAGGTAATTTACCGGAAAGAGGGTCGGTGTATGCCATTGCAGAAGACCACGTGAATCCGAATTTACTATTTGCAGGAACAGAGTTTGGTGTATTCTTTACGATTGATGGAGGTAAGAACTGGGTACAACTTAATTCCGGTTTGCCTACAATTGCTGTAAGAGATATAGCCATTCAGCAAAGAGAGAATGACCTTGTGCTGGCAACATTTGGAAGAAGTTTCTACATCCTGGATGATTATACGCCATTGAGAGAGTTATCTGTTGAGATGACGAACGAAAAAGCAAAGATTTTTCCGGTTAAAACTGCCTTGCAGTACATTGAAAAAAACCCACTTGGGTTACGTGGTACAGGTTCACAGGGAGCCTCGTTTTATGCGGCAGATAATCCTCCTTATGGAGTGACTTTTACCTACTATCTGAAAGAATCGCCAAAATCACCGAAGGAAAAACGCCAGGAAGAAGAGGAAAAAGTAAAAAAAGAGGGCGGGGATATTGACTATCCAACCTATGAAGAATTTGTTGCTGAAGATAATTACGAAAAAGCCTACCTGCTGTTCATTATTAAGGATGCAAATGGTGACGAAGTCAGAAGGATAAAAAAATCTCCCGGAAAAGGAATTAATCGAATTACCTGGAACATGCGTTATCCTACCACAACTCCTATTAAGTTGAAAGATTCTGAACCCGGACGATACAGTAACCCGGACGAAGGTCCGTTAGTATTGCCCGGAACGTATACGGTAGAAATGCACATGGCGGATAATGGCGTGTTTGAAAAATTGACAGATCCTGTTTCATTTGAGATCAAAGCGTTGGAAAATTCGTCTTTGGCCAGACAAACCGAAGCCAATATTGCGTTTAAAAAGGAATTAGCAGAGTTGAGAAGACAATTCAGAGGATCAGCAAGTCAGGTCAGTGAATTAAAGGAAAGACTGGACCATATTAAAACTGCTATTCAGAAGTACCCTGGTGCTAATCTTGAGTGGATGAGTGAGGTTAAGTTATTGGAAGATGTCTTTGAAGATATCCGAATTGCCATGTGGGGAGATTACCACAAAAGTGCAAGGGAAATAGAAGACGCTCCGGGTACCGGAAGTCGTATAGAAACAGTTGTATACCAAACCTGGTACTCAACTTCTGATCCTACAACGACACAAAGAGAGCAGTATCAGATTGCAAAGGAAGAATATAAAGGGATCAAAACACTAATCGATAAGTTGAGGTCAGGTGTTCTTTCATTGGAGGAATCCTTAAATGATAAAGGGATCCCTTATACACCTTCACGAACCAATTTTAAAGAAGAGTAGTAAATTGTTTCAACTGTAAAATGATTCCTGAAGGATACTGATCGAGTTAGGTCCTTCATTGAAGAGAAGATCCAATACGCTTAAATTACCCTGAAAGCCATGCCTTTCCTCGAATGGTTGGATATAACGGTGCGTGTGAAAATTTTGATCAAATCGGTGAGTAGATTCTTTTGTGAGATTATTCGATTCGTGAATAACGCTAACGGTCAATCCAATTTTATCAACGAAATAGTCTGTGAGCGTTTGATTGAGCTCCCATAAATAGGTGAAATCTGTGCGGATAATTGATAATAATTGATCAGCATAAAATTCGTAATATGGCGTTTTTCTGTAAGCACTTTCAATGGCTTTGATGTGATCTTTGCGCCAATTTTCGGTGTTGTGTATGAGAACATCACACATTTGCGTCTGTTTGCCATTGGGACGTTCAACAGGCACTGTTAACCAAATACGCCCGTTAGCAGTCATAATCTCACACCGGGAGCGTAGTGTTTGCTTTTTGTAGGTTTCCGTGAGATTAACGATCACTTCTGAACTCTTCCACATTTGATAGAAGTACTCCAAATTCCCGCAATAAAAAGACGGAAGTACCACTGCTAGTTAATTGCTTTGAACATTCGGCTCCAGCGCATACCACCTCCAAACATTCCTTTTTCCTGATCTACCGATAACCAGGTAAATGCGGCGTGTCCAACTATGTGATCTTCGGGAACGAATCCCCAGAATCTGGAATCTAATGATCCGTTTCGGTTGTCACCCATCATCCAGTAATAGTTCATTTCAATCGTATATGTGTCGGTCTTTTTACCGTCAATGTAAATACCATCTGCTTTCTCTATAAGTTCGTGACCTTCATACGCATGAATGATGCGCTCATAAATAGGCAGTGTTTTATGGTTTAGCTGAACCACATCCCCTGCTTTAGGAATACGAAGTGGTCCAAAATTGTCTTCGGTCCAGTCGTATGACGGATCATTTGGAAAGACAGGGTAGTATGACCCTCTATTAGCCATAATTTCCTTTCGATAATATCCTCTTTCTTTATGAACAGGAATAAGGTTAGGAAAGTTTTTCTTCGCTTTATGATACGTTTCTTCATTCATTGGAATAGAAACATAAAATAGGCTGGAGTCGGTGAGGACAGAATCTGTAGGTGTAGCACCTAATTCACTCACACCAGCATTGAAATTTTTCACGAAAAAATCGTGTTGAGTTTTGGTCCAACTCCACTTCATACCCATTAACCACCTGGGGTGTACATATCCCTCCAGTACATAGTCATATTGCAAATGATCGCTTTTCCAAGCTAATTCACCATTGACGTATAATTCCTTATCTACAATTTTTATTTCATCTCCTGCAACCGCTACACACCTTTTTATATAATTCTCCTTTTTATCAACTGGACGTGTTAAAAGACCATTAAATTCTGTGAACATCTTTTCTGAATCTCTACCAATATAAGAGGAGTAAGTCACGCCATCATCCGTAAATCTTTTTCGGGCTTTGCTAATGTAATACTCCATGTTTTTTTCAAAAAACTCTAAACTTTTTCGCTCCTCATAAATGGCAATATAATGAGCTTCATCTCTTAGTATTTGGTGATAGTTGTGACCAATTAGCCCATCCGGCATTCTGGGGTCATTAATTGCTGTGTCACCTGCCGGGAAATTAAATACAACCACATCATTTCTATCTACTGAACGAATTCCGGGAACGCGCGTGTATGGAATAGTTTGAATGGTAGAGTATGATTTCACATTGATTACCGGAATCATGTTGTGAAAGATTGGAAATGAAAACGGGGTCATAGGAACACGCGGACCGTAGGTGATCTTATCAACAAAAAGTTGATCTCCTACCAAAAGTGTTTTCTCCATTGATCCCGTTGGAATTTTGTATGGTTCGAAAACATACGTTCGGATAACGGAAGCGGCAATTAACGCAAATAGAATGGCATCTCCCCATTCTTTATAATAAGATTTTTTTCCTGGTTTTCGATTAGATCGAGCCATTGCAAATGGCACAGCGATAGCATGACCAACAACCGGTAAGGCAAAAAACAACGCGACATGATCACTTGGTGTCCTCGAATTCACCTGGCTGGCAACATCCCAGTTCGTAGGTTCAGCTACTGGATATTTCTTTTTGTCCTTTGATATTTTCAAAAATACCGGATACGGAAAAAGTATCCCCAAAATGGTTTCTTTAACACCAAATTCGCCGAATTTCCGAATATAGGTAACGTTCAAACACGCCCACATGTAAAATTGTACACCTGGAAATATTAGAAAGAACGTCCAATATCTCGGTAATTTACAAGCCTTTAAAAGTTGCCAGTAATTAAAAAACGGTATAAAGGCATGTTCTGCTTTTAATCCTAAATCAGGAAAACGCTTATGCCACATGCCTATCACCGGCGTTAATACGATAATTAAATAACCAATTATTAATCCGAGATATCCCATGTTAAAAATTTAAAACGTCTTTCATTGTAAATACTCCCTTTTTCCCTACAATCCATTCTGCAGCCAACACACTTCCCAACCCAAATCCTTCTCTGTTATGAGCAGTATGAATCATTTCTATTTTATCAACAGAAGATTCGTACAAAACCTCATGTGTCCCTGGGACCTTAGGTAAACGCAATGATTCGATTGAAAGTACGTTCTCATCTGTGATTTCAGATTTTTTAACATTCTCCCAACTTTTATATACGTTGTGATGTGCTATAAGGTCCTCTGCAATTGTAATTCCGGTTCCACTCGGAGCATCAAGTTTCTCTGTGTGGTGTGTTTCAACCAAAGAAGCCTTATAATCCGGAAACTTAGACATTATTTTAGCCAATTGGCGATTTAGTTCAAAAAAGATATTTACTCCCAAACTAAAATTCGTGGCGTACAGCATTGCGCCCTCATGATCTATACAATAACTGCTTAAGGTTTCAAGATGATCATACCAACCAGTTGTTCCTATTACAATAGGTACGTCATTATCCAAACAATAACGGATATTCTCTTCAGCACTTTCCGGAATCGAGAACTCTATAACCACATCAGTATTAGAAAGGTCAAATCTCTCTTTGGGTTCATCCCGGGTAACCCGTGCCGTGATCTCATGCCCTCTCTCAAGAGCAATTTTTTCAATCACTTTCCCCATTTTTCCGTATCCGAAGAGCGCTATCCGCATTTAAATGTTTTTGCGAAAATAAACAATATTTGAAAGTAAGCTTTCGCAGTAGAATTTTTAACTTTAACCTGAATTATAGATCACCTATGAAATACACATTTCTAGTATTATTCGGAGCACTAGTTGCTTCTTGTACCGGAGAAAAGAGTCCTTCTGATAAAGATCTGGACATTGAACAAGAGTTCGAAGAACTTTCTGATGAACTTTTGGGGGATGATACAGACAATCCTGTATGGACTATGCGATCTGATTCGGCGTTTTTTGAAATGGAAGTTCCAACTCAAATGGAACCCAATGAAAGATTAAATCCTATCGCCAAACTTAAATATGGCTACGTTGGTAAATTTGAAGGTGAAGTTAAAGAACACTTCGTCATTGTACTGGTAGAAGAATTACCTGATGATGTTGAAGGAAAGGACGTTGACATTGTCGGATTTACAGAGGCTTATATTGATAGTTTGATGGATAGTAAGGAAAGTTATGAAATACTAAATGAGCCCGCGCTAGAATCGATTAATGAGATGGATGCAATCGTTCATGAATTAAGAGCTTCTTTAATAGGTACTAACGACTCATTGGTAGATATCTATTATATGTTAGGTGTATATTTAGGTGAGCGCGCTATCTATCAGGTATTAACCTGGACACTTATGGATCAGAAAGATGATTTTAGAAGTGATATGCGCCGAATGATTTACTCTTTTAGCGAATTGAAAGAGGAAGAAGAATTTGATTAGAAAAATTTAAAATTAGAAAGATGTCAGACGACAAGAAGATTATATTTTCAATGGTTGGTGTTTCCAAATTAACACCACAGGGTAAACCCGTAATTAAGGATATTTACCTCTCCTTTTTCTACGGAGCGAAGATTGGAATAATTGGAGCTAATGGTTCGGGTAAATCAACCGTTTTAAAGATTATTGCCGGATTGGATAAAGCGTATCAGGGAGAAGTGGTTTTTAACCAGGAATACTCCATTGGTTATTTGGCCCAGGAACCAGAGTTGGATCCGAATAAGACGGTAAAAGATATTGTAAAGGAAGGCGTTCAAGAAACGGTAGATCTGCTTGAAGAATACGAAAAGATCAATGCCAGTTTCATGGATGAAGAGATCATGAATGATCCTGACAAGATGAACAAGCTTATAGAAAAACAGGGGCAGGTTCAGGAGCGCATTTATCAATTAGATGCCTGGGAACTTGATAATAAATTGGAAAGAGCCATGGATGCGTTGAGGTGCCCACCAGAAGACCAGAAAGTAGATACACTTTCAGGGGGAGAAAGAAGACGTGTCGCACTTTGCAGGTTGCTCTTACAAAATCCTGATATCTTATTGTTGGATGAGCCTACCAACCACCTTGATGCCGAGTCGGTTCTTTGGTTAGAACAATATTTACAACATTATCCGGGAACAGTGATCGCCATTACGCACGACCGTTATTTCTTAGATAATGTAGCCGGTTGGATACTTGAGTTGGATCGCGGAGAAGGTATACCGTGGAAAGGTAACTATACTTCCTGGTTGGATCAAAAAACCAAGCGCATGGAGCAGGAGGAAAAACAAGCCAGCAAGCGCAAGAAAATGTTAGACCGAGAGTTGGAATGGGTCCGTATGAATCCAAAGGGACGTCATGCTAAAAATAAAGCGCGTTTGAGCAATTACGATAAACTCCTGTCAGAGGAAGGAAAAGAAAAGGAACAGACACTGGAACTGCCAATTCCTAACGGACCGCGTTTGGGAACCAATGTAATAGATGCGGTGAACGTGGCAAAGGGATTTGATCAGAAATTACTATACGATAACCTGAACTTTTCATTGCCGCCTAACGGTATTGTTGGAATTATTGGGCCAAACGGTGCCGGTAAAACGACCATTTTCAAGATGATTATGGGAGAGATCAAACCTGACAAAGGAGAGTTTAAAGTAGGAGATACCGTGAAGATTGGTTACGTGGACCAGGATCATCAGGAAATGGACCCGGAAAAAACCGTTTTTGAAGTAGTAACAGGTGGTACAGAATTTATTGAAGTAGGGAAAGATAAAATTAACTCCCGGGCATATTTGAGTCGTTTTAATTTTAATGGATCTGACCAAAACAAAAAAGTGGGTGTATTATCCGGTGGTGAACGAAACCGTCTTCATTTGGCAATGACCCTGAAAACGGAGGCAAATGTTCTGTTGTTGGATGAGCCAACCAATGATTTGGATGTAAATACCATCCGGGCTCTGGAAGAAGGAATTAACAATTTCGCAGGTTGCGTGGTTGTGATTTCTCACGATAGATGGTTTTTAGATAGGATTTGTACACATATTTTGGCTTTTGAAAACAACTCAGAAGTGTATTGGTTTGAAGGCGCCTTCTCTGAATATGAGGAGAATAGGAAAAAGCGTCTTGGGGATGAAGGCCCGAAACGTGTGCGTTTCAAGAAGCTCATTGTCGACTGATTCTTTTAATCACCCAACCCTTTAGTTGAATCATCCGTTCTGCCCATTGAAATGTTAACCATGCAATGAGGAAAAATCCCTCATGCTCAAAACGTTGAGGGTTTCAAAATTGCATTATATTTGACCAAAATTAATTTTAAACTAGTTATGAAAAGAAGAATTTTATCAGTCATGGCAATTGCAGCCGTTGCATTTGTTTCATGTAACAAAGATGAAGATGCTTCCACTGAATTAGGGGAAGCGACTATCAAAGGAAATGTATGGGCTGACCTGGATCAAACAGATAGTGATGTTGAAGGTGTTGAAGGTATGCAGGTTACCGTAGTTGTAAATACAGCAGACTGGGATCAACAACCAGTTCCTGGTTACAACTATGATGAGAAAGTTTATACCGCAACAACGCTTGCAAATGGTGATTACGAGTTGATCATCCCGGCAACAGATGACGGGTATAACATTACAATTGAGTTTGAAGATGTGTATACGACAAGAACTACACCAACAGGAACTCAAGATGTTAAAGTAACCCGTGCTAACATCAACAAATTTATTTATAGTGGTGCGGTTATCACAACTAAAGATGAAGCTTCGGTTACTGTTGTTAATTCAAATAACCAGGCGCACGGTACCGCAACTATTCACGGAACAGTTTGGGTAGATACAGATGATACCTGGTGGGATGGAACAGACCCTGGATACGTTAAATTTACTGGCAGTACGAATCCTACATTAAATCAGCAAAATGTAGTATGGAGATATGAAGCTGGAAATGCTCCATATAACTCTAATGACAACACAGTTTACACAGCTGCAATTAGTACAGCAGATGGTTCGTACACATTGACTGTGCCTACGGAGTCACTTACAGGAAACTATATTTTTATTGACTGGGGTGTGCTTGATTTTATCGGAGATGGTAAAATCAATAATGCTGCAGGAACTGCAGATACTACATCATCTGGTGTATATACAGGATCAGGTATTCAGGATTTTAACGGATTCGGATACATTGATGGTGACATTGATGTAAACATGGATATCTTCCTAAACTTTCAACCACTATAGTCGTTTGAATAATTTACGATTAAATTGAATTATTAACTCAAAACGATTTTTAGAATGAAGAAAGTACTAGGTATTGCTTGTGCATTGTGTATCGGGGTTGCTGCCTCAGCACAAAACGAGCAAATTCAAAATAAAAAAGGTGTCGACATTATGCCCGTAAGCGGAGAATACTCTGTAGGTATTGGTGTTGGACTGAACTCAGTAACTGGATGGATTGGTTCTATGTTTGGATATACGGGCTATAACAGCTTTTCTCAAACGTATGTAAACAATCCATTATTCTCAGGAACTCCTATAAGTATCTGGGGTAAATACATGGTGTCAGACGATAATGCGCTAAGAATGTCATTATCAAATACCGGAATAGATAACACGAATCTTTACAACGTTTTTGATGACAGATCAAATAATCCTGATTCAATGGTTGTGGACAAAAGAAGGATCAATTCATCTACAACGTATCTTTCAGCTGGATGGGAATTCAGAAGAGGAAAAACCAGGCTTAGAGGTTTGTACGGTGGTGATGCAGTTATCTCATGGGCAAACAGCCATGACCATTTCGTATATGGTAACAGTTTAACTGCTGGAAACCTTACTCCAACTCAGGCAGCGGCTATGCCGGCCTGGAACGCTACATGGGGTAGAACTACTCAGGTAAGAAACGGAGCTACATTCGGAATTGGAGTGAGAGCTTTTGTTGGCGTTGAGTATTTCATTGCTCCTAAAATCTGTATCGGTACAGAGTTTGGATGGAGTGCCAGATACGAAGTAACCGGAGAAAGTAAAGTGGATTACGAAAGATTTGATCCATTTATTGACACAGACGGCGACGGATCCCCGGATGGTGCTGTTAGAACACATACAGAAACTACTCTTGGTAGCAGAACATGGTCAACCGGATTGGATAACTTCAATACGCAGTTGTACTTTAATTTCTACTTCTAAGAAGTAAATACGTATTAAAAATAAGAACCCCGGTCACGCGATCGGGGTTTTTTTATGCAAAGAACTTACTACCTTTGCATACATTAAATTGCTATCATGAAATATTTCAACAACGTACTTGAAACCATTGGAAACACTCCACTAATCAAATTAAATAAGATTCCAAAGGACATTGATGCCCTGATTTTAGCCAAGGTTGAAACCACCAATCCGGGGAACTCTGTAAAAGACCGAATGGCGCTTAAAATGATAGAAGATGCCGAAGAACAAGGTCTTATCAAGCCCGGTGGAACAGTAATTGAAGGAACTTCCGGAAATACTGGTATGGGACTGGCTCTCGCTTGTATCGCCAAAGGGTATAAACTGGTGTGTGTGTTAAGTGATAAGCAATCAAAAGAAAAAATGGATATCCTGAGAGCTGTGGGAGCTGAGGTTGTTGTATGCCCAACTAATGTAGAACCAGAAGATCCACGGTCTTATTATTCCGTGTCAAAGAGATTGGCAGAAGAAACGCCCAACTCATGGTATGTTAATCAGTACGATAACCCATCAAACACAGTAGCACACTACGAGCAAACCGGCCCGGAGTTATGGGAACAAACCGAAGGAAAGATTACCCATTTTGTAGTTGGAGTAGGTACAGGTGGAACCATTTCAGGAGTAGGAAAATACCTGAAAGAAAAGAATCCGGACGTACAAATCCTTGGTATTGATACCTATGGATCTGTATTTAAAAAATACCACGAAACCGGAATTTTTGATGAAAATGAGATCTATCCCTACATCACAGAAGGTATTGGTGAGGATATACTACCAAAGAATGTTGATTTTTCAGTGATTGATCATTTTGAAAAGGTCACGGATAGAGATGCTGCTATCTATACAAGAAAACTGGCAAGGGAAGAAGGTATTTTTGTAGGTAACTCTGCGGGAGCAGCAATAGCAGGTATTTTACAGATGAAGGACCGATTTAAGAAGGGGGACGTGGTTGTGGTTTTATTCCACGATCATGGTAGCCGATACGTTGGTAAAATGTTCAATGATGACTGGATGCGGGAAAGAGGATTCCTGGAAGAAGGATTTAAAAATGCAAGGGATTTGGCCAATACTCACGGAGAAGAAGAACTCGTTACCTGTGGATCTGAAGAATTGGTATCGCATGCTGTTGCCAAGATGAAAGCGCAAAACATTTCTCAGATCCCAATTACAAAAAACGGTGAATTTGTTGGTTATGTGGATGAAACGAAACTATATCAACAGTTGATTGATGAGTCTATTGAAATGGATACGCCATTGAGCAAGGTGATGGAGCCACCACTTCCTGTTGTTCCAGCCTCTGCAAAAATTGAAGAAATTTCCGGAAAAATTAACCGACAGGTGCCGGCAGTTCTGGTTGATCTGGGTGACGGTAAATACCATATTCTGACACGTCACGACCTGATTACTACGTTGGCATAATGATATCGCTGAAAGATCAGTTGGGTAATTTAGTGCAACTCAATGCACCCGCTCAACGGATTGTCTCACTGGTTCCTTCTCAGACTGAACTATTGCAACATTATGGTTTGGAAAATGAAACCGTTGGGATTACCAAATTTTGTGTTCATCCACGAGAATGGTTCAAAAATAAAGAGCGAATCGGTGGAACCAAGAACGTAGATATCGAGAAGGTCAAAAAGCTGAATCCGGATCTCATTATTGGGAACAAAGAAGAAAACACACCTGACGATATTCACGCCCTTCAAAAGGACTTTCCCGTATATATAAGTGATATCGTAACATTTGATGACGCGTTTCAGATGATGAAGGATGTGGGCATATTATGCGGAAAAGAACAAGTTGCCGTCGATTTGATTGATGCTATTCGAGAAGATGTTGAGGATTTCCCGAAATTTTCAGGAACCGTGCTGTACGCTATATGGAAAGACCCATATATGGTTTGCGGAACACATAACTTTATCCACTCTGTATTAGAAAAGATTGGTTTAACCAATTTAATCAAAGAACCACGGTATGTGGAGATAACCAAAGAGGAAATTATAGCGTTAAATCCTGACTACCTTCTTCTCAGCAGTGAACCTTATCCATTCTCCACAAAAAATATTTTGGAATTCAGGACATTAGAAGACACGCGTATATTTTTGGTAGACGGAGAGATTTTTTCCTGGTACGGATCCCGAATGCTGAAAATGAAAGACTACTTTAAGGAGTTAGCGCTTTAAGAATCGGTAGCGACATCAATAGCCAGGGAGATAAAGTAAAAACTCTCTCTCGCAAACAAGAGACTTTCAATTACACTTTGCCCTTCACGATTTTTCATTTGTACTTTCCCACTCGCTTTAATTTTTGAGTTGCTCTCTTTGGTCAATTGAAAATTAATTTGCTCCACATTAGCGAGTGCGTGAAGATCATCCATCATATCCTTAGCTACAGCCATTCCTACTTTCTTCATCAAATCTCCCGGAGGGTTAGCTTCGTCCTCCATAAACTTTGTATTATCCAGTAAAGGTTCTATTTGAAGCTGCATGGCAAAACAAACACCCTCATCCTTATTTTCCTTAAGGTTAACCGGACTCTGGTAGAGTTCAAAGATTTCCTTATTGAGTTCATATTTGAAGAAAGTTCCCTCTTCTGTGGCAAGAATATGAGCAGTAGTGTCTAATCTTATTTTTTCCTGTGCCACGAGTGTGTCAATAAAGTCATACCATACTTTGTTATTTACCATATCAAAGTGGAGTTGCATTTCAGGGTATTTCTTAAATGGAAATTTATAATTAAAACTTCCGTCTACCATAAACATATTCACACCGTCATAGTCCAGTGCCATTTGTTTATATTCCGGTATACCTTCTATTTTTTCCTTACTAAACCAGTAAATACTATTGAATACATTGAGGCTTGATCGCAGTGAAAATGCAACGTCTTCGTCTAAGGCATAGGCAATAGTAGGAACATCTTCAAACCCACTCACTGGGGTAAACTCTCCTCCTATATCTACGTGATCCTGGTGAAAATCAAAACTTAAATGTCCATCAATTAGTTCGTTCTCAAAATCAGCTGATGGAGGAATGAAATAACAATTAATTTCTTTATCGGCTTTGAAGAATTTTCTCAGATCTACTCGGGAGGTAAATGGTTTTATTTCTTTCCGTGCAATTTGTACAAGACGCTCATCCATTTTTTCCTGGTGCATGGATGTCGACAATTGAAGAATGGCATAACCATTTGACATGGCCATGTGCGTGTCTTTCAATTTGGTTTGAACATACGTTTTGAATTTATCCTTGTCAGAGTAGGCAATAACTGCAATCCAAATATACTCATCTGCCCATTGCTCCCTGAAAAGGACGATCTTGGAGAAATAATCGATTCCTGTCTCAATTTCTACTTCTTCGAAGTCGATATTCTCCATGACATAAGCCTCATTAAAGATGCGCTGGTATGCAAATTCAGCAATGAAGTTGACGTTATTCACTTCAATGACAATGTCACTTTCCTGAGGAATGTAAGCGTAAATGTCCGTGCCTTTTTCAGTGACAAAATTTCTACCCGCTATCCATGTAATTGGGAAAATGCTCAAAAGAACAACAATAGCTGCGTATTTCTTCACCCGTCTCATGAAGTGGTAAATTTAAACATATTCCCAAATTATCCTGTGAGCACTTTAATTAATTTGAAATAAATGTTTTAAGCGGGATTTAAATGAATGAGAAAGAACAAATTGCTTTCACATTTGTTAACACATTGAGATGAAATGCAACATAGTTATTCCCGTCTAAATAAAGAAAAATCAATATGATGAAGATACTTGCTAAATTTATACCACTTGTTGCATTAATCATGAGCTATGGATTCACCGCATGCAGCCAGCAAAACAAGAATGAAACAAATAAAACCACAACCTTAAAAGTAATGACAGATTCAAATGATTGGAACGAACTAACTCCGGAAGAAGAAAGAGTAATCGTTCATAAAGGAACGGAAATGAGTTGGACCGGCAAGTATGTAGATCATCATGAGGATGGTATATATAGTTGTAAGCGGTGTAATGCACCTTTGTTCGAGTCAGACGACAAGTTTGAGTCGGGTAGTGGATGGCCGTCTTTTGATGACGCGATTGAAGGAGCAATTAAAGAAATCCCTGATGCGGACGGACACCGAACAGAAATTGTTTGCGCAAATTGTGGTGCTCACCTGGGACATGTTTTCAAAGGAGAGCACATGACATCAAAAAATACCAGGCATTGTGTAAATTCGATCTCATTAAACTTTGTTCCGGAAGGTCAGGAAGTAGTGACACCGGACAACAACTCAAATCAGGAAGTGAAAACAGATACTGCAATATTTGCCTCAGGATGCTTTTGGGGAACAGAATATTTCTTTGAAAAAGAAGAAGGAGTGATTAGTACACAAGTGGGCTACATTGGAGGACACAAAGACAATCCTACCTATGAAGAAGTTTGCGCCAATACAACGGGTCACGCAGAAGCTGTTATGGTGGTGTTCGACCCCAGTAAAACTGACTATGAGACACTAGCCAAACTTTTCTTTGAAACACATGATCCAACACAGGTAAACAGACAAGGACCGGATATTGGTGAGCAATACCGATCTGAAATTTTTTACATGAATGAGGAGCAAAAAGAAATTGCTGAACGGTTGAAAAAAGAGCTGATTGATGGAGGTTTGGATGTCGCTACCAAAATTACCAAAGCCACGAAGTTTTGGGAAGCCGAAGATTACCACGAGCATTACTATTCTAAAAAGAATGGAACACCATATTGTCATGCGTACACCAAGCGGTTTGATGATTAATGAATTTCGAATTAACCTGCATCTCTAGTACGTAATTAACCTCTGCCAAATTCATAATTTTACTAATTTCAAGGTATGAAAGTAATTTTATCACCAGCTAAATCAATGAATGAAGATGTTGAGCTCAATGGAGTTCAACCATCACAACCTATTTTCACTGAAGAAACAGAACGCCTGGCGAGTAAATTGCAAAAACTTTCTGCACGTCAAATCAAAAAGTTGATGGGAGTGAGTGATGCCATTGCCGAGTTGAATTATGAACGTTATCAGCAATGGGATGACAATAAATCTAACTACAAACCAGCCGGATATCTATTTGCAGGGGCGGCCTATCAATCACTTGATTTTGCTTCACTAAGTAAAAAGGAAAAAGAAATTGCCCAGGATAAGTTGAGAATACTCTCTGGTTTGTACGGAATTTTGAAACCGCTGGATAAGATTCAACCGTATCGTTTGGAAATGGGAACGCGGTTTAAGGTAACTCCAAAAGTCACCAATCTATATAAATTTTGGGCGGATAAACTCCGAAAGCAACTGGATGATGAACTGGCAAATGATCCATCTCCAATACTTGTAAATGCGGCATCTTCTGAGTACTTTAAAGCAGCACAACTGGATAAATTAAAGAATGGGAAAGTTATCACAACGGTTTTTAAAGATGAAGCCAAAGACGGAACCTATAAGGTAAATATGCAATTCGCTAAACTCGCTCGCGGTGCTATGACCCGTTACTTAATTCAGCAGGATGCACAAACCGAAGATGATATTAAAGCATTCGATTCATTGAATTACCGATTTTCTCATGAGCAGAGTTCTGATTCGGAGTATGTTTATCTCAGGGAAATGAACCAAAGACCTTAGTTAACTTAACAGCTGAGGTTCTGTTTTTTTTATGATTCTTCCTCAACCGTATTTCTACTTTTTTGTCGATAATGACTTTGATTGTCATTCCTTTTTTCATATATTTAAATCGACTTAGCTCAAAATTGTGTAGGAGTTTTTGTGTGGTTATAAACAAAGGTAATTCTTGATAGTCAGGAAGATGTTACCATCTTAATTACTTTTTTTGAACTAATTTAGCAGTTAAGCGATAACTTTTAGTACCTAAAATACATTTGAGAGATGGTGTTAACACGGGTAATAAGAGTTGCCAGTGGTTGTGGTATTCGTCTTCAATAGATGAGTAGTCGTCCAACTTTGAACCTTGTTTAATACAAAACACTACTAAATGACTGAAAAATCGGTTAAGAAGAAATCTGGTCAGTTTACTGAAAATGAGTTAGATCATTTACAGCAGTATCTTGAGTTTATTACAAAGTACGATAAAGAAGTTAACACAAATATCCGCAAGAAGCTTATTGATGATCCATTGTGGGGACCCATTATCTCTCAGCAAAGTGATGAAGAAGCTGAGCAACAGGCAAATCAATCATTCGAAATTCAAAAACGAGCCATATTAGAGGGGGAATGGGAGCCATACGTGAATAACCTTGTCCAGCAAGGGAAAATTTATGCCAAACTAGGTGTAGAAATTACAGATTGGATGGAAATCGTTAAGATATACAAAAGGATGCTTGTTCCATATATTCGAGCAGACTACCAGAATGATGCGGATAAAGCAGTTAATATTTTGAACGGGATGTCACTCCTTACTGACTATGCGATGGAAGTACTTACTCAATCTTATTTTGATGAGAAGAATGCTGTGATAAATGAAATGAACCGATCGCTTGAAACCAAGGTAGAAGAACGCACGGCTCAATTGCAAGAAATTAACGAAGAATTAGAGAGCTTTACCTATACCGTATCCCATGACCTTCGTGCGCCGTTGCGTGCGGTAGATGGTTTTGCCAAGGTGCTGAGAAATAAGTGCTCGGATCAATTGACTAAAGATGCCATGAATTATTTGAATATTATTTCAGAGAGTGTGGCAAAAATGAGTGACTTAATTGATGACCTGCTTGCATTTTCCAGAGTGGGAAGAAATGAAGCTAAAAGAGCCAGTTTTGACCTGGGAAAATTGTTTCAGGAAACATTTGACGATATTAAATTGGAGCCAGATGATGATAATGTAAACCTTATCATTCATGATATATCGAAAGTAACAGGGGACAAGGATCTACTAAAGCATGTCACCCGAAATTTGTTAGATAATGCGCTTAAATTTACGCGTGGTCGTGAGAATCGAAAAATTGAGGTTGGAAAAATTTCGAAGAATAAAAAATCGACCTTCTATATCAAAGATAATGGAGTAGGGTTTGATAGCCGATATGCCGACAAGTTGTTCGGAATGTTTGAACGTTTACACTCGGATGCTGAGTTTGAGGGCACCGGAGTAGGATTGGCCATTGTTCAGCGGGTAATTCACAAACATGGAGGCTCAGTTTGGGCCGAATCTGAGTTGGGACAAGGATCTGTTTTCTATTTTACACTTACATAATATTTTATTAAACAATTGAATTATGACAAAAAATGATGCCGTCGAAATTTTATTGGTTGAAGATAATCCAAACGACGCTAAACTGGCCATGCTGGCTCTGGAAGAAGTAAATCTTGCCAATAACCTGATATGGTTAAAAGATGGCGCAGAGGCCCTGGATTTTCTTTTTGGTGAAGGGAAATATGAAGGTCGAAATATAGAAAATCGTCCTAAAATAATTTTGCTGGACCTGAAAATGCCGAAAGTAGACGGAATTCAAGTGTTGGAAAGGATTAAGAAAGATGATAAAACCAAGCATATCCCGGTTGCAGTTATGACCTCTTCTCAGGAAGAGAAAGATAGGGTTAGTACGTATGATCTGGGTGTGAATAGTTATATCGTGAAACCAATTGATTTTGATCAATTCACTGATTTTGTTAAAGAAGTAGGATATTACTGGATGGTGGTTAATACACCTCCGGCAAAATAAATAATGAGATTTGATACCTAATAAAATTAAAATATTAATACTCGAAGACGAAGAGGCAGATGCCGAATTAATAAAGCTCTATGCTTCTTCACTAGAGTACGATTGTGAGTTTTGTCTTGCCAAAAACGAGAAAGAATATATTACCTGCCTGGAGGAAGACAATCCAAATTTGGTCATCTCTGACTATAAACTTATAGGATATGACGGAGTTCAGGCACTGGAGTATTTACAAAAAGTGGCACCCTGGATTCCGTTCATAATGGTAACCGGAACACTTGGCGAAGAATTGGCGGTGAAAATCATCAAATTAGGAGCGGCAGATTTTTTACTAAAAAAGAACATTGCAAGTTTACCCAACTCCATCATTCGCGTATTTCGGGAACTCGCAGAAAAAAGGGAAAAAGAGGAAGCGCAGAAACAACTTGCCATAAGCTACCGGAACATGCTTGAAGCGCAGTCAAAATTATTGAGTGTACAGATCAATCCACATTTCCTGTTCAATGTGCTCAGTTCTATGCAGGCCAATATTCTTGAGGAAAATACTGAAATGGCCCTTGAGTTATTGGACTCATTTTCACAACTTGTGCGCACTACACTTGAAAACTCCAGAGAAGATGTTGTATCACTTGAGCAGGAAATAGCCTTTCTTGATCTCTACCTGACAACAGAGCAGAAAAGAATGAGAGGGGCGTTTGACTTCTCCTTCAATGTGGATGATAACATTGATCCTGAATTTACTTATGTGCCGCCAATGATTTTGCAACCCTTTGCTGAAAATGCTATCATCCATGGTATAGCTCCACTGGATAAACAAGGAAAGATAGAGATTCGCTTTCGGGTAAAGGACGGTAAGAAATTGGTGAGTGAAATAGTAGACAATGGGATTGGCTTTACCAATTCACTTAAACAAAAAGAAGAGAACGGCCCATCAATTGTGATTAAAAAAAGTTCTCTGGGCATGGATATTACCTCTTCAAGGCTCAAAATTCTAGGAGAGATTCACAATGAAGATTTTGAGCAAACCGTGGAAGACCGCCTGGATGATAAAGGAAATGTGATTGGAACTATTGCTCGATTAATTATGACCTATGATGCCGAGTAAGAGGTTGAATCTCACAATAGGAAAAAAAAATACGCAGCTCCGCAGTCCCGATAGTTATCGTGATGAAATCCTACGGCCTACTTCTGCTCTCGCGCTCGTCTCCTGACGAGTGCGCAACCTACTTTCCGATTACCAAATGGCACTAATCACCCAAGTCACCAGCTGCGCAGTAGCTGTGCTGCTGCGGCTATTTCGTTTCAATCAACATTCCTGGCAAACAAAAAACTCCCCTTCACCCAGCCGTCGCGAGCGTCACGCTCGAGACAGTGTTTCATCAAAAAGCAGTAGCAGACCTACCACAGCACAAAAAAGCACCAGACCACCAACCCAAAAAAACCGTAATTCCCGCAATAGGATAATTCACTGAATATTAGTAAATTGTTTGCAGCTTTAAGATAGTATCCCTTATAACCCAAAACAACAAACACATTCCCTTTTGCAACCGTTTTGTAGTTTAGATACAGATCTAAACGATTTATTAAAATGGAAAATTTTTGCATATACCCAAAACTTACGCGGCTGAAAAAGCTTTTTGGCAGAACCATATTGGCTACGGTCTTTACCCTCTTTGCCTTTGCTGGGGTAGGGCAGACGAATTTAGTGATTAACCCCAGCTTTGAAGATACGGTGAACTGTCCTGCTGCTACAGACCAAGTATATAATTCGGCAGGCTGGACAAATTATAGTGACCAATCACCCGACTATTTCAACACCTGTACTTCAAATAGTGATGTTTCCGTTCCTAATAATTGGGGCGGGTATCAACAGCCAGCAAGCGGAAACGCCTATTGTGCCGTAAGTGCTTTCTTTCCAAACACTCCAAATAAAAGGGAAATTATCGGAAGTACCCTCTCAGGAAGCTTGAGTATTGGTACAAAATATTACTTTTCAATGAAAGTAAATCTCAGTGTCAATCCGGCTTCATATCCAACTTATGCTTGTAATAAATTAGGGATGCGTGTTTCAACCGTTCCATTTTCAGTTTCAAGTCCTGCTCCTATTAATAATTTTGCTCATGTTTATACGAATTCTATTATTACCGACACTACTAACTGGACAACTATTTTTGGCTCATTTGTAGCTGATTCTGCTTACAGTTACATTGCAATTGGTAATTTCTTTGACGATTCAAATACAGATACTATCAAAATGGCAGTTGGAACACCTCCGTTTATCTTTGCTTATTACTACATTGATGATGTTTGTGTTTCAACTGATTCTGCTTTTGCTGCCAGTTACATTTATACCGGAATACAGGAAGTATCGTTAAATGAGAATTTCAATATTTATCCCAATCCGGTAACTGATTACTTTCAGATTAACCAAGCATTTACAGAACCTTACGACCTGATTATTTATAACGCCCTTGGGCAACAACTTTACCAAGAAAACAACATCACTACCAATAACAAAACCATTGATGCAGCTGCATTTATAAAAGGCATATTACTCATAAACATAAAATCAGGCAACCAGTCAACCAATTATAAACTCTTAAAACAATAGCTCTGCTCTCGCACTCGTCAGGAGACGAGCGCGAGTGTGAAGTAGGTTGCGCACTCGTCAGGAGACGAGCGCGAGTGTAAGTAGATTTCGGGACTGCGGGAGCAGCGGAGCAACAGAAAATGAACTAATACAAACAAAACAGCCTGTTTTTAAAGTCCTTTTGTTCAAACAATTGGACTTTTTTTGTAACCCGTGTTCGAACTTGTCGTAATATGGTGTAACAACAAACAAAAAAACACAAATGAAAAGGCTGATCTTATTATCGGGTTTGCTGTTCACAGTTTCACTTGCAAAAGCAGATAATCAGAAAGTACGTAAGTACACTACTGAGGATTATATTGATCTCTGGAAGATCACAGCAATTGAACAGATGAACGAATATCAGATTCCGGCGAGTATTACACTGGCTCAGGGAATCCTTGAAAGTGCTAATGGCAACAGCCGTCTGGCGCGGGAAGGTAACAATCACTTTGGAATTAAATGCCACAAGAACTGGGATGGAGGACGTATTTTTGAGGATGATGATGAAGAGAATGAATGTTTTAGAAAATACGAAAATGCCTCGCAATCTTACGAAGATCACTCCGTTTTCTTGACATCAAGGAGTAGATATGCTAAATTGTTTGAACTAAGTTTAACTGATTATAAAGGTTGGGCGAGGGGCTTAAAAAGCGCGGGCTACGCTACAAACCCTAAATATGCTCATCTTTTGATTGATATTATTGAGAAGTTTGACCTGGCCAAATACGACAATATGCCGTATTTACCTGCAGAAGAACGCGGAGACCTAACCGTTCATGTGGATGAACCGTTAACTCGAGTAGATGAGCCTAAAGACATTGAAGATGAGAAGATTGTGCAATTCGAAGTCAGGTCCGCTAAACATGAAGTGAAACTTAATAAGTACAGGGCTCGTTACATTAGGGTGCACAAAGGTGATACCTATTATAGAATTGCCCAGGAATTTGATTTAGGACTTTGGCAACTGTATAAATACAACGATTTGGGTAAAAGAGACGTCTTAAGAGAAGGAGAGATCATTTATCTGGATCCAAAAAGAAATAAAGCGAGAAGAGGAAATAACGTGTACATTTGTGATAAACCTATGACACTGAGGGATGTAGCTCAAATTGAAGGATTGAAGTTGAAGAAACTATTAAAATACAATTTCGGCACAGAAGCCGACGCAACATTACCAGCAGGTACAAAGGTTATCCTCCGATAATCGTGAATCGACAGGAGGGTTTTTGGTTTGTTGTTGGGAAAGGAGTCCATTGGGCTCCTTTCCGTCTTTTATACCCTATGCATTTTTGAACTGTCCATTCATCATAACTGATCCCTAAATCGTTTAATTTGGTTTTTATTCTTGAAATTTTATCACGTATTTTTTAGTTGAAGAATACAAGATTTGATCGGCTTTGGATTTGATTATTATCCTGTACATTAATCTATTAAATCCATAGAGAATTAGAATAAACTGCTGAGTCAATGATTACTACACTTTAATCAAGTCATTTATCGAATTTTGAATTTCCATCAACGATTTTCCATTGAATCTCGTTATCTTTATTACAAGAAACTATTGTAATCCTATCAAATTGAGCAGAGAGAAGTAGTTTCCACCCAGAAAACTGTAAACATGAAACCGTCAACTGAATTATTTTCACTTATTAAATCCCTGACCAAGTCGGAGAAGAGATTTTTTAAACTGAATTCTTCACTTCAAACCGGGGAAAAGAACTATCTGAAGATCTTTGATTTCATTGAAAAGCAAAAGAAGTATGATGAAGAGGAGCTAAAAGATCATTTTAAAAATGAAACCTTCATCAAACATTTACCTTCCGAAAAAAATCACCTCTACAAACTCCTGTTGAAGAGTTTACGGGCCTACTACTCAGACAGAACAGTAAGTTCACAACTCAAACAAGAGATAAAAAATGTAGAGATCCTCTTTAAAAAGGCACTTTACAAAGAATGTAACAAATTCGTAAAGCGTGCCAAGTCACTGGCTCAGAAATACGAGAAATTCTATTACTGGTTTGAGTTGATCAACTGGGAAAAGAAACTACTGGAAGAAGCGTATGAATCAGGGGTGTTTTCAGCAGATCTGGACAAATTAATAGAAGAAGAAGCAGAAGTTATTGAAAAACTGAGGAATCTAGCCGAGTATCACATTCTGTATTCAAAGATCAACTACATTTTCAGATCTGGTGGTTTTACACGTAATGAGAAGGAACGTGAAATTGTGGCGGGAATAGCCGATTATCACCTGATTAAAGGAAAAAACACGGCTCTTTCTACCAGGGCCACAACAATATGTTACTACATCAAAGGACTTTGTGCGGCTTCTATGCGGGATTATGAAGATGCACTGGTAAACTTCAAGAAGGCCAAGTCTGTGATGGATGCAAAACCCAACATTAAAGCAGATCTTCAAACCCGCTATATCTATACGCTTAATTTCTTGTTGCATTGTTACATTGATAGTCACCGTTACGGACAGGCAGAGGATGTGATCAATCAACTGAAGGGTCTTCGTACGGATAAATCATACAGTTCACTGGATGCCAGCGTTCGTTTATTCACTTCCATTTATATTGGTGAAATGCAGCTCTACAGCAGGCAGGGAGAATTCAAGAAAACACTGGAACTTATTCCGGAAATTGAAGCCGGTTTGGAAAAATACGGAGACAAGATCAACAAAGAAAAACTCTTGTTATTTACCTACAATACGGCCTATGCTTATTTCGGTGTAGGTGAATTCCGAAAAGCTTTGAGACACATTAACGAAGTACTCAATGACAATGAGAAAATGTTGCGACAGGACATCTATTCCTTCTCGCGAATCTTTAACCTTGTGATTCATTTTGAATTGAATAATCATGATTTTCTGGAGTATGACATGAAGTCAACAGCAAGGTATCTCAATAAGCACGAGAAGGATTATGAGGTTGAAAAATTGTTCATGAAGCAGATGCGATCTTTGGCCAGGGTGAACAATGAAGCGAATCAAAAGCAGGTTTTTATTGAATTCAGTGAAAAACTGGATAAACTTCTTAAAATCGATCGTGAAAATGTCATTCAGGAATATTTTGATTTAAAAGCCTGGCTACATTCCAAAATTGATGGTGTACCATTTTCAGAAGCGATTAAGCAAAATCAGGCCGTTGCTACCTAAAAGGAATTTAGCTTTTGTGAATCAGGGTTGTTCTATTTAAACGGAACAATTTCTTCCACCTCAAGACCATACATATCAATTACATGGCTGTTGGTTTTTGCACTGCTGGAGATAAGACGCATGCGGTTTACTCCAAATTGATGCAAAATCTGTGCACCTACACCATAATCCTTTTTATCTGCCTTAGGCGTTATCTCACCACTGTACGACTTTAGCTTGTCGATTAATCCAATTTGTTTTTCTGCTTGTTGCATAAACAGCAGCAAACCTTTGCCTTCTTCGTTTATCATTTGCAAGGCTGCACTTAGCTTAGATTGTTTATCTGAACGAACAGCATCAAGCAGGTTGTGTGTAAAAGATGAAGATTCTACCCGAACTAAAACCGGTTCGTCTTCTTTCCATTCTCCTTTAACAAATGCAAGATGTTCCTCATCTGTGGTGGTTTGTCTGAATGCCACCAGTTTGAAATCACCCCAGAGTGTTTTCAGATCGGTTTCAACAATTTTCTCAATTAGAGATTCCGTTTGCATCCGGTAGGAGATCAAATCTGCTATAGAAATGATTTTCAGGTCAAACTTTTTGGCAATTTCACGAAGTTCCGGTAAACGCGCCATGGTTCCGTCTTCGTTCATGATCTCTACCAAAACACCTGCAGGTTCAAATCCTGCTAATCGAGCAAGGTCTATAGTAGCTTCGGTATGCCCCGCGCGTCTTAAAACGCCACCTTTCTTTGCCCGTAAAGGGAAAATATGTCCGGGTTTTCCTAATTCATCAGGTTTAATATTAGGATCAATTAACGCCTGAACTGTTTTTGCCCTATCAGCGGCTGAAATTCCGGTGGTACAACCATGCCCGATAAGGTCAACCGAAACGGTGAATGGGGTTTCATAAGCAGCACTGTTGGCCTGAACCATCATCTCCAATCCCAACCGGTCACAATCTTCTTCCATTAATGGTGCACAAATCAAACCGCGACCATGTGTGGCCATAAAGTTGATGATTTCCGGTGTTACATTTCTAGCGGCTGTAAGAAAATCTCCTTCGTTTTCTCTGTCTTCGTCATCCACTACAATGATGACTTTCCCAGCCTTTATGTCTTCTATGGCTTCTTCTATTGTATTCAATTCTACGGTAGATTCAACAGTGTTCATAGTGCAAAAATACGTCTTTTTTAATCTTTGACAGTTCTGAGATGATATTGCTTACGATTTTGTTTCGAAAACAGCTTCGAGTTTACGAACAGATTTCTCCCAGGAAAAGTTCTCTTTAACGAATTCCCGGCCTTTAATTGAGAGGCTTTCTCGTAACTCTGAGTTTTCTAAAAGTTGGCGGATTAATGTTCTGAATGCTTCGGCTGTATCTGCAATTAATAAATGCTCACCATCCTTTGCGTTTAATGCGTTATTGACCAGTGAGGTGGTAATACAAGGTAATCCCAGTGCCATGGCTTCCAGTAATTTGTTTTGTAATCCGGTTCCTATAAAAAGCGGCGCGACAAATATCTTACCGGATAAGTAGGCTTCCCGAATATCATCTATCCAGCCTGTTACTTCAATTTTTCCGGGATCATGCAGATCTTGAACCTTTTGGTGCGGAGATGCGCCAGCCAGTACCAGTGACACATTTTGTGGCAATTCAGGGAGTATATTATGCGCAATGAATTCGGCGCATTGAATATTGGGCGGATAGTTCATATTTCCCGTAAATACAAGGTCATAAGCTGGTTTTATCTCTGATTTAAAATCAACAAAATCCTCAGAAATACCATTTTCAACCACAGCAATTTCTAGTCTGGATGGATGATTGATGAGTTCTCTATCCTGATCAGATATGATCACGTGATGATCAAAGAAATCAAAAATCCGGTTCTCGTATTCACTTAAACGTTTTCCTTCAGACAGGAACATGCGTTTACGAAAGCCCTTTGAAGTTGCCGCTCTTCGGAACATGCCTTTACTCAACGCATCCTGATAATCTATTGTTTTTGGGATGTTGTGGATGTTTTTTACGTATTCTGCTGTTCTTATCAGCTGGCAATAGATATGATCGGGTTGAATTTCCTGAATTTTTTGCTGGATTTTTCGGTTAATGCCTGATTGATAGAAATACCCTACCTGATAAGGTTTATCAGAAAATAACTGGATGGCTGTATTCCAATAAATAAGCGGCTTTGAAAGGTTGAAAATTGAAATTGAAGCGCAAAATGGTTCCAGTTCGGTTTCCCATTCAGCTCTAACCGGCTGATCAGTCAGACAACACAAATGAATCTCATGGTTTTTGGAGAGTTCCTTTATTTGGTGATATGCACGAAGTTTATCGCCTTTTTCAAGGGGATACGGAAATCGTGATAACAACACAAATAACTTCATTTTTCCTGGTAAAAATCTATTAGTTTTAGAATAATCTGATCGTTGTCGTAGTGATTTTCTATTAGTTTTCGGGCATTTTTCCCCAGCGAACGAACTTTTTCGGCATTCCCTGACAAATCTTTAACGGCAGCTGCTATCTGCTTTGCCGTATCAGCAATAATGATGTCTTCACCATTGGTACATGCAATACCTTCGGCTCCTACTGAAGTAGAAATTACCGCTTTACCACAGGCCATGGCTTCAATGATTTTAATTCGGATTCCACTGCCGGATAGTAAAGGGACGATCATAATATCATGATCCTGCATAAAAGTCTTAGCGTTGTCCACCTCACCGTGAACAACTAATTGAGTTGAGTTGAGTTCCTTCAAATAACCCGGCATAGCTCTGCCCGCCAGATGCATGCTTACATCTTCATCTTTTATCAGAGGTAAAATTTCGTCAACAAACCAGTTAATTCCTTCTTTGTTGGGCTCCCAGTTCATAGCACCAATGTGGAAGAGCTTGTTCAGTTTGTCCGCTTTGCTTTGAACAAAATCGTATTGTTTCAGGTCAATACCAAAAGGAATCGTAACAATAGGAACCTTACATTTGAAGTCTTTAAAACGTTTGGTGTCTTCGTAAGAAATAGCCGCTATTCCATCTACCTCATTGATGGTTTTCATTTCATATTTCTTCAGTTTGGATGCCAGGTGTTTGAGGTACATTCTTTTGGCCGTGTTTCCTGTTGAATTTGCCAGGCGTTCCCAAATTAAATGCTCCAGATTATGACTCCGTAATATAATTCTTGCTTTACTTAGTTTGCGGATCGTATCGATATAAGGAGTCATAAAGAGACTTTCCAAATGAATGATATCGTATTTGGTTCTTCGTAAAATTTCTATCAGTCTACGGTCAAAATCTGTGGAGAAAAATCGGTTGACATTGTAGGAATCAGAAGTGACCAGAGCCGAGAAGGCGTCAATAATATTTACACGGGTATCCAGGAAAACAGCTTCAATATCTGTTTTTTCTTTAAAGTCTTCCGGAATTTCATCCGGTTTAAAAGGATGTTTTTCAGTAGATGCCGTCAGAATTTTCAGATCAATGTCATTGGCAAGTAAACCCTGTGACAGGGTGTTTATTGCAATACAACCACCATCAATGGAAGGAAAAGGAGGTTTGTGACAGAGTTGAAGAACCTTCATCTTATTTGTTTCGTCCTAAAAGTTTACGAAAATACTTTTTATACGCATCCAGATCAAATAAAGACGAATCATTTGCAGCTTTATACGTGAGAAAAATTCCTAAAGGTGTAAGACACATAGAACTTAACCAGATTCCAACCCAAGGAATTACAAAACCTGATTCGACCATATTTTCCCCCATAATGGTAAGAATATAGTACAGTAGGAAAAATAATGTTGCAAAAACAAGCGGAGTTCCCAGTCCTCCTTTTTTGATGATCGCTCCTAATGGTGCTCCAATAAAGAACAACACCATTATTGCAAATGATAAGGTGAATTTTTTGTGCAGTGCCACCACAAACTGTGAAACCGTCATGTACTGGGCTTCCTGAAAGTTCATCTGACCCAATACCATCTCCTTCCTTGACCGCAGTTCATTTTGTGCGGTTGTCAGTGCTACATCAACTTCCATCTGTTTCATGTCATTGATATTGATAATGGTATCAACCTTCTGGAAACCCTCCGGCATATTTTGTGTTGTCTTGTTAATACTATCCGGTGGAACAAGTTTCTCGTTAAATATGACCATTCGCTCTGTAAGTATCTGACTAAAATTTTCCTTACTCTTGATATAGGATTTTTCCAGTGAGTCAATGGTTTCACTAAGTTGAATAAAGTTGAGCATTTCAAAATCCCTTTTAAAAAGATCTTCGTTGCTCTTTTGCATTTTGAATCCGGACAGATCGAATTTAATAATGGCTTCATCAAAAAAGGTCTTTTGATAGGGATATTTGTCTTTTTGAAGTTGACCTACAGGTAGCTTTTCGTACATGGATCCCTGGGTCAGTTTTAGCAAAAGGAAACGATCATTTTCAGACTTGAGCATGTCTCCCTCTCTGGCTTTGATAGTTTTACCAGCTGAAATGTCTGAATATTCATAGATCAGAATACCTTCCAAATGGCCTGTATCATCATTTTTTCTATCCACACGTATGCTGTAGTGATCAATGTCGTTATAGAAAACACCGGGAGTGATACTAAATGTGGGTTTTTTCTCCTGTATATCGTAAATGATGGAGCGCCATTTATAATTTGCTATGGGCAGTAAGTAATTCGAAAAATAAAAAGCTCCCAGACTTAACAAGAGAACGAAAATGAACATGGGCCGCATAACTTTCATCAATGACAACCCAGCTGACTTTAAAGCGGTGAGTTCATTTTTTTCGGCTAAGTTACCGTAAGTCATTATTGAAGAGAACAGAACCGCAAGTGGAAGCGCTAATGGAATTAGCATGGCGGAAACATAAAACAACAATTCGAAAAAAATCGACATTTCAAGGCCTTTTCCCATCAAGTCGTCAATATACTTCCATAGAAACTGCATGATCAGGAAGCACATAGCAATGAAAAACGTGATCAAAAAAGGTCCGATAAACGAACGTATAATGAAAATGTGTAATCTCTTCAAGACGCTTTTATTGTGAATTACGCAATATTAAGCGTAAAAGTATGTAGAAAATGAAGAATTTCGGTATGGTATTGTCATTGTCTGAATGACAATACCAGCAATTAGGAAATAAAAATGGTTTTGTGTGATTACGAACCGATCACCATTTTCAGGTCATTGATTTGATTTTCCCACAGACGTTTTGCTTCATCCAGCTCATCTTCTTCAGCAAAATCAGTGATCATAAGAGCAACATCATTTGTGAGGTCATCTACTTTGATGGACATTTCAAAATATGTTTTTAAACCATCTTCTACATCATCCATCCACTGAAATTTGATCGACTCACCTTTCTTTTTCGTCAGTAATTTGGCTTCTTCAGTAGCTCCATTCCAGAAAAAACTGAAAACATCATCTTTAATGTTAACGTCATCCGCAAACCATTCGCTTAATCCACTCGGTGTGGAGATCATATTGTAAAGAACAGCAGTCGAAGATTTCACTTCGAACTCCATTTCATATTTTTCTTTATCGCTCATCTCAAAGTCTTAGTATCCAACCTATTATCTGATGTTTTGTCACCTGTTTTTAAGGCCAATCTCAAATTTCGGCGGATTGCAAAGATAATACATTTTTCCTAATTGATAATGAGCGAATTGATGAAAGGAGAATAATTCGTATGGATGAAAGATAGTTGGTTATTGGTAGTACCTTGCCAGGAAATGTTCTAAACATGAACTATTAACTGCCCGCTATCGGTGTTCCGAAAATTCCAACGGCAAGTTCAGCCCAAAGAAGGAGAAATATAAGCACTATGCCAACTATGTAAAGAATGCGGTACTTGTTTTCATTTAACTTTCGAATACCAAGCTCTATAAGAATTACCAGACCATATAGTAAAACGCCGGCAACTATAAAATCAAATAGACTCCATACTATCTCAGTAGTAAATTGCATGGCCACTAGAGGAATGAGTAATAGCACTAGGGGTGTGAGAAGTAGAATGACGAGTCTTTTATTAATTTTCATTGTATTCATTTTTGTATGATTTAAATATTAGAAAGTACTTTGAAATACAAAGTAAATATATTTAATGCATAAAAGCAAGTAATTTTGAATCCATTTCAGGATAAGAAATTATAGGATTTTAACAACATTTAGAGTTGTTATAACAGTAATCGCTACTAAAGGTGTATTAAGATTTTACTTAAAATGTAGTAACAATTCAACGTATTAGTTACCTTCCGTAATCGTCATAATAATCTTCGAAGTAGCTTTCATATTCATAGATCAACTCAATGTTTTCTACTTCAACATCAGTTAATTTATCACGAATATCAATACCCATTGGCATATACCAGGGCATTCCTTCAAAATAGTAGCGCCAATCTTTATTCTTAAAACTGTATCCATGACGGGCGTAGATCTCATTTCTCATTTCACTCAATTCATCTTCACTGCGGTACATCACGTCATTTTCTGTTAACAATCGTTCAGATGCCTCAGGGTAAGTACCTACACCCGGGTCATAACGATAAATGCGTTTTTCAAGCTTATAGCTCTTTGGTGAATTGCCTTCCTTTTTAAAAGGTGTCCATTCGCCGATAAGGGTTTCGTCTAAAGCATTCAGTGTGAATTGAAAATTTCCGTCGTACTGATCATCACCGGGCTCATCCATATCAAAGCTGTATTCATCATCTCCAACTTGTTCAAAGGTTCCTTCAATTTTTCTGAAATTTCCGGCACATACAGAATATCCTTCCGCTTTTCCATCTTTGGCTTTGAACAAAGTCACATTGATTAAGTTTCTTCCAAACTCACCAACATACGATCCCAGTAAATTATTTTCAGCTTGATCGGCAACCGGATAGATCTCATCAATAAAGGCCTGATTGGCATCTTTTTCGCCTCCATACGTCCTTGGGTCCACATCATTCATGGCCAACAAGTCTTCTTCCTGCATTTCAGCCTCAAGTGTTGTGTCCGTATCCGTATTAGTTGTTGTTTCCGTTGTTTCTTCCGCACCTCCGCCACAAGCAAATAATAAAAGGGATGCAGTCAGGGTGTATATTATCTTTTTCATATCGTTAATTTAGTACTGCAATTAAGCAGAAATATTCAAATTCAGGAATTAAATTACAATTAATCTGAAAAGAGCACTCAATATACTTGCAATTTTGATCTTACTTTTTTTTTCGTGGAAGATGATCGAGATTTCGTGGCCATATACCTCTTTAGATACAAAAGAAGGATTTTTGCGCATCAAGCAATGGGTGTTTAAGCAATTCCCAGGCTTGTTTTCAGAAGTGTGGATCACCGCTTTTTTCATACATGCTCTGGGAAGTATATTCGTATTATTTGCAGGGTTTACCCAATTTTTCAGAAGATTCTTATGGACAAAGGTACACCGGAGTATGGGCGCTATTTACATTGTGGTGGTCCTTTTTATTTCTGCACCAACAGGCTTTATTATGGGATTGGTGGCTAATGCAGGAATTATATCGGTCATTTCATTTTCGCTTTTATCTGTACTGTGGTGGTACTTTACGTTTAAAGCCTATCGTGCCATACGGGAGAAGAATTATGAAAAGCATGCCCGTTTCATGTATCGGAGTTTTGCTTTGACCCTTTCTGCTTTAACATTAAGGTTGTGGAAGTGGTTGATCGTTAACTATATTTATGAAATGCGCCCTATGGACGTTTATCGCCTTGCGGGAATATTAGGTTGGACATTAAATTTATTAGTTGCAGAAATCCTCATTTTTAAAGGAAGGCACTTAAAAATGTTGAGGCCAGATAAGAAACTAAGAAAGACTAAAAACGTAGACTAACTTGTGAAGATCCTGTTTTTGACAGATGGAATTTATCCTTTTCAATTGGGGGGGATGCAAAAGCACTCGCTTATCCTCTCCGGATTGCTGGCAGAACGAGATGTTCGGATGCATCTGTATCATTGCGGAGGAGAAGGATATTCACCCGAAGCTTTTTTGGAAAATTACGGATCGGAGAGAAGTAACATCAAAGAATTTATGATTCCTTTCCCGGAGAAAGGGAAGATGCCCGGACACTATATTCGGGAAAACAAAGAGTACTCCCGGTTGTTATACGAATCTGCTGTTGAGAGCATAAATGAATTTGATCTGGTGTATGCTCAGGGGTTTACCGGATGGCATTTTATCAAACAGAAGCGGAAAGGGGAAATTTCTTTACCCATTTTGGTGAATTTTCATGGGCTTGAGATGTTTCAGGCTCCAGCTAATTTAAAAGCAAAAGTTGAACAACGCTTTTTTCGTAAGGCAGTACGATATAACCTATTGAATGCGGATGGGGTGTACTCTTTTGGAGGTCATATTGATGATCTGTTAAAAGTTGTAGGTGTATCGGAAGATAGAATCTTGATCCATTCGAATGGAATAGAGGAGAGGTGGCTCACGGATAAACTTCCGAATACAGTTAGAAATCAAAAACGCACGATAACCTTCATTGGTAGATATGAACGAAGAAAGGGTGTAGAAGAATTAAATGAGGCCCTGAACAATTTGATCCGACGTGAAGATTTATCTTTCGTTTTTAACTTTATTGGACCAATACCGGAGGAAGCAAAAATAAAAGATGAACGTATCCGCTATCATGGTGAAATCAGAAATTTCGAAACTATCAGAACTGTGCTGATGAATTCAGATTGTTTGATCTGTCCTTCTCATTCCGAAGGTATGCCAACGGTAATCCTTGAAGCAATGGCCTGTGGTTTAGCCATTATTGCCACGGATGTAGGAGCTGTCAGCAGACAAGTTAAGGATAATGGTATCTTATTGTCAACACCAGATCCCGAATTAATCAGAAAAGCAGTGCTGCGGATTATTGAAATGAACGACAATGATCTTACACGAATGAAATCGAACTCTATTGAGTATGTGAAGAAAGAGTTTCTGTGGGATGTAATAGCGGATAAAAAAATTGCTCAGTTCAACCGAATTTTAGCAAACACTAAGTAGCAATATCCTTTTTACCATACTTTTTATTAGAATATAATAGCATGGCAATTCCCATTACCAGCATAATTACTCCTGAAATATAGTCAAAAGAATATCCGGGATCTGTTATTTCAAAGTTCATGTAGTGAAATGGGCTGAAGTAGCCTAACCATTCGGTTGTGTCTGTTGATTTAGAAACAGCATTGACAAAATAGGAACCGAATGTTATTCCAACCACCATCCCCATAAAGTTCTTCTTGGGCTGTAGAAACATAGATAACAAAACACCGATACAGGTAAAAAAGATCATTAGGACGAAGCCTCCCAGATGCATTAAAAAGAAGTTTTCCCAGTTAACCGGGTTTTGACTGAATAACAGAACACCAAGAACGGCACATATAACCTGAACAAAGTAGATAATCAGGCAAAGTGTGAAAAGCGCCATAAGCTTTGAAATAACAATGTTTTGCCGTGAAATTGGCTTGGTAAGTAAAAATTCAGCCGTCTTATCTTTTTCTTCTTTACTGATGATTGTTGCGCCCGTTGAAGTGGTATAAATACTCAACAATACGACTATGTAAACGCCATAATAGGTGCTATAAAACCCTAGTATACTGCTCCAGGTGTTGGCGTCCATTCCCATTGCTTTTTGAATCTCAACAGGCATACTATCCAATAATTGCGTCATGTTATTACCCATTTCTGCCATGTAAGGGTAGATAGATAACACCATAAAAGTGAAACCGACAATTATTGACATCCAGATCAACAAGTTTTTCCGGTTGCGTTTCAGTTCTTTTAAATACAGGTTCTTATTCATGGTGTTGTATTATCGTTCGTAATAATTCATAAAAATCGATTCAAGGTCTGGTTCTTCAAGGACGGCATCTAACAAGTTGAGTTCAGCAAGCCATTTTAGTAAAGGTTGTGTAGCTCCTACATATTCGAACGATAACTTATTATCGTGCCATTTCTCTTTTTGTGAGCCTTCGAGCAGTTCAAGTGAATCGGGTTTAGTTTCAAACACCAGTAACACTTTCTTCATTTGTTTCTTTAGTAGCTGGCGGATATCTTCTGTGGCTGTGATTTCAGATTTACGTATGATAGCTGCCCGGTCACATAACCTTTGAATCTCCGAGAGTATGTGCGAACTCATAAAGATGGTGGTACCTTTTTTATTCAAGTCCTCCATCATTTCAAAAAAGTGATTTTGCATCAATGGATCCAGTCCCGAGGTAGGTTCATCCATAATTAACAATTCTGGTTCGTGAATTATAGATTGAATAATGGCGCATTTCTTCTTATTTCCAAAGGACAGATCGGTAATCTTTTTATCGAGATCTAACTCATAATATTCCGCCAAACGCTCAATTTCACCAGGTTTAACGTCACCATAGAACCTGCAATGGTATTCCAATAGCTCTCTTGATGACATTTCATCATAGTAATTCACTTCAGATGGTAGGTAGCCTATTTTTTTTCTGAGTTGATCACCCTGAGTTTCGGTATCCATCCCCAGTATTTTAGCAGATCCTGAAGTCGGTTTAAGCAGCCCCAGGATTGTTCGAATTGCCGTAGATTTTCCCGCTCCGTTGGGACCAATAAATCCAAAGATTTCACCTTGTTCAATTTCCAGGGAAACGTCAATGATTCCAGGTTGATCGCCGTAATATTTGGTGAGTTGATGTGTTTCAATTGCTTTCATAAGATTAATCTGTAATGAACTGTTGAATGATCCTGGCTTTTACTTCTTCCATGGGAAAATTTTCCTCGTCAAAGAGATATTGCATTTTTGCTCCGTCCAACGTAGCCATGAAGTAACGCATCATTACCATTGGGTCTTCACAACCTTTGTTTTGAAAGTACAAAAGCATATTTTGAAGGAAGGGACCAACTTTTTGCATGGCTTTGAGTTTAGCTTCTTCCATCACTTCAGATTGTGCAATCATAGAAAAATACAATTTCCAAAGTGGACGATCACTGCCTACAATTTCAAAGGTCTTCTCCACGTAGCTGATCATTCTGTCATCAGTGAGCGCTTCGGCTGAGTTGAGCTGCATGGTATCGGATATTTTCTCAAAGAGTTCATCCAAAAGTGTTGTGAGAAGTTCATGTTTGCTCTCAAAATAATTATACATGAGACCTTTTGAAATTTTGGCCCTTTTCGCAATTTTTGATATGGAAGCTGAATGGTATCCCTCTTCAGCAAATATGTGTAAAGCAGCATCCATGATGGCTTCTTTCCGATCCGCTCTGATTTGCTCAAATTGTTCTTTTGATCGTGGTGACATATTTATGACTGACCGTTTGGTCAAAATTAATAATTATTTAATATTCATCAAAATAGAATGCTAATATTTTTCATTTTCGGCGCATTTTCCAAATTGTCAATTAACGCGTAACTTTGTCAGTGATGAGAATTACTATCATTATTGTGAGTGTGCTTTTGCTGGTTTCATGTAAAAAGAAAGAGCGCGAAGGCAATTACACGGGAGTAGAGGACCTTTATATTACCAGTTCAACAGATACCATTAGCTCAACATTTAATCAATCGGCGAGTGTGGTATTTAAATCGGGGGGTATTTGTAAGTACACGTCTACCACCAATAGTTTTGAATTCAGCCGGTCAGATAAAACCAAGACGGGATATGATCACACGGTATCCGGGGGTAATTTTATATTTCAATTAGAATTTAAGACCGACAGTTTAATTGCCTACTACTATCGGGATCTCAATGGTGAACAAACCACCCGAAGTTTTAGAGGTAGTAAGTAGCAATCTATCTTAACTCTGCTTTTAAGTCTTGTTCCAGTTTTTCACGAATCTTGTCCATGATGGCATCTATTTGCTTGTCCTTAAGCGTTTTTTGCTCATCCTGGAAAATGAAATTCACCGCATAAGATTTTTTCCCTTTAGGTAGATTTTTTCCCTCATATACATCAAATAAGCCGACCTTCTTCAAGATTTTATTATCCACTGAGAGTGCTAGATTTCGAATTTCACTAAATAGTACCTTGTTGTTTAGTAAAAGTGAAAAATCTCTGCGTACGAACTGGGTTCTTGGGAGGTCTGTTGACTTAATGCGGTTCATTATACAAATCTGTTCAACTACATGCCAGTCTATAGTAGCATAAAACACCTCATTCTTAATGTTGAACGCGTCCAATATATCTCTGCGCACCCATCCAATCTCTACCAGTGACTTTTTTGCTATCGAATAGGTCATACCATCTTCAAAAATGTCATTGAGGATGGCACCCATTTGAGGATTTTTAAAAATCCCAAGTTTGTAAAGAATACCTTCAACAATTCCTTTCAGGTAAAAGAAGTCCACCTGCTTTCCATCTGACGTCCAATTCTCTTCCTTCTTTAGTCCGCTTACCCATAAATTGAGTTTTTTGCGTTCCGGATATCGTTCTTCGTGATCTGTATTAAAGCGATAATCACTACCGAATTCAAAGAACTTAACATTTGGGTGCTGCCTGTTCTGATTGTACTCAATACTTTTTAATCCACCAAACAGCAAGGTTTGACGCATTACATCTAATTCTTCCGAAAGTGGATTAAGGATCTTAACATCCCGTTTAGGGTCAAAAGAAGAGGTTTTTATTTGTTCCCAAACTTTTGATGAACTCAACGAGTTGTTCATAATCTCATAGAATCCCTGGTCCACAAGGTAATCTGCAATTAGATTGTAGACTTTTTCATTGTTATCTTCAGGTCTGTAAGTAAGTGATGCGTTAAGCTTGTCTGGTAGCGGCACATTGTTGAAGCCATAAATTCTCAATAGCTCTTCTGTGACATCTGCCTCCCGGGTAACATCCACGCGATACGCAGGAATACTCAGTACCAATTCTTCAGCATCATCTGAAATAATTGCTATATCAAGTTCATTCAGGATTGTTGACATATCTTCATCTGATATGTCAATCCCCATAAGTTTTTTACTGCGCTCCGGAACAAATAACACTTCTTTTTCCTTAATTGGAGCAGGGTAGATGTCACTTACCTTTCCAAGTTTACCTCCGGCAATATCTAAAATGAGGTTTATAGCTCTCTTCAAAGCAAAATCTACTCCGTTGGGATCTACACCTCTTTCAAATCTAAAGGAGGAATCTGTATTGAGAATGTGACGCTTAGCTGTTTTACGCACAGAAACCGGATCAAAATATGCTGCTTCAAGAAACAGGGCAGTTGTTGTGTCTTTAACGCCAGACTCAGCACCACCAAAAGTACCCGCTATACACATAGCTTCCTTTTCATTGCAGATCATTAGGTCGTCGGTATCCAACTCTCTCTCGGTGTCATCTAGCGTAACCAGTTTTTCTTTGTACTTCGCTCTTCTGACCACGATTTTGTTTCCTACATTTTCCAGGTCAAATGCATGTAGAGGGTTACCACACTCGTGCATCACATAGTTGGTGATATCGACAATGTTATTAATTGGATTGAGACCAATTACGCGCAATCTATTCTGTAACCAGGCAGGAGATGGTTCAACCTTTACACCAGTGATAACGGCTCCTGCGTATCGGGGCGCTCCTTGTTTATCCTTAATTTCAATTTCGATACTTTCATCACCTTCCGCGGGTATTTCGGTTGAAGGATGACAAATCTGTAGTTCAGCTTTTTCGTGGTAGTTAAGGTATGCTTTGAGATCTCTTGCTACACCGATATGCCCCATTGCATCCGAACGGTTCGGTGTTAGACCAATTTCAATGAGATAATCGTCTTCAATCTCAAAAAACTCTTTTGCCGGTGTCCCGATTTCACTTTCAGGATCCAACACCATAATTCCATCATGGTCTTCACCTAGTCCCAACTCATCTTCAGCACAGATCATTCCGACTGATTCTACACCACGAATTTTGGATTTTTTAATCTTGAACGGTTCATCCGGATTGGGATAAAGTGTTGTTCCAACTGTGGCAACGGCTACTTTCTGACCAATTTCTACGTTAGGTGCACCACAGACGATTTGTAGCGGGTCCCCATTTCCAACGTCCACAGTGGTCACGTTTAACCTGTCTGCATCCGGGTGCTTTTCTTTGGTCAGTACTTTACCTATTACAACACCCTCCAGTCCACCTCGAACAGTTTCAACCTTTTCAAGATTCTCAACTTCAAGACCCGTATCGGTCAATATTTCAGCTACCCTTTCAGGACTGAGTTCGATTTTAATATAGTCTTTTAGCCAGTTGAGAGAGATTTTCATCCGGATTGAATTTTAGGCCACAAATGTAAGGATTTAACGGGTGAATGTTATTTACCTGACCGCTAAAAATAGTGAAATTGGACCTGAAAAGGCTAAAGTAGCTTTTAATCCTAGAGGACGTAACGCATTTTTAACTTAACCTGTTGATGATTGTCGGTAAGATTAAAAAGGATTTCATTAAAATCCGGAAGGCTGAAAAATGGTTTCGCATTATTTGAAAATGCATATCCTTCGGTTGGAATGCCCAGAAAAAAATCCATGTCTTCATTTTCATTTTCGTCATCCAATATTGAAATGGCATATTTTCCCTTTTCAAGGTTGGGTACATTTACCAGTAGCCGATTGCAAGAAATATTTTTTTTGTCTATTTCGTAGTACCTGTAGGGATTATCAGGATATTGATTTTCATAATTGTACATGAAAAGATACAATTTTCCGTTCTTGTTTCGAATATTGGTGAATTCAACAGAGAGGGTGCATTTTTCAGTATTTTCCTGACTTCCATCACCAGGAGAAAAGGTAAATCCGAGTAAAAACAGAGATGCGCTAATAAGCCTGACCATAACTAACCGTTTTTGCCGATCGTTTCCAATGGAAGATAGAACTGATGAAAACTGTTCCATAGCCAACTATGAGAAACAACAATAGTGGTATCATTCCATAATCTTCATATTCAATGGCAATTTTTAGCCCGAAGAGAAAATAGATGAGTAATAAACCTTCAAAATAGGTGAGTAAGCTTACTTTCTTAACATTGTATTTGTTGTTTTCCCATTTATCAGCCTTATCCTGTATATTAAATTTAGGTGTACGGATAAACGGGGATTTCTTGCCAATATACCCTTCAATGACAGCAAGAGCATTGTGTAAACCAAGCCCCATTGATATGCTCAGGAAATATGGAAATTTCCACAAGAACTCTTTGAGTGATCGCCACTTGTTTTGGTGGGTTGAATTATACGAAACCCAGTAAAATAGCCCAAGGATCAACCAGGACACCATGAATATTGTCGCTACTTTAAATAGGGTGTTAAAGGAGTCAGTTTCAGCTTTAATAAGGATCATTGGGATGCATAAAATGGACATGGCGAGAACGAACAGGAATACCGAACTATTCATCAAGTGGAAGATAGCGTGAATCTTTGTTTTGAGCCCAACATTTCGTGATGTAATTACTTTGCCCAGATTTTTACGGACGCATTCGGCTGCACCTTTTGTCCAGCGGAATTGTTGTGCTTTTAGCGCATTAATTTCAACGGGTAATTCAGAAGGTGAACCTAACTTCTCCAGATAAATAAATTTCCAGTTTTTTAGTTGTGCCCGGTAGCTTAGGTCAAGATCTTCGGTAAGTGTATCAGCCTGCCAATTGCCGGCATCCTCAATACATTCTTTTCGCCAGATTCCCGCCGTTCCATTAAAATTGATGAAGTGATTTCCATAATTTCTCCCTACCTGTTCAACTGTGAAATGCGCATTCAACCCAAATGCCTGTAGTTTCGTGAGAAATGAATAGTCTTCATTTGTGTATTCCCATTTCGACTGAACGACTCCTACATTTTTGTCACTCAGGAAGTGTGGTATAGCTTTTTTCAGGAAATGAGGTGCGGGTAAAAAATCGGCATCAAATATGGCAATGAATTCACCTTTACAGAAGGCTGTTCCATACTTGAGGGCACCTGCTTTATACCCCGTTCTTTTTGGTCGCCTGATATGGTTAATGTCAAATCCCTGCAGCTGATAAAACCGCACCTTACTGGCAATAATATCTACCGATTCATCTGTTGAATCATCCAGCACCTGGATTTCCAGTTTATCTTTTGGATAATCGAACTCACATACGCAGGCAATGAGACGCTCAACCACGTACATTTCATTGTAAATGGGGAGTTGTACGGTTACCATAGGTAAATCGTCTTCAGTAACTGGAGAGGGTATTGGTTTAACTTGTTTTGAAGCTCTTAAGTAATTTATTATGAGACTGAATTGTACAAGACTGTAGAGGAAAATAAACCCCATAGAAACAGCAAAGATGATGAATACAATTAAACTCACAGAATCGCTTAAAGCCATAAGTCGCTAAAATAAGACTGAACTTACAATAATATCACAAAAAAAGGTTGCCCAAACGGACAACCTTTATCAATTATTAAAATCTTCTTTTGTTTAGTGTTTGATGAATTTGCTGGTTTCAACTTTATTCCCGGCAGTAAGCTTAATAATATAAGCTCCTTTTGGAAGTTCAGCTACGTTGAAATCCACGTTATTTTCACCTGCAGCCATGTTCGTTTTATTAATTTCCTGAACAAGGCGTCCACTCAAGCTATAAATCTGAATATTAACATTTGAGCTTGATTCCAGTGTGAAAGCAAGGTTTCCTTGATCTATCATTGGATTCGGATATACATTCATGTTAGGAACATATTTTTCCACTTCCAGTTGATCTTGTTGACCAGGCAATGACAAGAATGCATCTGAACTCCAAATACCTCTACCATGTGATCCCATGTAAATTTCTCCAGGTCTTAAACACCCTTCGTTATATGTTCTCCAATTCTGACGCATATCAAAAATTGGAACATTACCAAATCCTTCAGAGCAATTTTCCCATAGCGTTCCGCCATTAGATGTAATGTACGCTCCCATATCAGTACCAATTACAATTGTGTTTGGATCATCTCGATCAATTACGACACTATACACTGGTAAAGATGTACCACTAACTCCAGGGAAGCTTATGGATGGAAGGTTACCCGAAATAGTTGTCCAGGTTGCTGCTCCGGTAGCATTGTTCGTTTCTCTAACTTTGCCTGATCCGGTATAGTTTCCTAAAGTTACTACAACGTGGTCAAGATCACCTTCAACTCCAATACCTGTGACCGGTGCTCCAAACCCAGCTCCAGGATGAATTGCAGTCCAGGTGGTTTGAAGGTTTGCTACGTTTGTAACAGTGTTAACATCAATAAGCGTATCTTCATCTTTAACGGGTGAATATACGTCACCAAATCCACTCAATCTATACAATTGCCCAGACCATGTACCCACAAATAAATGGTTACCGTCTCTGGAGAATTCCATTGTTGAAACCTGACCAATGTTGGTGTGGTTCACTCTAAACCATGCATTTGAAGATGCAGATAACCTCAATGCATTTCGTGTCATCCAAATACCATCACCGCCACCAAGTCCAATGGCCATCCATGATTGATACGGATCCTGAACAATTAGTGTATCCCAGGCTACTGCATAGGCAATAGAATCATTACCCATGTCAAGGGTGTCTCCAGGATCAGCGGGGTTTGTACCATAATAGTGAGGAATTGTTGAATAAGAATCAACAACAACTGTCGTGTCTATTGCTACGAGGTAAATTGAATCACCTGCTGTTATTGGGTGCGATCCAAATACAAATGAATACTCAAATACCGATAAATTATAATCATTAGATGGCGTAATAGACGTTATTACTGTGTCAACACCTGTTGCAGCCGGATCGTAGTAAAGTGTATCGTCAAATACAACATTAATTGGGCAGATATACTCAATGCTTGTTTGTGCTGTCATAGAAGGCACAAATACCGTGTCCCCAATTTGATAAGCCTCTTGTGGCACATACGAAACAGAATCAGTTGAATTGTTGTCGTTTGGATTTTCCCAAAGCTTAAAATTGGTAAAGAATTGTCCACAACCTGAACCGTCAGTGGCACCAGGGTTACATCCTAAACTATTAGTACCAGCTGTGGAAAATTCAACAGGTATAAATGAATTTGAATTTTGTCCTCTATCTGCAGATCTTCTTATTGATGCATAGTAAACTGAAGAGAATAAAATATTCCTGTTAATGAAAGATATCTCTGAGCTAAATCCGTCACCACCACCTACTTCATCAAATTCGTGCCAGGTTGAATTGTCATGATAGTTTGCTTGTGTTCCGTTATCTTGAGCACCACCAATCACATCACCGTGAGCAGAAGCACCAATGGCGTAGAATTGCGTTACGTTGTATCCTCTGTTTGCTGGGTGGAATGTTTCACCTCCATCATCAGAAAACGCAACACCTCCGTCATTACCAACATAAAGTCTTCCCATATCGTCCCATACTAACTCATGTTGGTCGGCATGTGCATATTGAGGAGATTGTGGGGCCAGGAACCACTGTGATAATTGTGTCCAGTTTCCAGTTGTGGCCCAAGAGTAAAGGTCAATTCCTCCAAGGATTAATTTTTTTGGATTGCCTTTTACTGCAGAAATAATATTGTCATAAGTTCCTTGTCCTGATCCTCCACCAGTCGAAAATGGAGAAAAGGAACCAGGTTGTTGGTTATTTGCCGGAGCAATCTGTGTCCAGTTAGATCCGTTGTCTGATGACATCCAGATTCCTAACAAAAAGTTATTTGCCGCAGAGGCATATACATAGTAATTATTGTTATCCGCTCTTTCATGTGAGATGGCGTACTCTATTCTTGCAGCACCAGCTGAAATAGGATTAACTGTATTACTTGAAGATGTCATGTCAAGGAAATTGTTACCACCATCTTGCGAAACATTTGTTTTCCCAGATGACATTCCTGCAACAATTAAGGTACCATCTTTAGATATTGAAAGTGAGTTACACGCTCCTGGTGTAAGTCCATTAGAAATATCTTCAAGTCCTACTCCTGGAGTATATCTTTTCAACCCCTGGTTGGTGGCAATCCAAATTCTATTACTAACGTCGTCACAAACAACTTCATTGATATCACTGTAAACTTCAGTTCCAGCGATTAGTGATACACCAGTTACATTAAGGTTAGCATCTCTTTGAAGGACAAATACTCCTTTTCCATTGGCTCCGGAATCATAAGCATTTTGTGATCCGGTTGAGCTTTCGGCACTATGTCCTGTAGCAATATAAATTGTTCCATCCAGTGTTTGACACATAGATGAGATGGCCAGGTTGTCCGCAAACAAGTCTACCGGCTCCCAAAAGCTTGCTCTCGTCCATGATTCAAATAATCCACCCGAAACAGAACCAGCATATATATGGTTGATGTCACTTCTATCTACCAAAATGGCTCTAGTTCTACCTCCAACATTATCAGGTCCTTGTTCCTGCCATGAAATTACTGCTCTGTTCACTGGCATTGCATTCACCTGCTCCTTAATCCTCAAGTAAGACTCATGTGTATAGTCTCCGCGCAATTTATGGTAATATTCTAGCATTCCATCCGCGGTACTAGATTCATGAATAAACGTTGAGTTTCTTGATTTATAAACTCCCTCTTCTGCATTAGGACCATTAAACAAAAATGCGGCAGTAAGCAATGCCACAGGTATTGATCCCAATAGTATTAGACCTTTTTTCATAATATATTTTTTCGACTGGACGATTTTTTCCGGTGACTAATATAGCACAAACTTCGCAATTCAATACATGATTGGCCTGCAATTAGTAGCTTTTTTATACACATCTAAACCGTTCAAATTTTAATTTGTTCAAACTTAGTTTGTTTTGATCAATCAATACAAGTAATTGAACTGATTACAAAAGTACTGACTCTGATGAAATTATCAGTTGAAAATCGTGTTTCTTTATCATTTACGGATTAAAAGAGATGCTTTTCTGCATGATAAGAAGATCTCACAAGCGGACCACTTTCAACAAAACGGAACCCTTTACCAAGAGCATATTCTCGGTACTCATCAAATTTTTGAGGTGGAATAAATTCTGCTACAGGTAAGTGCTTGGGTGTAGGTTGCAGGTATTGTCCTAATGTGAGTATGTCACATTTAATAGAGGATAGATCATCAATAGTCTCATAAACTTCTTCCTCTGTCTCACCAAGCCCTAACATAACACCAGACTTGGTTTTCATTCCACCTTTTTTAAGACGCATTAATACTTCAAGGCTACGGTCATACTTTGCCTGAATACGAACTTGTTTCGTCAATCTTCTTACTGTTTCCAGGTTGTGTGATACAACTTCCGGTGCAACATCTATAATTTTTTGAAGATTTTGCCACTTCCCACCAAAATCAGGGATTAAAGTTTCCATAGTTGTTCCCGGACTTTTTCGGCGTATTGCTTTAACCGTAGCTACCCATATATCTGCGCCACCGTCTTCTAAATCATCTCTGTCTACTGATGTGATAACAGCATGTTTAACCTGCATTAATTTGACAGATTGTGCCACTTTCGCCGGTTCAAACATATCTACCTCTAATGGTTTACCTGTTTGAACTGCACAAAAACCACATGAGCGCGTACAAATATTTCCAAGGATCATAAACGTGGCTGTTCCTTCTCCCCAACATTCTCCCATATTCGGACAATTTCCGCTTTCACAAATAGTGTGAAGTTGATGTTCGTCCACTAATGCACGAACTTTCTTGTAATTCTCACCAGTTGGCAGTTTTACACGAAGCCATTTAGGTTTTTTTACACGGATTGGATTTTCTTTCGTCTCTACAGTCTCCATTTAAATCTTAGTATAATTTCTGTCCTATATTGAATTGCAAGTATAAGGAAGAAAAGAAATTGCTATTCTCATTGTTATACATGATTTCAATTTTTCTTCCAGGGAAGTAATCCAGCATTACTCCAAGCTCTCCACCGCTTATACTGTTTTTAAGTGCGCCAAAATTAAAATCAAAACCAAACTTACCAAAGACACCCATGCGAATTTTAGATTCACCGAGCCCTTTAAACCAGGATGATCTAGAAGAAATGTTTCCGGAATTGTGAATGGATGGGTCATAGCGTTCATCAACGGCTTGTGCACCAATTTTCTCAATTTTTAAGTATACCGGCTTAACTAAGCCAAAAGAAGGTCCACCGCTCCATTTGGCAGCTATCTCAATACCGTTTTCACGTTTGGCCTTAAATAATATCAGTTTACCACCATAATGAGGTCTAAAGCTCACTAACGATTTTAATTTCCCAAGATAATATCCTTTAGAATTACTTAAAGCACCAAAGATTTTGTGTTCTTTTTCGTGTCTAATGTTTGTACAGGTGAAGCCAACCGTTTGTTTGTATTTGTAGTTCTTTTGCCAACCATAATCAAACGCAAGACCCCAACCTCTGGTATTGAAGTTTAGCCCCACGGAATAATCCCTGGTCATCAGTACTTTTGATTCTCCATTCTCAACCTCTTGTGCCGAAACACTAAAAGTCGAAAACAAGAATATTAAATACAGGCATCTTTTGTACATTAGAACAAATTTACAGAATATTCGTGTTTATATCGAAACTGTTTACACAACATAACGCACGATTCAATCATTTAGACTATAATATATGGAAAAAAATTACACTATTTTATATAAAGGAGATTTGAGATGTGAGGCTAAGCATTTAAAATCCGGATGTGACTTGACTACTGATGCCCCAACAGATAACAATGGGAAAGGGGAGCAATTTTCACCGACAGATCTTCTTGCAACAGCATTGACAACATGTATATTGACAGTAGTTGGAATTTATTTCAGAAAAAAAGGCAGAGAATTAACGGATATTCACTGTGACGTTCAAAAAGTAATGGCCTCAGATCCCAGAAGAATTAAGGAGGTCATTATTCATTTTGATTTTTTGGACAATGAGTTTACTTATGATGAATATAAATTGATTGAACATTACGTTCATCACTGCCCGGTAACTGAAAGTTTATCAAAGGATATAATGATCACTACGAATATAGCTTCATTCTACAGCTCGTAAAAACAATGAGCTGCTTTGTAGTGCGGGTATGGTTTTCAATGACGTGTTTTTAACAGGTTGATAAAGGAGAGAACCTTCTTTTTGATCTTCCGGGATGAAGTTGTTTTTTTCATCTACCGACTCCAAAATAACAAGGACGGCACTGCATAAGAACAGCATTTTTAAGAATCCAAATAATACCCCTGCGGCTTTGTTAATGGGCCCCAGAGCAACGGCTTTGATCATCTTCTCGAGCATTTTACCTCCGAAAAAAACCATGGCCCCAACGCCTAAAAACGTAATGGTAAATGCAATTACGGGTAAGTATTTAGTAGTGATTCCCAATTTGTCTCGCAATATTTCTGCAATGAAGTCTGAAAAGTGAATCCCACCATAAATTCCTACAAACAATGCCAGCATGGTAAAGAACTCAATAATGAATCCTTTCTTAAAGCCTCTCCATACACCAATAATGAGTGGAATAAATAATAAAATATCCAGATAGTTCATCTCGAAGGTTATCGAAACAAAAATAATTCGGAAATTTGTGCATTACCTGAGTTTAACTCAGGACTTGCAAACATAACACTGTTCAAATTGGATCATAAAACCATTATAGAATACCAGGGAATTGTTCAACAACTCGAATCTAAATTCGGAGAAGGTTTAGACCTGGATTCTGTGTTGCTGCTCATTGGAATTCAGGAATTAGGATTTGGTTATAAACGTTATTCGAAGGATGAAAAGATGAACCTCATGCATGTTGCAATCTGCACCATTCTTGAGCCTTTTGGGTTTTACGAGTTTACGCATAATGATGAGGATGGATGGCCACACTTTGATAAAGTGGGAAATATTCCTCCTTTAAAAGGAAAAGAGCAGGAATTTTTACTGAAGGAGGCCGTAACACAATACTTTCGGGTGAATGATTATTTATAATCGGTTCGCATCTTTTTACCCCCGCTTCGTTAATTAATTATAACAGATTTAGAATTTGATGGCCGTATTTTTAAGATTTACCCCATCAAAATCTTATCTTTGCGCATCTAAATTTCATTAATGGAAATCCTAATACAAGCAGGACAACTTATTCTTAGCCTTTCTTTACTGATCGTATTGCATGAATTCGGCCATTACATACCTGCTCGTGCCTTTAAAACACGTGTGGAAAAATTCTACTTGTTCTTTGATTATAAATTTTCGTTGTTTAAAAAGAAAATCAAAGAAACAGAGTGGGGAATAGGTTGGATTCCTTTGGGAGGTTATGTGAAGATATCCGGGATGATTGATGAATCCATGGACAAAGAGCAAATGGCGCAAGAGCCGCAGCCCTGGGAATTTAGAACCAAACCAACGTGGCAACGATTAATCATTATGATTGGGGGGATAGTCGTGAACCTCATTGTTGGATTTTTGATCTATGCCATGGTCCTGGCCGTTTGGGGTAAAGATTATTCTACCGCTGAAGATATTCCTCACGGTTTCATGTTCGGTGAGAATATGGAGAAAATTGGATTTCAAGACGGCGATAAAATATTAGAGATTGATGGAGAAGTACCGGAGGATGCTTTAAATATCTATAAATATTTGTTGGTAAGGTCTGTTGAGAATATTACTGTGGAACATCCCAATGGAGAGCGAGTTACAATAGTTGTACCAGATACTATGGATTATTGTTTATTTGAACAGGGTGAACCTGTATTGCCGAGCTGGCTTACGGTTATTGATT
>JABURP010000123.1 GCA_014762645.1 Crocinitomicaceae bacterium
TATTCTTTTTTTCGATATCACAAAAGTCAGTAATATTATTTGTTAAAAAGACACAATCTTTGAGATTGTTGGATTCGGCATGTTTATAGTAAGCAAACCATATTAATGCATCTTTTAATTCTGTTTTATTTTCTGTAAAGGGTTTCTTTCGTTCAATAGCTCTATCAACCAATTCCGCCATTAAGTTGTCGGAATTTTTTAAAACCGTCAAAGTTCCATCATATTCTAATTTTTGATAAAAATATTGCAGTCCCTTAATTGACTTAGTTATATCAATTTTTGGTAGTTCTGAATCAGTTTTAATTTGATACTGCGTTAGTTTTTCTTGAATGTTTTGAATTTGGGATAATTCAGTGTTGAGTATTTTCTTGTAATTGTGTTCAAGTTCTTTTAAAACAATCTCTGAAACAAACAATCCGATTTCCCTATTCGTAACTGTTTCCAATAATTCTGTTGAGAAATTGCGCTTCCAAAAGGGATCTTTGTAAAGTACGGATGTATCAACGAAAATATTCACGTAATAAAATTTATGTCCAGTTAATCAAGCAGTATGTTCAAAATTTGAATCATCATATATATTCCATCTGAATACGTTCAACCAATTCAGTTGGAATAGCATGAAGCTTTGAAATTCCTTGAATTAAGATACTCTTTTTTTCAAAGTTATTTGATGAATTCATATAGTCGTGAATTTCAGTTTTATTTAAAAATCGCAGAAAAAAATGTTCAATTGTTGGGATATCAATTTTATTGCGCTTTTCTAAAATCGCGCAACCAAGTTCAATTCCTACACGACTTCTTTCTTCCAATTTTGAATTAAACCAGTCAAATTCCTTTTTCCATATTTCTTTTTGTCTCTTATGATACCATTCATGAAATTGGATTATTTTGTTAAAATAACTAGCAAAAACACCTTGAATAGATTCATTTTCATCTATATCATTCAGGAACCTTTTGGAGGCTTTAGTCCAATCAGATTCCGTTTCTAAAAGAGCTTTTTTGTCGAAAAAAAGATGCAGTTCTTGAATATTTTTATTGGCATCATGAACTTGTTGAGTAATAATTACTGGCACTTTTTTGTGAAGGAAATAGTTTCTTAGATCTTGCACAAAATTTGACAGAGGATCATGTCTAAATCTTGTATCAATTTCTTCTTGATATTCTGGAAATAGGTTCTTACTCTCATAGTTGTTTCTATAATGCTTTCGACTTAGGTCAATCAAGGATTTTGCAGACGCAATGAAATTATGCAAAAGTCGATCTAATTCTCTCATATAATTAGATCTGTCAAGGCGGTGATTTAAACTTCTTTCGGCAAATTGCTTATTCAGATATAGTTCTGAATGACTATTTAGGTGTTCATCAAGCAATTCAAAGTTCTTACTGAAAATATTGTAAATCTGAAATAATGCTTGGCAATTTCTTATTAGTTCGCTCTCTTTAGAATTATTTATTTCGTTTTCAAGCTGATGAAATTTCTGGGTCAATTCGTAATTAGCCATAATTATGTAAATAAAGGTATCCTATTTTAACAATTCAAAGCTATCGATTCAACTATAAATGGAATCAATCTAAATGATATCAAATCAGAATCAATTCACAAGTAGTTAAGAAAACACCCATCAACCTCCAAAACACCTATAAATACAGGGCTAAGAAAAATCCAATCGAACAAGATTGACGGCTAACAATGCCTAAGTTGACATTTAGTCATGCATAGGTGATGTCCATTTTTCTTCTATTTCAGACCATTTGATAGGTATAGTATCACTTTTCAAAACCTCATTATTAGTGATCGAATAAACGAAGTTTTCTGAACCGTATCTGCTCTTTTTCATAAAAGCAATACGGTGTTCCTGAGAAGTCACTTTTATATCAATTGAAGCTGTACTGTTAAAAAGTATAGACGACCCTCCTCGAATTTTACCATCCGTGGTTTTTTGAAAGATGATAATGAAAAAGGTATTCGGAAAGTCCTGTCGTAATGCTTCAAAATCTTCAGCCTTTGATGAAATTTTAGAATAGCTGTCAACGATAACACAATCATGTTTCATTGCCAGGATTCGTACATCTTCCAAAGTGCCTTCTGGGTAGACTTCAAATTTGGGGCTGTTGATCTCAAACTTGTCGATCATTTTTTGAGTGTTTTCCGTAATTCCCGATTCAAGTGAAAAGTACCCGACACTTTTATCCTGATCCAAAAATGCTTTTGCTAATTGGTAGCTGAAGGTAGATTTACCGGCACCTGAATCTCCTGTCAAAGCAATAGCACATTTCTCTTGTTGAAGTTCACCGATAAATTGACCTAGTTCACCACCCAATCGAAGGGTATTAAATTTCATTTTTCTGATCTGGTCACCGGACAATCCTCTAGCGAGCGATTTCTGTTTTTTGATTGGTTGAGCGATCTTCTTGGGGTTAAATTTCGGTGGAAGATTTTCTACGTCAATTTCTTTGAGCTCGGATAACTGTTCTTTTAATTCAATCTGTTCTTTCTCTGCTTTTTCAATTCTGATGAGAATTTCTTCTTTGGTTGTTTTTAGGTCAGAATTATGTTTAGCCTGCCGTCTAAGTTCTTGCTCCAGGCCTTTAAGTTCTGTCCTAGCCTTTTTCAATCGACCGGAAAAATGTTTGTGATGTTTGTCGAGAACCGTTTTTTGCTGGTCGGGAGTTCCAAATTTGATATAGCCATAATCATCACCAAATTTTTCCATATTCTGATCAAGGTATTTGATAAGCTGTATTTTGAATGCACCCACTTTATCTTTAAGCAATTTGTCCCACTTCTTTAATTCTGTTTTCCTTTTTCTGATTTTTAATTTCTGCGAGGATAGATCAACTGGTTTTTGGATGGTTTTTAATTTCACTTGTTCCTCTCGAATCCATTCATAATTATCCTCTATCTCCTGTTCTATTTTCTTGATCTTATCCTGAATTCGCTTTTTGCGTTTGAAGTATCCTTGTTGGCAATTGTGGTCACAAAAGATAGCATCCGCTCTTTTCTCAGGTCCTAATGGCGTATTACATTGTTTACAATTCATTCAGTATTCATTAACTCACAATCTCATCATTTGCATCATCCAAAACGTCATCATCAAATGAATCGAGATAGATTTGGGTAGTTTTCAAATCGGCATGCCCAAGACCTTCAGCAATTACAGATATTGGGATCATCTTGCGTTTGGCAATGGTCGCCCATGAATGTCGGGCATAATAGGATGTCAAATTCTCTTTGATCCCTACCATCTCACCTAATTTCTTGATCCGTCCATTAATACGTTGACGTTTCTTCTTATAGGTTTTGAATCCTTTTTCAGTATTAGCATAACCTATAGGAAATATCAGATCATCATTCTCTTTTGAGAAGATGTCATATTTATTCAAAATATCAATTGATTCCTGGGTCAGTTTTATGGAATATTGCCGGCCATTTTTGCTACGGGTATACTCCAATCTTCCCTCGATCAATTTTTTGTTTTTATAAGTTGCTCCGACTATCTGTTCCTTTTTAAGTTGTGCAACATCAATCAAATTGATCCCCATGTTATTGAACATGAATAAGAAATAGTTCCTCGCATCCCACAGCGCAGATTTGGATTTCAGGCTTAATGCTCTTATTTCTTTTATTTTTTCAATCCTTAAAGCACGTTTCTTGGTTTCTTTCGCTTTAGGTATTTTGAATTTGGGAAAAGGATTCAGCTCATTGGGGATCACTTCTTCATGTACTGCTTCCCTGAATAGGGTTTTAATGGGTCTTAGATACGCACTTATAGTATTCGGCTTATTACCTCTTCCCGTGCAATAGGCGCAAAAGTCCTTAAGAAATAACAGGTCAATTTCTGCAAAGATGAGTTCTTCCTTTTTAGCGAAACGCTTTAATGCGTTCAAACTTGTTTCAATGGCTGAGACATAACCCATTTTATTAGCAAACCTTAATCGAAGTATCTTTTCTTGTGCGAATTCATTCAAACTCGTTCCGTTTAATCTTTTGGCCAATACCTGGTTCTTGTGAGGAATCAGTGTATTTCGATTGGACTTTATTTCAACAAGTAGCCGATCCTTGAGTTCATTAATGTCCATCAATTCAATTTCCACTTCGTGGTTGATAAGGTAGTGTTGAGCCTTAATGAGTTGCGAATTGATTTTTGCCGTTATCGGTTTATGGTTTTGAACATTCTTGACAAGGAGATTTTTTTGATCCCAATCTTCAGGTCTAAAAGAATATTTCAGGGTAATTGAACGGGTTTTTCGTTTGTGAGAAATCACTAAAATGATAGGATAAGTTCCATCTTTCTTTCTACAATTCTCTCTTTTATCTAACTTCAACTTCACTTTTGCCATAGTCTAAAAATTGCGTGCTTTTTGCGTGCTTTTCAGTCTAAAATAGGCTCAAATCCCCTCAAATAGAAAATGGACTTATTAACAAAACCCTTACTTATAACGGGTTTTGACCTGTTTTGGTACGTATGGGTATGAATTTTTTTTGCCTTACAAGCAGGGGGTCACTGGTTCGAATCCAGTATCGCCCACAACAGTGAGATAAAGGCTTTCGAGAAATCGAGAGCCTTTTGTTTTTTTCTCCGGTGTGCGGATTGGTGTACATTTTTATCATGAAATTTTTAATCCTGGATAGTTGATAGCTGAAATTACAAATAAAATTTCAACTAATTATTTTATAAAATAATTAAAACAATTCACTTATAACAATCGGAGACTTAAAAGACAATGGGATTGCATTCATTCCATTTATAATTTATTCAACCTGAATTAATTATTTCTACCAATAATTTATAACCTTGATCTAATAAGCTAATTATTCGATTCATTATCTTAGTTACACAATAACTATAAAAGAAATAAAACAAATAGCTTTATTCATAAGTTATGAACCATTGCAAGTCTTTGAAAT
>JABURP010000102.1 GCA_014762645.1 Crocinitomicaceae bacterium
AATTATAGTGGAGATATTGGACTGTTAGAAGATATTGTGGTTGTTGGGAAATGAGACATTTTAAACATAATGAGCAATTACCACGCGATACAATCGCGCGGCAGCGGGGGGGGGAGGTATGATGATTTCTATACTAAAATAGATTCTATTTTTAAATCTTTCCAACCGTTTTGAATTGGCTTTAAAAATATTTTGTATATGTATTTTCCTTACTGGATTTGGGCAATTTTACTAATTCAAATTGTAAAATTGATTATTAATTGGAAAGTCTATAACATACTTCACTCCAACCATCCAATTAGATTGAAATTTTGGTATTCGGGTTTATGGTCTCGTGCTAATTTAGATGAATTAAATAAATTAAATCAATCCAATTTCATGCTTTTTTATTTAAACTTCATATTCTTTTGGATTAAGATACCTCAAACTAAAAAAGGTAAAATATTAGCATGGTCTGTATTACTGCTTTCTATATCCCAGATATTGCTGGTTCTATCAGAGTAAATTGTAGCCTTCCCCTTTTTGGGAAGGCTACATTACGCTTGTACTTTTCAGTAGTAGATAACCATTTTTGACCACTTAGCGTTTGAACTTGTTCAATGGAAAGGTGCTGGCCATTGATCCAATTAGAGATAACTGACTGGCGTATAGCCAATGCGGTGAGGTTTTTGCTTGGGTACAAGGCTTTTAATGGTCTCAAAAGTCGGTTAAGTGCTTCCGGAGAAAAATCATTGCCATTTTGCGTTACCCCCCGCTCGCCAGCAGCTGCGCTGCTGCGGTAACTACGACACAATAATCTTCAATAATTAGATTTTTGATTAAATTAACCCTTTCGGATTTTAATATCCAATATTAATCTTGCTCGAAGCAAATAAGAGCAAGCTCAATCAGGTCTGTTAAAACAACAAATGCCCCAACTTTCGTTGAGGCATTTTGTTCATCTGTACTCGGAGCGGGACTTGAACCCGCACGGCCTAATGGCCACAAGATTTTAAGTCTTGCGTGTCTACCAATTCCACCACCCGAGCTCAATTCATTTCTGAATTAAATTTGTGATGTATCTTTTACTTTTCTTCTTTTTAATTTCCATTTCACGATTAAAAGCTTCACTTCTGGTTTCAAAAGATTCAAAGTACACACATTTCCATGGGGCGCCAGCCTTTGTAGACTTCACTTTCCCATTGTTGTGCTTTATTAGTCGGTTTGCTATATTCTGAGAATGACCAATATAATAACGGTCAATTTTTTCAGAATGCAATATATATGTAAAGAACATAATTCACTCTCAATTCTGCAGTCACGCAAGCGTGTCTACTCCCGAAAATATGCAACCGCCTTTAGCGGTTTGCTCATTTTCGAGGATCCCGATTTGAGCCAAATCAAAGATTTGGAAAAATCGGGACAATTCCACCACCCGAGCAACCCTATCCCTTTCCATAGTGGATCGGGATAAAAAAGTTGCGTCACGTAGGCACGTGACGCGTGGTTTGGCGAGCGGGAGACGGGATTTCCCGATTTGCATTTTCTACGGTCATTCTTTCCCTTGAAAATGTCAATCGGGATAAACTTCTCATCCCTCCATCTCTTGAGCGGGAGACGGGATTCGAACCCGCGACCCCGACCTTGGCAAGGTCGTGCTCTACCAGCTGAGCTACTCTCGCTTGTTAATCAAAGCCGTAATATATTTCCGACTCTTCTTATTTTTTATTTCTTTTTCTCTTTTGAAGGATTCGGACCTTGTCTCAAAAACTTCAAAATAAACAATTTTCCATGGTCTCCCGCTTCGTGTGGATTTGACTTCGCCTGCATTATGCTTGACAATCCGCAAATCCAAGTCCTGTGAGTGACCTACGTAATACTTACCCGTTTTTAACGAACAAAGTATGTATGTAAAGAACTTCATTAGTAGTCGTGCTCTACTCCCGAAAATATGCAAATTCCTTGAATTTGCTCATTTTCGAGGACTCTCGGAAAATAACAAATTCAAAGAATTTGGATTTTCCGGAGCAGCTGAGCTACTCTCGCTTGTTATCCTCTTTCGAAGACCTTCATTGGCGAAGCTGCCTGTCCCGATTTAGTCGAACCTGACGCAGTCAATTTGTGAGACTTTATCGGGAAGCTACTCTCGCTTGTGAAAAAAACTACTTATTCGCTTTTTTCAAGACCGCAAATATAATACATTAAATACAATTGTGAAAATTAGGATTTGGCCTTTTTTCTAATATGTTTTTTATGAAGGTTATAGATCATTCCATCTGACAATCCAATCTTCGGAACGTAAACTTCTTTCGTATTTATTTTTTTGAAAACATTCAGGTATATCTCAAAGGCAGGAACAATGACGTCTGCCCTATCTGGCTTTAATTTGTACTCCGAAACCCTATCCTCATAGTCCAACGAAGAAATAGTTTTGTACAAATCACTGAACTCTTTTACCCCAATTGGTTCTGTTGATTTTTTGCCGAGTATCTTGTGAATTTTATTAATATTTCCCCCGGTGGCAAATGTGACATAAGAGGTGTTCTTCTTAAAGTTCGTGTCCATCCATTCATTGAGCTCTTCCCAAATACCAGATTTGACTTTCCCCTTTAATAAGCGAATGGTACCTACTGCAAATGATTGAGAAGCTACTTTCTCCCCTTTTTTGAATATGGATATTTCCGTACTCCCACCGCCAACATCAATAACTACAAATGGAGCTTGTGTGTCAGAATCCAACAGAAAAAAGGTAGACAAAATGAGTTTGGCTTCTTCCGCTCCTTCAATTATCTCAATATTTACACCCGTCTCTTTTTTGATGCGTTTTTTAATCTCTTTTCCATTCTCTGCTTCTCGCATGGCAGATGTCGCACAAGCTCTTAATTCCTCCACCGCAAAAACTTCTGAAAGCAACTTAAATGCCTTCATTGATTTTACAAATTCTTCTACCTTTTCTTCTGAGATTCTTCCTTTTTCAAAAACTTCAAGACCTAACCTCAGTGGAATTCGGGTGTAAGAAATCTTCTTTACAAAATTTTTCTTGTTCGTATCGGTGACTTCTCCAATCAACAGTCGGGCAGCATTTGTTCCTATGTCAATTGCACCAAATTTCACGAATCAGTTAGCTTGTTTTTGAAATATTTGTAAACCTCTTCCTGCGAGTTGTAGGCAACATCTCCATCTCCTTTGTATCGCTGATTTTTCAGTCCCTGATCAATAATTCTGGATTTGGTGTTGTCTTTTAACGCAGCTTCAATCATAAATTTGAGGTCCTTTTGTATTTCTTCGTCATAAACCGGAGCGGTAACCTCTATTCTTCGGTCGAGGTTTCTTCCCATCCAATCTGCAGAAGAAATATAATAACGTTCGTTTCCTCCATTGGCAAAAATAAAAATTCTGGAATGCTCCAAATATCTGCCTACAACACTTCTCACTTCAATATTTTCTGAGCTTCCTTTGACACCTGGCACAAGTGCGCAAATACCTCGTACCACAGCATAAATTTTCACGCCTGCCTTTGAGGCTTCATATAATTTCTTTATAACCTTCGTGTCTACAAGATTGTTGATTTTGATATAGATGTATGCCTCTTCCCCCTGAGTAGCATTGTCAATTTCTTTATCAATTAAACTGCTTAGCTTTCTCCGGGTATTAAAAGGAGAAACCATGAGCTCTCTGAAGACGGATCGATCAAAATTATTTTTGAAGATTTTAAAGACCTTATCCACTTCTTTTGTAATCGCCGGATTTGCAGTCAACAATGAACAATCTGTATATATCCGAGCTGTTTTCTCATGAAAATTCCCTGTTCCGATATGAACAATTGCCTGACTTTTACCACCGGATTTACGCTTGATAATAAACAGTTTGGAATGTACTTTCAGATTTTGAACACCAAAGAGTACGGTTACCCCGTTATCTTCCAGGTAATTTGACCAGTTAATATTATTCTTCTCATCAAATCTGGCTTGTAATTCCATAACTACAGAGACGCGTTTACCGTTTTTAGCAGCTGAGATTAATGCATTGATGATTTGAGAATCACTGGCAACACGATACAAGTTGATTTTTATGGAAGTAACTTTAGGATCTATGGCAGCTTCCCTCAGGATATCTATGATATGTTGAAAGGTTTGAAAAGGATAAGTAATCAAAAAGTCTTCTTTTAAGATCTTTTTAATAATGGATGAGGAGAGATTCTGAAATGCAGGATGTACCACTGGAGGAGCTGGGTCAAAAACAAAATCATCCCGCCCAAAATCCGGAAAATCCATAAAATCTTTGAAGTTGTGGTATCTGCCTCCCGGAATAATATTCTCTCCCGCTTCAAGCCCCTGCGCCTGCATCAGGTATGTCAAAAGATCAACTGGCATAGCCGAATCATACACAAAACGGACAGTTTCACCCACTTTTCGCATTTCTACACTGTCTTCCATCTTTTCCAGAAAACTCTTGGATATATCATCATCCAGGTCAAGTTCTGCATCACGCGTGATTTTGAAGGTATACGCTTCAATTTTATCAAATGTGAAAATGGAGAAAATGGTCGCTAAATGATAGCGGATAATATCATCCAGCAAGATTATCTTTTTAACCTCACTTTCATTGGGAATGATATAAAACCTGGAAACTGTATTCGGAATTTGAATCAGGGCATACTTTACCTTCTCTTTGTCATAGCTGGTCATCTTAATCGCCAAATAGATTCCCTTATCTTGCAATGTGGGGAAGCGGCGTCTTGACGACAACATGATTGGAACAATCTGTGGTCGCACCCGGTTCTCATAGTAGTTTGAAATAGCAGCTATCTCTTCTTCCTTTAAATGCGATTCATTTGTTTGAAGGATATGCTTTTCTTTTAGCTCCTGAAGTAATTTTTCATACGCCAGTAAAAACAGTTGCTGTTGGTCTAGTACTATGTTTTTTATTTCTGCAAGTAATTTTTGAGGACCTCCTTTAAAACCTTCAACTTTTTTGGTGCCCAGAACTACCATTCTTCTTATCGTAGCAACACGAACCCTGAAAAATTCATCTAAATTATTGGAATAAATACCGAGGAAGCGAATGCGTTCTATTAATGGATTTCCCTCATCTAACGACTCTTGCAATACACGCTCATTAAATGATAGCCAGCTAAGTTCGCGATTGAATAATTCCATTTAAAGATCGATTGAAGTGCATTCGGATAAAAATAAAAATACCAGCTAATAGAATGTACTAGCTGGTATTTTCACCTCAAAAAACTATGTTTCCATGAAAAAACAGGTCAAAGGTAATCCTTAAATTTTAACCTGCAAATTTTTTTATGATTTTTTTTAAAACTATTACTGAATCAATAGATTACACCCTCTAATATCTGAATTATCAAATCGTCCCAACACCTCAAACCCAGTGTTATTATAACGTCCCAGATCCTCCGTTTCAATAAAAGAACAACTGTAGATATTTGCCAGATCTATTACGTTTATTCCTCCGCTTCCCTTATCAATGAATTGAAACGGGTCAGTGGTGTTTCTCAAAAAAACTTTCATCCAGGGCGGTGATTGAAATATTCCATCTGAAACGGCATAAGCCTGAGATAACAACTCGGTCATACCGTATTCGGAATGAATATTTTCGACATGAAAAGCGGACTTTAAATTTTCGTGCAGACTGCTTCTCGTAATTTCCTGGCGTCTCCCCTTCATTCCTCCTGTTTCCATTACTATACAACTTGATAAGTCTGGTGAATATTTTTCTGCCAGATCCATAAGCGCAAAAGAAACTCCGATCAGGATAATTTTCTTATCCGACCGGGTTTGAACAATTTCAATAAGACGTTCATAATCGTTAAGAAAAAAGCCGCTATCCTTATCTCTGCTTAATTCAATTAAATGATCAACCATATAAATCAAAGAAGATTGGTCGTTTTCCATATATGAAGGAAGCAGTGCCAGGACCACATAATCTTCAATATGCCCATAGAATCTTTCAAACCCTTTTAAGAAAGATAGCTGATAAAGTGCCGGATCTGCAACGTGATGTTGACTGCGTTTCTGACCCGTTGTTCCACTACTCGTAAATATAAGTTCGGCAGCACCATTGTACGATTTTACCTCATGGGTTTTAAAAAATGAAATGGGTAAAAATGGAATGTCACTGACCTTTGCCACTTCTTTTGGGTTTACGCCAAGTAAATCAATATAAGAACGATACACTTCACATCCATCTGCTTGAAATTGAAAGGCCCTGATGGCCATCTCTTCAAATTCACTTTCCGTTTGAATGGAAAATATTCTGTGAAGGTCGAAAGGTAATTTTTGCACCTGTTGTACGTTCATATATTAATAGCTAACTTCGCTCTAAGGAATGAAGATACTTACAAAAATAAAGTTAATCACTGCAAGTTTAGCAGTAATAATACTGTGCTTTTCCTGTTTTAAGAGTGAGGAGTACCCGCTAGAACCTGTTATTTCTGATCCGCAGGTGCAAGTTTTAGGGGACAGTGCCGTGGTATCATTCAGTTTTACAGATGGAGATGCTGATCTTGGGCTTGAGCCTTCGGACACTTTTGGCGTACACGCACCTGGATCCTATTATTACTACAATATCTACCTGGACTATTTTGAAAAAGACGATTCCCAGGGATGGGTTCCCGGAATGGATTTATCCGGTGACACCATTCGGTTTGCCTACAGAATAAAACCGATTGAAGTGTCAGAAAACACAAAAGGTATCAAAGGCACTATAGATGTTGATATTCAAAATTTTGCTAACCCGTTCTCTACTCAGTCTGACACTGTGAAGTTTGCCATCAAGTTAATTGATCGTGCCTTAAACGAAAGCAACGTTATCGAAACTTCAGAAATCATTACAGGGTGATGACGTAATTTACTTACTTTAAAAAGCTCAATAAGAGATATGCTCATTTATATACTATCCCGTTCGGGCAGTTTATATACTACCAACCGTATTTATAATGCCGGAATAAGCAGCAGACATAATGTTCGCGTTATTGATCACATGGAGTGCGACCTCCTCATAGAAAATGGAGAGTACAAGGTGATTTATGAACATGAAGAGTTAATTAAACCGGATTTTGTCATACCCCGGATTGGCAGTTCTGTTACATTTTACGGTTGCACCGTCGTACGTCACTTTCTGAATATGGGGGTGAAAGTGTTGAATAAACCCGAAGGAATCATTAATTCACGTGATAAGTTCAGAAGCTTACAAATACTCACCGAAGCCGGAATACGCATACCAAAAACGTATTTTTCAAATGACCTGTATTATGCTGAACGTATGGTACAAACGCATTTGGGATATCCATTTATCATGAAAGTATTAGAAGGCACACAAGGTCAAGGTGTATTTCTGGTACACACGGAGGAAGAGGCAGAACATCTGATCAGTGAACATGTAAAAAAGCGAACACGAATCTTACTTCAACAATATATTGCCGAGTTTTCAGGTAAAGATATTCGCGTAATTGTGATCAATGGAGAAATTGTAGCCTCCATGATGAGAACAGCTGCCGAAGGGGATTTCAGATCGAATATACATCTGGGAGGTTCAGGGAAAATTGTTGATCTTAGCGAGCAGGAAAAAGAAATGGCCATTCGTTCGGTTGAAGTATTGGGTCTGAGTATGGCAGGTGTAGATATTTTGAGATCATCCGAAGGACCAATGGTAATTGAAGTAAATTCGTCACCCGGTATTGAAGGAATAGAAGGTGTCACGAAAATTCCAATTGCTGAGGCCTTAATTGAGTCAATTGAAAAAACAGTACTTATATGATAATAGCCGGAGTTAAAGTTCCAAAAGGAAAAAAAGTAACTGTAGATATCCCCATAGCCCGCCTTCCTACTTATACAGAAATCCATTTGGTTGCCCATGTTTTTAGAGGAAAGAAGCCTGGTCCTACACTACTGGTTATAGGTGGTGTACACGGAGATGAAGTAAACGGGATTGAAATCGTTAAACGGGCTGAACGAACTAAGATGTTTGCCAATTTGGAAGCCGGTGCAGTAATAGCAGTGCCGCTTTTGAATGTATTTGGATTTATCAATTACTCCAGGGGAGTTCCGGGAGGAAAAGATGTAAACCGAAGTTTTCCCGGGTCTCGAACAGGTTCGTTAGCTTCTCGCGTAGCTTATGCTTTTCGTAAAGAAATTTTACCGCATGTAGATTTTGCTCTAGATTTTCATACCGGAGGTGGCGCTATCTACAACTTCCCTCAAGCTCGCGCTTATCGTGATGACCCTAAAAGCATTCAACTGGCAGATGAGTTTGGAATGCCCTTAATGATTAAAGGTGGATTAGTGAATCGATCACTGAGAAAAACCGCGCATAAAATGGGAATACCTATGGTTGTCTTTGAAGGCGGGGAATCACTAAGGATGGATGAATTTTCAATTGAAGCCGGCTTGCAAGGTATACAACGTGTACTGGTTGCAAGAAAAATGGTCATAGGGGAAGCCATTGAAGCAAAATCTATCTTGATTGAAGACGGAACCTGGCTAAGAGCCAGCAAAAGTGGTATGTTCAAATGCCTTAAGCAAGCAGGAGATGTGATCAAAAAAGGGGATGTATTGGGAACAATTTCAGGGCCTTATGGGAATTTTGAAGTCAAAGTAAAAGCCAGAAAAGATGGTATTATCTATGGACACAATAATCAACCCGTAGTAAACAGAGGTTCAGCATTGTTTCATATTGGCTATCCTACGGAAAATATAAGTGAAGTTTAGTCGAATTTTGTATTTTGTCAGCTATTCTAATTAAGAAATTATGAAAAAACTGTTGTTTTTAATGGTTGCAGTTGCCTTTCTTGCTGTTGGATGTAAGAACAAAAAAGCTGCAAAAACTTTGGAAGGAACCTGGAATGAGGTTAATATTGATGGAACTGATATCCCACCATCATCACAGGACCAGATCACTTTTGGGAAATGTAGTGGAGGAAGTAAAGCAGATTGCGATCTTACAGTAACCGATTGCTGTGGTGGAGGATCATATAACTACAATTATTCAGTAGATGAAGGCGGAACAAACTTAATTATCAGACAATATGCTGGGCTTGGATACGTCGACTCAAATCATGAAATTGCAGAACTGACTGATAATTCACTAACTATAAAATGGAAATGGGGTTCTGGATCCTCGTACACAGGAAAGTATACAAAAAATTAAACAGCTAACTCAATTTTAGCGAGAAGCACTCTATTCCAGGGTGCTTTTTTATTTTACATACGTTGGTGGAAAGTTCGGAGTTTTAAACTCCTTATTAGATAACAAAAAATAAAGATCCGGTAATTACAATTACTGTTATAGCAATGACGAACGCCTTCTCTCCGTAAGAGACTTTCTGTTTACTTTGAAACATACTATCAAATAAGTAGGTAACAACTTTTGTCATAATAAGTAGTGTTTTAAATAACGTAATTACAAGAGTTCCTACCAAAGATACGTTCATTATACCCTAAGGGATGCCTGAATTTCGACGGAAACACTGATTTTTTCGACTAGAATTAAAAGGCAGTGTTGATTTTCAATATTTTAAGGTTTTTGAAGTTCGATCAATTTCTCTTCTCCGGCATATCGAAGATAATATTCACCTTCTTTATATTTTGAATAATCAATCTCATCATCATATCCTCTCGCCGCAATTTGCCAATCCTTATTCCAAACCTCATAATGTGTTTTTCGTGAAAACACAATCTTCTGAGCTTTCTTGTTTATCTTAAACTTAACCTTTCTGCATTTGTGCTTAACGGTAATTTCATCACCTGGTACATGGTCTTGCTCAATACTGGCAATTGAAGCTCGGAATTTGTTCTCACCGCGATTGAGATAAGTGGAAACATCCATTTGATAAACCACCTGGTCGGTTATGTTAACATGCCCAATCTTAATCCATTCTCCCCACTTATACTGTTCAATTTGTACCCAAAGTTTTAGGTCGGGGTAATTTTCCTGAACCGCCCAGGTTAACATATTGTCTTTTTCTAATTTAAGATATGCTACAGGTAATATAGTTTTTGGAAAAAAATCATAAGGGTTCAATGTTCGTATTCTACACTTTTTAAGATGATAAAGCACTATCCTCACCGTATCGTATAGGTTTAACTCAATCGCATTCGCCAAATCAACTTGATACCCTTCGTATAGGATATTATCCACGACGTTGCCGTTTACTGCAACTGAATCAATACAATCGCATGTTTTCCAAGGAGTAACAATTGATTCCTGACATTGGATGTTGAGGTTAATCCCATTAAAAAAGCCCATAAACTCAGTAGAGTCAACCTTTTGAGCCTGAACGATTGTACCAGATAATAGCAAAACCCAAATAGCTATGTTCGTTATATTTTTCAACCTCTCCGTTTTTTCGTACGTTTCAGCTAATATGTAAAGAATTCAACAAAACCATGCCAATTTAAGAGGAAAGAATGGTAACCGAATATCTTATGTTGAATCTTTGTAGCTTAGTAATCACACTAAAAATACTAAAATGAAAAAATTTGTACTATTTGTAGCTTGTTTATTCGGTGTTCTAGCCAGTTTTTCTCAAGAAGATGAATTTGAGAAAATGCCCTATATAAAAGGTGATTTATTGATTATGGTTGATCACAATGAAAACATTCAGACAGTAGTCGAAGCACACAGAAATGTCAATGGAATATTCACGGAATTATCACTCGTAAAAGCTGTTTCTGAACCGGCTAATATCTGGCTATTGCACTTCAATCATCACAATATCTCTCATGTCAGGATGGTCGAAGAAATGTATTCAGATGCACATGTAGTTATTGCGCAAAACAATCACCTGGTAGAGGAACGTGCTACAGTTCCGAATGATCCGCAATATGGCTCCCAATGGTTTCATGATGATGGACCAACAGATAATGATATTGATTCAGAACTGGCTTGGGATATCACAACGGGCGGAACAACAGCAAACGGGGATGAAATTGTTGTATGTGTAATTGAAGGTGGTGGTGCCGCCTGGGCACATGCTGATTTAGTAGCCAATCATTGGACCAACGCAATTGAAGCAGCAGGCTCCAATGGTGTTGATGATGATGGAAATGGATATATAGATGACATTGACGGATGGAATTCAGGTACAAATAACGACAATATTGCAAGTGGTAGTCATGGAACAGGCGTTTCAGGAATGATTGGTGCTGTAGGTAATAATGGTAGTCAGGTAGTTGGCGCCAATTGGAACGTAGGAATTATGCAGGTAGATATGGCCGGATCATTATCAGAGTCAAATGTTATCGCGGCATATACCTATCCTTTAGTTATGAGACAATTGTATACGAGTTCTGGAGGAACTGCAGGTGCTTTTGTTGTGGCCACTAATGCATCCTGGGGCATTGACGGCGGTGACCCGGCTTCAGCACCGTTATGGTGTGCCTTTTACGATACACTGGGTTATTATGGGATACTCAATATGGGGGCAACAACCAACAACAACTGGAACGTGGATGCCGTGGGAGATCTTCCTACTGCTTGTGGCTCTGACTATATGATCTCTGTTACAGCATCCAACGATAATGATGAACGAACATTCTCCGGCTATGGCCAAACCACGATTGATTTGGCGGCACCTGGGGAAAGTGTCTTGATCACTTATAATACATCTGGTACGCAGAGCGTTTCAGGGACGTCTTTTGCTTCCCCTTTGACAGCAGGTGTTGCCGCCTTGTTGTATTCACTGCCTTGTTCAAACCTGGCAGATATGGCAATGAATAATCCTCAACAGGCTGCCGATATAGTAAGATTGGCGCTACTCGACGGAACGGACCCTGTTGCCGGGCTTGCAAACGATTGTGTTACTGGTGGGAGATTGAATGCATTCAACAGTTGCAGTATTATCCTTGACGATTGTGCTTCTTATGACCCAGCGTGTAACGGAAATTTCACAGCTACAGTTACACCAGCCACTGGATGCGGAAGCACCTGTGACGGTCAGATAGACGTTGTCGCATCAGGAGGTTCTGGATCATATACTTATGATATCGGATCCGGACCTCAGCCAGGATCTACTTTCACAGGATTGTGTGCAGGAAGTTATGTAGTTATAGTGAATGATGGGGCGAATTGTAATGCTACCGTATTGAGCACTGTGACTCAACCGGACATCCTAACGGGTTCAGAAACAACGACACATGTTTCCTGTAATGGAGATACTGATGGAAGCATCACACTAAGTGCATCCGGGGGCACCGCACCATATCAATATTCAGTAGATGGCGGAACAACGTTCGTGGGGTCAGGTAATTTTAATAATCTTGCACCTGGTGTCTATAACACTATGATTGAAGATGCAAACGGATGTCAATACACTGGTACAGTAGGCATCAATGAACCTGCTCCATTAACTACTAGTTCTTTTACCGTAGATGAAATTAATGGTGCGGATGGTGCAATCAACTTATCCGTTTCCGGAGGCACGCCTCCTTATACCTATTCCTGGACCGGTCCAAACAGCTTTACATCCGCAGTGGAAGACCCTTCTGGTTTGGAAGCAGGAACTTACAATGTAACAGTTACTGATGCTAACGGATGCACTGTCTCTTCCGGAAATATTGAAGTTGGCTCGCAACTAGGATTGTATGATAGTGAAATTCATGTCGCTATTTATCCTAACCCGGCAGATGACGAAGTTGTGATTACTTTATCTGAAAACAATGCGACTACAATGACCTTAATTGACAATTCAGGAAGGATTGTACAAACACAAAAATTAACGGCGAAAACTACAACCATTGACATATCAAGTTTGGCTGCCGGAATGTATACTATAAAGTTAACCGCAGATGACGGTCGGATTTCTTTAACGAAAATAGTGATTGAATAAAAGCTGCAATTTGAACGCTAAAGCCATCTCTAAGAGGTGGCTTTTTTTATAGAAGAAGAAATCGCATGACGCGGTTATAAAATTCATCTGGTGATTCGGCGTGTACCCAATGACCGGCATCTTCCAACGTATAAATGTCTGAAAAAGGGAATTTCTTATGAATGTCTTCAAAATCAGACTTTAAAATATAATTGCTATTGCCTCCTCTAATAAATAGCGTGTTGCTATCAATCGTATCAAATGGAATCTCAGCAACAATATTCGGCATTTTCTCTACTAAAACAGGAAGGTTAATTTGCCAATCCAATCTCCCTTTTTCTTTCCAGTAAAGGTTTTTCAGTAGAAACTGACGCACCGCCCAGTTATCAATATCTTTGGCCATGGCCTCATCCGCTTCACTTCTTGACTTGATATTTTCAAGATCAAGTGATTCCATGGCATCTATAATCGCATCATGATGCAATGGATATTCTTTGTAGCTAATGTCGGCTACTACCAGTTTGTTCATTAGGTCTGGATGTTCAGCTGCAAATCCTATAGCCGTCTTCCCTCCCATAGAATGCCCAATGATATTGATCTCTTCCTCTCCAACATCTTTGACCAGTTGGTAAAGATCCTTTACCATCACATCATAATTGAATTCATCAGAATGAAAAGATTTTCCGTGATTGCGTTGATCTACCAAATACACTTTAAAATATTCCCCAAATCGCTTGCCTAAGGTTTGCCAATTGTCAGATGATCCAAATAATCCATGTAAAATGAACAATGGCTTTCCTTCTCCTATGGTTCGGTAATGTAATTGTTTCATTGCAACAATTTTTTATACATGTTAATCGTATTCTCCAACCCAAAATAAATAGCATCAGAAATTAGTGCATGACCAATGGATACTTCCATAAGTTCAGGAATTTTATGGGCAAAGAATTTCAAATTTTCAAGACTGAGATCATGCCCAGCATTAATCCCTAACCCATTTTCAGTAGCCACTTTAGCTGATTCTACATAAGGTTTAATTGCTGCCTCCTTATTGGCTGCATAATGATGAGCGTACGGTCCCGTGTAAAATTCAATGCGATCCGCACCTACTTTTGCTGCATTTTCAATCATTTGAGCATCCGTCTCAATAAAAAGAGAAGTTCGAATCCCCAGGGATTTAATATGTGCCAGAATATCGGTTAGAAAGTCCTTTTTGGAGAGCGTATCCCAACCATTTTCCGAAGTCAGGACATCTGGTCCGTCAGGAACTAAAGTAGCCTGATCCGGTTTAACTTCTTCAATCATTTTCAGGAAGCGCTCATTGGGATATCCTTCGATATTAAATTCCGTTTTGATCGTAGGCGCAATATCATAAACATCTTGCAAGGTAATATGCCGCTCATCAGGTCTTGGATGCACGGTAATACCATCTGCCCCAAACATCTCGCAATCATTTGCTGCTTTTAAAACATTTGGCGTATTTCCACCTCTGGCATTGCGTAAAGTGGCTATTTTATTAATGTTAACACTAAGTTTGGCTGGCATTGAAATAAAATTGTCAATTTTGCTTCAAATTTATCATTGTTAGAACAATTAATGGTTACATTAGTTGGAATAAATAATCTATCCAGGCTTTAAATTAAATGAGAGCAGCAGACCTAATAAGCGAAATAATTCCACCATTAAAAGATACTGAAACTGGTGAACGCGCAATGGACTGGATGAATGAACTCAGAGTAAGCCACTTACCTGTGGTAAGAGGTAACGAGTATATTGGATTGATCTCAGAAAATGATGTTTACGACATGGCAGATCCATCCATGAAAATTAAAGATTGTTTTCAAAATTTACCCAATCCTTTTGTCTATGCGAGCAGGCATGTGTATGATGTCATGAAGATCATATCCGATCTTAAAATCACAGTTGTGCCAGTATTAGATGAAAACAATAACTACCTGGGATGCACGGACCTTTTGTATCTGATGTCCCAGATAACCGCGGTTAACTCTATTAAAGAACCCGGAAGTATTGTTGTACTGGTAATGAATACACACGACTATTCACTAACACAAATTGCTCGTATTGTTGAAGAAAACAGTGCTAAAATATTGAGTTCATTTATCACGTCAAGAGAAGAATCCACAGAGGTAGAAGTTACCCTCAAAATAAATTCAGATAATATAGATCGCATCATTCAAACCTTTAACCGTTATGATTATACCATAAAAGCTACTTTTCAGAAAGGAGCGTTCCAGGATGATCTGAAGCGAAGATATGATGAGTTGATGAACTATTTGAACATGTAGTTATGCGCGTTGGAATCTATGGTAAATCATTTGATGACTCATTCATCCCCAACATCCAGGTGTTGTTTAACACCATGAAATTGTACGGTTGGGAATTTTTGGTGTATGAACCTTTCATGGCATTTCTTGGTCCACGTATCAGTATGGATTTAGATCCACCTACGTTTAAAAAATTCAATGATATTGAAGGAAAGCTAGATATTTTCTTAAGTGTAGGAGGTGATGGAACGTTTTTAGAAACCATCCATATTGTAAGAGATTCCGGAATTCCGATTTTGGGTATTAACACCGGAAGATTAGGGTTTTTGGCATCTACATCCAGAGACAATATCAAAGCCTCATTGAAGGATATTAAAGAAGGTAAATACCGACTACAAACGAGATCTTTACTAACCCTGGTGACAGAAGAAAATCTTTTTGGTGATGACAATTTTGCTTTGAATGAACTCACGGTTCATAAAAAGGAAACTTCTTCCATGATCACCATCCATACATATATTGGTGAACTCTACCTCAACTCCTACTGGGCTGATGGTTTAATTGTGGCCACACCAACGGGCTCTACAGCCTATTCTTTGAGTTGTGGCGGGCCCATTATGGTTCCCGGAGCAACAGACTTTGTAATTACCCCGATTGCACCACACAATTTGAATGTAAGACCGGTGGTGGTTCCGGATTCACGAACTATTCGTTTAAAAATAGAAGGCAGGGGTTCTAATTTCTTGTGCTCACTGGACTCTAGATCCGTGACAATTGACTCATCCATTGAATTGGTCGTTCGTAAAACTGAATTTGAAATCAATGTGATTCAAACAGAAGGACAAAATTTCCTCAACACTATCCGAAATAAAATGATGTGGGGGTTGGATCGAAGAAACTAATACATCATCTACCAGGAAATCTGATGACCCGTTCTGAAGTTTAATCAAAAATCCGTTCACAAATCTCTTATTGCGATCATTGCATTCACCCTCTATTAGTTAGGTCTGAGCATTTTGCCATGCACTTTCAATATTTTAGGGTTGAAAACTCTTGAAAATAAATTCCATTTGCCGAATGAAGCTTGCTACCTTTTCATCTATAAAATTTCGAAAAACTCTTTGACATTTTTTTATGGCTAAAAAGACCGACGCTCACAAGAAAAAGATTTTCGTACTGGATACTTCGGTACTCTTGTTTGACCACGATTCAATTAACAATTTCGAAGATAATGATGTAGCTATCCCTATTACTGTTTTGGAAGAGCTGGATAATTTTAAGGTTGGTAACGACACTAAAAATTTTCAGGCAAGAGAGATAATTCGCTCATTAGATCGTTTATCCGGAACATCCGGGATAAATGACTGGGTGAGTCTGGGAAAGCGAAAAGGCAAGATCAAAATTGTTATGTCCAATCTCCTGAATGGACGAGATGCAGAAAAGGTATATGGTCCCGGAAAAAATGATCACAAAATTTTGAATGCTGCCATAACATTAGCCGATACGGAAAAAAACCGTGATGTGATCATGGTGACTAAGGACATTAACTTAAGGTTAAAGGCTAAAGCAATCGGTCTGGCTGCTGAAGATTATCTTACGGGTAAGGTGAAAGACGTCAAGAAAATGGCAGACGGCTTTCCGATCATTGATAACACAGATTCTAATCTCATCAATGAACTATACAAAAAAGGAGCTATTGAAGAAGAAGGAGTATTGGGAGATCAAAAAATTGCCAATGGATATTACATTCTTAAAAACGGAAAAGATTCTGTGCTTACCCGCTATGATGAAGAGAAAAAATCTATAGAAAGGGTTGAAAAGCAATATATCTATAGCATTAAACCAAGAAATGCAGAGCAAACTTTTGCTGTCAATGCTTTATTGAATGACGATATTAAACTGGTGGCGCTTCAGGGAGTTGCAGGAACAGGTAAAACACTTATAGCCCTTGCATCAGCCCTTGAACAAAAGAACAAATACGGTCAGATAATACTGGCTCGCCCTATCATACCTCTTTCTAACCGTGATATCGGATATCTTCCAGGTGATGCCGAGGATAAAATCTCTCCTTATATGCAGCCATTATGGGATAACCTTAAATTCATTAAAAGTCAGTTCAAAAGCACTGAAAAAAAGCATAAGGTACTGGATGAGATGGAAAAATCCGGTGAACTTGCCATTACCGCACTTGCGTTTATTCGTGGACGGTCATTATCCAACGTAATGTTTATAGTAGATGAGGCACAAAACCTTACTCCGCACGAAGTGAAAACGATAATTACAAGGGCGGGTGAAGGAACAAAAGTGGTGTTTACAGGAGATATTAATCAGATCGATACACCGTATATGGATGAAGAGTCCAATGGGCTAACATATCTTATTGATCGTTTAAAAGGGCATCCTCTATTTGCCAGTATCAGATTAGAAAAAGGGGAGCGTTCAGAACTGGCTAACCTGGCGAACGAAATGCTATAGTTCCAAAAGTATTTTTGGTTAAACAATACTGGATCCTTGAGAAAATCTTAGGGGTCCGGTGTGGTGTACGGTAATCTGAAAACCCATAAAATCAGGACTTCTACACAAAATTAAAAGTTCACTCCAGCATGTACGATCACTCCAAAATGGGACTTAAAACCGGAAGATGTACCCACAAACTCCTGGGAATATGTGTCCGGATAATAATTTATTCCCGGTTGACCTGCAACACTGAGCGAAATCCATTTTCCGAAAGAAAATAACACGCCTAATTCAGCTCCGGCAATAATCGTATTGATGCGATCTAACTGATTATAGGTATACGTTGAAAAACCACCAATACTGGGTGTCAGCCAAAAATCTTCTTTTAACCACTCTGGAAAATACTTGTGAAATACAACTGTTCCACCTGTTTGTGATATACCAGGAGCCGGTTCGTAAAATCGGTAATTCACCATAGATCTAACTTGAATACTAAAGTGATTATCAAATCGATATTCATAATTGAAAGGAACGATATTTACCTCTACCGCTTTAATAGTGTCATAAGGCTCTACCAAAAACGAAGGTTGAATACCAATATAATGGTGTTTCCCCATGACATTCTGCGCACTTAAATAACAGGGAATTAAAATAGATAGTAACAAAATCGATCGAAACATATACTGGCCTTTATAATTTTAAGTCGGCAAATTTATGGAACTTTCTGCTTTGAGGAAAAATCCATGAAGAAATCTCAATTTAGATAGAGGTTTAATATCTTTACGCCCCAAAGTTGAAGACCATGCCACAGAATTTTGTAGAAGAGCTCAAATGGAGAGGAATGTTACAAGACATCATTCCCGGAACAGAAGAAATTCTGGAAAAGGAGTTGGTGATAGGATATGTAGGATTTGACCCTACTGCGGATTCTCTACACGTGGGTTCTATGATTCCTATCCTTCTACTTATGCATCTTCAACGAGCAGGGCATAAGCCTATTGCTCTTGTTGGCGGGGCAACCGGAATGGTTGGAGACCCTTCCGGTAAATCAGATGAGCGGAACTTATTGGATGAAGAAACACTCAATAAAAATGTGGCTGGTGTCCGATCTCAACTTGAGAAATTTCTAGACTTTGACTGCGGAGATAATTCAGCCGTGATGGTCAATAATTACGACTGGATGAAAGAATTTTCCTTTTTGGAGTTTATCCGGGATATTGGAAAGCACATCACGGTAAATTATATGAGTGCCAAAGATTCAGTTAAAAAGCGAATCGAAACCGGTATCTCTTTCACAGAATTCTCCTACCAGTTAGTTCAGGGTTATGACTTCTTGCATTTGTATAGCACAATGGGGTGTAAATTACAGATGGGAGGATCTGACCAGTGGGGTAATATTACCACCGGAACAGAATTGATCAGAAGAAAAACAGGAGGAGAAGCATTTGCTTTAACCTGTCCTTTAATGACCAAAGCGGATGGAGGGAAATTTGGAAAAACCGAATCCGGAACCATTTGGTTGGACCCTGAGAAAACGTCTCCTTATGACTTTTACCAGTTTTGGGTAAGAGCAACAGATGTTGATGCATCTAAGTATATCAGAACCTTCACATTTATTCCAAAAGAAGAGATTGAAGCATTGGAAGCAGAGCATGAAAAAGATCCTGGTGCACGTGTACTACAAAAGAAACTGGCAGAAGAGATTACCGTAATGGTGCACGGACGAGAAGCACTTGATACAGCATTGGCTGCTGCAAAAATTCTCTACGGAAAATCCACTTCAGAAGATATCATAAAACTATCTGAAAAGCAGTTTATGCAAATATTTGAAGGAGTAACACAAGCTACTGTATCAAAAGCAGATATTGAAGCAGGATTGGGTATCATTGATGCATTGTCTGCAAAAACGGGTTTTCTGAAATCTAACGGAGAAGCGCGCCGGGAATTAAAAGGAAATGCTATTTCCGTGAACAAGACCAAAGTAAGTGAAGATTACGTCATCACTGCTCAAGACCTTATCAACGATAAAATGGTGCTGTTGAGTAAAGGGAAAAAGAACAATTTCTTGCTGATTGTGGAGTAGGATTTTCGCAAGGACAACGATCGAAGTTTAATATTTTTTCAGAATTTTCTTTGCTTTCTATCTGTGAACTGTTGGGTAGATTCCTTATAAAAAGAGGCCTAATTTCTACGGTTTTAAATGTAAGAGTTTCATTTCAGCTATATTTAGCATGTATTTTGCTATACAATTGACACCAACTAAAGTTTAAGATCATGAGACATCTGTTTATTGCTTTTATTGCACTTGTACTTCTTTCATGCCAGGATCTGGAAATTGTAAAGTACGAATACCACACCACTACAATGATGGGAAGAACAGTATTATCTGTAACGGAAGACTCTGTAACGGTAGCTTTCAATGGACGAGGTGAGCCAACTTACTATGGGCGTGAAGTGAAAGAGTCTGAGTGGGAAGCGGTGAACAGTAGTATGAAAGATGTTGACCTGAGTAAAGTGAGCAGTCTTGAAGCGCCATCCGACAAACGCGCAACAGATGCTTCACCACACGCTAAGTTTGTCTTTGTTGGTCAAGATTCCAGCATTACTACGGCTTCATTTGACGCTAAAAATCCGCATGAAATGCTGATGCCTCTTATGCAGGAAATTATTAAGATTCAGGAAGAAAATAAAAAGTGATACACTTAGTTTTCAGTGTTTACTCACTTTTTCGTCAACTTATTTTGTGATACAGCAACACCATCAGTGATTACCGTATAGATGTATGATCCGGCAGATAAACCGGTAAGTTGAAGTGTTTTAATGTAATTCCCTTCTGCCAGCTTTCCGAGATGCTTTTGGTAGATAATTTTACCGGACAGCTCATAGATCCAAATTTCTGTTTCTCCTCCATCTGGAAGCGTAAAACCAATGTGTACCTCTTCATCAAATGGATTGGGCCACGCTTTTGAAAGCACAGGATCTGGCTGCATTTGTTCCTGACCTGCGAGACCCGGCCAACACGTTCCCGGTAAATTATTATCCATCCACTCAATTCGCGTTTGAATATACCATTTCAGGTAATCCACATCCTCCTGATACGTTTGACCGACATACCCGTTCCAATTCACGTAAACGCCTATAATCGGCCATTTTTGGAAGTTGCGAATGCGTGCATCTTCCAGGTAGAGTGCTACAGAATCAATATAGTCGTGTAATGAATCTATGCGAAGTGGCCCCTGCCTTAATTCCTGCCAGCGACATTGGAGTCCGTTACAATACGAAGTATCGGTTAATAATTTGCCCCACCAAAACGGAACAGAAGAAGTAAACCACGGACAGACATTATCGAATTGATACTGCCATCCTGTCGTCTGATCAGCATTGCAATAATCGGCATTACCATAAGAAAGGTTAAAATCCCAGACTGGACCAGCATGAAGAAGTCCATCCCAAACACTATTCTTGTCCTTATATAAAAAACAGCTACTCCGATAACCGTCTACTGTTCGTCCTACTTCCTGCAAGAGAAAAAAGTCATAAAAAGAGATCTTATCAATGTATTGATGATAACCCAGGTTTGGATCATTAAAGTTTGGTCCCCATAGCATATCTTCAAAGTTGGAAACATAATCCTGCAGATAAGATTTTTGCAAAGGGTGCAGCTCATCCGGACCTGGATCGTGGTATTGAAATAACACCTCAGAATTATAAGCAGATACAAAAGTCTCTACGGTGGTACCGGTAAGTTTATCTACCTTAAAAACATAACCACCTGTAAGTGGATCACCTGCAGTAGATGAGCTGTCAAGCGGTGTAACTTGAATTCGGGCATCATCTCTTTTTAGTTTTTCCATCAGCACATAAAGCCCTCTGTATTCGCCGTTAATAATCAATTCACAGTACCGTGTTCTGGATGCATAATGACCCATTCTACGAAAAAGGTCAAATGTCATCACATTTCTGATCAGCGTTTTATCCGGGTACGGACCGTATAATATCCAATCGTTTTCGGGAGGGAGGTCCAATAAGGATACATTAATATCTACACCGTCCGGGCTCACGGTGGAGAACCCATAATTCTTTTTGGGATATTGTTGTGAAGTAGAACCGCGAATCTCAATGGTGATGTAACCGTGATAATCATTAAATGGGTCATTGACATTATTCATAACACCAGAACCATTATCGATTATTCCCATTTCACATTGTATCCTGGGGTCATCTTCAATAGGTGCGCCTCCAGTGTTCAATATAATAATAGGTAGATGTGATTCGGTTAAGGTTACCTGCCCAAAAACACCCAAATTAACAACCAAAGCAATGATCAACAGCCACTTCATACGGCAATTTACTCAAAGTTTTTGAAGTATTAAAGCTGGTGATAAAAGAACAATAGTGGATGAGTGACACCCGCTATTGTATCAATCTTTTTTTAAGGGACATAATATAAACTATCAACCTTAATGACAGGTTTTAACCTGTACATTCCGTTGCCTTCTTCAACAATTGATTCATACGCATCAAAATCCAGTACAATCACCATTTGTGTATTTGCCTGAATTGGAGCATTAACGTTGATTTTTATCCCGGTTTTATCTTGGCTGGACAGCAGTAAGGGGTGACTTGTACTATCCACAACCACCCAGTTGTTATCTCCAAGAATTACCCTCATTTGAGTGATGTCACCAACCGGGATAGAATTTTGATTGGCTATTAAGACAGTCACACTGTCCTGCAAGAGCAGCAAATCGTAAATACCATTATTTGTATTTAGAGTTGTCCAGCCTTGCCCACCTGCGTAATGTACCTGTACCGTTTCCACTTCAACCATGACTGAGTCATAATTGCCAGGTGCATCTGTCATTCGAACTGCAAGTTCTCCTTCACCACCGTACTTCTGACAACCGAAGAACAGAGCTGTTGTTATTGCTAATACTAGAAATTTTACTGATCGTTTCATATAGACTTAAGGTTCGTTAATAAATTCAGAAACCATTGCAACAAGCTACTTGCCAAACAAACATGACAAAACAAGATTACTGATTATCAGTGTTTAACGTGGTTTTTGTATTTGTTGAAAATCTTCAATTTGAAATAAAGATTTCCATAGTGAAAACATTACTATATAGAATATGGAAAAGCTATTGGGTTATTTCACCCCAATATATTTTTTGATCTCATTTAGTTTCATCAGGGCCTCAACAGGAGTAAGGGTATCAATGTCAATATTTTCAATCTCCTCTTTGATCTGCATGAGAACCGGATCATCTAACTGAAAAAAGGAGAGTTGCATTTCGGCATCCTCTGCCAGTGCTTTTGCTTCTTCTTTCAGATTTCCGGAGTGATTATTTTCTAATTTAAGCAAGATTTGATCAGCCCGTTGCAACACTTCTTTTGGCATACCAGCCATTTTTGCCACGTGAATTCCAAAACTGTGCGCACTTCCGCCCGGAACCAGTTTACGCATAAAAATAACCTTGTTGCCTACTTCTTTTACAGAAACATTATAGTTCTTAATCCGATCAAAAGTTTGCGACATCTCATTTAGTTCATGATAATGTGTTGCAAAAAGTGTCTTTGGGTGTGCGCCTGGGTTTTGATGCAAATACTCCGTAATCGACCAGGCAATTGAAATTCCGTCATAAGTGGACGTACCACGGCCAATCTCATCTAAAATAATCAACGAGCGCTCTGACAGGTTATTTAAAATGCTGGCTGTTTCATTCATTTCTACCATAAATGTAGATTCACCCGAAGATATATTGTCAGATGCACCCACGCGGGTAAATATTTTATCCACCAGACCCAGGGCGGCAGATTCAGCCGGAACAAAGGACCCCATTTGAGCCATCAGTGAAATAATTGCAGTCTGTCTCAGCAACGCAGATTTACCTGACATGTTGGGACCAGTTATCATGATGATTTGCTGTCTCTCGTTATCCAAAAACAAATCATTGGCAATGTACTCTTCTCCAATTGGAAGCTGTTGCTCAATAACCGGATGGCGTCCCTGTTTAATATCTATAGTAAGGGATTCATTCATCTCAGGCTTGCAATACATGTTTTGTATGGCAATCTCCGCAAAAGAATGTAGACAATCCAGCTTGGCCAATTGAATAGCATTGTGTTGAATAGGAGTAATATATTCTCCCATTGCTGAGATTAGTGCTGATAAAAGTTGGCTTTCCAGCGCATGGATTTTTTCTTCAGCACCTAATATTTTTGATTCGTATTCCTTGAGTTCTTCTGTAATGTAGCGTTCTGCATTAACCAGGGTTTGTTTCCTGATCCAATTTTCGGGTACCTTATCTCTATGCGCATTGCGCACCTCAATATAATAGCCAAATACATTGTTGAAAGCAATCTTGATACTTGGGATACCTGTCGCTTTCGCTTCACGTTCTTTGAGGTTATCGAGATAATCTTTCCCTGAATTCAGGATTCCTCTGAGTTCGTCCAACTCCGGATGAACGCCTTGTGCTATGATATCACCCTTGCCTACAGCAGCGGCCGGATCTTCTGTGATTTCCTCGTCAATTCGTTTTTTCAGTTCATCACAGGTATTGAGATTATCCGCAAGAATTGTAAGCGGTTTACACCCTGTCCCTGCACAACTTGCCTTAATGGGTTCAATGGCCGTAAGGGCACGTTTGAGTTGAATAATCTCCTTTGGATTGATTCGTCCGGTAGCAACTTTAGAAATAATTCTTTCTAAGTCACCAATTTCTTTAAGTTGTTCCTCAACAGCTAATTTGAATTCCGGATTTTGAATGTAGTATTCAACGATTTCGTGCCTTTCTGAAATAGGATTAAGTTCCTTTAACGGCAACACCATCCATCTTTTTAACATTCTGCTACCAGGCGGTGTTAGTGTCCTGTCGAGAATATCTATCAGGGTTGTGGCATCATCATTATGAGAATACAACAACTCGAGATTACGAATCGTAAATCGATCCAGCCACACGTACTTGTCTTCTTCCAAACGGGAGATATTCTTGATATGCCCTGTTTTGTCGTGCTGTGTTTCTGAAAGGTAGTGCAACACAGCTGAACCCGCAATCGTGGCTAAATACATGTGATCAATTCCAAAACCTTTGAGCGACTTTACCTCAAAATGTTTGCCCAGGTTCTCATTGGCAAAATCCAATGTAAATACCCAGTCATCCAGGCGATACGTATAGAATTTATCAGAAAAATGAGCCTGATACAGTTTTTGTTTATCCTTTTGGTAAAGAATTTCTTTCGGTTGAAAGCCCTGAATAAGCTTGTCTACGTATTCAAAACTACCTTCGGCCACTAAAAACTCACCAGTAGAAACGTCAATGAAGGCAACTCCGGCTTCGTTTCCGTCAAAGTGAACGGCAGCCAAGAAGTTATTAGCTTTTCCTTCCAGTACTTTATCATTGTACGACACTCCTGGAGTTACCAGTTCAGTAACCCCTCGCTTAACAATTTTTTTGGTCAGTTTCGGATCTTCCAGTTGGTCACATATCGCAACGCGAAATCCTGCGCGCACTAACTTAGGCAGATAAGTGTCCAGTGAATGGTGTGGAAAACCTGCCAGGGCAACTTCAGATGCCGTACCGTTTTTCCGTTTTGTTAAAACAATGTTTAACACGTTGGCTGCTTTCACTGCGTCTTCACCAAAAGTCTCGTAAAAATCACCCACACGAAACAACAATAAGGCATCAGGGTATTTTGCCTTGATCTGATTATATTGTTTCATTAGCGGAGTTTCCGCTGGTTTTTTAGCTGTTTTTTGTGCCACGAAAATCAGGATTTTACGACTAACGAAGATACACGATCATTCCCGAATTTTACCCCACAACCCCACCAACTTTTCATTAGTTGTCAACAATCTACCACTGTACTTATCCTTAAATATTTTTACCGTTGTTTGACAAAGCGTAATCCATGCATATTATTCTTTGCGAAAAACGAGGAAGCGGTATATTTGACGTGTGAACAGAAAACTCAAACTTCAGGAACTCGGAAGAATGACGGCAGATGAATTCAAATCTGCAGATAAAACACCGTTAATTATTATTTTGGACAATATCAGAAGTCTGAATAACATTGGTTCGGTTTTCAGGACGGCGGATTGCTTTCGTGTTGAGAAGATCTATTTATGCGGCATTACTGCTACTCCACCACACAGAGATATCCATAAAACGGCAATTGGCGCGACAGAGACTGTGGACTGGGAGTATCGAGAATCTGCCCTTGAATTGGTTCAGGAACTTCAGAAAGATACCTGGGCATGTTATGCTATAGAACAAACCGTTGATTCAATTGAACTCAATTCATTTAGTACCAGTGAAAAGGTGGCGATAGTTCTTGGTAATGAAGTTGACGGCGTACAACAAGAAGTGGTAGATGCCTGTCAGGGCTCCATAGAAGTTCCACAGTTTGGAACCAAACATTCCCTTAACATCTCTGTTTGTACAGGGATTGTTGTATGGGATATCTTCCAAAAACTTAGGGGTAAAGCTTAATCCTTGAAGAAGGTTACGTATTGCTTAATCTGTTTGTAGATCAATGAAACGCGGTACTGGCCTGGAGGTAATTTTGTGATCTCCACTTCGTCTGAATCAACAGCATGGCCGGTTATGACAGTTTCATTTTCCATGTTTTCAATTTTATATTCAAACGGTCCAGGATAAGAAACGGTAACAAAGTCCTGATCTTCGGAAATTTCAGCTTCCAGTTTAGGACCTTCATCCGGCTCTTTATATTCACCAATAGTGTTTACGCTAAACGTACGTTTATCCGTACATCCAATTACATCAGTAACCTCCAGTTGATAGTCTCCTCCTTTTACATCCGGTAAATCTCTTCCGAGACCAACCGTCTTTCCATTTTCGTCTGTCCATTTGTACTTATAGGGAAAGGTCCCTCCTTCTACTTCAACTTCAACACCTCCAAGTCCTTGTTCCGTCTCAGGACTTGTGGATCCTTTTATCAATACTTTATTTACGACTATTGTAATTTCATCTTCTCCACCACAAGCACCTTCTTTCGTTACTTTGTAAGTATGCACTCCGGCAGGCGGTTCAAAAGGCACACCGTCCTGCACGCCGTCACTCCAATGCACTTCACCAGAAGCTCCATGAACGATCAAGGTTGTATATTCTCCTTCGCAAATGGTTCCTTCCGTTGTGGTTGCCACCATTGGTCCTCCCTCATTTACTTTAATATCTATAGAATTGGAACATTCTTTTGGATTTGAACTCGTTACCGTGTACGTTGTTGTGCCCATTGGTGGCTTGAATGGCACTCCATTTTTCACCCCATTGTCCCAGGTAAATTTTGAGTTGCTGTTTTCAGATTTTCCTTTCAGAACAATTTCTTCTCCAAAACACATTGTTGTTGGTCCTTCTACCTGAATCTCCACCATAACACATCCCGGCCGAATGATTACCTTACCATTTTCACCGTTTACACCTTGTTCGTGCTTTACATCTGTTGCTTCCGGCCCGGCATAATTGCTACCACCACCGCCACCGGACCAACATCCGGCACCACCTCCGTAATAGCCGCCGCCACCGCCGCCACCTGCTGTGCTGTCAGGAGCATGACCACCACGACCTAATTTTCCATTTTCTGCACGTAAATAAGCTGGCCATTGACCGCCTTTACCACCTGATGTTTGCGTACCTCCTCTTCCAACAGATTCATGTGCCGTACCCCCGTTAGATTGCCCATCTTCTCCTTCAAGGCCTCCACCGTGACCACCGTGGTCACCACCATCCGGGTAATTGGATCCGGCACCACCGCCGCCTCCAGCTACAAGTACTCTGTCTCCGAGACCTGAACCTCCGATACGGATATCAGAAGCACCGCCTCCGCCGCCTCCGCAGTAAGGTCCGTAATCTCCGGTATTATTTCCATCTCCTCCTCCATTAAATCCACCTTTACCCTGGTAAGTGTCGGTCGCATTATCTCCACGTCCACCCACAAAAACAAAAACCTTTGACCCCGGTTCAACAGGATATGTAGCCGTTATTTTTCCTCCATTACCAGGTTTATATTTATCCGGATACCGGGCTCTTTCCCAACTTCCATATCCTCCGCCTGCACCCCACAGTTCAACTTCTATAGAATTTACACCTTCAGGAACAATGTACGTTTGAAATTTACCGGTGTATTCGAATACCTTCTCCTGTGCGATAGCAACAGTAGAAATCAAAAATGAAAAAAGTGCAACGAGTACTATGGTTATATGCTTCACGTTCTGGTCTTTTTTTTACCGATTCATACGGCTTAACGAAATTAATAATAATCTATTAGCTAGGCTTTCTTCTTTATACAAAAACAATGCCTCAGCCAAAATTTGTTACAGTTTATTTATTAATTGGTTCAAAAAAAACAAATGACTGTAACCCTTGACCCGTTTTTTCCATATAAATGGATAACAAACCAAAAACACAACAACAATGAGAAATTCAATTTTCTTACTTGCGCTATTCGCATTATTTCAAGTTACAGGCTATTCTCAAGTAAATGATGACATCTCAGTAGTATGCATGGGGTATGGTAAAAAGGCTGAAAAATCATTCTGGGTCAGAGGAGAAAAAGCAAATCATTTTATTGATTACCTATTTCAAAACAACCCAAATGCAAAACGTAGAGGGTGTAAACACAAATTCAGAAAAGTATCCATTCCCGGAATTGAAGGTACATTATCTCTGAAAATATTTGAGGGGGTTCACGGCAGAAAAAAAGACGGTAACTGTATTTCTTCGTACTTCAATATTTTTGAAGATGAGAAATACAAAGCATCCCGAATGTCAAATCTTGGTGACGGAGAGCAATACGGTATCGTTATTTACGTCAAAAAACGTGGAAGAGACCAGTATTTATCCAATCCCAACAAGGATGCTATTGTACAATTTATCCGAAATAATTGTTGTCCATAAGTGATCGGTATTTTTTCGTAACGAAAATCCCGTAACGGATTATTTGAGTAAATGGTAGCTAAAATTATTGTTGTACTATTTATTCTGATTCCCCGCATGGCTTTTGTTCAGGATGAACCATTTCCTAATATTTGTGACTATGAGGGGATGCATGTAAGACAGTTGTATAGGGGTGTTTTGAAACAACACCAGGCGATACAACTTCACAGCACAACATTGGGCTGGCATCATGAATATGCTGACGATCTGGTATTGAGAACGAATGGATATGTTGTTATTATTGGAACAACAGGCATTGCTAAAAGGGGGCATGGAAACAATCGTCACAAAAAAGCATGGCGGAGAATGCGGCATCAACGCATTACTTCAATAGACTATTTTATTTGTTCTTTAGATACTCCACTGTTTTTTTAAAACTGCTCCAGTATATTTTCATCCACCAGGTTAGGCAGTGTCACTTTCAAATTTGGTGTGCGTTCCATTTCGCGTTTGATGGCAAAAATAGCTCCTTCATTTCTGGCCCAACTTCTTCTTGCAATTCCATTATTAACATCCCAATGAAGCATCATTTTAAGTCTGCGATCCGAGTCTGCTGAACCGTCAAGTAACATTCCAAACCCACCGTTGATCACCTCTCCCCAACCAACGCCACCACCATTGTGGATAGATATCCAGGTGGCGCCTCTAAAGCCATCACCAATCACATTTTGAATGGCCATGTCAGCGGTGAATTGGGAACCGTCATAAATATTGGATGTTTCTCTGAACGGAGAATCAGTTCCGGATACATCATGATGATCCCTTCCTAAAACAACCGGTCCAATTTTCCCCTCTTTTATCGCCTCATTAAATGCTGTCGCAATCTTGATTCGTCCTTCTGCGTCTGCATACAAGATTCTGGCCTGCGACCCAACTACCAGTTTGTTTTCTTGAGCACCTTTGATCCACTGAATATTATCCGCCATTTGTTGTTGGATCTCAGCAGGGGAATTTTGTCGGATTTCTTCTAACACCTTACAGGCAATTTCATCAGTCAATTGCAGATCTTCCGGTTTTCCGGATGTACACACCCATCTAAATGGCCCAAATCCGAAGTCAAAACACATAGGACCCATAATATCCTGAACATAAGATGGATATTTGAAGTCTATTCCGTTTTCAGCCATTACATCCGCACCGGCGCGTGAAGCTTCCAGTAAAAATGCGTTTCCATAATCAAAGAAGTAGGTGCCTTTTGCGGTATGGTTATTTATAGCTTCGGCATGTTTTCTCAGGGATTCCTGAACTTTTTCTTTAAAACGCTCCGGATCTTTCGCCATCATATCGTTGGATGCTTCATACGACATACCTGCCGGATAGTATCCACCTGCCCATGGGTTATGCAAGGAAGTTTGATCAGATCCTAAATCCACATAAATATTCTCCTTATCAAACTTTTCCCAGACGTCAACAATATTTCCCTGGTAAGCAATGGAGACTACCTCATTGTTGGATTTAGCTTCCTGAACCCGTGAGCATAACGCGTCCAAATCTTCAATTACTTCATCCACCCAACCCTGAGAATGCCTGGTTTGAGTTGCTTTTGGATTTACTTCTGCAGTAACCGATATTACTCCGGCAATGTTAGCAGCTTTTGGTTGCGCTCCAGACATACCTCCAAGTCCCGCAGTCACAAACAACTTCACATTACCGTCGTTCGCATTTTTAAGTTTTCTACAGGCATTTAAAACCGTAATGGTAGTTCCGTGAACTATTCCCTGCGGCCCAATGTACATATATGAACCGGCCGTCATTTGCCCGTATTGGGTAACACCTAGTGCATTATATTTCTCCCAGTCGTCTTGTGACGAATTGTTGGGTATCATCATTCCGTTTGTTACCACAACGCGCGGTGCATCTTTATGGGAAGGAAACAATCCCATTGGATGACCGGAATACATGACCAGCGTTTGCTCATCTGTCATTTCAGAGAGGTATTTCATGGTAAGCCGGTATTGCGCCCAGTTTTGAAATACAGCTCCATTTCCACCATACGTAATGAGCTCGTGTGGATGTTGAGCAACCGCGTAATCCAGATTATTCTGGATCATGACCATAATGGCTTTGGCTTGTTCACATTTTCCGGGATACTCATCAATAGGTCGGGCATACATCTTATAATCGGGACGATAGCGATACATGTAAATACGACCATATGCATCAAGCTCTGCTGCAAATTCCTTTGCCAACTCAGCATGCTGGTTTTTTGGAAAATATCGCAACGCGTTTTTCAAAGCAAGCTTTTTCTCTTCTTTAGAAAGAATATCTTTCCTTTTAGGCGCGTGATTTATGGAAGGATCGTATTCTTTTTTTGGTGGAATTTCACTCGGAATTCCCTGACATATATCTGCTTTGATATCTTCTATGGTCATGTTTATCAATTTATGCCTCACAAAGATATAACTAAGATGAAAAAGGGAGCTGTTTGGAGATCAAAACGAGTAACCTAATGACAATCCTCCGCCGATCCATTGTTTTGAGATGGTTTCATTTGAAGTCAGTTCGTGTTCTCCATGGATAAATGATGTACGTCCTTTGAAGGTAAATCCATTGTGAAAAACAAAATGAAACCCCAGCATTGGTGCATAACTAAATCCTGAATAAGTTTGGGACTGATCAAATAAAAACCCACCTTCAGTAATGCTGTAATATTTAAAATCCAACCCCATTGTAAAGAAAGCCTCTTTCTTTCCCAGATTAAACAACGGACTAAACCCTGCATATTTGTTAAAGTCTTCCCACGATACACCAAGTCCTCCGTATACTTCCACTGCACAAAAAGTATATTTGGTTCGTAAAAAATTTCTTGCATAAGAAATACCGGAAAGTCCCCTGTGCCACAAACCTATTTCGTATGAAATTGTGTTTTTTCTGAAATCATCCTGTACTGGGTTTTCTTGTGCGTGTATATATTGCCCGCTGAGTAATATGATTAGTATGATTATCATTTTTTTCATACCTCCAATTTCTGAAGAATAGCGTGTGTTTTCGAATTGAATAACGCATTTGAAGGATACTGTTTTGTGATATTCGCAAAAGTGATGAGGAGATGAGGATCATATCTGTGATTATCAAAGTCATTTCTTGATAGATTTGTTGAATGGATCAATTTCCTTCAAACATTAAATTCAAATTTGACTGGCGAACCTATCAGCAAAGGGTGCTTTTAGAACTGGAAGAGCATTTAGAGGATAATCATTTGCACGTGATAGCTCCACCTGGATCAGGTAAGACTATTTTAGGATTAGAAGTAATGTTGCGTTTAAACAAACCGACAGTGATATTTGCTCCCACAGTTGCCATTAGGAATCAATGGATACAAAGGTTTTGTGACATGTTTCTTCAAACAGATTCCATTCCTGAATGGATTTCCAGGGATATCAAAAACCCAGAATTCTTAACCGTTTCTACCTATCAAGGGCTACACGCTGCCGTTACAGGAATTGAAAATGAAGAGGAAGATGAAAGTGAAGAGCCCGAATTGATTGATGAGAATAGTAGCGAAACAGAAGGTAATTCATTAAATATCATTGACCTATTAAAGAATAAAAACATTGGTACAATAGTAGTTGATGAGGCACACCATCTAAAAAATGCTTGGTGGAAATCGCTTACTGAAATTAAAGAAGAATTGAATCCGACTATTGTTGGATTAACGGCAACTCCGCCCTATGATGTTGCTCACCATGAATGGCAGCGATATTTAGAATTAAACGGTCCAGTAGATGCAGAAATATCTGTTCCAGAACTCGTTGTTGAGGGTGACTTGTGCCCGCATCAGGACTATATATATTTTTCCAAACCAACGGAGATCGAACTAACTAAAATCGTTGCTCATAAAAAGAAAATTGAGAAGTTGTTTTCTGAAATTCAAAAGGACGATCAACTTATAACTGCGATTTTAGAGCATCCGATATATACAAACCCATTAGAACATTTGGATTGGATATATACAAATCTCGAATGTTATTCAGCTACATTGATTTTCTTAAATGCATGCGGAATAGAAATTTCCAAGGAACATGTTGAGGTAATTGGAAATAGAAACTACACTTTGCCGAAACTGAACTATGAATGGGCCGAAATTTTGCTTTCATTTTACTTGTATGAAGACTTTAAGCAAAATCCAGAAAATGAAGAACATAGAAAGGATTTATTGGGTAAATTGAAAAGAAATGGAGCTATTGAAAAGCGATCCATAAACTTCAGACATAATAGAAAAATACAATCACGATTAAGTTCTAGTTTAAGTAAATTGAGAAGTATTCAAGAGATTGTCAATTTCGAATATTCTCAACAAAAGAGTGATCTGAGAATGGTCGTTTTAACCGATTATATTCGAAAGGAGTTTCTAGTAGATTCTGATGTAAATGACCTTGAAATAAATAAAATCGGTGTTCTTCCAATCTTTGAACTACTTAGGCGAGAGAATAAACCTAAACTGGGGGTGCTTACGGGTTCCATCATTATCATTCCTATTAGTTCTTTGAATCTTTTTGAAGAAATTTCATTGCAATATGGGATTGAAAGTGTTTCTACATCTGCCCTTCCTTATGACCAAAAATATCTCGTAGTACATTCAAAAGACAAGATTAAACACGACATAGTTCATATCGTCACACAGGTTTTTGAAAAAGGTGAGATAGAAGTATTGGTTGGTACTAAATCCTTATTAGGTGAAGGGTGGGATGCCCCTTCAATTAACTCATTAATACTGGCAAGTTTTGTTGGTTCTTATGTTCTATCGAATCAAATGAGAGGAAGGGCAATTAGAACTGAACGACTCAATCAGGGAAAAACGGGTAATATCTGGCATTTGGTATGTATTGACCCGTTTGATGAAGATTTAGGAGATGATTATTCATTACTCAAGCGAAGGTTTAAATCATTCGTTGGTATTTCGTTGGATGGAACTGCGAGAATCGAAAATGGTATTGGACGAATGAACCTACCAGAGCGATTTTCAAACTCTGAAATTGTGTCAAGAATTAATGATAATATGCTCCGTTGTGCTGGTGAGAGACAGTTGTTAAAAGAAAGATGGCATGAAGCACTGAAAAGTGGTAGAATTTTAGTGGAAGAAATAAAAGTACCATTCCCCGAAGAGGAAAAGGACTATTCAGGAACTAAATCAATGTATCTCAGAAAAACCATTGCCTACATGGTAGCCTCAATGTTATCAGCCTTCGCTGTGTTTGGAGAGTTTCTACTTGAAAGCTTTAGTCGGTCCATGCGTAACTTTCGAACTCCTGAAGATTTCTGGGTATGGTTATCAATGGCAGGAGTACTATTCTTAGGTATTTTCGGAGGACTATTGTTCAAAACATTGAAGTTGTATTTGAAATACCGGGATATTTCTAAAGATATCTATCAGATTAGCCAGGCATTGTTGAGTTCGCTTATTGAGTTTGGGCATATTACAACGGCCCCTTCAGATCTTAAAGTTGTTACTACGGTGGATAACTCTGGCGCAGTTTTTTGTCATTTAGAAGGTGGAACAACTTATGATAAATCTACCTTCATTAAAAGTCTGCAAGAAATTGTTGGAACAATAGATAATCCGAGATATATCATTATAAGAAAGAATCGAATGCTACTCTTCTTAACACAAAAAGATTACCATTCGGTACCAGAAGTACTTGGTAAACAAAAAAAATTGGCCGTATTTTTTGAAGAACAATGGAGAAAAGTTGTAGGGAATTGTCAGTTAGTTTATACACGAACGATAAAGGGAAGAAAGATTATCTTAAAATCAAGGCTTCACTCCCTAGCTTCAGAGTTTGAAGACAGAACTGAACGTATCAATAAATGGCGATAAACGAATAGCATAAAAAAGCCTCAATACTTTTACTCTAGTGAAGAAAAGTCTCTTTCATATCAAAAAGATGGATTGTCCATCCGAAGAGAATCTGATTCGCATGAAACTGCAGGATCATGACTCCATTGCCAAATTGGACTTTCGGTTAGATGATCGGGAACTTACTATTTATCATGAAGAAAATGAGCAAGAAATTCTGAATTCATTGGAAACGCTTTCATTAGACACTGAATTGGTGAGTACAGAAGAGACACTTGAAAAAGTTTTAAGTGACGACGCCATGCAGTCCAAACTGCTTTGGCAGGTTTTACTGATCAATTTTGTGTTTTTTATACTGGAAATGACCTTTGGACTTATTTCGAACTCTATGGGCCTTGTAGCCGACAGTCTCGATATGCTCTCTGATTCATTTGTTTACGCACTCAGTCTTTTTGCTGTAGGCGCTATTGCCGCTCGTAAAAAACGCATTGCAAAATTTAGTGGTTACGTGCAGATTTTACTTGCATTTATTGGAATATTTGAAGTATTTAGAAGATATTTTTTTGAAGATCAGATGCCTGATTACCGTACTATGATTATTGTATCGGTCTTTGCACTTATAGCAAACTGGTTGTGTCTGTATTTACTTCAAAAAACTAAATCTGAAGATGCGCACATGAAGGCTAGTATGATTTTTACCAGTAATGATATAATAATTAATACTGGAGTAATCCTTGCCGGATTGCTGGTTTATCTCCTCTCAAACCGATTGCCAGATCTGATTATTGGATCTATTGTATTCACAATAGTCTTACGCGGGGCATTCCGTATACTGAAACTTGCTAAATAAACATCTTCCTAAAATCGTTTATTCCTTTTCAAGTTGTACGGATTTATTATTGTACCGTATAAAGTAGGTTCCTTTTTCGTAGTCCGTATAGTCTATGAACTGACCAAATCCGGCTGTTAGCAATTTCCCATTTGAATCGTAGACCTTATATTCGGTTTCAACCGGGAGTTCATATATTTTTTTAACCTCTCCTTTCTTAGGGAGCATTTCAACCGGCGGCAATTCCTTACTCGGCTCATTTTGACCAAAGCTCGTGGCACTTACAATAAACAAAGAGAAAAACAATGAGGAGATTTTCATGATAGATATTTTTAGATACAATATCTAAAACGAAATTTTTGACAGAATATTACTTTTCAGCCTACTAGTACCTGTAGATAAAGACAATACGCGTGTATCTTACTTTTTAGGCTTGATCACAATTCCAAATGACAATTGCGGAAGAAAATCTTCATCATAATATTTTACCGTTGATGAATTGCTGTAGTTATAAAACCTATTTGTGAAAACATATTTGTAAGAGAATTCGAAGACAAAATCCACGCGCTTCTCTGTTTGAAACCTCAACCCTGCGCCTCCAGTGTAAAACATGTTATGTTCCCATGATTCACCCTCAGGAATTTCGGATTTATTGTAATGCCTCATCACCTTAAAATCGTTTAACCCCATGGTAAAAGTCTGTGCAAAATATGGAACCACCTTATTGTTGTGATTAAATGAAAAGTAGACCGGTAGAGTAAGTCCGGAATACATTCCAATATCACTTCCCCAGTCATCCAATAAATACAAGTCCAGTCCAACACCAGAGCTTAAAAAAAGGTTATCGCTGGCAGTTTTAGCAATCACGTATTTGAAATCAAAGCGAAAGTGACCATACAAACTACCACAGTAGGCAAATCCGAAATCAGATCGGGGGCCTAAACCACGCCTGACCATCAGGTCAAATCCAGGCATCACATCCGATCCAAAAAATGCAGTTCCGGCCAAACTAACTTCTGTTTTCCCTTTTTCAACCGGTTTGGCTGTTTGAAGTACACTGGCTGTATGACAAGAGCCCATTATAAAACACAGAATAATTACGTAAACCAACTTCATCCTACAAAGCTAGTTCGTTCTTATAATAATTGATCAAACAGCAGTCATTTTCTCCTGTGACAGTAATCATTACAGTGAATGTTTTAGCGTCAATACTGTACAGTACTAATTTGACAGCGAAATTCAATTATATTTACTATATCGTTATGCGCCAATCTCTTTTGATCATATTGTTACTTAATTGGGGTATTCACAGTTTTTCACAAAATTTTAGTGAACAACAACGTCAGGAAATTGATAGTATCAATCATGTAATCGCAGATGCTGAGACACATGATACTTTAAAAGTACATGCATGGTTGAATCTTGCAGGGTATTACTATCAGCATAACTTAGATACTATACTTACTTTTTGCCACAATGCTGAAAAAATTGCTGAGGAGAATAATTACCTCTTCGGTATGTCTGAAAGTTATGGTTGGTTGGGCTATACCTACATTAACCTGGGCGAGTTAGATAGTGGCCTGTATTACAACAACAAATCTATTGGTGTGAGCATGCAAACCGGAGATTTGGAAACAACAGCGGCTATACTTTATAATAACGGACATATCTATATGACGCAAGGCAAGACTGATAAATCCCTTGAAGCTTACATGTCTGCCTTAAAAATCTATGAGCAAATGGACAATCAGGTTGAGATAGCTCGCACCTACAATAGCATTGCTTTGATTTATAAGAATCAGGGATTTTATGATAAGGCCCTGGATTTTTACAACAGATCATTACTTATACGGCAAGAATTTGGCAATAAAAAGGATATTGCTGAAAGCCTTAATAATATAGGGGTGTTATATGAGTATATAGGAGATTACGACAAAGTAATGCCCTATTATCGTAAAAGTCTTCAATTAAGAAGAGAGGCAGATTATCCGGTTGGAATAGCCAATAGCCTGGAGAATATTTCTAATTATTTTCACATTATTGGGCAACTGGATAGTTCTTTAATTTACATCCAGGAAGCCGTTGCCATAAGAGAAAAACTTGGTTTAAAGCCAGGACTATGTGAGGTGTATATTGATCTGGGAAAGGTGTATACTGATTTGGGTGACATGACCAATGCTAAGAAATATGGTGAGATGGGATATCAACTTGCGTTAGAGTTGGGTTACCCTTTATTCCTTCAAAACTCCGCCATTGGCATGACCCAGGTTTACAAAAAATCAGGCCAGTATAAAAAGGCTCTGGAAGCTTACGAACTGTATGTAGAGATGCGCGATAGCCTGATGAATCTGAAAACCCAGAAACAAACCGTTGAACGAGACGCACAATACGCTTACGAAAAGCAAAAAGCCATTGATGATGCCGAACACGAAAAACTATTGGCCATAGAAGCAGAAAAAAAAGAAAAGCAACAAATCTTAACGGTTGCAACGGCAATTGGCCTACTCCTGGTTGTTGGTTTTCTAATCTTCGTTTTCAACCGATTAAGGATCACTCGCCAGCAAAAGAAGGTTATTGAAAAACAAAAAACGGAAGTGGAATCACAAAAAGCAGCGGTTGAACGGGCCCATGAAATTCTGGAAGAAAAGAATACTGAAATTCTGGATTCTATCGCATACGCCAAACGTATTCAATCTGCTATTTTACCTTCTGACAACGTATTTAAAAAACACCTGCCGGACTCCTTTGTACTTTACAAACCAAAAGACATAGTAGCTGGAGATTTTTACTGGCTGGAGTCAACCGATAATGAATTGCTGTTTGCCGCTGCTGACTGCACCGGACATGGTGTGCCAGGAGCAATGGTAAGTGTAGTTTGCAACAACGGTCTTAACAGAAGCGTGCGTGAATATAAGTTAAGGGATCCCGGAAAGATTTTGGACAAAACAAGAGAGATCATCATTGAAGAATTCCAAAAAAGTGATGAAGATGTTAAAGACGGAATGGACATAGCCCTCTGTAGTCTTCGACGCGGATCCGACAGCAATGAGCATTTAGAAAAAGGCACCGACAAGTCCAACCATGGGCTCAACGGATTCGAAGTCCACTATGCAGGGGCTAACAACCCTCTCTGGATCATCCGTAATGGGTCGGCTGAGATTGAAGAGGTTAAAGCAGACAAACAGCCCATAGGTTTATTTGATGATTTATCCCCATTTACAACGCACAGTTTAAAGCTCCATTCGGGAGACACGATTTACATTTTCTCAGATGGTTATCCTGATCAATTTGGTGGAACCAAGGGAAAGAAAATGAAATCCAAGACTTTTAAAGAGACCTTGTTATCCATTAAGGATAAACCCATGTCTGAGCAAAAAGAATTTCTGGACAAAAATTTCGAAAACTGGAAAGGCGAATTCGAGCAAATTGATGATGTGCTGGTAATAGGCGTAAGAGTTTGATTCAATTTGCGAGAAGTTTATCCCGACCTAGTTGAGCGATTCACAATTTATTGGGAATCATGCGAAACTTTGTCGGGAAGCAAATTGATGATGTGCTGGTAATAGGCGTAAGAGTTTGATTCAATTTGCGAGA
>JABURP010000103.1 GCA_014762645.1 Crocinitomicaceae bacterium
TTTAAAGAAACGGAGAAAAAAGAGATATAAAATATAGCGCTCGTCGGCAGCGTCAGATGGTTATAAGAGACAGGCATTTATGCGAAAGATGAAAATGAATTGTTTTGGTACCGGGTTACGATATTAATTGACAAAAATGAAAATAAAATAGCAGGATTGGATATGAATCCCGCTTTGGCTCCGTCGGAGACTTTAGAGCACAGTATCACAGAAAACGAACTGGTTGAGACGACCAAAAAGTATTTTGATTATTTAGGAAAGAAAGATCTAATTTCTGGTACGATTCTGCTGGCGAAAGGAGACAGGATTTTGTATTTAGATTCCTGTGGTGAAGCATCTAAAAGATTTCATGTTCCCAACAATACTAATACAAAATTCAATCTTGGTTCCATGAATAAAATGTTCACTGGAATTGCTGTAGTCAAGCTTGCACAAGAGGGAAAACTCGGTTTTAGCGACAAATTGGATAAATATGTTGATGAAAGTTGGTTGTCAAAAGAAACGGCAAGCAAAGTTTCAATTCATCAATTGCTAACTCATTCAAGCGGGTTGGGAGACTATTTTAGCGATAACTACTGGAATTCTTCAAGAGAATTATATCGAAGCTTGAATGATTTTAAGCCTCTAGTTGAAGACACATTGTATTTTGAACCGGGTTCTTCCTTTCAATATAGCAATACTGGAATGCTATTGTTGGGAGTAGTTATTGAAAAAGTTACTGGACAATCATACTTCGACTACGTTAAAAAGAATATTTACCTTCCTCTAGGTATGATCAATACCGATTCTTATGAAATGGATGCTCCAGTTGAGAATCTTGCAATTGGGTATATGCGAGCCGGGAATGAATATGGTTGGATGAATAATATTTTCACACATGTATTGAAAGGAGGACCAGCCGGTGGTGGTTTTTCTTCCGTGCATGATCTTCACAAGTTTGGAGTGAGTTTATTGAAAGAAGAAATCCTTGATCAGAAAAATCTCGATATTCTTTTTGACTTTCATCAGGAATTACCCGAATCAATGGCGAAAGGTTATCGTTACAGTCATTACGGATATGGCTTTATGATGGGTAAAAAAGATGAAAAATTAAACCTTGGCCATTTAGGTGGATTTCCAGGAATAAGTTCTGGATTGAATATTGAGGCAAACAGTGGATATATGATAATCACTTTAAGTAATTATGATCTTTGGGGTGCTTTTCTTAATCTAGTGATCAGAGATCAAATCATGAGAGTCAAAAATTGAAATTGGTTCATCAATAATTAATACATACGGTATTGGTTTACCATATTCAAGCAGTGTGTCTTTGTAGATAGCTAGGGTGTTAACGTCATTTATTGATGAAGTATTCATGGGGTTTTCCGAATTTGACAAATCTAGTTCTGGATTTGTTGTAGAACAACCAAGAGTGAATAAACCGACTCCACAGATTAAAATGTATTTTTTCATTGCTTCCTAATTTAAGTCTCAAGATACAAAATCGAATCTTGAACGTCAGTGCTTTCTAAAAAGCGTACGCCTTATTTTAATGAATGTTAACGTTTGGGTAAAGTTAGTGCTTGAGCACGAACCGCGCAAGCGGTAAACTTTACTTATTATGTTAGCATTAGTTTTTCAGAATTAATAAATAACATAACTTTATCTGGAACTTTGTTCAAATAAATGGAAAAGCTATTTCTAATAATACTCTCATTATCATTTAATCAAGCATTCTCCCAAGAATTGAAATTTGAATGGGCGGGGGCAACTGGAAGCCAATTTATTGATGATGGATATTCTGTCGCAATTGATTTAGAATCGAATTCATACTTCTTAGGATATTTTCACGATACAGTTGATATTGATCCTGGTCCTGGTGTTTCAACTCTTGTGTCGAATGGATCTTATGATACATATATAGTGAAATTGGATTCAAATGGAATTTTTCAATGGGGTAAATCTTTTGGAGGTCCAGCTAATGACTGGCCAAGAGCAATAGAATTTCACAATGGATTCCTATATGCTATTGGGTGGTATAAAGAAACGGTCGATTTCGATCTTGGACCGGGAACAGACTTATTTTATTCAGTTAATTCTAGTGCTGATCTCTATGTTTTAAAACTGGATTTAGATGGAAATACTATCTGGAACAAATCAATCGGTGGCCCAGAAGGAGATAACGGTCGATCTATTGTCCTGGATGGTGCAAATAATATTTATGTAGCTGGACGCTTTCGCGATACTGTGGATTTTGATCCAGGTCTAGGTGTATCACAAGCTTATTCTTCAAATTTCGGGGCTTTTTTATTAAAATTGAATAGCACTGGCGAATTTGAATGGGTAAGAGACATAACTGGCTCTTCTTCGGTAACAGGAACTGCTGTAGAAGTAGATAATTTGGGTAATGTTTATTTTGGAGGAACCTACTATGACAGTGCAGATTTTGATCCTACACTATCAACACAATATCTTAATTCCTTGGGATCTAGAGATATTTTTCTGCAAAAGTATGATACCTCAGGGAATTACATATGGACTAAAACATTTGGAGGAGTATTCGCGGATGATCTCGCATCTATAACTACTGATTTAAGTGGAAGTTTATATCTCGCAGGTAATTTTCAAGGCAGCATGGATTTAGATCCAGGAGTTGGCATTTACAATGCGTTAACTACTGGTAATGGAGATCGTGATATATTCATAGTTAAATTAACTCAAACAGGAGATTTTGTTTGGGGACATGACTTTGGAAACGTTAATACAGATTGGCCATTCAGTGTCAAAACTGATCAATATGGAAATGTTTATACAACGGGAACATTTCAAGGTTTTGTTGATTTTGATCCAAGTCCAGAGTTTCATTCCATTGTTGATCAGGGTGGTTCCGATATTTATGTGAACAAACTTGATTCTTCCGGTAATTTTAAATGGGCCGTTGCGGTAGGAGGTTCTTCTGTTGATGAAGGTTTCAGTTTGGAAGTTTCGGAATACGGTGAGGTTTTTGTAACAGGGCATTTTTGGAATTCAGTTGATTTTGATTTTGGTCCAAATACAAGTGTGTTAACTTCTAACGGTGATAGAGATTCTTATTTTCTTAAATTTTCACAATGTTATTTTGAAGATATAAGTTTAAATCAGGTGGAATTGGATACTATATATTCCGAGTGTGATTTAGATTCAATTCCTTCTCCAACTGCTAATACTACATGTGGCACTTTAGTGTATGGAACGCTAGATTCGACTTACAGTTTTGTCGAAGGGTTATATGATGTACAGTGGAATTTTTACAATGGATTTGGGAATGACACCATTAGCCAAAATCAAATTGTTGTGATTCAATATGTCAATGACAGTGTATATTTTGATGGTACCAGTTTGATAGCATTAGCAACTGGATATCAGTATCAATGGTATAACTGTGATTCTAGTGCGCAAATTATAGGAGCTAATTCCCAAACTTATGTGCCCATTCAGAATGGCTCTTATTTTGTAGAAATATCCAATGGTCAATGCTCAGTGACTTCTGATTGTTTAACTATTCAAAATCTTGGTGAAATTGAAATTGTTGGTAATGAGATTCAAGTTTTTCCAAATCCATTTTTTCAGGAAATAGACTTGTCTTTTTCTAGAGTAAATGAAAGAAGAATTTACGTTCTAAATTCACTTGGACAGACAGTCTACATTACAAAGACCAATGAGAATTTTGTAAGCATTGATCTTTCAACATTAGAAAATGGAATATATTTTGTAATTGTTGAGGATGAAGAAGGTAGAATGGGAAAGAAAATAATTAAAACTAATCCTTAGATTTTTATAACATTAATTAATGCTAACGTTTGGCTAAAGCTAGTAATTTGTTGCTTGCGCAGCAAGTACAAATTACGTGCGAAGGTGTGCTGGCCAAACCCCGGACTCTGGGAGCGTCCTACGTGAGGTGGCCAAACCAAGAAATGTACAAGCAAATGGGAGCAAGTGTGATGGACAAGGGAGGACGCTTAGCTTTAGCTATTGTGTTAGCTGGCGTTTTTCAGCACTCTAAAGCCTACAAATGCGGTTATAATTGCCAATAGCAAAGAAAGTGCAGGTAGAAATACAGTTCCCTTGTAGTCAATAAATCCATCACAACTGGCTGTTCCAAATGTCGAAGCGATTTCATGACAAGGGTTGTGATGATGGCGCATATAAGTGAAAACTTCCGACATTATAACTATCTGAGTAATGATGATTAGTAAAATTGTAAGTCCAAATAGAATTCGATTCTTCATTTTGAAGAAAGGCAAAATTGTAAGTCCAATTCCTACCAAAGCGAATATTCTTGCCAGCTCTAAGTTTCTAGGTTGTATTTCACAAGTACTTTGAAGAAATGTAAGTCCGTGAGTTTCGTCAGTTCCAATTGGAATTATTAGGAAGGTTAGTTGACATGCTGCCAATAAGACTAGTGGTGCTATGAGTTTTGGATTAGTCATATTGCAATGACAGCTAACGTTTGAGCAAAGATAGGCATTTATGCCGGCGCGAAGTGCGCAGGCCAAAAACCCCGGACTCTGGCTGTCCGACCGTGTGATGGCCCCAGCATTATGTACACGCTAATGGGAGTAATGCGAGATGGACAAGTGTCGGACGTGAGCTTCCTAAGTTTGTTTTTGAAAGATTATCGTATACAAATA
>JABURP010000040.1 GCA_014762645.1 Crocinitomicaceae bacterium
AGATGTGTATAAGATACATATATTAAGTTGTTGTCTTCCTCAAATGCGAGAAAGAGGTTATGGAAGAATTGTACTGATCTCGTCCATTCTTGCTGAATCTCCCGTAGTGAGTACAGGTATTTATGCTGGTTGTAAAGGTTTTCTTGACAGCATTGCTAAAACCGTTGCTCTTGAAAATGCCGGTAAAGGGGTAACATGTAATACCATCCAACTGGGATACTTTGATGGAGGATTGACTTATCGAATTCCGGAAAAAATTCTTGATCATATTGTAGGATCAATTCCTATGAAGCGAATTGGAACTATAGATGAACTCAATGATTTAATACAGACATTAATCTCGGTGGAATATATTACCGGTACAAGTATAAAAATGAACGGTGGACTTGACTTCTAGAAATAGTCTCAGATGAAACCCGAAAAAAAACTCCTCATCACTTTTGATTACGAACTGTTCCTTGGAGAAAAGAGCGGGACTGTAAAGAATTGCCTTATATCTCCCACAAATGAACTTTCACTGAAATTAAATGAATTTGGTATTAAAGGGATTTTTTTCGTCGATACGCTATTTCTTTGGGCGTTAAAATCAAAACTTAATGACTCAAAGGCCCGTCAGGATTTTGAAATGTTGAAAACCCAATTGTCTGGATTGTATCAGCAAGGACATTATATCTATCCTCATATTCATCCACATTGGTTAGATGCCAAATATCAGACAGATTCAGGTATGTGGAAGCTATCTGATATTTCCAAATACCGATTTGAGGCTTTAAGTGACTCAGAAAAAAGCCAGGTATTTAGCTATTCAGATGAAATTCTGAAAGAAGTTTTGGATGACAACGGTTATCGTATGGATGCTTATCGAGCCGGAGGATGGTCCATACAACCATTCAAAGATTTTCAGCCGTTCTTTGAAAAATACAACATAAAGGCTGATTTTACAGTTTTAGGTAAAGCACACCGTAACACAAATGCTTCGGTCTATGATTTCAGAACTATACCTGTAGCTGAGAATCCCTATCGATTCTCAAAAAGCGTAACTATAAAAGTACCTGAAGGTCAATACTGGGAATTTCCGATCAGCAGTATTGAATTTAACTCGGAAGCATTTACAAATAAACTAGTGCGCAAGGTGTTATGGAAAACCAAAGCAGGACAAAACCTTGGTGATGGAATTGGCGTACAATTTCAAGATATGGGTGAGGTTGAAAAAAGTGAATTTGAAATGGTGTCAATTGAACTTTTGACTACTAACAAATTGAAACTGTACCTTCACTATCTGGATCAGAATGAATATATGCAGTTCATTTGTCATCCAAAAATGGTCTCACCTCATAATTTAAAGATGTTTAGTAAGTTTTTAACTCGTGCATTTAAAAGATATGAAATCATATCCGACTGGAAGGAAATGATCAGAGAAAGTTAAAGAAGATATTTTGAAAAAGAAGATACTCATAGTCGTCGGTACCCGTCCGAATTTCATTAAAATCACCCGATTTAAAGATATTGCACACCAGCATTATCCTAACCTTGAGATTAAAATTGTCCATACTGGCCAGCATTTCAATTATGAAATGGCGGATGTCTTTTTTCAACAATTACATATACAACCTGATTTTTTCCTTGAGATCCCTCCTACTTCACCGGCCACGCAAATGGGTGAAATTATGATTCGTCTTGAAAAGTTAATAGATGAAACATTTTATCCGGACCTCATGATTGTACCGGGTGATGTAAACTCAACTTTTGCAGCTGCACTTACTGCTAACAAAAAAGGAATTCTACTCGCGCACTTAGAAAGTGGGCTTAGAAGTTTTGATCGAAATATGCCAGAGGAGATTAATCGCATTTTGACAGATGAAATTACCGATCATTACTTCATTACCGAACCGAGTGGTGTAGAAAATCTCACAAAGGAAAACGCAAATGGGAAAATGCACTTTGTTGGAAATACCATGATTGATACACTGGTTCATTTTGACACGAATATCCGTAATAACCAAATAGCCTCAGAATTAGCGTTGGTAAACGACCCTTTTATATTAATGACAATTCACCGGCCGTCTAATGTTGATGCAGAATCAGACTTAAAAAAACTCATCCAGTTAATTGAAGATGTTAGCTCGCGATACAAGATTGTCTTTCCCGTGCATCCGCGAACTATTCAACGATTAGAAAAATTTAATTTAAAAGATCGCTTTGAAGCCATTAGTAATTTGATCATTACTGAATCCATGGGGTATTTCGAATTTCAGAATTTGGTATTGAATGCTTCTTTAATTATTACCGATAGCGGTGGAATTCAGGAAGAATCGACATTCAGACAGGTGCCTTCCCTTACGTTGAGGCAAAACACGGAACGACCAGTAACGGTGGATTCAGGGACTAATCAACTCGTAACTTTTTCCGTTAAAGAAATCCTCTCCCTCATTGATCAAATAGAGCAAGGATCATACAAAAAGGGTTCTATTCCAGAAAAGTGGGATGGTAAAGCGACAGAACGCATCTTAAAAATCATATCAAACATCCTGTAATGAATGCTTTTTTGACCTTTAATGATTCACCCTCTGGCGTTTACAGAAGTCAGGTCATTGAGGTTCTTCGTATTTTAAACCAACTGCAAGATGAAGAATTTGTGTTGCTGGCATTTATACCGCGACAAAACTATAAAGCCAACAAAGAACAGATCAAACGTTGGTATCCCCGTTCAAAAGTCTACCCTATTCTACCCGGCCTGCGGTATTGGAAGGCATCTAGATGGCTTTTTTCAAGGGTCAACCGTAAATTAAAACCTAAACTGATCATTTCAAGAGGAGTGGTGGCCGCTCATTTCGCCTTATATGCAAAAAATAAGGAACAAAAAATAATTTATGATGGGCGCGGTGCCATTAAGGCAGAACAAGAAGAGTTTGCGGTTTATTCGGGTTCGTTAGGAAGCAGTATCTCTGAAATGGAAAAAGATGCCGTATTAAACACCGATTTCCGCATTTCAGTAACCGAAGCACTCGTAAAATACTGGCAAGATACGTTTGGATACAACAATGACGCACATGTTGTTATTCCATGTTTGTCTTCGGCAGCCCAGACTGATGCCCACAAATCAGCAATAAAGGACAGTTTCTTCGATACACAAGCACCCATATTGGTGTATAGTGGCTCAACATCCCCGTGGCAATCTTTTCCATTACTGATAGACAAAGTTAGTTCCTGGTTAAGACAAACCGAAGGTAAGGTCTTGTTCCTAACCCGGCCTCATGAAGACATCAAAGCACTGGTTGTTGAATTTGGTGACAGGGTGAAGAATCTTTTTGTAGCTCCGGAAAGGGTATCTGACTATTTGTTAGCTTGCGACTACGGACTTTTGATACGGGAGGATAAAGTCACCAATCAAGTGGCGAGTCCGGTAAAGTATGCTGAATATCTATCCGCTGGCCTTGAAGTAATTATTTCAGATTGCATTGAGGATTACGCAACGTTCACTAAAGAGTATAATACAGGGTTGGTCATTAAAAATAGTGACCAGATCTCAACTACACTTTCCAAAAGAACCGGAGAAGCTAAAAAAGAAATAAAGGAAATATATCGTGAGCACCTTAGTGCTGAAAATTATTATGGCACTTACAGGCATCTACTTCAATGTGCGACTTAATTTTCTGCAACTAATTCAGTTAATAACTGCCACACTTTTTCAGTTATCTTCTCAAGATCAAAATCACGGGCATCATAAGATTTGTATGCCTCAGCAAAATTTACTTCAATTAACTTTCGAAAAAAGGATTCACCATCTCCAACATGATAGGTCAATCCAATATTATTCTCTTTTATATATCGGGCACATTCACCTTCATAACCTACTTGTACAATAAAATTCTCATTGGCCACATAATCACTGAACTTGGTGATAAACGCGTCCGAATACACGGAACTCAAAAAGAATACCCCAATATCAGTAGATCGTAATAACTTGTAGTACTCATCCTTTTCAAGAAAGTGATTATTGACTTCAAGCCCCTCATCTGATTGTGACTGTACATACTTTAAAAAATCTGGCGCATTTGTATGGATAAACAACTTTAATTTAAACTTTGTATAAATTTCAGGTGCGGATTCCTTTAAAGCCTTAAATGACTTTATAAAATCCGTCACGATATCCACCAGATTGATATCAATATTACCTGCAAAAACCATTGTAATTTTATCGCTGGTTGATTTCGGTATCTCCATGTGAAAATCGTCTGGATCGAAGCCATTGTATATGGTTTGAAACTTCTCCGGATTATTTCCTTCATTCAGGTTGATCAGGGCTTGTTTCAATCCGTTATTTACCGCAAAAATCCTATCGGCATTTGCCAAAGCTTCCTTTTCCTGTTGCAGTGAATAATCCAATTGCTTTTTCGTTTTTTTCTGGTACACGGAATAAGTAGGATGTCCATTCCAAAGATCTCGGTAGTCCAGTACTAATTTAACGCCTGTTTTCTTTTTGAGTTGTGAGGCAATGTGTAGCATATTATGCGGCGGAGCAGTAACTACAATAACATCAATCCCTTCTTTTTGAATTATTCTGGAGCCCAATTTTACCACTCTCTTTTCTGAAAAAGCAGCATTATCAAAGGGGTTGTATTTTGAACGACGGGCCCAAAACATCACTACCCGATATAGCACCTTTTGAATCAGATTTGGATTATCTGCGGCCAAAATCTTATTAAACCTAAAGTTTATCGGGTAGGTTTTGACTGATGGATTATCTTTTACATCATCCGACCAGAAATCTCCATGCACCAATGAACTTTTAGAATGAATCACATGAAATGTGACGTCCTTTCCTTTAAGAAATTTGGCAAATTTGGCCCATCTTCTTCCACCAATACCAGGCGTTGGAGGAAATGTATATGAAAGGAGCAGTACTTTCAATGAAACGTATTATTTCTGAGCAATAATTATTATTTCTTCGGATAGGCTTTTACGATAAGCGCTCGCTAATCTTTGCTTCCAGTGTTTAAAATTATTTCTCCAAACAGACTTGTATATCTTGAAACCTTCTGATTTCAACATTTCTTCCAATTCGGGTTTGGTATATTCTTTAATGTGCATCCAATCACTGTAAGTCATGTGTCTGTCTATTCCTAAAATTCTGGATAAATACACATTAGTAGGATTATGAGAAGCAGGTTCTTTTGTTACTTTTCCGGTAATCGGTTCACCCCTGAATAATTTCATTACCCGTGATAAGGAACTCCCATTGACGGTTGAAATATAAAAGAACCCTCCTTCAGGTAACTTCTTATACACCTTCTCAAAAAGCAAATGTGGCGGTAAGTGAAAATGTGCGATACAATGAACCAAACTAAAGCAGTCAATATCGTCATCCATATCATCAAAATCGTCCAATAAGAAGTCTTTAATGTAGTATTTAAACTTGTGATCTGTTGGCCAGTCTTTTATCAGGTGTTCATTCCAAACAGATTCAATAAAACTAACATCTTTCCCTTTTTCATGAAGCATGATGGGTATCTCTCCATATCCAGGTCCCAGGTCGCAATATTTTTTTGCATCTAACTCCAGGAGATCGTTAAGTGTATTCTGTAGGCGAACTTCCTCTACTGTCATAGATTTGATTTTTGGCTAAATTAATATTTTGTGCCCAGCTGAAGGGGTTAACTCCGCTTTAAATTTCTCTATATTTGGATGCATTCATGTCTGCCAAACATTTATATATCGTCACTATGGAGTTTCCCTTTGGAAAAGGTGAAGCGTTTATGGAAGATGAGCTTTATGAATTAACCCGATATTATGATAAGGTATTCATTATACCTTATTTCGGGAAAGGCGAACCCCGGAAAATTGAATCTGAGAAGATAGAAGTTGCCAATATCCTTGAGGAGGATGAAACAATTATTAAGTATACCGGATTAGAATTTATCCAGAAACAATTTGGATTGACCCTATCTGTACTGGGAAGTGAAATGTTTACTAAGCGAGGTCTCAATTTATCAATTCGAAAACTACGAATGAGCTTAATTCATTTAAAGAATTCCACTTCACGAATGAAAAGTTTGTCAGAATTTATTTCGAAAACAGAAGGCGCAGAGAATCATTTTTATGCCATGTGGATGTCAGCACCAGCCAGTCTTTTAGCTGTGTTAAAGAAAAAGGGAGTGATTAACTCGTTCATTGCCAGGGCACACGGTTATGACATTGTGAAGGAACGGCATCCAAACAATTATATACCGCTTTTGCAATTCAATATTGACCAGGTTAATCATGTGTTTGCAAATTCACTTTTCTCAAGAAAATTACTGCTCAGGCTAACCCGAGAAAAGAAAAAAGTATCGGTCAATTACTTATCACTAAAAGACAGGGCTAAAGCAATATCACCAGTACAAGCAGATAACAACATATTTACCGTGGCTTCCGTTTCGAATGTTTACGATTTTAAACGGGTGGATAAGATTTATGAAGTGCTAAATCGTGTAGCAAATAAACATGAAGTACAATGGGTACATTTCGGTGACGGTCCCAAAATGGATGATTTACAGCAACTGATAGCGAACAAAGACCACATGCTCCATATCAACCTTAAAGGAAATGTACCACGGGAAGAAATCTTCGAATATTACAGAGAATCTGCTCCTGATTTATTCATACACTTAAGCCTTTATGAAGGATTTGGTGTTTCATTAGTAGAAGCTCAAAGTTTTGGAATTCCGGTTTTAGTAGCTAATACAGGTGGGACTTCAGAGGCTGTATCAGAAATTTCTGGAGTTCTCGTAGAGCATAACGATACAGCTCTACAAATTGCCGAAATTATCATAAAGCATATTGAAAATAAGCAATGGAAAGAGAAAAGAACTGCCGCCAGACAATTCTTTCTGGACAAGTTTGAAGCTCGTTCGGCGGTGGAGCGTTTCCAGCAACTTATTGAGCAGAATCACGTATCTTAAGACAATGAGTAAGGTAGAATTTTTCATAAAAGCTAATCGTGAGCGTCTTCTGACGAAGGTTTCTGATTTAAGGCGAAAGGGGTTGTTGGAATTATCTCCTGAACTCAGCAAGCGGTTTTCTTTTTGCCTGTACAAAGGTTCAATTCTTGAAATAAACAAGAAGGCTAGAATTAGTTTGAATACTGCTGAAAGTTATTTTGAGTTTAATAAACACTGGACCGAAAAACTTTATTTTCAATCGCTTTTATTGATGCGTGAAGACAGTCGACTGATTGTTGAAAAGAAGTTTCAGATTTACGAAGGAGCACGTATTTATATTAACCATGGAGCAAAGTTGACCCTAGGTTCCGGTTATATCAACACAAATTGCAATATTTCTTGTTTTAAAGAGATTAAAATAGGTCACGGAGTTGTTATTTCGGAGAACCTTACGCTCAGAGATTCAGACAATCACCGGATTGGCGGCAAGGAAAATGAGCCTGCACCTATTACCATTGGAGATCACGTGTGGATTGGAATTAACGCAACTATTCTCAAGGGAGTGACGGTTGGTGATGGCGCCATCATTGCTGCAAATTCTGTAGTGACAAAAGATGTGCCTCCAAAGACAATGGTGGCTGGAGTTCCGGCAAAAGTAATCAAAGAAGATATTAGCTGGAGTTAAGATTTTTTCCCAAACAAACGCTTAAAGAATGATGGTGGTGGATCTCCTATATAATGAGGAATGGTCACTTTATGAAATTCATCACCGGGTGGGTGTTCACGTATAAATTTGGTGACAAAAGGAAAGAACTGGTATTCATCCAGAATTTTTTCCCTGGCATGGGTAATAGCCTCCTGATTCTTTTCCCACTTTTGATTGGCAATGGCCTCTTCTATTATTTCCAGTGCAGATTTCGGATCATTGATATCAATTTCAATCAGGCTTTCTTTTGGGAAGTAATCCGTGATGTTAGGACATCCGTGATATATCGGCATGGTGTGCGATAAAAAACAATCTACGATCTTCTCTGTCCAGTAATTTTCTGCTTTGTAATTCTCAATTGCAATGGTGTATTTGTACGGAGCCACTCCATCAAATTTATCAGCTATAGGTTGAAAACCTCTCCCCATCAAGTCAAAGTCAAACTCCTGCTTATTCAGATAATCCAGGAAATCCAGGCGTGGCTTATGCCCAGGGTTCATATTACTGTTACTCGTGACGCAGCTCACCAATTTATCTTTAGAAAGATCCTCAACCTTCAGGGCTTTTAATTCATCATACGATTTTCCAATATGCCATGGCAATGCCGCAGGTTTTCTAAAATTCCCCGGATGATCTGTTTCAAAGTCAGAAAACACATAATCGTATAGCGGGATAAAACGTTTGAACTTAGCCAGTCTCTCGTAAGGCGGTTCCTGAATCAGTAATAACGTTCCACCTTTACGCACATTCACTGTAAAATCTTCTTTAGGATGGTTAAACACCACCAGGTAATCACATTTTTCAACTGGTTCTTCCGTAAATTGAATGCCATCCCATTCAAAAGAATTTCCTGGCGTTTGCTTTCTAATATCCGGAGTATCGTAATTTCTGGCTATTCGGACAATCATAATTTATACTGCTCCTCGGTGCTACAATTTATCTAGTCCTGTGGATACGCAATAAAGGTATCGCTTTCCCTAATGTGCTCTATTATTTTTGATGGGTTCACTTTTTCTTCCTTCAAGGTCACTAAATCGTAATTAAACTCATCCAGAAGTGAAAGGAGGTCAGAAATTTCATAGGGATAATTTTTAATATTCTTATCGTTAATTTCAAGAAAGAGTATTGGTCTACAGGTTGATATAAATTCCTTTGCACCTTCTAAAATCCACTTTTCTGAACCTTCTGTATCCATCTTCACAAACTTAATTTGTGGCTTGCCCTGGGCTGTCCACCAATTGTCCAGTGTATCTGTCTCAACTTTAATTCTTCTTGTTTTACCGGCTCTTTGCGTATCTACAAAGCCATCTCCCGATACATCTTCACTGCTGTGCACATTGAAGTAGTCAACTCCTTTTTCGTTTTTCAGTGCAATTCGTGAAAGTTCAATTTTATCCCCAAGATTGTTTTTGGTAATTGTTTTCTCAAATAGGTCTGCCTGATGAGGCCCGGGTTCAAAAGCATAGATTTTTATTTCCGGATGCGCATGCAGAACAGAAAGAGAGATCATTCCAATATTTGCTCCTACATCAATAAATTCAGAGCTACCAGCTAATTTGGCCACCAATACTTCTACAAAATCCTGCTCGTAATGCCCTTGTTTCTTATAGCGTTCAACAATAGACGTCCCTTCCGAATAACAAAGTTCGAAACCTTCAAAAGGGATGTACAATTCTTCTGTCTTTTGGGATTTGGATTTAAAAATATCAAAGATACCTGCCATAATCTATCAGAACTTTGAACGAAGATAATATTTAAAAAGCTTAGGTTTAGCTAAAGCGTGTTTCAATCCTAGTTGGCCTTGATCTATTAGTCGAAAACGAATACGATCAAGAGCTTTTCCCAGTTTTTCTGTGAGTTGATCCTGCGGGAACAATTGGGTTGCGCTATTGGCATTCATTATTCTCTGACAATGATCTTTGAATTCAGAGTACTTATAGGTTACCGGAGTTTCTTTAGCCAATTGAAAGTGCAATTCGGCATTCTTTTCAAGACCACTATTGAATTTAGCCAATAGCATTTTGTAAAAGCTTATGTAAATTGGTTTCCGTTCTTCCGGCACTTTCATTGGTAAATGTGCTTCCGTTTGTCGATAAAAATAAAGGATCTCGTCTAGTGTGGTGTATTTGGCATCCTCCATCATATCTAACAAAAGATGATAATCCTCCATGTACTTAAAATCATTCGAATACCGATATCCTTTTTCCGTAAACAGGTGTGATCTAAAGATGAGCGTTGCATGCCCGACAGAATGATTAAAGATCATGTTGGCATTATTTTTTACCCAATCCTTTTCAAACCTCACTGTTTGTTCATGCTCTCCAAACATCTGCAAGCCACTCCCACACACATCATATTCCGGATGATTTTCCATGAAATTCACCAAAATCTCCAATCGATCTTCGGTCATGTAATCATCTCCATCCAGGCGAATCATGTATTTGGTGTCAAGGTGATCCAGGCCGACATTCAGACTATCTACAATCCCTGAATTCATTTCCTTTTCAATCAAAACAAACTTGTCATTTTGATACGATTTGAAGATTTCAACGCTATTGTCTGTTGAACCATCATCTACCATAAGCAATTTATAATCCTGAAAGGTTTGATTGACCACAGAATCAAGACACTCTCTTAAATAAGGTCCATTGTTATAATTAGGTAATAGGATGGTAACTATTGGCACAAATAAAAACTTTATTCGGAAGAAACATTTTCCGTTGTAACTGATTCCTGTTCATTCTCCACTTCCTGGAGTTTTTCTTCAATTTCGGCAATCATCTCCCATAACTTCAAACGTTCTTGCTTAATCTCTTCAAGATCTTTGTTTAATTCCTCATACCGGTTTATGGCTTCTTCAAGTTCTATGGATTTTTGATACAGTGCTTTGAGCAGGATCATGTTAACACCGTCAAAATCAATCGTATTTATCATGGTCGAATCTTCTCCCACACCAAAAACTGCGTAAAAATCCTGCGCCATTGGTCCAATATGCTGCACACTTGAATCCTGAGTAATATAGTTCCAGCGATATACGTCGATAGAGTCTAGTTTATCTATAAATGAATCGGCTTCAAGTTCAACGATATTTTCTTTAGAATTACGATCTGAAAGTGATGACCAGGCACCTCCTCCAGCCGGTAACGTAACACCCGTAGACAAATTTGAACTGGTGTAAAAAATTGCTCCACCTGAAGATTTTACCATAAACTGGTTGGGAGCATTTGTGTAGGTCCATCCAGCTGATGTTTGATCGGCATATAAAAATGCTCCATCATGATCACACTGTGCTCTGTATCCCATGGCTACACCATTTGTACCATAAACACGGACAAAATTCCCAAATCCAAGTCCGTAGTCTGCGTATACTTCAGGATGATAACCTATAGCCACTGCACCGGTTGCGTTGGCAAAACATCCTCTTCCAATGGCAACTCCGTTTAATCCTGAAGCCTGCGAGTTTTGCCCAAGGGCAATAGAGTAGTCTCCTGTAGCGAGACATACAAATCCTCCTGAGAAACTTCCTTCTCCAGATGATGTACATGAATGACCAAATGCTGATGAATAATCACCACTCGCTGTAGTGTTATAGCCTGTAGCCAATGAGTATTGACCAATGTTAACATCATTCCATACAGTTCCAGTAACATGTCCTGCCCTGAAAGATGCCTTACCGGGATACCACATCATTCTGGTTCCGGCACCCTCTATTGGAATTGTTCCGGTACCAAAAGTTCCTGTATAAAGCACACCATTGGTATTATTTACATGAAAGTCCGCATTTGGATTTAAGGTTCCAATTCCAATTTGCCCATTGGCTTTGAATCGCATCCGCTCTGTATTGTCTGTTCTAATTACAAAATCAACTGAATCAATGGTTCCTAGGAAATTAGTGACACCATCTGTATTGTCATTTCCAAGAATTCCCCAGTTGTTGATCGCATAATTGGCCACCGCAGCAGAATCTGCATAACCTGCGGAATCTGCATACAATGCATTGAATGCTGTTAAACTATGGTTTGCCGTATCTGCATCATACGCGAAAAAAGCAGTATCTGCCGGAGCTACGGCGATACAGTTACTTGCATAACCGGCGGTATCTGCATAAGTAGATGAATCAGCCAACAATGCATATTGAGCAGTATCAGAATTAGTTGTAAAATCGTCCTGTCCAGGCACCCATTGTGTTCCGTTCCATTCCAAAATATCACCTACAGAAAGACCCGTTGTATCTACATCAAGCAATTCAGAAAGTTGAAATTCCTGTGAAGTAGTTTTAGCATGAAAAGCAAACGGAACCGCCATTAGCTGCTGCGTCATGGCCGATACAAATAGCCCTATATTGTTTTCATCCACCAACATTTCTAAAAAGTAAGTGTCATCCGCCCATGGAATATCAGAAAATTGTGCCACGGTACCTGTTCCCGTAGGTGTTCCCTGTCCTATCACCAAAGCAATGTGCCCCAATTCATTGGTGGTGACAACGTGGGTTTCCTGCCAAACAATTGTACCATTCATATTCGTTTGTCGAATATTAAACTCAACACCTATAGTGGCGTTAGATAAAAATTGTCCGGAAGATCCAAACACCTGCGACTGATATGCAATACCCTCTGGAAATGTCTGTGACCAGCCCATTATTCCACTGAGGCAGAGTATGCAACTAATTATCCAATTTTTCATAAATAGATTCTATTCGTTCAAATAATTTCTGATTCTCTTTTGACTCGTTGTTGATCTTTTCTTCAATAACTTCCTGTTCCTGCAAATCATCCTCTATGTTATCAAAACGCTTATTCACCAGTATAATACCGGCCAATATGATCCCGTCTGCATCTACCATACTGATGTACCTGGAAGACTCTCCAACACCGAAGAGTGCATAAAGATCTTGTGCCATTGGACCGTAATGCATGAGTGGTGTGCCAATGTAGTTCCAACGGTAAATACTCAGCTGATTAATAGATGATTCAAAATTTTTATAGCCAACAGGTGTAATATTGTTTTTCAGATTCCTGTCTGAAATCATAGTCCAGGCACCTCCACCGGCACTCACCTGAACACCTGTTAATAAATTAGTATCGGAGTAAAAAATAACTCCACCTGCTGCCCGCACCATGAACTGATGATTGGTTGTGTTAAATACGGTATCTGAAGTAGAAGCATCCCCATAAATAAAGCATCCCCAGTAGCCATCTGAGCTCGCATTTGTTCCTATAGCTGTAGAAAATGGGCCATTTGCTGATATATTATATCCCGCAGCCCAGGAAGTGGCTCCTGTGGAAATCACATTGGTGCCAATCCCAATTGCTGATGAGGCATCTGACGCATATACATTTTTTCCTATGGCAACATTACGGTAAAAAGAAGCAGTACATGAATCTCCCATGGCTACACCATAGGGTGCCGCTTTGCAATATCTCCCTGCAATAAATACACTTGAAGGATCGGTACCATTACCTGTTGTATCACCAAAAGATTGATTGCCAAAAACGGTAGAATAGGTCCCATTAGAAGTTACATTTTTACCAAAATGAAAACTGTACAATGCCTGGGTGGTATCTAAATTAGTAGTGCCGTCCCGATATCCCATTGCCAAACTTCTCCTTCCACCATTCATATAAAAATACGCGTCTTGTACCACTTGATTCTGAATAGCATTTTGCATGATATGCGTGACACCCTGATAGCCTGAAATATGAAAGGAGTTGGAAGGAAACACGCCGTTTTTGACAGTATTCCCGTCAAATATTAATCGTTGTGTATTGTTGGTTCCGAAAGCAAATGAGGTGTCAGTTGTTGTACCTGCAAAATGGAATGGTGTTAGCCCTGAATTCCCATTAATATTCCAATTATTTGGTGTAGACAACACATAGTTTGCCGTATCCGTAATGCTTGTTGAATCAGAATTAAAAGCTGTAGATGTTGTGAATGCGTAATTCGCCGAATCAGTATAATCGGCAAATTGTACCGTATCTACTAACGGGGTATTATAGATGACAACTGCTGCTGTATCTGAATAATTTGTTTGTAAGCTCTGCCACGTAAAAACCACCGTATCTGCCACAAGATCAACTCCATTTACAAAGCCAGTTCCATCATACTTCAACACGGCTTGAGACGTCAACCCACTAATAGTGACGTCTAATAATTCAGCTGTTGAAGGAACATACTCGGTATGTAAACTATGGAAAGCATAAGGGTGCGAGAAATTTTGAAATTCACCAATCACATAGGGTGAGCCAGTAATATTGATAACCTCAATCGCGTCTACCAGCTTCCAGTCAATTTCTGCAAAATCCGAATAGATACCACTTATATAAGTACCCAGACCAATAGGAAGTGTAAATACATTTTCAGCAGATACATTGACAGCAAGATGTTGCTCATACCAAATGGTATCATTCACCGAATCAACAATCAGCACGCCAATATCTGTAGTAGATCCTGAGTAATTATCGAGTTGAAACTGGGTATTAATACTTTTGAAGTTATACTGCTGTGACCATAGGTTGCCTGTAAAACTAAAACCAACAAAGAATAGGGCAATATGTAAGACGATACCTATCCGCACTAGTTCTTGATTATTTTTTCTCTGAATGACCTTCCGTCAGTGAGCAAAACTTCCACAATATAAATTCCATCACTTATTCCTTCTAAAGTCAGACTATAATTTTCACTATCCACCCACTCTACTCGAATCTTTTTTCCACTGATATCATACAGATATAGTTCTTTTATTACGGCAGCAGATGTGGTCACGTACAACACACTTTGCACCGGATTTGGATAGAGGGATAAACCTACTGGTGTATTCTCCGGTACTGAAAGTTGGGAATATTGTAATGGTAGGTAACCATGTAATATTTGGGGAGATAAACTTTCACCACTCATACTCTGTCCAGCCACTACGATCAACGAATCATTAGGTGAAACAGATTGAAAAGAAGTAATTGTGCTTTTTTGAACGGACTGGCAATAGGACACATTTACCGTGCCCAACAGGACTAGAAATGTACTCCAAAAGCGTATTCCGTTTTTCATTTTATTTCCCATTCTGGTTGATAGTAGATCACACCACTGCTTAATGGAAGAGGTCTGTTGACTTTGGTTGATCCATCTTCAACCTCAAACTGTCCACAAAATCGCAACATATCAATATGTTGACCGGAAATTGCATCCCCTATCCACAAACCAATTTTATAGGTACTGGGATATAAGTTAAAATCTTTAAACGTTACTTCAAAAACGCGTTCACCTCTAAAGGCCTCCAATTCAAAATTGGAGTCACCATTTTCTATATTTGAAAGTAAGGTTTCATCATACTTATAGAGATGAATGGCCATTCTAAAATTGATTTCTTTCTTTGAACGAATTTTAATTCTTAAACCAAGATCATCTCCAATACATACACTTTTTGACAACTCACCATTTTTCAGAAAACTAAGTTCGGCAAACTGCATATCCCCGGTACCTTCCCTTTCCTCATAACGCGTCAAGTCATACGTAAGTTGGTTTTCAAAAGATTTATTGCTCAAATAATGACCGACTGTCTCCTTTATATTTCCTTTAAATTTTAATTCACCTGATTCGAGTAAAATTCCGGATTCGCACAAATTACTTACGGAGCTTAAATTATGACTTACAAAAAGGACCGCTCTTCCGCCCCTGGAAATGTCTTTCATTTTACCGACACATTTCTTTTGAAATGCCTGGTCACCAACTGCCAGCACCTCATCAACCACCAGGATTTCTGATTCAAGGTGTGCTGCAACCGCAAACCCTAATCTTACAACCATTCCTGAAGAGTATCTTTTTACCGGTGTATCCACATAATTTTCACATCCTGAAAAATCAACAATCTCATCCAATTTTTGACTAATCTCCTTTCGGGTCATTCCTAAAATAGCACCATTGAGATAGATATTTTCCCTGCCTGTTAGTTCGGGATGAAACCCAGTTCCTACTTCAAGTAAAGAAGAAATACGCCCTTTCATTTTGATTGATCCGGTGGTTGGGCTTGTGATCCGGGACAATAATTTCAATAAGGTTGATTTTCCTGCACCATTGGTACCAACAACACCCATTACTTCCCCTTCACGAAGTTGAAAAGAGACATCTTTTAATGCCCATACATAGCTGCTCTGTTCTTTACTGTCTCTTACATTTGTTTCTGTAACCTTGAGGTATGGATCTTCTTTTCCCCTTACTTTATGCCAAAACCTGTTGAGATCATGTGATAATGAACCTGTACCGAATTGTCCCAGTCGATACTGTTTGGATAGGTTATTTACTTCAACAATTACTTTTGACATAATTCGTACTAAATGGTATCCATAAAGGACTTTTCAATTCGGTTAAACAAAACGATCCCCAGGAACAAAACTGCCATGGCAAACCCGGCACTATACGCAAGATGCCACCACTCAAATATTGCGATAGGTGTATCGGGGTCTCCTTTGGCATATGGACCAAAAAATCCATATTTAAAGGTTTCTATAACAGATGTCATTGGGTTCAGGACCATAAGCCACTGGTACTTTTCCGGAACTTTTGATAAGGGATACACAATTGGTGAGGCATACATGGCCAGTGAAATTCCAAACTGAATAAGAAAGCGTAAATCCCTGTACTTGGTTGTTAGAGAAGAAATAATCAAACCAAAACCAAGCCCTAATCCTGCCATAATAATTATAATAACTGGTAGTAATGACAATTGCCAGGTAAGTTGAACACCTGTATTGGTATCCCATAGCGTGACATACAGCACGTATACCATGATAAAAAGGACCAGTTGAATCAGAAACTTGATAAAGTTGGTAATCACAATGGACAAAGGCACTACCAGTCTGGGAAAGTAAACCTTTCCGAAAATATTTTGATTGGCTATAAATGTATCAGATGTCTTGGTCACACAATCTGCAAAATAACTCCAGACAGTGACACCAGCGAGCATAAATAGTATGGTAGGTGCTCCGGTCTTAATTCCGGCGATCATTCCAAAAACTACCGTAAGTGTAATAGAGGTTAGCAATGGTTGTAGGATGATCCATAAAGGCCCAAGGATGGTTTGTTTATAGATCGAAATAAAATCACGCTTTACGAACAACATTATGAGGTCCTTAAACCTCAACAGTTCCCTAATGTTAAAGGAGAGTAACTTTCTTTTGGGAGTTAATATAATATCCCAGTCGTTCATAGTCGTATCAGTATGTGAAGTTAGATCGGACAATTGTTATTAATGCGTTTGAGAAAACGAATGATCAAAGATAATGTAAATCCATAAGGACACTAGTCTGATTCCTGGTTAGTATATCCCTCGCCATATCCATAACCATATCCGTAACCATAACCATAGTTGTATGTATAGCTATAACCGTATTTTGAATAATAGTATTGGAACTTATTCTGTTTGATTCCATTAAGCACCAATGCCGTACTTATCTGCTCATTTCTTTCCAGAAGGCCTTTAATATGATCCAATCCCCTTTTGTTAATTTGATGTGCCCTAACAACGACCAGCAGATTATCTACCCGTTTCATTAGTTCAAACGAGTCATTGAGTACCCCAAACGGAGGTGTATCAACTATAATATAATCATATTTACCTTCGCCGTATTCAAAGATAGCATCTACCTTGTCTGAAAGCACCAATTCTGAAGGGTTAGGTGATATCGGTCCAGAAGTAATGATATCCATATTCGGCAGAACATCTTTTTGTAGAATCTCTTCCATTGAAGATTTACCAATAATATATGTTGACACCCCTTTGTCATTTGGAAGATCAAATACTTTATGAATCTTAGGTCGGTGCAGGTCAAAATCTATGAACAAAATCTTTTTTTCTCCTTTTGCTATTAAGGCTCCCAGGTTGGTTGAGCAAAATGTTTTTCCTTCTCCGGGATGAAATGAAGACACAAGCACTTTTCTCGTATCACTTTGTTTTGCCATGAAGGAAAGATTAGTTCTGATCGTTCGGAAACTTTCTGTTCCATGAGATTTTGGATTATCTTCAATTAAAAGATGATAGTTTTTGTTTTTATTCAATTGAATACCTCCGGCAATTGGAATATCGGTAGCCTGAGCAAGCGCAGCAACACTTCCAATTCGTTCAAAGAACAGGTTTCGAATCAGTGCAATAAGTAAAGCCAGAATTACACCTCCCATTAAGAACAATCTTTTGATTTTCGTTTTATCTGGTGATACTACACCCAATCCAACAGTTTGCTCAATTAATCTTACCTGAGGAACAATACCTGCTCGAGCAATTAAGGTATTTGTCTTTTTCTCCAAAAGGAATAAGTACATTTTATTGTTAACATCCAATTCCCTTTGAATATTCATTATTCCCTGAGCAGATCGTGGCAAAAACTTTATTTCTTTCTCGTATTTACCTATCAATCTGTTGAGCACGCCAAGTTCAACATTCAACGCTTCTTCAAGATTATTCAGGTAACTAACAATATCCTTTTTCAGATAAGAAATTTCATTCTTAAGATTTTGAATGAGTAAATGACCTTCCTTTACCTGAGTTCGTTTTATTTCAAGTTCAATTTGCTTTTCACGCACTTTTTCAATGGCATCTCCAAGGTAAATGTCATTTTTTTCAATAAAAAAGGATGGTGGAAGAACGCGATCATCATAGTCTGATTTCAAATAATTTTGTAGTGATTTTATAGAACTGATCTTACGCTCTATCTCTCTTTTGTCCTTTCCGTAAGCTATATATTCTTCAAAGTATTGATCACCTTCCTTTTCAACATCAAGAATTGCGTTAACATCCTTATATCTAAGTAACTCGGTCTCTTTTTCTTTTATAAAATTACTGACCGTATCAATCTGTTTTTCAATGTTTTCAAGTGTATTCTGATTTACTTCCAACTGTATTCTTTCTGATCGCTTTATATAGCTATGCGTCAATGTATCAAGAAACACCTTAGCGCGAGGTTGTAATTCATCCGTCACAGATAAACTAAGGATACTGGTATATTCAATATTTTCTACATTTAATCGGGATCGAAACTTGCCAATCAAATTTTTTCTTGAGTGAAAAACCAACTCATAATCAGGTTGTAGAATAGACTCCATACTTTCATCCAGAAAGGTGTAGTTTTTATCCAACGTTAGTCTGAAATCATCTGTAACAAGCTCTTTATCAAATTCATGACGCATGGTGATTTCCTTGTCATTGGATAAATAAGATATTTCAAATTCGTTTTTGTTTAAAATACTAATTGAAACGGGTTGCTCATACAACATTGGGTTGGTTACAACTACACTAGAACGAAAAGGAAGCGTACCAAAAACTTCTTGCTTTTTTAACCGACCGACAATGTAATAGGATGTTTCAATGTTAATCTTGTCAATCACCTCTCCTATTAGGTCATGAGACGTAAGGATTCGAATTTGATTTTGTACATCCATATACATACCGTAGGCTCCTAAACCTTTGTATATAGGATCTTGGTAATTATATGTTTCGTTTGATTTTAGTAAAATTTCGGCTTTTGCACCATATATGTTTGGTAAACGATACGAATAAATGTACCCAACACCGTACGCTATAATAGGGAGTAGAATTATTACCATTATATTTCGAAGGAATAACCTCCAAACAAACAGTAAATCTTTAACGTCAATTAAATTGTTAGATGTTTCTTTTGTTTTGCTCATAAACCCTAAACTTCCCTGGCCTTATCGGGAAGTATTTTCCCTGACATTATACATACGCTGCAAAGTTAATTAAGTTTCATTCAACGAGTATAACTGCGATTAATCGATTATACAACTGATAATTAGACTTTCTCACTATTTATAAATATATTTGGATCCTCCTAAAACTCTATATGATGAATTGCAAATCCGTTCTCTCCTTTTCCCTCTTAACTTTTTTCGTCACGCTAACCTCAACTGCTCAAACCGGAGCGGGTGGTGTTGGAACAACTGGAACAAACCCAATGTGGTATGATGCCAATGAGCTAAACCTTGTAAATGGAAATAAAGTTTCGAACTGGCAGGACATGTCAGGGAACGGAAATGATCTATCACAAACAAATGCTACAAAACAACCCATTTATACAGATGGTGCCCTCAATGGATTGCCAGTTGTAACTTTTGATGGTGCTGATGATTTTTTAACCCGAGGAGCTACAAGTGGCCTTGGCGGAGGCGAAATTACTGTCTTCATTGTGTTTCAACGTTCAAGTGCTACAGCTCAGTGTTTGATCAACGCAGGTTATTCAGCAGAACTTGATAAATGGATGATATACGACCCCGGAAATGACCGCCTGGTATGTAAGCACAAAAGCCCTACTAACAAGTATGCCATGTGGATTGGCGGAACCGGAACTCCTACTTTTACATCAACTCACTATAGAGGTGCAGGAACACAGGTATACAGTCAGGGAAATTTAATGGGAACCAATTCGACACCCTATACAGCTCAGTCTGGTCACAATCTAATTCGTGTTGGCACGTACAATTATAATGTAACCAATTACCTTCTTGATGGATTTATTGCAGAAATTGTTGTATTCAACACAGACTTGAATATACTGGAGAGAAGGATTGTAGAAAATTATCTTGGTGCAAAATACGGACTTTCAATTCCAGTTGATCGTTACGCGTATGAAGCTACGCACAATGTAGGAGTTATTGGAATCGGAGATAACGGCTTTGATACGCATACGGATTCAAAAGGCGCAGGCGTATTGCAAATTTCAAATCCTACAGCACTTACAACCGGTGATCACCTTTTTTGTGGCCATACAAATGATGCTTTGAGTTCATTTACCACTGCTGATATTCCAGCTTCATTGTCAGGTTCAAAGAGATGGACTAGAACATGGAGAGCAGGAGAAACCAATGATGTAGGAACGGTCAATGTAACGTATCATTTAACCGGAGGAAATAATTTTGCTGCTGGTGCTACTTATAGACTACTCGTTGATACGGATGGTAACTTTTCAGATGCAACAATAGTTTCAGGGACTTATGACGGTGGTACGCAAACTGTGAGTTTTACGTATGACTTTTCTGATGGAGATTACTTTACGCTTTGTGGAGTTGAACAAACCTTGGATATTCACTCCATTACTTCTGGTAACTGGAGTAACACTGCAACCTGGGACTGCACATGTATCCCTACCTCCAATGATGATGTTTTTATAGATCCAGGACATACAGTAACGGTTGATGTTAATGCTGAGTGTGATTCACTTTACATTGATCCAACAAGTACTTTAGCCATGAATTCTACTGTGAATATTGATATCCTGGGATCGTTTGACAATGATGGTACTGCCAATTTTACCGACGGTAGTGTTTCACTAATAGGAACACAGGAGCAAACAGTTGATGCCGGGGCTAATGGTATAACTTTTAATGATCTTATAATTAACAATACTGTTCCGAGTGATGTCAATTTTGTTAATGGCACATTTACACTAAATGGGTTGATGACACCAACATCCGGAAATGTAATTGTATCAAGTCCGTTTATTATTAATTCAACCTCTGCGACAACTGGTGGTAGAGTTGGTATGACTGGTGGTGGATGTTCTTTCACTGGAGAATTTACAGTACGAAGATTTTTAGAAGGCGGAAATTCTGACTGGAGAAATATAGCATCACCTGTTATGGGGGCTGATTTTAATGACTGGGATCCAGATCTTTCCATTAGCTGTACAGACTGCCCTGATGGATGTGCTTATGGAAGTAACGGTTGCTTTGTTTCAATTAGGAGGTATAAAAACAATACTACGCTGGATATTTCATCAATTAATGATCCAATAACAAATGCCACTGGATACGAAGTATATTGTGGTGATGATCTTTCAACTTTTACAGGTACAACCTTGAACACAACTGGGACTTTACGAACCGGAACACTGGATGAATCAGTTTCAGGTAACTGGGAAATTAAGGGTAATCCTTACGCTTGCCCAATTGATTTTGACGATTTAACCTTTTCAGGAGTAGGACAGTACTACTATGTATATGATGCTGCTATAGGTGGATACCAATGGTACGACAGAGCTTCAGGTAGTGCAAGTACACCTGAACTGGCTGATGGCTACGTTGCAATGGGTCAGGCTATTTGGATGATGGGACCAGGTACCATATCCTTTACTGAAGGAATGAAGGTGGAAAATGCAGATGCAACATTCAAAACTCAGGAAAAGCCAGACTATTCACTTTATTTAACACTGAAAGAAAATAGTAGTTTATATTCTTGTATTGCAAATATTGATGCATCTGTTTCAACTTTGGATGGATTGGATGAATTGGATGTCATGCATTTAGAACTACCTGATCAAAAAGCGCCATCAATTGCATTCAAAACTTCAGGAGAACTCGTTAGAAAAAGTTACCTGGAACAAAATCGACTTGACAAAGCTGTGCCAGTGTATATAAACATTTTAAATGAAGGGTATTATACGATTGAAGCGAGTAACATAGCCAACTTTAATGATTATAGTTATGTTTACCTATATGACAGTGAGACTGGAGATATGATTGATCTCAAAGACGAAAACTACGTTTTCTACAGTGAAGTAGGTGTTCATGATTCAAGACTGACCTTGATTTTATCCAACTCAGAGGTTTCTGATAGTGAAGATACAGGATACCTGAATATTTCAGATGACAATAATGGCATTTCATTTGTACAAATGGATCATGTAGTTGACATACGTATAACAGATTCAGGCATTGAAAATGCAGAGATCACATTAATTAATGCCCTTGGTCAAGTTGAGAGATATTTTGAATTAACCAGTCTGGTTGAGGGAAGTAATTTAATCACGATTCCTGCTGATGTGAAAGGTGTAAGAATTTTATGCGTCAACATTAATGGGCAAAGAATTACGAAAAAACTCGTATTTTAGCCGTAATTATAGCGTTGATTGATGAGAGAAAGAAATTTAAAAAATAACGTAATGGTGTTGATACTATCAGCACTATTCACAATGTTAAGTGCAGTTGTATTTGCACAACCGCCGGGTGGCGGACCACCGGGTGGCGGAGGTGGTGGTGACCCCCCTTGCTGGGATCCAGAGTGTATTCCGATTGACGGGGGTATTGTATTCCTAATAGCCGCCGGTACTTTATTGGGAATTAGGATGATTTATAATCACAGAATTGAGAGTAGAACAGAATAGTTCTACTTTTTTTTAATGCGGAAACTTCTTGATAGTAAAATAGTACGATTTCTGCTCCTTGGAGGAGTGCTGTACGTCGTGTGGCTTCTCATTTACTATCTGCTCATCAAATCTTATACAAACTGGGACTACCTGCTGAACTACAACATTGTTTGGTTATCACAAAACTTTCTTGATTGGATCGGTTTTCAAACCATGATAGAAATAGAAAGTGACCACGTGGTGATTGTGATGGCCGAAGGTGACCTAAGGCCTATTTTACTCGGTGATGAGTGCAACGGATTCAAACTCTTTGCAATCTTCTCTATATTCATACTGGTTTTCCCGGGGTCCTGGAAGAGCAAACTCTGGTTTATTCCATTAGGTCTTTTAATAGTACACTTGGCAAATGTTATACGTGTTTGCTCATTGACCCTGATTAATAATTACCATCCTGATTACCTGGATTTTAACCATCTTTATACGTTCACCATATTTGTGTACGGAATTATTTTCGCACTGTGGTACTGGTATGCCAAAAAATTCAGCCACTATGCCCAGAAAAAGTAAAATCATATTTCTTTCAAGCATAATTGTACTTCTGGGATTTCTCAGGGAATATCTTTTTGTGAATATCAACTGGATTCATTTGACAAAAACAATTGCCCGTCGAAATGCAGCAAGGGACGAATTTAATTTCCTACTAGATTGGACAGTTGGCGAAATTGTAATATTAAAATGGGTATTGACCATCATTTTCGTTGCCTTATTCACATCACTCACATGGATCATTATTCGTTTGGCATTTGGGAATAAACTCTATAATAAAATAACGTTATTAGTTTTTGGTGCATTGCTGGTTATTTCTGGAATCCTGTATGTACCTTATGTGTTGGCCGGATATCCAATAGAATTATATGCAGTCATTCGAACATTAATGGGATTAGCTCAATCCTTTATGCCGTTAATGCTTCTTGCTATTGTATTCAAATTTTTACCGCAAGTGTCAAAGAATGAGCAGGAATTATAAATTTGTACAAAACTATAAAGATGACGCCCGATCCTAAAATTTTCGATTTAATTGAACAAGAAAGAAAACGCCAGACTGATGGCATTGAGCTAATTGCTTCTGAGAACTATGTGAGCGACCAGGTTATGAAGGCCATGGGGTCCATCCTCACGAATAAATATGCTGAGGGATTACCACACAAACGTTATTACGGAGGGTGTGAAGTAGTAGATCAGGTAGAAGATTTAGCCATTGAGCGTCTTAAAAAATTATTTAATGCAACCTGGGCCAATGTGCAACCTCACGCAGGATCACAAGCTAATTATGCCGTAACTCTGGCATGTTTAGATCCCGGAGATAAAATTTTAGGATTTGACCTTTCTCATGGTGGCCATCTTACACATGGATCACCAGTTAACTTCTCAGGAAAAAGATTTGAAAACTTCTTTTACGGTGTAAACAAAGAAACAGGGTTGGTTGATTACGACCAAATGGAGCAGATTGCAATGGCCGAAAAACCAAAGCTAATAATCGTAGGCGCATCAGCATACTCAAGAGATTGGGATTATGCAAGAGTCAGACAGATCGCAGATGCTTGTGGAGCTGTTATTCTAGCAGACATCTCTCACCCTGCAGGACTAATTGCAAAAGGACTGTTGAATGATCCGTTTGAACATTGCCATATCATTACAACCACTACCCACAAAACCTTGAGGGGACCAAGAGGTGGTGTTATCATGTTGCGACATGATTTTGAAAACCCGTTTGGAATAAAAACAAAAAAGGGTGACTTGAGAATGATGAGTTCGCTGTTGGATTCAGCTGTGTTCCCAGGAAGTCAGGGCGGTCCATTGGAACATATCATTGCAGCAAAAGCAGTGGCCTTTCAGGAAGCATTATCAGACGATTTCAAAAAATATGGTGAACAGGTTATAGCCAATGCACGTCTCATGGCTGAAAAGCTTGTTGAAAAAGGCTATAAAATTATTTCTGGAGGTACCGATAACCACTCCATGCTTATTGATCTACGATCTAAGAATATTACGGGGAAGGATGCTGAAAATGCTCTTGGTAAAGCAGATATTACCGTCAATAAAAATATGGTTCCCTTTGATGACAAATCACCATTTGTAACTTCTGGAATTCGGATCGGAACCGCCGCGATCACGACGCGGGGTATTACTGAAGAACAGATTCCACAAATGGTTGAGTTTATTGACCGGGTTATTGAGAATGCAGAGAATGAATCTGTGTTACAGGAAATCAAATCTGATGTAAAGGATTTGATGGCTTCATTGCCATTGTTTGCCTGGTAAGCAATAGCTATAATGCTGCTAACAATAACTCAATATTCTTGTAAGGAATATCAAAGACTCTTCCGAGAATTTCTGAGGTTAGCTTTCCCTGATAGATATAAACGCCACTTCTGAAACCAGGATTTTTCTTGATCATATCCCTGCATCCACCCATTTCTCCCATTTCCAGTAACAATGGAGAAAAAATATTACTCAGGGCTATAGAGGCGGTCATTGAAACCCGGGATGCAATATTAGGCACACAATAGTGGATGACACCGTGTTTCACAAATGTTGGGGCATCATGATTGGTCAATCTGGAAGTTTCAAAACACCCTCCCTGATCTATGCTCACATCTACCACAACTGAACCGGCTTTCATGCCTTCTATCATATGTTCCGTAACAATGCATGGGGTTCGTCCCAAACTGGCGCGAACTGCACCAACAACGACATCTGCCCGCATAATTGCTTTTTCCAACAACTTTGGTTGAATCACTGAAGTATATACTCTAGTACCAAGATCATTGTGCATTCTCCGCAATTTGGATATGGAATTATCAAATACTTTTACGGATGCACCTAAACCTAATGCTGCTCTACACGCATATTCTCCTACCGTTCCGGCTCCAAGGATCACCACTTCAGTAGGTCGCACACCCGCTACACCACCTAGCATGATACCTTTACCGGTTTTATAATTTGATAACAGTTCGGATGCAATTAAAATAGACGTGTTTCCAGCAATCTCACCCATAGCTCTAACCACAGTGTAAATACCATGTTCATCCTGAATATAATCCCATGCAATTGCTGTAATCTTCTTACTCATCAAAGAAGTAAGTGTCTTTTTAGGATGTAACGTAAGTTGTAAAGCAGAGATAAGGGTTTGGTTACCCGGCATCATGTTGATTTCCTCCTCCGTTGGAGGTGCTACTTTTAGAATAATATTCGCTTTAAATACCTCTTCTTTATCATGAGCGATAATTGCACCTGCCTCCGAATAATCCACATCCTCGTAACTTGCCTGCTTACCTGCTTCTGTCTCTACCACAATTTGGTGACCATTGTTCACAAGAAACTGAACAGCATCCGGGTTAAGTGCCACCCGGTTTTCCTGGTACGTCGTTTCTTTTGGAATACCTATCATCAACTTGCCTTTTTTTCTCCCAATGGCCAACATCTCTTCTTGCGGTAAGAGGGCCCCTTCTTTCATGAGTGATTTCAGCGTCTCCGGATCTGTCATAGTACTTCTAATTCAAATATTCTTGTCTTCTCTTCAAGTCTTATTGTCAAACATACGATATCTGAAGATAGAAGGTTCTCAATTCTTTCTGGCCACTCAATAAAAATATATGCATCTTCTTCAAAAATCTCTTCAATACCAATATCATAAGCTTCTATTTCATCTTCAATACGATAGAAGTCAAAATGGAAAATGATTCCATAATTTACTGAAAAATATTCATTCAAAATAGAAAATGTGGGAGATGAACCCGCTTCCTCAACACCCATCTGCTTTAGCAGTTCGTTAATGAGCGTGGTTTTACCATATCCCATATCACCTCTGAAGATCACAAATTTTCTGTCGTGATCCTTTAAAAACTTAAGGACCGCTTCTGCTGCTGCAGGTAATTCAGAAAGCGAAGCTACGGTGATTTTCATGTTTATTTTGGACTCAGTTCTACCCATGGAATAATCATTTCTTCTAGTGATACCCCGCCATGTTGAAAGGTATCCTTATAATAATTGACGTAGTAATTATAGTTATTCGGGTATGCAAAAAAGTCCGTTTCTTTGGAGAAAATAAACTGAGAACTTACATTTTCTTTTGGCAACATTATATCTTCCGGATTGCTGGAAATAATCACTTCTTTCTCATTGTAGTTGAGGTTTTTTCCCACCTTGTAACGAAGATTTGTGTTCGTATTTTTATCTCCCTGAACTTTAACCGGGTTGTCAACCCGAATCGTACCGTGGTCAGTAGTTATGATGGTTTTAATACCCTGTTGCGCTATTTTTTTCAGTAATTCTTTCAAAGGTGAGTGATTAAACCACGAAACCGTCAATGATCTGTATGCTGGCTCATCATCTGCTAATTCCTTGATAACCTCCATTTCTGTGCGTGCGTGAGATAACATATCCACAAAATTATACACCACAACGTTCAGATCATTTTTAGTTAACTCGTTAAATCGGTCAACGAGCCTTTTAGCAAAATCCAACTTGATAACTTTGTTGTAAGACATTTTAATATCTCTCTTTCCGTGACGATCAAGATTAGCCTGTAAAAGCTCCTCTTCATGCATATTTTTCCCACCTTCTTCGTTTTCATTTAACCAAAGATTCGGGTGTTTTTTCTCTATTTCAAGCGGCATTAATCCTGCAAATAGAGCATTTCTGGCGTAGTGAGTAGCAGTGGGTAGAATCGAATAAAATAGCTCTTCCTTATCTACATTAAAAAATTCACTGATCATAGGTTGCAACACTTTCCACTGATCATACCGCAAATTGTCAATAACCAACAAAAAAATAGGTTCTTTCCCTAGTCTGGGCATTAAGCGTTCAGACAATAACTTATGAGAGAGTAACGGTGCAGCTTCATCTCCTTGCAACCACGCGCGATAATTGTTGTCTATATATCTGCAAAATTGAGTGTTTGCGTCTTTTTTTTGCATGGCAAACACTTCTTTCATTCCATCATCCCTGGAATCTTCCAATTTCAGTTCCCATTTCACGAGTTTGTCATAAACATCCGTCCACTCCTTGGCATTTAAGCGGTCATTTAGTTGCATTCCAATTTGGCGAAACTCCATCTGATAATCTGAAGTTGTTTTCTGACTTACCAAATCTTTTGAATCAAGATTTTTCTTTAAGGAAAGAAGAATCTGATTGGGGTTTACCGGTTTGATTAGATAATCAGATATTTGACCACCAATCGCTTCTTCCATAATATGCTCCTCTTCACTTTTTGTGATCATAATAATCGGTACGGAGGAGTTGCTTTCTTTAATTTTAGATAATGTTTCAAGACCAGTTAACCCGGGCATATTTTCATCAAGAAAGATAATGTCATAGTGGTTTTCACGTGACATTTCCACAGCATCTGACCCATTATTTACGGTGTCAATTGTAAACCCTTTCTCTTCAAGGAATAATATATGTGGTTTTAATAAGTCAATTTCGTCATCTGCCCAAAGTATTCTGGCTTCCATAATTTCTGTAATTTAGCTGTTAAATTAATCAATTGAGTTTGCAAAGTCGTACTTCCAATAAAAGAAAAATCATTAACGACCCGGTTCATGGTTTTATTACAATTCCGCATGATCTTATTTACGACCTGATTCAACATCCTTATGTCCAGAGATTAAGGAGAATTAGTCAATTAGGAATGTCTCAGCTAGTGTACCCAGGTGCAAACCACACCCGGTTTCATCATGCACTGGGCGCCATGCATTTGATGTCACAAGCTATCAACGTGTTAACCAAGAAAGGTGTGGAGATAACTGAAGAGGAAAAGCTCGCCGCACAAGTGGCTATACTGCTTCATGATATAGGCCACGGTCCTTTTTCACATACACTTGAACATTCGCTTCTCGAATCAGTGAACCACGAAGAAATGTCACTGATGTTTATGCATAAACTCAACAAAGAATTTGACGGGCAGTTAGATTTGGCGATAAAAATCTTTACAAATAACTATTCAAAGAAGTTTTTGCATCAATTAGTGAGTAGCCAGTTAGATATGGACCGATTGGATTACCTGCAACGCGACAGTTTTTTTACAGGAGTATCTGAAGGTGTGGTGGGAAGCGACAGAATTATTACCATGTTGAACGTAGTGGAGGAAAGACTTGTGGTGGAGGAAAAAGGTATTTATTCTATCGAAAATTTCATATCTGCCAGAAGGATTATGTATTGGCAGGTTTACATGCATAAAACGGTAGTGTCTTCGGAGCATATGCTTATTAAAATTTTGAAGCGGGCTAATTTCTTGTTTGCTCAGGGTATCGAACTCTTTTCAAGCCCATATTTAAAAGAATTTTTGGTCAAAAACTATAGGATTGACAATTTTAGGTCAGATCCTCAATTACTAGCAAAATTTGCCATGATTGACGATAGTGACCTGATCTCTGCAATTAAAGTCTGGCAAAACTCAGAAGACAAGATCTTATCCATTCTTTGCAGGAATATCGTTTCAAGAAATCTGTTTAAAACAGAAATCACTAAAGAACCAGCAGATAACAAGCGGATTGAGGAAATAAAATTGGGTGTCATTAAAACCCTTGGTATATCTGAAGATGAGATTGATTATTTCGTAGAAAATGAGATCTTGGTCAACAACGCCTACAACGAAAAATTTAAGCAAATTTTAATCCTGTCAAGAAACGGAAAACTTCAGGATATTGCAATGGCATCTGATAATTTGAATATCTCAGCATTATCAAAGCCTGTAGAGAAATTTTGTCTATGTTATTACAACATTAACTAGCCCATAAGAATGATTCGTCTTTTTTTCAAACGATTTGTTGAAAACTTCGTTATTCTATGTAAACGCCCCGGTATTTAATTACTATTTTTGACACAATGGAATTCTCTGCTCAACAAATTGCCGATCTCCTAAACGGCCAAATAGTCGGGGATGCAAGCGCAGCTGTTACTGGATTATCTAAAATTGAAGATGGTAAGCCCGGTACATTGTCTTTTCTTGCCAACCCGAAATATGAAGAGCATATCTATTCTACTGGTTCATCTATTGTGATTGTAAACTCAGATTTTACACCGCAACAACAATTACCTGAAAGCTGTACACTTATTAAGGTACCAGAAGCTTATTCGGCTTTTGCCAAGTTATTGGAGATGTATGATCAGGCGGTGACCAAAAAACCAAAAATTGAAGAGTTGGCGTACATTTCGCCAAACGCAAAAGTGGGCAAAGATTGTTACATAGGAGCATTTGCCTACATATCTGATGGTGCAGTAATTGGTGATAACGTACAGGTTTACCCTAATTCGTATATCGGTGATAATGTAACCGTAGGTGACGGAACAACTATTTATAGTGGTGTTCATGTATACAGGGAATGTATAATCGGTAAGCACTGTACACTACATTCCGGAGCAATTATAGGAGCAGATGGCTTTGGATTTGCGCCGAATTCGGATAATAATTACGAGAAAGTTCCACAAATTGGAAATACGATACTTGAAGACCACGTAAGTGTTGGTGCTAATACTACTGTAGATAGAGCTACACTTGGTTCAACGGTTATTAAAAAAGGAGTAAAACTAGATAACCTGGTACAAATTGGACATAACGTAATCGTTGGAGAAAATACCGTTATGGCTGCCCAGGTAGGAATTGCAGGATCAACGAAGCTTGGAAAAAACATCATGATTGGTGGCCAGGTGGGCATTGTCGGGCATATTGAAATAGCGGATGAAGTTAAAATCGGAGCGCAATCGGGTGTAGGAAAAACCATCCGTAAAGAAGGTGAGATCGTTCTGGGATCACCTGCTTACGAAGCAGAAGATTATAAAAAAGCGTACATGGGATTCAGACGTCTCCCATTTATTCTGAATAAGCTAAGAGAGCTTGAAAACGAACTCAATCAATTAAAGGAAAAGAACAAATCGAATGGCTGAAAAGCAAAAAACCGTAAAAGGCCAGGTTAAACTCAGTGGTGTTGGGTTGCATACAGGTGAAAAGGTTAACCTAACCATCTTGCCGGCACCGGTGAAGCACGGATATAAATTTCAACGCGTCGACCTGGACGGCGAACCTGTTGTAAAGGCAGATCCCGATAATGTGGTTTCTACTGCAAGAGGTACAACCCTTGAAGAAAATGGTGCCAAAGTTTACACTACTGAGCATGTTTTAGCCGCGCTTTACGCTTTACAGGTAGATAATGCTCTTATTCAATTGGATGGGCCTGAGGTTCCAATTATGGACGGAAGCTCTAAGTTGTTTATTGAAGCTATAAAAGCAACAGGACTGGAAGAGCAAGATGGTGAACGAGAATATTTTGAACTCAGTGAGAATGTAAAATGGGAAGACACCGAAAAAGGTATCGAGTTTCTTGCTATTCCTGACGATAACTATAGGGTGACCGTAATGGTAGATTACAATTCTCCAGTGCTGGGAACACAGCATGCAAGTATGCTGAGAATTGAGGATTTTGAAAAAGAAATTGCCGGCTGTCGTACTTTCTGTTTTTTAAGAGAACTTGAACATCTCGCTAACAACAACCTTATCAAAGGTGGAGATCTTGACAATGCAATTGTGCTTGTAGAGAGAGAAGATATTTCACCGGACGAATTAGGACAACTGGCGAAAAAATTAGGGAAAGAAAACCTGTCGGTAACTTACGAAGGTATAGGAACCTTGAATAATACGGCATTAGTGTATGAAAACGAACCTGCCCGACACAAGTTACTGGATATTGTAGGTGACCTTGCACTGGTTGGCAGACCCATTAGAGCACACATTCTTGCTGCCCGCCCAGGACATAGTGGAAATGTCAGGTTTGCCAAGGTGCTGAAAGAACAAATAAAAAAACAGGAAACTCAAGGTAAAACATTTGATCTTGAAAAAGAACCACTTTACAATACTGTGGATATAGAAAAAATGTTGCCGCACAGATATCCATTTTTATTAGTCGATAAGGTAATGGAAATCACAGATGATACCATAATTGGAGTCAAGAACATTACCATGAATGAACCTCAGTTCACCGGTCATTTCCCAGGGAACCCAATATTTCCGGGAGTACTGCAAATTGAGGCAATGGCGCAATGCGGTGGAGTATTTGCCCTAAGTAAAGTTGAAGATCCCCACCTCTACTCTACGTATTTCATGAAAATCGACAACGTGAAATTTAAAAACATGGTTCGCCCTGGAGATACCGTCGTATTTGAATTAAAACTACTCTCTCCTATTCGTAGAGGATTGGTAAACATGGGAGGAACTGCCTACGTAAATGGAAAACCTGTCATGCAGGCAGATATGCTGGCGCAGATAGTAAAAGATAGAACCGAATGATTAGCAATCTTGCACAAGTACATCCAAAAGCACAAATTGGAAATAATGTAACCATTGAAGGGTTTACAACTATCTATGAAGACGTTGTAATTGGAGACGATACACATATCGGACCTAATGTAACCATATATCCAGGTGCAAGGATTGGAAAAAATTGCAGGATTTTCCCAGGTGCGGTGATTTCTGCGGTTCCACAGGACCTGAAATTCAAAGGAGAATATACCACAACTGAAATCGGTGATAACACAGTCATTCGTGAATGTGTTACTATCCACCGGGGAACGGAAGATAAAATGAAAACCACAGTTGGTAATAATTGTCTTCTAATGGGTTATGTACACGTAGCACATGACTGCCAGATAGGAAACCACTGTATTTTAGCTAATTATACCGGATTATCAGGTCACAACATCCTGGAAGATTACGTAATTCTTGAAGGTAAAGTAGGTACACAACAATTTATTAGAATTGGTGAGAACGCATTTATAGCAGGAGGAACCCTGGTTAGGAAAAATGTGCCTCCATACATACGTGCAGCCAGAGAACCTATCACATTTGCAGGTGTTAATGCAATCGGATTGAGACGTAGAGGTTTCACAGATGATCAGATTAAGATTGTTGAAGATGCTTATCGACAGCTTTTCGTTATGAATAATACTATCTCCGCAGGTACAGCAGCTATAGAAGCTGAAGTTGAAGACGGAGAGATAAAAGAAAAAATCCTGAATTTTATAAAAATATCGGACCGCGGAATTATTAAAGGTCCTATGTAAAATAAACTTATGGCTACTACATCAGACATCAAAAACGGTTTGTGCCTGAATCTGAACGGAAAACTTTGTACTATAGTTGAATTCCAACATGTAAAACCAGGCAAAGGTCCTGCATTTGTGCGATCTAAAGTAAGATTTATTGAATCAGGAAAGGTGATAGAACACACCTTCTCTGCCGGACATAAAATTGATGTAGTCCGAATCGAAACACGTTCATATCAATACCTGTACCAGGAAGGCGAAGGATATCACTTCATGAATACCGAAAACTACGAACAGGTTTTCATCAATAAAAACATGATAGATAACCCTGAATTCTTGAAAGAAGGTGTTATTTGTACCATTGTGTTCCAGGCTGACGAAGAATTGCCACTTACGGTTGAACTTCCGCCATTTATTGAGGCCGAAGTAACCTACACTGAGCCAGGTGTGAAAGGAGATACTGCTACCAATACTTTAAAACCAGCTACCATAGATACAGGAGCAGAAATTCGCGTTCCTTTGTTCATTAACACAGGTGATCAGATAAAAGTAGACACGCGAACTGGTGAATATTCTGAACGCCTGAAATCATAACTGTACCCATGGATCTCAATTGGGTAGAGGTCGGGGATCCTGATTCAGACCAGGTAGTTGTGTTCTTACATGAAGGCCTGGGATGTGTTGAAATGTGGAAAGACTACCCTGAAAAGCTTTGTAATCAGAATAATTTAAAGGGAGTTATTTATGATCGATCCGGCTACGGAAAATCTCCCGGTTCACTCTTAAATCGCGATAAAAATTATCTTCATCAGGCAGCTGAAGAGTTGGAGTATCTTCTGAATCATCTTACTATTAACAACCCTATATTATATGGTCATTCAGATGGTGGTTCTATTGCCTTGATCCACGCTGGCCAAAATCCCGGTAAAGCAAAGATGGTTATTACAGAAGCAGCACACGTATTTAATGAAGCGGAAACCATACAGGGAGTGAAGGAAGCACGACCCTGGTTAAAGGAAGGTAAAATGGAAGGGTTAAAGAAATATCACGGCAACCGATACAAAGAAGTTTTTTACGCCTGGAACGACATTTGGTTAGATCCGTCCTTCAAAAACTGGGATATTACAAATCTATTGACTAATATAAAGGTACCTGTTCTGGTTATTCAGGGTAAGAATGATAACTATGGTACGTTAAAACAGGTAAATGCAATAGTTTCGGGAGTCGAGGGTGCAGTAGAAACGTTGACCCCTGATAACTGCGGACATGCACCATTTAAAGAACAAACAGCGATCGTAATGAGTAAAGCGAGCGCATTTATAGATGAAAACAAGTGAGACACATATTAGTTATCGAACCCGTGGCCGCTACTTCTCTTTAGGAGAACTGGAGGACGGTAAACACTTACTAATCGCTCTGCACGGTTATGGGTACCTGGCTGAATATTTTATTCGGAAATTTCATGGTGTAGATACCGAAAAATACGTGGTGATTTGTCCGGAAGGTCCGCACCGTTTCTATCAATCCGGCACCAATGGACGCGTAGGTGCTTCCTGGATGACAAAAGAAGATAGGCTCACAGACATACAGAATTATGTGAATTTCCTCGATACATTATTGGAGAATTTAAAAGATAAAACTCAGTTCAAAAGTATAACGTTGTTGGGATTTTCTCAGGGTGGTGCCACTGCTAGTAGATGGTTGGCATACGGAAAACACACTTTTGATCGTTTTATACTGTGGGCAACCGTTTTTCCACCAGACATGGACAGACAATATTGTGAAAAATTCAACAATTCTACCAATTACTTTGTTTTTGGCACGAAAGATGAGTATTACACTCCTGATAAAGTCCACGAGCATTTCCACGAGTTAAATCAAATGAATATACCGTTTGAAATGCTTAATTTTAATGGAAATCACGATATCCATGAAGAAACCTTATTAAGCATTTTACATGAATAAATTATTGTTTATACTATTTCTGATCGTCTCCACAATTAGTTTTGGCCAGTACGATATGGATGAGGCTTCAGACACAACAGAAAAGGAGCAGAAAGTTGATACCTATGAGCTTAAAAAGCACATCTATGTAGGTGGTGATCTTTCATTAAGCTTTGGTGCTCAAACCTATCTTTATATTGCACCACTGGCAGGATATGAGATCTGGCAGGGAATTTCAGCAGGTGTATCCACCATGTACCAGTTATATCGCGTGAATTTCACCAATGGCAGCAGTTTATCTTCTCATTCATTTGGAGGCGGTATTTTTGCACGTTGGCGTCCACCGGTATTTCCTTACATCCTTTTACAAACCGAATTTGATGTTTATAATGCGGAAGATTTCACGACACTTTACTCAGGTGACCGGGCAAACGTTCCGGCATTTATGTCGGGCTTGGGCTATGCCGGTGGAATGGGTAAAGCATACTATCAGATATTATTGATGTATGATTTTGTAAATGATGTCAATAATCCGTTGCCAAAATTATTCGGAAATATTCCTTTATATCTGCGTTACGGAATGGTATTCTATCTGGGGTAATTAAAAAACCCGGCCATCATACAACGGGCACTACCACCACCAACTTGTTCAATTGTTGGAATTTTGACATTTAGAATTTCAGATTTTTGGGAAATTGTATCCTTCTGATTCGGTGTTAGCACTGCAAAAGCGGTTTCACTCATTACATAGTAATAATTCCCATTTTTACTTAAAACTTCAAAAGCATTACCGGCAAACGCATTCATTTGCTGATAGGATAATTCAATTATTTCCTTTCCGGACTTCTCAAGAGTCTCTTTTAACATAGATCGTTCAAGAATATTTTCAACAGAATCCAGGCAAATCAACACCAGGTTTCTACCCATGCTCATCATTACATTGGTGTGATAAATTCTTTCACCATACTGATCAACGCTTTCAAAGCTAATAGTTTTATATCCTACTCTATTCATCAATTCTGATAACAATTTCAAATTGGTCCTGGGAGATATACAGGCATACGCCGTTTTGTGTATGTGATCAAATACTATTGATCCCGTTCCTTCTAAAAAGGCATCATCACCTACGTTTGGAGTTAAATCAATTAATTCAGATGGATGAAGTGTGTTGACACACCAGTCAATAATATCCGACCTTACTTCTGCCCTTCTGTTAGGTGTCAGCATTGGATAAACAATCAGTTTGCCATCAGGTTGGTGCGAAATCCAGTTATTTGGAAATACAGCATCCGGAACCACTATTTCCTGGTCTTCAAATACCTTTACCTCAATATGCTTTGATCGCAAGACGTTCACCATTTCGTCAAATTCCCCCTGGGCCTTTGACACAACATCCTTTACATCAATTTTTTGCTGAAAACTATTTGACTGAGCCGTTTCAGGATTAAATCCAAAATGTTTTGGACGAACCATCATAATCAAATTCGGTATATTTGAATTTTCAGCTCCAGGCATGAAACATCTTTTTTATATCTCAGCTATTATACTGATAAGTTGTCAGGGAAGTGAAAGTAGTGAAAATACTGTAGAGCAGACGGAAGAATTAGTAGATACTTCTACTGTCATAGAAGAAGACACAATCGTTGCAGTAGAAGAATATATTGTGGATACACTGGAACAAAATATAATCGACGCAGGTTTAGTCAATATTCAGGACATTGATTCCTCCATTTTGGTAGAATTAAAATATACCACTACGGATAATTTCATGGAAAAAGATGTTTACGGACACATGACGCGTGCCTACTTACAACCTTCAGTAGCCGAAGACTTATCAAAGTGTCAGGCCTATCTAAAAGAAAAAGATTCAAGTTTAACCTTATTGGTATATGATGCGGTACGTCCCAGGTCTGTTCAACAATACATGTGGGACATTTTGGATATGCCAATTGGTGAAAAGGTTAAGTTTGTATCAAATCCTGCCAATGGATCTTTACACAACTACGGTTGTGCCGTAGACCTCACCATTGCTTATCTGGATGGAACACCACTTGACATGGGTGCCGGTTATGATGATATAAGAAAAATAGCCTATCCGCGATACGAACAGGCATATTTAGATTCCGGTATGCTTAGTCTCCAACAAATTGAAAATCGGCAATTATTGCGGGAAACTATGCGCGCCGGTGGTTTCTGGAATATCCAGACAGAATGGTGGCACTTTAACCGATATAATCGATCAACCGCCAAATCCATGTTTGAAATTATTGAATAGGTTTACTCTGAAACTTCGTTTTCAATAATATCTTCAACTTCTGTAGAGTCTGTAGTATCAACTGAATCTACAGGTTCTTCTATCACAGTAGTTGAATCCGTTTCAATCTTTGGATCATTTTCTGTGGTGTCCTCATCTTCAGAAGTTGAGTTACATGCTGTGAAAAATGACATTCCAACAAGCATTACTGCGGCAAACATCATTGTCTGCACATTTTTTCTTTTCTGATTTTCTGTTTTCATAATCTGAATTTTGATTATGTATCCCTAAAAAAAGAAAAGGTCACCCATTTGAGTAACCTTTTATTAATTATGTACATTTTTCTTATTCTACTTCGACATCCATCATACCATCAATCAGATCATCATCACACTGCACGGTAGTATCTTCTTCAATATATTCTACATCTCCTACTTCAAATTCTTCAACCATACCAACCTTTTCTTCTTCGTCAGCAGCAGAAGAACCACAACCAGTAAATAAAGAAAATCCAAATACCATTAAGCATGCGTATAGAAATTTACTTCGAAAAATACTCACCGGTTGATTTTCCCAGACATGGAAATTGGTATTGACCATTTCCAGTTGAGTTTTAGATATATGCGCACAGGTTTTACTTCCTATTCGAGATTTGAGCGTTGCTCTTATTTCTTCAGGGGTTTGCTCTGTAAAATCAATGACCTCAAAGGCACATTTGTCACAGTACGCTCCTTTTTTTGTAGGTGTCATTTTGTTCCAGTCCTCAGAGCAGGGCGAGGGTATACTGATCTTTGTTTCCATAGTTTTTGCGTTTTATGGTATATCCAATATATAAAAAAAGGTCACCCATAGGTGACCTTTCAACTCATATATTTCTTATTAATCTTACTTCAACACAGTAACATGCCCTCTGTAGGTATAGCGTTTATCTGTCGTATTTGACTTGAATTCTATTTGCCATACATAGACACCATCCT